>NZ_JAENRR010000013.1 GCF_016612505.1 Carboxylicivirga marina
AATATACCATTTAATCATCAGAATATCAATTAATTAAACCGCTTAATTTATTCTATTTTAGGACTTTAAACAACTTCTATTAAAAAGGATATCCGATTGCAAAGTTAAAAGCGGTATCATCCCATGAAATAGGACGAACACCCAATACCCATCTTTTACCTTCTGGCAAAATAGGGTCCCTTGCCTTAACACCCACATCCAACCTAAAAACGAAGTAACTAAAATCAAGCCGGGCACCCGTTCCCACGCCAACTGCAATTTGTTTATAAAAACTATCGAAATGAAACAAGCCCTTTTCATCAACTTCATCATCACCTGACGAACGAATTGTCCAGATATTACCTATATCAACAAAAAATGCCCCTTCGAGCAACCAAAATAACTTAAAGCGATACTCAGCATTGGCTTCCAGTTTAATGTCAGCTGTCTGGTTGTAATAATCTAACTGCGTTTCTTCAAATGAGCCGGGACCAAGACCTCTTACCGGCCATGCACGCAGACTATTTGCTCCACCTGAGAAATAACGTTTCTCGAATGGCAACACCGTTAGGTTACCATACGGATAACCTACCCCCATAAAAATCCGATAGGCAAAGGAGTTAATTGGGTTAACATTAATGTGGTATCGCCAATCAATATCAGCCTTAATGTACTGTGCATATCGAATCCCGAACACCTCATTAAATTCATTACCACGATTATTACCAACTAAGGAGCTGATACCATCTAATAAATTACCGGCCGATTGAATATTGGCCTGAAAATAATGGTAGTTCTTATTGCCGGCAATGGACTGCTCATTATAAATAAAAGTATAGGAAGTACTACTAATTAAATGATCTTCGTAACTGTATTTTAGAAATGTACTATCAATATTGTCCTCAAAATCAGGATCGATATAAGGAACATTAATCACACTAAAGTCAACAGGCGATAGGTAATGAGTTACTAAAGGTGAAGATTTCCATGTATAACCAATTCGCCCATTGGCGATGGTTCTGGTATAGTCAGGGCGACGCTGATAATTATAGGACAGTGAGAAGTTGGTTTGAGGATTATAGCGTTTCCTAAAATTTTCGATTTTGAAAGGCACCATAAACTTTGGAATTGTTAGTGTTGCATCACCACCAGCCTCTAGCGTTCGGAAAGATTCTTTATTTTTTGCCTGCTGATTTTCTCCGGCTACCCTAAATCGCATATCAAACACTTCACCTCCCCGAAGAA
The DNA here is from genome assembly GCF_016612505.1 of Carboxylicivirga marina. Taxonomy (GTDB): domain Bacteria; phylum Bacteroidota; class Bacteroidia; order Bacteroidales; family Marinilabiliaceae; genus Carboxylicivirga; species Carboxylicivirga marina. The sequence goes on from NZ_JAENRR010000013.1 coordinate 1,225, forward strand.
GGTTCTTGTGCTTGTAATTAAAACTACCAGCTGCTCCTAAATTACCCGACGAGTTGGTACCTTCTACTTCAACTGTGTAGTTCTGTAGTTTTGATGATGATAATTGAATAAAACATTGCAACAGACCATTTCCCTCTTCATCCGATTCTCCTTCCATCTCTTTAAATCGAATATTTACAAATCGAAACAACTGAAGTTCTGCCAATAGCAACTGTGTTTTATTAACCAAATCCTGATTATACAATTGCCCTGGAAAAATATAGTTGGAATTCATTAGAACATCAGCCCTAAAGTCCAGGTTATCGCCGTACAGGATTTTACATCCCTCATATTGAAGACTATCGAATTTACTCAAATAAGTATCACCTTCTTTCAATGCTCTTTGCGGCTCGTATCCAACCAAAAAATACACATCCTTTATCCTGTACTTGTTGTGATTAATAATTGAATCAGCTCGCCCAACTATTTGAATCCTATCTTTAATAATAATCAAGGAATCATTTACAGAATAATTACCCAAAGCACTATCGGCCAAAAAGTAGACAAACTCCTTTCTGAATCCATAATACCCTTCATTTCGCATAACTTTGGTAATCCGTTTACGTTCATCATCATGCAAATCTGCATCGAAAGGCGCTCCTGGCTTTAACAGGGAATTGATCGTATCGTTATAAATATGCCCTTTGATTGAATCATCGTCTATACGATAAGCAATTTGATTTATTTTATAGCGTTCTCCCGATTTGATGGAGTACCTGATTTTTGCCTTTTTATTTTTTAAGAACAGTACGGTATCTTCCACTTCGGCATTGTAGTATCCTTTATTATTCAAGTACAAACGTAATTGTTCACTTGATTTTTGCCTTAGCAACTCGTCATATAACTCAGGTTCCTCACCAATTCGCCTCAACCACTTATTAAATCCTTTAGTATTGTCTTTTCCTGAGAGGTTGTATAATCCTAGGTGAAAACGCCAGAATCCAAGGATCTTAACATTTTCGCGCTGACGCACATAATAACGTAGTTCTTCTTTAGTAATATCCTTCGCCTGATTTTCGATTTCAATTTTATTGAGCAAATAAGCATCATCGGGCACATACTTTGTTGACCGGCAGCCAAAAGCGCCAAAAGCAAGCACTACAAACATGATTACTAAATACTTATTCCCCATTGTTACTAATTGAATCGATTCAGGCAATAAACGAAATGGATATTCCACTTTGTTAATTTGCCATAAAGATATTTAATTCGCTTGATAAGATATAACTTTGTATCACATAAACTCAATTCGAATATAAACACCTTACAATGCTAAGTAAAAACAAACAGAAGTTCATATTGTCGTTAAGTCGAAAAAAGGTACGCGAACAAAATGAAGTATTTGTTGCTGAAGGACATAAATTGGTTTCTGACTTACTTAGTGCCGGCTGCGATGTTGATACAATCATAGCAACAGATAGTTGGTTAAACGAAAACAAGACACTAACCAACAACTGCCACGAAATAATAGATTCATCAACAGATGAATTGAAAAAGGTTTCTCAACTTAAAAGTCCACCTTCGGTCATTGCCGTATTCAACCAAAATAAGAAACCGTTAAACATCGAGCATCTTAAAACACAACTAAGTATATTTTTAGATGAAATACAGGATCCGGGTAACCTTGGAACCATCATCAGGCTGGCCGATTGGTTTGGCATTAAAAATATTATCTGTTCAAAAAACTGTGCCGATGTGTACAATGCTAAAACCATACAATCAACCATGGGTGCAATAAGTCGGGTTAATGTGCATTACGTTGATACCTTAGCCTTTTTTCAAGACTTCCAAAATTTAAAGCTGCCTATCTATGGGACCTTTCTGGATGGCGATAATATTTATGAGGAGAGCCTAACTTCAAATGGCTTAATAGTAATGGGAAACGAAGGGAAGGGCATTAGTACTGAGGTTGAAAGACACATCTCAAGTCGGTTATTAATACCCCCTTACCCTGATAACGCCAGCACATCAGAGTCATTAAATGTTTCAGTTGCGACTGCCATTATTTGTGCTGAATTCAGAAGAACAAAAAACTAAGAAGTCCTTTTACTCAAGTGTCTTTCCAGTAATAAATTCCCAGGCTTTCTCAGCACATCGCTCACCATCAATGGCAGAAGAGGCAATACCACCGGCATAACCTGCTCCTTCACCACATGGATAAAGTCCCTGAACCTGTACATGCTGAAATGTGACTCTGTCGCGAGGGATACGCACTGGTGACGACGTACGACTCTCAACACCCACAACTAATGCTTCATTGGTCACAAAACCTCGCGCTCGCCTATCAAAATAATCAAATCCCTTACGAAGCCTCATACCTATATTTTCAGGAAGCCAAAAATGCAAAGGCGATGCCACCAAGCCTGGCACATAAGAGCACTCAGGTAAATCAAATGACAATTTCCCATCCACAAAGTCAGCTAATGACTGCGCAGGAGCTACAACCCCTGCTCCACCATTTACGAAAGCCAATCGTTCCAGTTCCTTTTGGTATTCCAAACCACCGAGCACACCTTTGTTTTGAAACTCCCCAATATCTTCTGGTTTGATTTCAACTACCATACCCGAATTAGCCCATTGCGAATTACGCTTTGATGGCGACATACCATTTACTACCATTTCATCAGCATCTGTCATTGCCGGCACGATAAAACCACCAGGACACATACAGAATGAATAAACACCACGATTATCCATTTGACAGGATAAACTATAGGTTGCAGCAGGTAAATGATTACCTCTACCTTTAGGTGAATGGTATTGTATTTGGTCAATTAATTCTTGCGGATGCTCTACCCGAACACCCATGGCCCATGTTTTGGCCTCTAGCTGTACATTATTTTCATCGAGCATGTAATAAATATCGCGAGCAGAATGACCCGTTGCTAAAATAACAGCCTGCCCGATTATTTTATCACCTGACTCCAATTCAACGCCTTTTATTTGATTATCAAGCAAAATGACATTACTAACTTTGGTATCAAAGTGAACCTCACCACCCGCTTCAAGGATGGATTGTCGCATAGCTTTAATAACTTCAGGCAACTTATCGGTTCCAATATGCGGATGCGCATCAATCAGTATATCTTCACTGGCACCATGAAAAGTAAAGACTTCAAGCACCTTTTTAAAATCACCTCTTTTGGTACTTCGAGTATAAAGCTTACCATCTGAGAAGGTTCCTGCCCCTCCTTCACCAAATGCATAATTTGATTCTGTATTGACCGATTCATTCCGGTTTAGCTGAGCCAAATCCTTTTTTCGCTCATTAACACCTTTGCCTCGCTCGAGCACAATTGGTTTAAGCCCTAACTCGATTAAACGCAAGGCAGCAAAATATCCTCCAGGCCCTGCACCCACAACAATTACCTCATCTTTCTGACTAACATCAGAATACTCAAACTTGGGCAATTCGTGCTTAGGAGGTTTTGCATTAGCATAAGCTTCAATGTGCAATTGCACCAATACAATTTTCTGACGAGCATCAATGGAACGCTTTACAACTCGTATGGCAGTTAACTTATCAGGGGCCACTTTCATTTTTTTAGCGACCAAAGACTTGATAACCTTATCGTCAGATGCTTCTTTAGGGGATAAACGTAAAACTATTTCGCGTTTCATTGATGTCATTTATTAATTCCACAAATGTGGAGTACTTTAAAACGCAAAAGTAATTGAATTTATTCAAAATAGAATGTCAGGCTAAATATTCGCGATTTGAGTTTATCCAAAGCTTCGGTATACACTTCGTCACCCGGCTCACCTGTTCCATCATGGTTAAGCATATCTGCCAGACCGATCGACATTCTTGCTTCCACTGACAAACGAAAATAAGTCAGATAGAAGTCAAAACCTGCTCCAAATTCCAGGTATCCATCCAATGAGGTTAGTAATAATTTATCTTGCTTATCCTTGGCCAAATCATAACGGGTATTAAAACCACCAATCAAATATGGTTTGGCATTATGCATGCGAAATGCATTGTATTTAAGCAAAAGTGGAAATTCTAAAAAAGTGGATTTAATCTTAAAAGACTCTTCACGCTCCAGAAAGTTGCCGTCCTTATCATATTTGATGTAGGTCATATTTCGCTGTCCGAAACTAATACCTGGTAAAAATCGCAGGTTTAAATTCTCTCTTAGCTTGTAACTGGAGACTATTCCAATATTCAGCCCCGGAGTTAAGTCCAACACATCGGCATAATATAAATTTCCATCAGGGTCTGAAGGCGGTGTAACCCCAGAGTTATATACCCGGAAGTCCATTGTATTGATTCCAATTAGGAAACCAAAATGCAGTGGACGCTCATCAAAGGAACGCAAGTTGGCAATTTTACTATTCTTACCCTGCGCCATTAATGCATTTACCTGCGCAACTAGAAATATGATTAATATTATCTTTTTCAATGTGTGCTTTTTGACTTTACATTACAAACTGATAATTTACTTTTTTATTGCGCTTTCTTTTCAGACAGATAAATTGTAGCAATGCCCATTGTTTGTTTGAAACGCTTCAACGGTGTCATTCCAGCCTTGGCTAATTCATCATCAAAACGCTTACCATCCGGAAAGGTCAAAACCGATTCGGGCAGATAAGTATAGGCTGCCTTATCTTTTGAAATAATGCCTCCCAACCATGGAAGTATATATCGAAAGTAAAACATATACAATTGTTTAAATGGAAAATACACAGGCTTTGAGAACTCCAGCACCACCATTTTACCACCAGGTTTCAGCGTACGAGCCATGTCACTCAATCCTTTATTCAAGTTCTCAAAATTACGAACACCGAAAGCGACCATCACAGCATCAAAAGAATCATTTTCGAAAGGTAGATTCTCTGAATCCCCCTCCTGTACTGAAATAACATTTTCGAGGTTTCGCTTTTTAATTTTCTCCTCAGCGACTTTTAACATCTCAACAGAAATATCAACACCTACTACTTTACATCCTAATCGCCGGTTTGCTTCCAAAGCCAGATCTCCGGTTCCGGTAGCGACATCTAGGATTAATGGTTGCTCAATATCTTTCAATAAGTTAATAGCTCTTTTTCGCCATATCTTATCAATACCCATTGAAAGAAAGTGATTAAGAAAATCGTATTTAGGAGCTATATTATTGAACATTCCGGCCACCTGTTTCTTTTTGGAGCCTTCTGCTGTATATGGTTTAACAGTCATCATTTAATAATTTTCACCAAAAGTATAAAAAAGGAAGGATTTATTACCTTAAATAAAAAGAGGATGCTTTTGTAAACACCCCCTCAATATCTAATTAGTAAATCTTTTATAATTGCCGCTTCAACACATCAATCATGTGTTCAAACTCTTTATGACTATAGCCTCTGGATGCATAAATTACTTTACCGCCTTTATTAATAATGTAATTGCGCGGAATAGATTGGGTTGCAAACTGACTGAAAATTTTCCGCTCTTCATCAGGACAAAATGGAAGGTCAAATCCTTTTTCCTTAGCAAACTTCTTCAATTCTTCAGGAGTATGCTCTCGTCCTATTACAAGCAGCACAAAATCCTCATTATCTTTAAATTGATTCCAAACTTCTTTTTCCAATACTGGTAATTCTTGAATACAAGGCGGACACCAGGTGGCAAAAAAGTTAAGTAACACAACTTTACCTTTAAAATCGGCAGTTGTCATTTCTCCATCGGGTGTCACAACAGTAAAAGAAGGGGCAACATCACCTACTTTCACTTTTTCCACTTCTTCGGCTTGCGCCCAAGCAACAAGCACTCCTGCAGTCAATATCAAACTAAGAAGTGTAATTATTTTCAACTTAGATTTCATAAATTATATATGTGTGTTTAATTCTTCTCATCCTTGAACCCAGTTCTCTAATCTTTGTTCAAATGCAAGTTTCAACTCATCGATATAGCCGTATGATTCATCATCAATTCGCACTTCTCCTTTCGTAACGTGTCCTAAAATCGAAAACGGAACCTGGGTACTCATCATAAAATCAACAAAATCATCTTGTTTTTCTGGTGAGACCGAGACAACCACACGACTCTGGGATTCTCCAAACAAGAACGCTTCTTTTCTGATTTCGGCATCTGATGTGATATCAAAGCCAAATTCTAATGGAATGCTCGACTCCAGTAGACTAAAAAATAATCCTCCGTTTGAAACATCATGTACTGAACGAACAAGACCATCCTTGATCATTTCTGTAACTGTTGATTGCAGTTCTTTTTCTTCTTCGGAGTTATAATATGGCGCTGCTGATTTTTTAATATTTAAGATGCTACTGGCATATTCAGAAGAATTCACATCATTTCGAGATTGACCAACTAGAAAAATCATATCTCCTTTATGTCGGAATGATAAAGTATTATGGTGCTTCTCGTCGTCGACCACCCCAACCATACCAATAACGGGTGTTGGTGTAATTGGCTTGAGCTGTCCATTTTCTGAACGTTGATTATAAAAACTCACATTCCCACCAACAACAGGCACACCAAAATCATTACAGGCTTTTGTTATTCCCTTAACAGAATCAACAAATGTGCGATAAACCTTTGAATCATATGGATTACCATAATTTAGACAATCGGAAAGAGCAATAGGTCTACCACCTGCACACACGATGTTACGTGCTGCTTCAGCAACTGCTATCTGCGCCCCAATTAATGCATCTGATTTCATATAACGCGAGTTACAATCCATCGTTGCCACAAGCGTTTTTTCTGATCCTTCAATATTTACAAATGCTGCATCGGATGGGTAATCAAAGTTACCATTATCGGAGTTTGTTTGGCTACTAAACTTATTGGTCAGCCACCCCTTGGATGCCACATTAAGATTAGAAAGCATCACCTTCACTACATCAGGATAATGATCGGGCTCATCATAAATATCCAAATTTATTGCGGGCAATTCCTCAATATCTTCATCAATATCACGCTCATACACCGGAGCAGATTTTCCATTCATCGCAATATCAACAGGCATCTCAGCAACCACCTCTTTTTCACTAAAGCACATCACCTTACCATCATCCGTCACTTTACCAATAACAGCCATAGCAACCTGCAAGCGTTCTATAATAGATTTTACTTTTTCTATTTCTGAAGGAGCAATACATACCAATACTCTGCCCCATGTTTGCGACAACAACAAATCTTTCACTTCCAGACCTTGTTGACGCTCTGGAATGGCTTCAACATCCAGGTGGATACCTGAATTACCTCTCCCTGCCATTTCTAAAGCAGCTCCAACAACTCCTTGGGTACCTATCGGCTGAATCCCAACCAAATCTACAGATGCACTCATTTGTTGTATGGCCTCGAGGAGTTCCTTTTCAATGGATACATCCATCATCTGTTCAATTGAAACAGGTGGCGTATCTATTTCGGCTAATATATCTGTTTCAAACACATCGGTATCAACTCCATCTTTACCTGTGCGTGCACCTACAACCAAAATCAAATTATCAGTTCCTTCGGCCTTACCATTAATCAATTTGTCTTTTGGCACTACGCCAATAGCCATATTATTAACTATAGGAGTAGTATTGTAGCCTCTCGAAAAGAAAGTTTCTCCGCCTAACACAGGCACTTCAAAACCACGCTCAAACTCACAAATGCCCTCTGCTACTTCTTCAAAAAGCCAACGAGCCGTATCGCGTTTGCCATCACCAAAACGAAGCGAACTTAAAATAGCCGATGGTTTAGCTCCCATTGAAAAAATATCACGCATAACAACACGCAAACCAGTTAAAGCTCCTAATCGTGGCTGTATAGCACAAGGACTATTATGTGACTCCACCTTAAAAACACAAGCATTACCATCACCCAAATCAACCACACCGGCATTATCATCACCAGCCTTCACCAGGATATCTTCCCCACCCTTAGGTAAAGTAGCTAACCATTTGATTGAATTTTTATAACTGGCATGCTCTGACCACAATCGTGAAAATAATTGTAATTCTAAAGAGTTTGGATGACGACCCAAAAGCACTTTTATCTTCTCAAATTCTTCTGAAGTCAACTCTAACTTCTCAGCTTCTTCTATTGTAGGAATTGTTACGCTCATAGTATAGCATTTTGGAATTGCTCTTTTATTCAGAGACAATTTAATATACATTTGCAGGGCTTCGGCAACGAAATTATTTTATGTTGAAAGTATAAAAAATAACCCAAATACCAAACGGAAGGTCGCATTTATACGCAACACTTGAGAAACGTATAAATAATTTACGCGAACTTACATTTTTAGTTGAGGAATGAATAAAATTGAACTGCAATGGATAAAATAGCACTAATCACAGGCGCCACATCGGGTATTGGAAAAGCGACTGCTTTAAAACTTGCAAAAACAGGCTATCAGATAATCATTACCGGTAGACGAAATGACAAACTACAGGCTCTAAAACTAGAATTAGAAGAATCAAACACGAAAGTATTAGCGCTTAGTTTCGACATAAGAGATCACGAAGCTACAAAATCAGCCATTGAACAAATACCAAATGATTGGCAAACGATTGATGTACTAGTTAACAATGCTGGCTTAGCTGCTGGTGCCGATCCTATTTACGATGGGCTATGGAGCGATTGGGAGCAAATGATTGACACCAACATTAAAGGACTCCTTTATCTGTCCAAACTAATTATCCCGGGTATGATGGAGCGTAAAAGCGGTCATATTATTAATGTATCATCCATTGCAGGCAAAGAAACTTATGCCAATGGCAATGTTTACTGTGCGAGTAAACACGCTGTTGAGGCCATCACCAAAGGCATGCGCATCGACCTATTACCCTTTAATATTAAAGTATCATCGGTATCACCGGGCATGGTAGAAACTGAGTTTTCAGTGGTACGCTTTCATGGCGATCAGGAGAAAGCAGATAATGTTTATAAAGGGCTAACACCTTTATATGCAGATGACATTGCTGACGCAATTGAATTTATGGTAACCCGCCCTGCTCATGTCAATATTAATGACATGCTAATTATGCCAACCGCACAAGCCACTGCCGTCTACAATCATCGAGAAGAGTAAATGATTAAATCTGCGCAACACCTCGATACATTTATTCAAAATGCTTTTATTGCAGCCGGTGCTAACAAACAACATGCCGCAATGGCAGCTGAAGCACTTGTTGCTGCCGACCTAAGAGGTGTTGATTCTCATGGTATTGCTCGCCTTGGTGGCTATATTCGCCTTTGGCAACAAGCACGTCTTAACATGCGCCCTAACATTAGAGTTGAGCACGAAACACCAAGTACAGCTTTAGTTAATGGTGATTTAGGTGCAGGATTAATCGTTGCTCAAAAAGCCATGGATATCGCTATTGATAAAGCCAACAACGTTGGAACAGGCTGGGTCGGTGTAAAAAACTCAAATCATTTTGGCATTGCAGGTTATCATGCTATGAAGGCACTAAAGCACGATATGATCGGCATATGCATGACTAATACTAGCGCCTTGGTTGCTCCTACTTTTTCAAGCGAACGTTTGTTGGGCACCAACCCAATAGCAGTAGCAATACCTGCCGATAAGGAACCTCCATTCGTTATGGATATGGCCACTACTCCTGCTGCTAACGGAAAGCTGGAGGTTTGTGAAAGACAGAATAAAGACATTCCTGAAGGATGGGCTCAAACCAAAAACGGAGACCCAACAACAGATAACAGAGCCCTCAAAAATGGAGGTGCTATGCTTCCTTTAGGCTCCGACCGTGAACACGGTTCGCATAAAGGCTATTGCCTTGGAGCATGGGTTGATATCTTTTCAGCCGTTCTTTCAGGTGCTAACTATGGCCCCTGGGTGCCCCCATTTGTATCCTTTCTCACACCACCTCCAAATCCGGTTGGTGATGGGATTGGGCATTTTATTGGCGCCATGCGTATCGATGCCTTCAGGCCAGCCAATGAATTTAAAACCCACATGGATAACTGGATTAAAACGTTCAGACAATCGCAACATATAAAAGCACAACCAACAGTTCAAATACCCGGAGATCAGGAGCGAATAATAGAAAATGAGCGTTTAGCCAACGGTATATCAATTCACCCAACAATTGTCAATGAGCTCAACGAGCTCAGTAGAATCCTGCATATCCAACAGCTATAACTGATAGCTTTTAAAAAAAACAGGCAAGCATATATATACTTACCCAATATTATCTGTGCAGTTAATACTTCTACATGAATCCCTGTGCTTTTAACACGCCTAGTAATTGCTTACTAAAATGCTCGTTATCTGCTTTTTTATATCTCACATCGGTAAAAACCTGAGCTAAGGTTTCTTTACCATTCTCTTTTACAAAGGCAATGTTCTCTTCCAGACTTTCTTTTGTCGCGTATAATTTTGAAATCTGTTCTTGAGTATAATCCTTATATGTTTCTTGATGTAAAACGGCTTCAAGTGGCAAACGATCAATTTGCGCCGGATCTTCATCAGGGTAACCCAATGTAACGGTAGTAATTGGCACAACGCCATTTGGCAATTTCAATACATCGATAATTTTATCTGCCATATAGGTAGTTGTTCCCAAATAACAAATTCCTAAACCTTTAGATTCTGCTGCCACACAAACATTTTGCGCTACTAACAAAGCATCAATTGCTGCAGTTACAAAAGACAGGAAATTATCGTAACCTGGCTCGGCATTATTTTGCTGACACCAAAGGTTAAAACGATTAAAATCGGCGCAGAAAGTTAAAGTAACAGGTGCTTGTTTTACCATGGGCTGATTAAAATGGCATGGAGCCAGCTTTTCTTTCATTGCATCATCTTTGGTAACAACAATGCTATACACCTGCATATTTCCAGTTGTAGAAGCACGCACCCCAGCCTCCAGAATGTCAATTAACACATCTTCCTCTATAGCTTGATTGGTGTATTTTCGAATGGTCTTGCGATTTTTTAAAATATCAATCATAGTTCCAGCTTTTAATTTTAAAGATTCAAATGTAGAAATAAAAGGGAGAACAAAATCAATACATACCGCCGGAAATAAAATGTTAAAAAATTTTCATTACAAACTGTATTTTTATGATTTAAATCAATCGCATTTTGTTAATTTAGGAAAATATAAAACTCATTTATTATGTTCGAATTTTTTGGTTTATCATGGGAAACCATGACACTTTTTGAAAAATTTTATTGGTGTATTGCAATTCCATCTTCTCTCCTATTTATCCTGCAGGTATTACTCACTTTTATAGGCAGTGACTCGCACGATATAGAAGCAGATGGCAACCCTGATTTATCAATTGAACATGATACAGGAATAGATTTTCAATTCTTAAGCATTAAAAACCTCATTGCCTTCTTTACAATATTTGGTTGGACAGGAATTATTTGCATTGATTCTAACCTTTCCATTTGGCTTACCATATTAATTTCAACAATCTGTGGCCTTTTAATGATGTTGCTAATGGCATCTATCATGTACTTCATGGGCAAATTAACAGAAAATGGCGTTTTTCATCTTTCAACAACTATTGGAAAGATTGGCACCGTTTACTTGACTATTCCCGGAAATAGAAAAGGTTCTGGTCAGATTCAAATCGATGCCCAAGGCTTTAGAACCATTGATGCCATAACAGATAACAACGATGATATTTCCACAGGTTCTATTATTGAGGTAGTTGACGTATTAAATAACGATATACTAGTAGTAAAAATCAGTAACTAACATTTTAAAAATTTATGGGACAATATTTAGTTTTTTTAATTGCCGCTGTCGTTCTATTCTTTTTCATTCTAATTATTTCGTTTTTTAGAAGATATAAAAGATGTCCATCAGACAGAGTAATGGTTGTATACGGAAAAGTTGGCAAAGGTTCAGGTTCAACATCCAGATCTGCAAAATGTATACATGGTGGAGCAGCATTTATCTGGCCAATTATTCAAGATTATTCTTTTCTAGATCTAACACCAATTTCAATAGAGATAAATCTTACAAATGCACTTAGTAAGCAAAATATCCGTGTTGACGTTCCCTCCAGATTTACAGTTGGAGTATCAACTGAATCAGGGGTAATGACCAATGCAGCAGAAAGATTATTAGGTCTCTCACAAGACAATGTTAGCAATTTAGCCAAAGACATAATCTTCGGTCAACTTAGGTTAGTTGTTGCTACTATGGACATCGAAGAAATCAACAGCAATCGTGATAAATTTCTTGCAGCCGTATCTAGCAATGTCGAACAAGAATTAAAGAAAATCGGATTAAAATTAATAAATGTAAATGTCACGGATATTAATGACGAATCGGGTTATATCGAAGCATTAGGTAAAGAAGCTGCAGCTAAAGCAATCAATGATGCGAAAAAGAGTGTTGCCGAAAAGAATCGTGATGGGTCTATTGGAGAAGCCAATGCGCATCAAGACCAAAGAGTACAAGTAGCAGGAGCTGATGCTACTGCGGTTGAGGGTGAGAATAGCGCAAAAGTAACTATTGCCAACTCCGATGCCAACAGACGCGAAAAAGAAGCTGAAGCTGAAAGAAAGGCTGTCGCTGCTGAAAAAGTCAGTCAGGCAAAAGCGCTCGAAGAAGCATACGCAGCTGAGAAAAGCGCTGAAACAGCTCGTGCCTTAAGAGATAAAGCTGCTCAAACTGCTGATGTTGTTGTACCTGCTGAAGTCGATAAACAAAAAGTAGAAATTGAAGCAGAAGCGATTGCCGAACAAACCAGAAGACACGCCAAAGGTGATGCCGATGCTATTTATATGAAAATGGAAGCGGAGGCTAAAGGTATTTATGAAGTATTAAGCAAACAAGCTCAAGGATTTGACCAATTAGTAAAAGCTTCAGGTGGTGATTCAAATAATGCTGTTATGCTAATGATTGCCGACAAACTTCCTGAGTTAGTTAAAACGCAGGTAGAAGCAGTCAAAAACCTAAAGATTGACAAAATTACAGTTTGGGATTCTATGTCGGGTGGAAAAGATGGAAATTCTCCAACATCTGCCAAATTCCTTTCTGGAATGCTAGGCTCTCTGCCGCCAATGGATGAATTATTCAACATGGCAGGTATGCAATTACCAGATTATTTAAAAGGAAAAACACCCGTTGAAGAACCTAAAGAAATTGAAGCTGAGGAAATAATTGATGATGAACCTAAACAGGAGAGTTAATCCCCATTTATAAACTAAAAAAAGAGCGTTTCCGTTGAAACGCTCTTTTTTATCCAATCCAACAACAACTAAAATATCTATATAATACTTAGTTTTTTAAGTTCATCAAGCAACAAAGCTTTTGTGCTTTTTTCCATTGCACACATCGGTGAGCGAAATACTTCTTTCACCCTTCCCATTTCCGCCAATGTAGTTTTAACGGGTATCGGATTTGATTCAATAAACATCAAATCCATCAACTCACGAAACTTGTAAAAAATAGCGTTCACTTCTTTGACATCGCCAGTTAATGAAGCCGCCATTAACTGAGCAAACTCTTTAGGAATAACGTTGGCAATAACTGAAATACAGCCATCAGCTCCAAGTAAATTGGCTGAAGCCGATAAGAAATCATCACCGCTATAAACCTTAAAACCATCAGGTCGCTGAGCTACTAACTCGGTAAACAACGCTAAATCACCCGAGGCCTCTTTGATTGCAACAATATTATCAAAAGCATTGGCTAACTTAATTGTATTTGCCACAGAAATCTTTGAACCAGTCCGGCTTGGTACATTGTACAATATAATTGGCACATCAATCGCTTCTGCAACCGTGGCAAAATGCATGTACATACCCTTTTCTGTTGGTTTATTGTAATATGGTCCAACAACCAATACCGCATCTACTCCAATAGCCTCAGCCTTAAGCGAATATCTGATACATTCCTGTGTCGAGTTACTTCCAGTACCTGCAATAACCGGTATTTTTCGGCCCACTCGCTTAACAGCACGCTCAATTAAAAAGGCATCTTCATCTCCTGTTAAGGCAGGTGTTTCTCCTGTGGTGCCACACACTACCAATCCATCCGTTCCATTTGTCAAATGCCAGTCAATCAACTGATCAAAAGCATCAACATCAATGTCTCCATTTTCGGTAAATGGTGTTACTATTGCTACAATTGAGCCTTTCAATTCAAAATTCTTCATGTATCTATTCCTTTCGACCAAGGTCAAATTCAAAGAGTTAATCAATTATTTCGGTTTCAAAAATATCAAACACTTTGGGTAAATGAAAGTTTTTCAACAAAAAAAACTTCTTTATAACACTTTGTTAATATCTTAACATTTAATATATTTGCCCAAAATTAGTAGTATGAAAACAGTTAGTCAAGCCGTTGAGTCAGTTATAAAAGTAAAGCCTTTTGTTATAGAAGCCTTGTGTGAAGGTCTGCTAAACATATCATCATTAGCCAGACAAATTCAACCTATGGTTGAGAAATTGACTGAAAAACCAGTTAAACAAGGCGCCATTGTAATGGCATTAAACCGACTTGCCCCACAACTTGACTACTCATTGAATCGGAACCTCCAGAAGCTACTTGAATCCTTGGGAGATATCATCGTGCGTTCTAATCTTACTGACTATACCTTCAGGAACAGCAATACCATTTTCAATAGTCACACAAAAGTAATGCATGATATTAGCAACCAGCAAGATGTGTTTTACACCCTTGTGCGTGGCGTTTTTGAATCTAATCTGGTGGTTAGCTCTACGTACGAAGAGCTGGTCGAAAAGTACTTTTCTGAAGAAGATTGCCTGATGAAACAATCTGAACTATCAGCCATTACCCTAAAGTTGCCGGCTGCTAATGTTCAAATTACCGGCTTTTATTACCACATACTCAAAGCCATTGCCTGGGAAGGTGTTAACATTAAAGAAGTCATTTCAACTACCAATGAATTTACCATTATTGTTAACGATGAAGATGTGGATAGAGGCTTCACCATTTTAAAGAACCTTAAAACAGCATACAAGCAAAAGTAACATAGGCATTAAACAACTATTTTTCAGCAGCATTCAAGCCCTTATTTTTATATAAAAACACCTTTCTGCTAATCTTTTTGGCCAATTCATTGTTGCTAAATAACAACAGGGCTACCTGACAAAGGGAAAACAAAATGATTTCATGTCATTGAACTGGAATTCATTAATTGTAAATCAAAATTTGGCGAGGGGTGGAAGGAGACAATTACACATATCAGCAACTGATAGAGGAATGTCAGAGCCTCAGGCAAGAAATAGAACTTTGCCGCAACAGCAGCTCTACAATTGAAGAATCGACCTCTAGCCTAAATGCTTTAATAAACAATCAGGAAGCTTCCATTTGGTCTATTGATAGCCAATACAACTACGTTATTTTTAACAACCATTTCAAAGATGCTTACTTACAAGCTTTTGGCCTTAAAATTAAGAAAGGGCTTAATTCGCTTGACGTATTAGATCATGAGTTAAAAGAGTTTTGGAAAGAAAAATACGATCAGGCTCTTAACGGACAACAGATTGACTTTGAATTTACTAACAAAGCAGATAACAAGGATTTTATATTTAACGTATCACTTAATCCGGTTATTTCAAACGGTATAGTAATTGGTGTTGCAGCCTTAAGTGTTGATGTAACGCAGCAAAAATGCGCAGCAAATATATTGGCCGAAAAGAATGCCAATATGCTTTCGATAATGGACAATACCCTGGAGAGTATATGGGCCATTAATACGTCTTATGAAATACTATTTACCAATTCTGTTTTTAAAAATGAATTTTATCACAGCTTTGGCGTTATGCTCGAAAAAGGTGTAAACCTGTTAGAGTCGCTACCCGATGCACTTCGGCCAATTTGGAAAAAACGATATGACAGGGCACTCAGCAATGAGCGTTTTTCGTTTGTCGATGCCATTGATGTTGGCGACAAAATATTTTATGTTGAAGTATCGATGAACCCAATGCTACACGACGAAAAGGTGATTGGTGCTTCTTTTTTTGCAAATGATATTACGGAACGTAAAGCTGCCGAAGATGCCTTAATCGAAAATGAGCATCGCTTAAAAGAGCTCAATAGCACCAAAGACAAGTTCTTCTCAATTATCGCGCATGATTTAAAAAGTCCTTTTAATAGTATTGTTGGCCTGAGCGATTTACTTGTAGTCGAAGCCGAGAAAGGGAATGATATTAGCGAGATTGCCAGAATTGTTCAAAAGTCATCGCACCAGGCTATGGATTTGATCAGCAATTTACTTGAATGGTCGAGAACACAATCGGGCAAAATTGATTTCAACCCTGAATATTTTGAAGTTTGTCACTTATTAAATCAGGAGATTAAGGCCCACAACACATATGCCAGGCAGAAAAACATTAACATTAATAACCTAATAGCTAATCACACGCTGGCACATGCCGATAAATATATGATAAGCTGCGTATTCAGAAATCTACTTTCTAACGCCATAAAGTTCTCGCACCAAGGTGGTGAAGTCAATATATCCTCAAGCAAGAATGATAAGTACATCTCCTTTTCAATTATTGATAATGGCATAGGCATCGATGATGATGACATAAATAAGTTATTTGTGATTGATCAAAACCACTCAACACCAGGTACAAAAAATGAACAGGGAACTGGCTTGGGATTAATCTTATGCAAAGAGTTCATTGAGATGCACAAGGGGCGCATATGGGTCAATACAAAAAATAAAAAAGGCAGCGAATTCTGCTTTTCACTGCCCATTATATCCTTATAATTAACAATTAATCAAACTCAACCGGCACAATCAAAGTAGTAGAAACAGGCTTACCACGTTGCTCACCAGGCTTCCAGTCATTCAATTCAGAAATAATCTTTACAGCATGTTCGGCTTCTTTTTCATCCCAACGGTTCAATGCTTTTATATTTGATATGCCTCCTTTGGCATTAACCATAAACTGAACATTTACAACCCCGTTCAGGTCTGTCTTTTCTTTGGCATTGGTAATCCAGGTATACAAACTGGCAAAATAACCATCCATACCCCCTTTATAACTCGGCATATCTTCTACCACATAAAATACCGGTTTTCCATCTTCTGTCGGAGGTGGTGGAGGTGGCGGAATCATTTCTTTCTCCTTCTTTGTTGCTGATGGCGGAGGCGGAGGCACCATCTTCCCTTTATACTTGGCTCGATAAGCTGAAGGATCTAACTCGTAAGCGATTGGTGACAGTGCAATGTAAAGATCCTTTCCTTTTTCAACCTTAACTTCCCTTGTATTAAATCCAACAAAAGACACAACAAGAATATCACCTTCTGAAGCCGGCACTTCAAAGCTACCATTCATATCAGCAACAGTACCGGTTGTAGTTCCTTTAATTACTATACTCGTGCCCGGTAATGCTCCTTCCACAATCTTTAATTCTGGCTTTTTGTTTCTATCCTTCTGAATATGCAAGGTATCAGACACAACTATCCTGCCTTTAACAGTAAATGTTTCTTTCTTATCCTGAGTCGTTTTATTATTTACCTCTTCAGGATTAGAGGAATACTCATAAACAGGCTCACTAAAAGCCCATAGCAAACCGCCAATCAATGGCAGTACCAACAGCAACTTTAACAATCGCCATTTGGATTTTCTGTTGTTTTTCATCATTTTTAATCGTCGTTTATTTTGGGAGAACCGGAAGTGATTGGCTAGCACTGACGCTTCCGCTCCCATTGTTTCACATATAATGTGTTGAATGTATTTTTCTTTCTGGAATCCTTCATTCAGAACTCCCTGATCAGCAATAAACTCTAAATTCTGTTTTACCAAACGACTATAGTACCAGGCAAAGGGGTTGAACCATTGAAAGACAATAAACAATTCACTCAAGATTACATCAATCCAATGATGCTGTACTAAATGAATACGCTCATGACTATATACCTCTGCATATTCAGGTGTCAGATAGGCTTCATCATTTATGAAAATCCGATTACCAAATACAAAAGGCATTTCAACCTTTTGATGAACACAAACGTTTACTCCATCAACACACAGTGCCTTAGATGACCGGAGCAGGTGTAACATTTGAATCAACTGGTGAAACAAACGCAATATAAAAAACAATGTAACAAGCCCGTAAATGCACATTCCCACCACATACCAATTAATATTGCTTGCCACCTCACTATCTACAGTAACAGCATTAACAACCTCAGGTTTTATCGGTACAAAGGCATCATCTTGTCTTATAGCCTCAACTATCACAGTATAATTGAGCTCAACAGCAGGTAATATAATTGCCATTATAAGACCTAATAAAAGGAAGAAACGGTTGGTACTATAATGTGCATCATTACGAAGAAACAAATGATATATGGCAACAAACAAAAATACGATAAGAAATGATCTTGAGAAATAAGTAAGTAGTTCCATGGTTTTAGCTATTAGATGTATGCCCTGCATCTTTCAAAAGTTCTTCAAGCTCTTCGATATCCATCTCATTATCTTTGGCAAAGAATGCTGCCAATCGGGCAAAGCTTCCTCCAAAATAGTTTTTCAACAGATGCTTCATTTGGTAGGATGAATATTCCTCTTTACTAATCAATGGATAATACATATATATATTCCCTACCTTTCTATAATCAACAATCTCTTTCTTTTTAAGCACTTTAAGAACCGTAGCAACCGTATTATATGCTGGCTGTTTATCTTTAAATCCCTTAAGAATATCTTTTACAATTCCCTCTTTCATTTCCCAGAGAATATGCATTACTTCTTCTTCAGCTTTTGTTAATTGTTTCATTTTTGCAGTATCAGAGTAAAAATCCTAAGAAGCAAGATTACTTACCTCACTCATTGTCTAAATATAAATTGTACTACAAGTATAATACTATATTTTTAGTATTTCAACTATCTTTATAGTATTTAATGTGCTTTTTTTCTAAAACACTTCCCACAAACAACTTTAAAGCTTTCAAGCATGCGTTAGCTATAAAAATGTTTATCTTCGATTTTATCTATTTAAATTTTCACCCCAAATCATATTATGATGATAAATCGACCTTTAGGAAAACTCACCACCATCCTCCTGGTGAGTGCATTATTACTTGGTAATGCAACTGCTTTCGGGCAAAAGAAAAAAAAGAAAGATGCAGATGAAAATAAATCTGCCATTAACAGTGAATTAGTTTCAGGCCTAAAATTACGCAATATCGGTCCGGCTTTTACTTCAGGACGAATTGCTGATTTTGCCGTTAATCCCACCAACCATTCTGAGTATTATGTAGCCGTAGCCAGCGGAAACATCTGGAAAACAACTAACAATGGTATTACCTTCAAACCTGTGTTTGATAAGTATGGCTCGTACTCTATCGGTTGCTTAGCAATGGATCCGAACAACAGTAACGTGGTTTGGGCCGGCACAGGAGAGAACAATCATCAACGTGCTTTAGGATACGGTGATGGTGTATACAAAACTGTTGATGGCGGCAAGTCATGGGAAAATATGGGTTTGAAAGAATCTCGCCAAATTGGTATGATTTTAATTGACCCACGCAACTCCGATGTCGTTTATGTAGCTGCCGAAGGTTCAGCCTGGGGAGCAGGTGGCGAACGCGGTTTATACAAAACTACTGACGGTGGCAAGAACTGGACTAAAGCCCTAGACGTTAGTGAAAACACCGGTATTAATAATATTATTTGTGATCTGCGTAATCCGGATATACTATATGCCACATCAGAGCAACGCAGACGCCATGTACACACTAAAATTGGCGGCGGTCCTGAATCGGCTGTTTATAAATCAACTGATGCCGGACAGAACTGGCGTAAAATTATGAAAGGCCTACCTTCAGAACACATTGGAGGAATGGGTATTGCAATCTCACCTCAAAATCCTGATGTACTTTATATCATTGCCGACGCAGCTAATAAATCAGGTGGTTTCTTTCGAACGACTGATCGTGGCGAATCATGGAACAAAATGAGTGATCACCATTCAAGTGGCCAGTATTACAATGAGATATTCTGCGACCCTGTTGAATTTGACAAAGTGTATTCTGTTGAAACATTCTCTCATGTCACTAAAGATGGTGGTAAAACCTGGGCTAAATTAAGCACGAAAGATCGCCATGTTGATGACCATGCACTTTGGGTTGACCCGACAGACAACAAGCACTTTATGATTGGAGGCGATGGTGGAGTTTATATTACATACGACGCAGGTAAAGCCTGGCGTCAGGTCAGCAACTTACCAGTCACACAATTTTATCGTGTAACGGTTGACAACGAAGCGCCATTCTATAATGTATATGGCGGAACACAAGATAATGCCTCACAAGGAGGCCCTGTTCGAAATACCTCTGAGTTCGGAGTAACATCTGGCGAATGGTATGTAACAGTATTTGGCGATGGATTCTGGTCGCGTGTTGATCCAACAGACCCAAATATTGTGTACAGCGAATGGCAATATGGTAACGTAGTTCGTTACGACAAAAGAAGCGGTGAGAAAATTATGGTGAAGCCACAACCGCGCAAAGATGAATTAACGTATCGTTGGAATTGGAATGCTCCATTAATTTTGAGCAAACACAATCCATCAACCATTTACATGGCTGCCAACAAGGTATTTAAAAGCACCGACAGAGGTAATACATGGGAAGTTATTTCGAATGATTTAACAGCCCAGATAGACCGTAACACATGGCCTGTTATGGGCAAATACTGGAGCGTTGACGCAGTGGCTAAAGACGTTTCAACATCGCAGTATAACACGATAGTCTCGCTGGATGAATCTCCAATTAAAGCCGGATTAATTTATGCTGGATCTGATGATGGCTTAATTCAGGTAAGTGAAGACGATGGCAAAACATGGCGTAAAGTGTCAACATTCCCAGGTGTTCCTGCACATACCTATGTCAGCGACATTTATGCTTCACGGTTTGATGAGAATGTGGTATATGCCACTTTTGATGGTATGAAAAGCGATGACTTTAAACCTTATATTTTAAAAAGTACAAATAAAGGCCAAAGCTGGACCCCTATTACCAATGGTCTTCCTGCGAATGGAACTGTACATACCTTAGAACAAGATACCGAGCGTAAAGAACTGCTTTTTGCCGGTACTGAATTTGGCATTTTCTTCTCAATTGACGAAGGTGCCAACTGGACACAATTAAAAGCAGGCATACCAACCATTGCAGTGCGCGACTTGGCCATACAAGAGCGAGAAAATGATTTGGTAATGGCAACTTTTGGCCGTGGTTTTTACGTATTAGATAACTATGCTCCTCTTCGCGAGTTGAGTGAAGAATTAACTAATAAAGATGCCCACCTATTTGAAACTAAGGATGCACCTTTATTTATGCAAACAGATAAGATTTATGGACAAGGTGCTACTTATTATGGAGCCCCTAACCCTGAGTATGGTGCAACTTTTACTTTCTACCAAAAGGAAACACCCAAAACACAACGCCAAATCAGACATGAAAAAGAAAAGGAATTGTTTAAAAACGGAGAGCGTATTCCTCAACCATCATGGGGCGAATTAGAAGAAGAAGGGAAAGAACTTCCTGCTTACTTATTGGTAACGATTAAAGATGAATCTGGAAGTATCATCCGAACTTTCACAAAGAAACCATCTAAAGGCATTACCCGTTTCAACTGGGATTTGCAATATAACAGCACTGATATTGTTAAGGCTAAAAAATTCGATCCATTCAAAAAGTCAGATGGAGGGATTTATGTTCTTCCTAGCAAATACACGGTAGAAATTGCGCAAATCAAGGATGGGCAAGCAACACAGTTAGCAGATCCGCAAATGTTTAATGTTGTTGCCTTAAACAACACAACGCTTCCGGCAAAAGATCGTCCGGCCATGGTAGCTTTCCAAAAAGAAGTTAGTGAGCTGTCTAAAGCCATGAATGGAACACTTGCTTTGGTTAATGAAATGATGCAAGAAGTTGCAGCCATGAAACAAACAGCACTGGTTTTACCAAATGCACACAAAGAAGTACTTCCTTCATTAAATGCTATTGAATTAGAATTAAACGATATTAGCTTTGCATTCAGAGGCTTAACAGCAAAAGCCAGCTGGGAAGAAATTCCACCTGCTGAAATGCCGCTAATGAATCGTCTGAACAGTATTATTTGGGCTCAAATCAACAGTACCTCTGATATTACTACTACTTCTAAAACAAGTTATAATATTTTAACTGAGAAATTCCCGGTTGTATTAGAGCAAGTGAAAGCAATTGCAGAAACTAAACTACCTGAAGCCAGAAAACAAATGGATGCGATGAATGCCCCATATACGAAAGGGCGCATTCCGCAATGGAGATAAATAAACATGATTGTGAGTGATAAGAATTGAGTGATGAAACGATATGTGAGATAATTATTCTTGTACTATTTTCTTACTCTGCTCTTACCACTCACTCCTATAGTTCGTATGACTTTTTTAAATTTTAATCTACTCTTAACAAAAACAGTAGATTAAATCAATGGGGTTTTCTATATTTACCCCCTAAACTTTAAATAATTTAAAAATAAAATGACACCAAAAGCCATTTTGCCGCACATAGGATTCGGCAGCATCAAATTCGGGATGGAAGAACATGAAGTATCAAACTACTTAGGTGATCCTGATGAAACAGAAGTACAAGACTATGGTGAAGGCGCCGAGGCCAATGTACTTTATTTCGATGAAATGGGAATTTCCATGTCTTTTGACAAGGAAGAAGATTATAAATTAGTTGAAATCTCATTTGAAACCGACAATTTTATCTTGCATGATGCCATTAAAGTAGGCATGCCAAAATCTGATTTCTTGGCAGCACTAGAGAAACTAGAAATGGGCAACTACGATATGGAAGATATGGCAGACGATGGTTTCGACGACAAAGAACTTTATGTCTTTGAAAAAGAAAATGTTAATATTTGGATGGACGAAGAAGCTGTTTCTTCCATTCAAATTGGTCCTGAATGGGTCGATGATGAAAACATTCGATGGCCTCTATAAAAGACCTCAAACTCTTTAAAGCTCTGTTAACGCAGAGCTTTTTTTTATCTCCTTCCGTTCATGTAAGAAAAACATTCATTCATGTAGATTATTGAGACATTGCCCAAGTAGAATATAATAAATGAAACCCTACAGCGCATTTTCCGTTAACTGTGTTGGAAACTAAAAGATTTTGGAGATATCGAATAATCTCCTATTTTTACAGACAAAGTAAAGGATAGAAAAATGAAAAAGATTTCGTTGATTGCAGCTGTTTTATTTTTGATGGTGTTGGGAATGAGTTCATGCAAAAGCACAGAGGATTGTCCTGCTTATGGCTATGCCGAAGTAGTTGACAATACAGAGAGAGCATAAATAATACAGTTCAGAAAGAATTACTAGTAGCATAAAAGGAGTGTATAAACTCGCTTTTATGTTACTTTTTTTGTTTTATACCACCAACGTTATCTGTGCGTCTTCCAGTCACAAATTTCACTTTCTACATTTTAAAGTTTATTAAGAAAATCATTTTCGTATTTCTTGACGTTTTAATTATGATTTGCTACTTTTGTGACGCATTTTTGAAGACCTTATCAAAACAATTCTTAAAAAAGCAATAAAATGTCAAAAATCAAGATTGGGATTAACGGGTTTGGCCGTATCGGACGTTTCGTTTTCCGTCAGGCTGTAGCTAAAGGAACAGTTCAAGTTGTTGCTATCAACGATTTGATCGATGTAGATTACATGGCTTACATGTTGAAGTATGATTCAACTCACGGTCGTTTCGACGGTACTGTTGAAGTAAAAGACGGTAAATTAATTGTTAACGGTGACGAAATCCGTGTAACTGCTGAGAGAAACCCTGCTGACATTGCATGGGGTGCTGTAGGCGCTGACTACGTTGTAGAGTCAACTGGTTTATTCTTAACTAAAGAAACAGCACAAGGTCACATCGACGGTGGTGCTAAAAAAGTGGTAATGTCAGCTCCTTCAAAGGATGACACACCAATGTTTGTTATGGGTGTAAACAACAAGAAGTACACTAACGATATGACTTTCGTATCAAATGCATCTTGTACTACTAACTGTTTAGCTCCTATCGCAAAAGTATTGAACGACAAGTTTGGTATTGTTGATGGTTTAATGACAACTGTACACGCTACTACTGCTACTCAGAAAACAGTAGACGGACCTTCAGCTAAGGACTGGAGAGGTGGACGTGGTGCTGGTCAAAACATCATCCCTTCATCAACTGGTGCTGCTAAAGCTGTAGGTAAAGTAATTCCTGAGTTGAATGGTAAGTTAACTGGTATGGCTTTCCGCGTACCAACTCCTGATGTATCAGTAGTTGACTTAACCGTAAACTTAGCTAAAGGTGCTTCTTACGAAGAGGTTTGTGCAGCTATGAAAGAAGCTTCAGAAGGCGAATTAAAAGGTATTTTAGGATACACTGAAGACGCTGTTGTTTCTAACGATTTCATCGGCGAAACTCAGACTTCTGTATTTGATGCTAAAGCTGGTATCGCTTTAACTGACACTTTCGTAAAAGTTGTATCATGGTACGATAACGAAATGGGTTACTCAGCTAAAGTATGTGAATTGATCGAGTACATGGAATCAGTAAAATAATTGATTCTCTCAATCATATTAAGAAGGCTTCCAATTATGGAAGCCTTTTTTTATCTCCTAATAACTCAAGAACTTGTAATTATGCCGCTTGTTACGTCTTTCGATTGAACAAGGAATTGCACTTTTACTTTTATCGCGACACATGCGATAATTGACTACCAATTGATAAGTATTTCCATAGGCAGAACGTGCTTTGGTTAAACCAAACTGATATTCCAACCCAACACTGAAGTTTTGATAAACTACACCTCCAGTTACAGCCATACCTAACGATTTACCAATTTTATCTTCTGTAGTATGTCGATATGAAACCAATCCCCAGGTTGCCCAATCAGGATCTGGCGTGGGCATATAAAGCTTTAAATTGGCATCCATCCGGCTATCTATATACATATTTCGTCGATACAGAAAAGTGGGTTCAATGTAAAAATCACGATCGGGAATTTTATAACTCCCCCCTGCATGAAAGTGAAAATCAGTTGTTAAGTCTGGCTCATCCTCATGACTATACAACGAATTATTTTGTGGCAATAAGTTTGTTACGCCCAGTCCAATATGATAGTCATTGTACTTCAAAAGAATACCCGTACTGGCATTAAAACCCCATCCACTTTCATTGCCACCGGATATCGCAGGATCGAAGTATTCAGGATCCAACAACTCTTGTACCTGTAATGAGCTTTGCTCAACTGTAAAAGCTAATCCAAACGACAAGGTCATGGTTCTTCGTTTGGTTTTTGTAAGTTGAAGCTCATATGAGAAAGCTTGGTGCAAGCCCATCTCGCTATAATAGCCATTTCGATCATTGTAAACATAGGTACCTGAACCCAGTTGTTGCAAAACAGGAATTTGAAAACTAAAAACCTGATATGTTGGAGCTAAATCTGTTCCAAACCATTGCTTTTGAAAAATACCAGTAGCTGTAACACAATTCTTATGAAAGGCAGCAGCAGCAGGATTCATCTGAAACAAATCATATACATATTGATTCGTCAGATAATATTTTTGTGCATATCCTAAGTTAACACACAAAAGCAATAGCAGTATTACCCTAATCTTCCTCACAATATCAACAGTTAAGGTTTATCTTTTAATCGTTAAATGACCTTTTAATACTTTATTGATTGGCATAAGCTGAATGACATACCAATAAGCATCGGACTGAACTGCTTTACCGAGGTACTTTCCATCCCAAGGAGGATCACTGGCTAAATATTCGGTTAATAGTTTACCATAGCGATCAAAAATTCGAATGATTGTATCAGGCATTCTGTCCAAGCCTCCAATTT
This sequence comes from Carboxylicivirga marina, assembly GCF_016612505.1. Classification (GTDB taxonomy): domain Bacteria; phylum Bacteroidota; class Bacteroidia; order Bacteroidales; family Marinilabiliaceae; genus Carboxylicivirga; species Carboxylicivirga marina. Next base: position 27,063 of record NZ_JAENRR010000013.1, read on the forward strand.
TCCATGTGTCATTATATCCATCACCGTTGGGTGTTAAAACTGGTGGAATTTCGATATCTAAAATATTATTAAGATTGATGGTGTCAGAAGCCATACAACCATTTAAATCCTCAACAGTAAATATGTGTTCCCCGTTAGATAAATTCGGAAACACATTACTCTCTTGCAGTTCATCTTCATTGATAGCGTATTGATATGGCATTGTACCACCATTTGCCAGTACTACTACCTGTGCATAAATTGTCGTATCAAGAGCAGCAACAACCGGTGTTGGATAAACTTTTAACTGCATCGTATCTGTAGCCCAAACACAACCATCAAATGCCTTTAACCAATATATTCCTTCTTCATGCAATTCAATGGTTGGAAAAACACCACCAGTACTCCATTCATACTGTTCAAAACCAGCCGCAGCATCTATCCAAATTGTTTCAGAAAAACATATTGACGTATCATTCAGCAATTCGAGTGGAGCCGCCACTTTATGCTTCACCGTTTGTGTATCAAATCCATGACAACCGAACTCATCTGTTACAACAACCGTATTAATAGTATCCATTAAACTAGCTGTGACTAATTGAGAAGATTCTCCATTGTGCCAATCGTATGAAGCATAACCATCGCCTGCATCAAGCACCCATAATTCTAACGGACAAATAATCACATCTGGCCCTAAATCTACTTTTGGCACCGGACGCCATACTACAGAACTCGTACCTGTCCCTACACAGTCGTTTTCATCTGTTACATGTAATGAATACTCTCCATTTGTAACATTAATGCTTTGAGTAGTTTCTCCTGTACTCCAAAAGTATTCGTATGTTCCTGACGGACCCGCTAATAAAAACTCAGTTCCAGCACAGCCAATATAATCCTGAAGATTAACCTGAGGTGCTTCCAATAAAAAAACATCGACATCATCCTGTGCCGAACAACCATTTTCATTCCAAACCTCTAGTTTGTAATTACCCGACTGCGTAACAAGCAATTCATTGGAAGCAAGTGCGGGATTATCATTCCATTGGTATCGATTATGTAAACTATTGGGTGAAATACTAAGGCTAACATTTCCACAAGCAGAAATATCTTCACCTAAATTAAGCAGCGGAGCTGCATCAATATTTACCACTACCTCACCTGAAGCATCGCAATTGTTATTATCTAGCATTCGGAGTATATAAGTACCAGATTCAGTAACATCATAAGATGCATTGTCAATCAATAATATTTCTCCAGCTGATGATGCTTTGTACCAACTATAACTTTGCACATTTGCAGCTTCTGGGTTCGTTAATGTTACCAATTCATAATCACAAGCATTTTGTGGCTGACCCAAGTCAATATTTATTGGACTAATACCATTGACATTCGCCTGTTCTGTTGCTTCGCATCCGAACTCATCAACTACTGTAACAGAATACGTTCCAGAAGCATTTACCTCATATGAGGCAGTTTGCCAATCGTTGTAACGTTTTGTGTCATCTCCATTCCAATACAAGTAAGCAAATGCTGAAGTGGACGAACTAAACGACTCTACCTTAAGCTCAACAGATGTATCATCACAAAGTGATATTACTGCAGGAAGATTAACCGTTGGAAGTTCATGCTCATCAACTGTAATTCGATTGCGTTTTTGACAAGTACCAGCCATAGCTACCACTTCATAAACTGCTTCAGCCGAAACATTTGCAATTTGATTCAGATTATCATATTCTGGTCGGCCAATACCGTCAATTGTCCACGAATAAGAATCATAACCAGAGCTTGCAATAACGTCAATGGAATTGCCTGCACATAAATCTTCAGTTATTATTAAATCAATTGGGTTGGCCGTCTGGAATGTAAATATAACCTCATCACTTACCGCACACCCATTGATATCTGTAGCCTCAACCTTATATAAACCACTATTATCGATTGTAGAGTTCGTTATACTATAGAGATGAGCTGGTGATGGGTTCAAATCAACTACAGTTCCCGGGCTATTATCCGGTTCAAAAGTCCATTTAAAATCAGTATAATTTGATTCGTTGGAAATATTAATTGAAACACCAACGCACTCTTCTCTATCCGGACCTAAATTAATATTTAATGGCTCATGAAATGTAATCTGAACTTCATCATTGGTAACACAACCATTGGCATCTACTACTTCAAGCATATAATTACCTGATGACATTACATCAATTGATTGTGTTGTTTCACCTGTACTCCAACTGTAAGAATTCAATCCGGCAGGTGCAGTAATTTTCAATGAACTTCCTGCACAGGCTGATTGACTACTAAGATTCAATACAGGCAACGGAATGACCGTAATATCAATTGCTTCGGTTTTAGAGCAACCTTCAGCTGTCCAAACGGTCAACATATACACACCTGATTGCGTTGGGTTTATCCAATTTTGTGACTCATCTATATTTATCACCACACCATTTAAGCTCCATTCATAACGCTCAAAAGTGCTTGTATTTATTACTGCTTCGCCTTCACAAACCGTAGTTGAATTAATAATTATTTCAGGAACGGGAGCTATACCAATACCAACCGTATCACTATTAGAGCAACCCATTGCATCTGTTACAATCACACTAAATTCTGACGATGTACCATCAGCAACAAATTGCGATCCCGAAGCATTATCCCCATTGCTCCATAGATAAGAAGCATATATATCTTCCAAGGCATAATCAATCACCTCTCCTTCACACACTAAAGTATCATTGCCTAATTCAATTTCAGGAAAGAAGAAATCAACATCCAATGTATCTGCTGTAACACAGCCACCAAACATAACCTCGGCCTCAACCCAGTATTTTCCAGGTTCAGTTACGGTAAAAGTCCGATCGTTCGATAATACTTGCCTGCCCGTTTCTGTTGAGAACCAATTGTATGATTTCATTCCGTCTTTAGCCTCTAATTGAACTTCCTCTCCAAGACATTTATCGCCTGAGTCGCTAGCATAAAACGAATTATACGATGAAAAATATCCAAAACTGGAACCTCCTCCTGTGATATCCGAATCGCTTTCGTCAAGAATACACAAATGAAATAAACCACTTGAATTCTCTAATTGATAAGGAATACCAGTACTCAGGTTATTCAAGTTTACAGCACAACACACCCAGGCTTCTTGCCCGGTATCTTGTCCAGGAACCGTTTGCCAACTATTAATGTACTTTGACACATTAATATCGTTACCTGCATTATCATACAAACTAAAGTTCTTCACATCTTTTCGTTTAATGATAACATTGACCCAGAAGTCTCGATTAAAAACCCGTGTGAATGATACACTATTGGAGCCATTACAACTGTAACTAGGCAAAATCGCACTTCCTATTTCATTAGCTATTGTGCTGGCATTAGGGTTGACTAAACCAGTTAATTGATAGGCATAAACTTTTTTTGTTGCAAAAATAAACAAGGCATGATCCGATATATCAAACTCTTCGATTTCTCCCCTATTTAAAGCCTTTGTGTTTTTGGTTGTATTGTTTGTGAAAACCAAAGTATTGTCTTCGATAGCCATTACAAACACCTTTTGTACTGAATTTTGATTTTTATAGCTGGATGCAGATTTGCTGGTATTAATAGCTACATATTCATTTCCAATAACATTGACAGGGATTAGTTGGTCACCGATCAAATCATTCGGAAAACTATCTGTATCCTCTATGATGGCATCATCAGATATTGTTATGGCAATTCGTTTATCGGCTACAACATGAGTGCCCCCTAATGAGGCTGATGGAGAAATATCAGCACATTCGATACAGTAGGTTTGCCCTCTGTTTAATACAATATCATACGCTATACCAGCAGCATGACCTACAACATTAATTGAAGGAGTAATCGTTACAGTTGTATTATCCTCTGTAGCAACTATATCAGCTTTCTCACTGGCATTCCCTTCAAAATCAGCATTATTACCATATACATTTTGAGATGGAATAAAGAACTCAAAACCAATAGCATTATCTTCTTTAAGAATAAACTTATCAGGATTATCAACTGCACTAACATCGTAATAAGCAGTAATGTCAGCTGTAGATGTTATTAATATTCCCTTATTATTGACTTGATTGGAAGGATAATTTTCCACATCCACTTTTTTTAACTGAAAACCATAGTGGGAGTGTGCACCAATAGAGTGCATCCCAAGAACTTTTCCTCCCTGCGCAGGCAAGCTAATAGTCACAGTAGCAGGTTCGTCAAGAGAGGTAACTCTTAACACAACCGGATTATCGCCAGCACCTTCCCATACGTCGGGTGCTGCGAACCAAAATTCACGACCAATCTGTCCATTGACTGCAGTGCAGAGCATCAATAGCAGAATATTTGTAAATATTCTTCTCATTTTGGTTAATGTTAGGTGAGATGTAAGATACCGTCCAAACTCTCACTTGTTATTACCATTTGTTACAACACAATTTTATAACACCTACACTATTAATCCCCTTAGATATATGCTCCCGAGCATTCTTGATAATTAAATACGATGGTTACATTGCTAATGTTGCATTTTCAATTACATTTTTAACATCATATACTATCCAGAAACTACTAGCACACACACTAAGAGCCTATTTTATTGGATATTACAAATAAAATAAAGTTTACATATTTTCACATATAAAAACACCTATAAATATAAAAAGACGGTATTTTTTTCAATGCGATAAACAATTGAATTGCTTAAATCACATCAAGATATACTCAGGGCAATTATTCGTAACGCAATGATTCGATAGGATCTAATTTAGATGCTTTAATGGCGGGTAATAAACCAGACAAAACACTCACTCCTAAACAAACTAACACACCAACAATAACCCAATCCCAAGGAACAATAAAACTTGATTGCATTATCATTGACATCAAATTACCAACGAAAACACCTACAACAATTCCTACAAAACCCCCAATTTGACCAATAATGATTGTCTCAAATAAAAACTGATTTCGAATGGCTTTACTACTTGCCCCTATTGCTTTTCTAATCCCAATTTCCCGAGTCCGCTCAGCCACTGCCACCAGCATTATATTCATTAATCCGATAGCTGCACCAAGAAGTGTTATTGCGCCAATTCCAAATGCTATCCAGGTCACCTGACCGGTGCTATCGATAAGTAAGCGAGATAGATTATCACTTTTGTTAATATTGAAGTTGTCTTCATCATGCACTGTCAGTCGTCGTATAATCCGGAATAAACCCGTTGCCTCTGATATGGCGATATCAACTTGCTGACTATCGTTTGCTTTAACTACAATTTTGTAAGACATACTAGCGCGGCTAAACACCTGACGCACATTGGTAACCGGCAGAAGCAATATGTTATCACTCTGTGAACCAAAGCCTGCACCCTTTTCTTCTAAAACACCAATTACACGGTACTTGGCTCCTCCGCTCACAATTACCTTATCAACAGGATTCTCATCATTCGGAAACACTTTTTTCGCTAAGGCACTTCCAATTAAAGCCACATAGCGATTATCCTTAATTTCCTGCTGAGTGAAATTTCTTCCCTTAGTAACATTATGACCTTCCACATCCAAAAAGTTCTCATCTACTCCAATCACCATCACATTCGGATTAGACTTCTCAGATTCGTGCTTAACGGTTGCTGCTCCCGTAGCAATATGAGACACTGCTACAATGGCCGGGAAATCAAACTCGTCTTTAAACTGCATGGCTTCTTTAAAAGAAATGAAACCATAACGTTTATTGCGCAACTTTCTTTTCCCAATCTGCACATTCATCCCCCGATTCTCAATAGTAAATGAATTAGCTCCCATACCTGTAAACTTTGAACTAATAGCCGATTGGATGGATGAGATAGCGGTTAATATCCCAATTAAAGCAGTCAGGCCAATTCCAATAATCAAAATTGTTAAAATCGTTCTCAACAAATTGGCTCGGATGGAACCAAGAGCAATGCGAAGATTTTCATAGATTAATGTTAACTTCATATCGGGTAGATTTCTGCTATTACAAATTGTGGCATCAAGTTAATAAAAGTATTCCAATGCCTGCTATTAACGCAACCAAATCCCATCTGAACTGTTAAAAACATGATAATTAACTAAGTTCTTTTTAGTAAGTTTGTACTTCTTATAATTTGACAGAAAATCGATAGTAATAATATTAAATCAATAGTAATATGGCTTTTGATATTAAAATGATTAAAAAGGTTTATACTGAGCTACCTGGCAAGGTTGAAAAGACTCGTCGTCTACTTAATAAACCTCTGACATTAACCGAAAAGATTTTATATGCTCACCTGGCCGATGAGACTCCTTCAAAATCCTTTGAACGAGGTACCTCATATGTCAACTTCAACCCAGATAGAGTTGCCATGCAAGATGCAACTGCTCAAATGGCTTTATTGCAATTTATGCAGGCTGGTAAATCAAAGGCTGCCGTTCCTTCAACGGTTCATGCCGACCACCTAATACAAGCCAAAGTTGGGGCTGATAAAGATTTGGCTACCGCTGAGGTAAGTAATAAGGAAGTTTATGAATTCTTGAGTTCAGTTTCGAATAAATACGGTATTGGTTTCTGGAAACCTGGTGCTGGTATTATTCACCAGGTGGTGCTTGAAAACTATGCCTTTCCGGGCGGTATGATGATTGGAACAGACTCGCACACCGTTAATGCAGGCGGACTGGGAATGGTTGCAGTTGGTGTAGGAGGAGCCGATGCTGTTGATGTTATGGCTGGCATGCCTTGGGAGCTGAAATTCCCGAAACTGATCGGTGTAAAGCTTACCGGAAAATTGAATGGCTGGACAGCCCCTAAGGATATTATTCTAAAAGTAGCCGGATTATTAACGGTAAAAGGTGGAACCGGATGTATCGTTGAGTATTTTGGCGATGGTGCTGAATCATTAAGTTGCACAGGAAAAGGAACCATCTGTAACATGGGTGCTGAAATTGGTGCCACTACATCTACTTTTGGTTATGACGACTCGATGGCTCGTTACCTTGAAGCAACTGACCGCGCCGACGTGGCAGCAGCCGCCAATGAGGTAAGAGAGCACTTAACGGCAGATGCCGAGGTATACGCCAATCCAGAACAATATTTCGATCAGGTAATTGAAATTAATTTGGATACCCTTGAGCCACATTTAAACGGACCATTTACCCCGGACAAAGCAACACCAATTTCAAAGATGCGCGAAGAAGCAGAGAAAAATGGTTGGCCTTTAAAAGTAGAAGTGGGCTTAATTGGTTCTTGTACCAATTCGTCATACGAAGACATCTCGCGCGCTGCATCTATTGCTAAACAAGCCGCAGAAAAGGACTTAAAGGCAGCAGGTGAATTTAAAATCACACCAGGGTCAGAGCAAGTACGTTACACCATTGAACGTGATGGTTTAATTAACACCTTCAATGAGATGGGTGGCGAAGTGTATGCCAATGCCTGTGGACCATGTATTGGAATGTGGGCCCGAACAGGTGCCGAAAAGCAAGAAAAGAACACTATCGTTCATTCGTTTAACCGTAATTTTGCCAAACGAGCTGATGGCAACCCAAACACCTATGCTTTTGTGGGTTCGCCTGAATTAGTTACTGCTATAGCCATTGCTGGAGATCTTGGTTTTAATCCAATTACCGACACGCTTAAAAATTCAAAAGGCGAAGAAGTTAAGCTGGACGAACCAAGTGGTTTTGAACTTCCTCCAAAAGGTTTTGCGGTTGAAGATGCAGGATATCAAGCTCCAGCTGAAGATGGATCTGGAGTTAATGTAGCTGTAAGCCCCGAGAGTGATCGATTACAACTGCTAACACCTTTTAAGCCTTGGGATGGCAAAAACATAACCGGAGCCAAACTTTTAATAAAGGCCAAAGGGAAATGTACCACTGACCATATTTCTATGGCTGGTCCTTGGTTGAAATTCCGTGGTCACCTTGATAACATTTCAAATAACATGTTGATTGGTGGCGTTAATTTCTTTAACGATGAAACCAACAAAGTCAAAAGCCAGCTTAGCGGCGAATATGGTGAAGTACCAGCTACGCAACGTCAATACAAAGCAGAAGGCATTCCAACTATAGTAGTGGGTGACCATAACTATGGTGAAGGTTCTTCACGTGAGCATGCTGCCATGGAGCCACGTCACCTTGGTGTGAGAGCTGTGTTGGTGAAGAGTTTTGCCCGGATTCATGAAACGAATCTTAAGAAGCAAGGAATGCTAGGTCTAACATTTGCTGATGAAGCTGATTATGACAAAATTCAGGAAGATGATACATTCAATTTCCTGGATTTAGATGCTTTTGCTCCTGGTAAAAACCTTAAGCTTGAGGTAGTACATGCCGATGGCTCTAACGATGTAATTGTAGTCAATCACTCATACAATAAGCAACAAATCGAATGGTTCAAAGCCGGCTCGGCATTAAACCTGATTAAAGAACAAAACAAATAGAAGAATCACTATTTTAAACTTAAAGGCTGTCAGTTTTGGCAGCCTTTATTTTTTTCTATTAATCAGATACACTCCCAATAAAACCACGCCCATAAACAATAAGTGAAAGACGGTAACTGTTTCCCCATCCAATAATCCCCACATAATCGCGAATATAGGAATTACATAAGTGACGGATGATGCAAAGACTGCTGACGTATATCTGATCAAGGTATTCATCATCAGCATTGCCAAGGCCGTGCCTACAATACCCAATATTGCCAGCGCCCCCAAATGCAGTAGCCAGTTTTCGTTTTGAATAGCTTGATTTATATCAGATGTGAAAAAATAGACAATAGCGACCGGTCCAATAAAGAAGAAGGACAAGGCTGTTATCTGAACGCCATTCAAATGAGTCAAATAATTCTTTACCACATTAATATTGAAAGCATAGCAAATGGTTGCTGCAACAATAAAAAAGGCATAACTATTAACATTTGCCAAGGACACATCATTGCCCGACGTGATTAAACCAAGAGCACCTAATAAACCAAGGGAGATACCTATTACCTGACTTATTTTTTTCTTAATGCCGAAAAACACCAATCCAACCACCAGGGTAAATACAGGTGTTAAAGAATTAAGCATACCTGCCAAAGCACTATCAATACGCGTTTGCGCTTTGGTAAAGAGAAAAGCAGGAATCAGACTCCCCACAAAGCCTGCAACCAACAATGGGATAACATCTTTGCGTTTCAATGATTTTAGATGGCGTAAGGAGACTGGCAATAGCACCAATGAAGCAAAGCCGATACGCAAGGCAGCAGCTTGCACACTATCAAAGCTTTTCAATCCAATTTTCATCAATATAAACGAGCTTCCCCACACAAATGCTAAGAGCATTAATGCTGAAAATTGAAACCATTTTTTATCCCAGGGCATAATAAAATTTTCTACGAAACTAGTATTTTTTCATTAACGAAGCTGTGAATCTAATTTATATCATACCCTTTCAAACTCAATCTTTCTATCTTTATAATTAAATTTCAATACAACAATTATGCATTCAAAAATCAGATCCTACATGATGCTGGCCCTCCTTTTCCTGGCCACAAGTTTTACCATTCACTCTCAGGGCGTCTTAACGCCAGAAGAGCTACTTCAGTTAAAATCAAGCAGAACTGTTCAGTTGCATCCTGATGGTTCAAAATTAATTTACACAGTTCATACACCTCGAACTCCAAACGAGGCTCCGGGCGGATCGCATACTAAGTACATGTTGGCAGATTTAGTAACCAATCAGAGCTCACCTCTTTTTGAAGATAACATCAAAGCAAGCACTCCAAAGTGGAGTCATGATGGACAAAATTTAGCCTTCAGAATGAAAACAGATAGTGGTTACCAAATATTTGTTATTCCTAACGGAAAGAATAAACCAATAAAAATTACCAATGAAAGTAACGGCATAAATTCTTTTCAATGGAATCCTGATGGTAAAGGCTTTGCTTACTTATCAACAACACCACTAAATAAACAAGAAAAAGCACTAAAAAAGCGTGGTTATGATTTTATCTATTACGAAGAGAATATCAAAAACGACAACTTATTCCTGATTAAAGTTGATGAGAATTTTAAACAAACTGCCAAAACCCAAATTACTAAAGAAGTAAATGTTTGGGACTTTAACTTTGATCAGAAAGGCGAACAGTTGGCTTATTCTGCTACAGGATTAAAATTGATTGATCAAAAATACATGTTTCGAAAAATCCACATCTTTAATTTAGAAAGTGGATTAGTAAAGCGTGTAGTAAACAATGTAGGCAAACTGGGCAATTATAATTTCAGTCCCGATGGCCTACATCTTTCTTACACTGGTGCTTTAAATATTAATGATCATGCTGTTAGCCAGGCTTATTGGGTTAATATCTCAAGCGGAGAAATTAAAAATATAACACCTAAAGACTACAAAGGCCACATTACCTGGGCTAACTGGAAAAACGATAAAGAAATTGTGTATCTGGCTCATGAAGGAGTCTACCCAAAACTATATACAGTAGCCATTAAAAACAACAAGCGAAAGCTATTACTTGATGCACAAACTGTTGAAATTATTTTTAGTTCACCACTCTATAGCAGCGACTTCAAATCATTTGCCTTTAGCGGAAGTACGCCCAATGACATGTCGAACATTTATAAATGGAATGGCAAAAATGAATTGATAACAGTAACAGACATTAACCCTGAACTGGCGAAAACCAAACTAGGCCAACAAGAACTCATTAATTTTTCGGCACGTGATGGTTTAAATATCGAGGGCTTATTAATGAAACCGGTAGGTTATAAACCAGACGAAAAGTATCCACTAATTGTTTATGTTCATGGCGGACCTGAGTCGCACCATTCTAATGGCTGGCTAAGCGGCTATTCAACACCAGGGCAGGTAATGACTGGCAAAGGATATTTGGTAGCGTATTTCAACTACCGGGCCAGCACTGGTTATGGAGTTGACTTTGCCATGGAAGGTTTTGAAGACCCAGCCGGCAAAGAGTTTGATGACCTGGCAGATGGCATAGACTATCTGGTTAAAAATTATGGTGCCGACAAAAACAGAGTTGGCATGGCAGGCGGCTCTTATGGCGGCTATGCTTCGGCCTGGTTTGCAACTTACTACACAGACTATATAAAAGCAGCAGCTGTATTTGTTGGCATCACCAATGTTGTTAGTAAACGAGGCACTACTGATATTCCCTATGAGGAACTACATGTTCATAGCAATAAACCATTAGAAGATATGTGGGAATTAAACCTTAAACGCAGTCCCGTTTACCACGCCCACAAAAGTAAAACTGCTACTTTAATTTATGGCGGAGCCGCCGACCCACGTATTCACCCATCCCAAAGTATAGAATTATATCGCCGTATGAAGATGAATAATCACCCGGCCGTTCGCTTGGTACAATACCCTGGCGAAGGACATGGCAATCGCAAGCAAGTGGGTCGTATTGATGTGTTATATCGCCAGATAAGCTGGATGGACTGGTATGTAAAAGACCTGAAACCATTTGATGGAGATATGCCACCATTGATCATCAGCGATAAATATGGCATAGACTGGTAGGTATCTAAGAACTAAATGAATTTGATTTTTGTTTATCAAGCGAAGTTGAAGTGAAATTGCAGGCCATTATTCACTTCAACTTCGCTCAGTGAACAAATACAAAAATGATTCGAACAACATCTGTTAATAATTTATCAAACGAAACATACTAAACTACTAATAAGCTCATCTCAAATGATTAAAAAGCCAAATCTCGACACAATTGTCTTTACCTTATGGATAGCTTACATGTTTATTGGTTTTATAAAGCTATCGGCCATTTCAAGCATTTTAGTATTAACAGGTGCCATATTAGGTTGCGCCTTATTATTCAACAGAACCAGAGGTATTCTTAAAGGTGAAATCAAGTTTCAGCTATGTTTTTATTTTTTAGTGGCACCGGTTATTTCTATTTGGTTTATCTACAGTGCCGCAACAATACTAATTGAACATTTTAGTACAGGCACACCTTTATTTCTTTAAATCTTCAACAATGAAAACGGCGCTTATAGCTGGCCCTACCGGATTAGTTGGCCAAGCTCTTCTATCATTTTTACTTGAAAGCAATCATTACGAAAAAGTGATTGCACTTATTCGACGACCTCTTAATAATGAACACCCAAAACTCATAGAACAGATTATCGACTTTGAGCAATTAGAAAACCTAAGGACCGAACATACCGTTGATGATGCATTTTGTTGCCTGGGTACCACCATTAAAAACGCCGGCAGTAAAGAAGCATTCACAAAGGTCGATTATACCTATGTAATACAATTAGCCAATTGGGCCGAACGCAATAATTGCCGTTCATTCTCAGTTATCAGTTCAGTTGGTGCCAATAGTCATACAACTAACTTCTATCTGCAGACAAAAGGCCATATGGAAGAGGCGGTATCAAAACTCAGCATCCCTTCAATGCACCTATTCAGACCTTCGTTACTTTTAGGTGATAGGAATGAGTTTCGTCTGGCCGAGAAGCTTTCTGAAAAAATCATGTATCTGTTCAATCCATTATTAATAGGACGATTCCAAAAATACAGAGCCATAAAAGCGACTCAGGTTGCACAAGCAATGCATAACAAAGCTCAAGAAGACATAAAAGGCGTCAGGATTTATGAAGGGAAAGAGATTAGATAAAGAAGATACTTACCAACTATTTCGAAACCTCCATCTTTAGTTTCTTACCTTTTATCTTTTCACCCTTTAGTACTTGCATCACCTTTTGTACTTTACTTCGTTTTATGGCTACAAAAGCACTACGATCCAAGACGTTAATCAAGCCCAATTCATCTTTTTGCAGTTGTCCTTTTTTAAGAAACAAACCAACAATATCCACTTTATTGATTTTATCTTTTTTCCCGCTTCCGATGTATATCGTTTGCCACTCGGGCAGTGCAGGTAAAGGTAAGTCCGTTTTTAGCTCATCAAATTCAACATCTTCGGTTACAAATTCAGGTATCACCTCATCTTCAGCCAAAACAAGATAAACTGTACCATCGGCGTGCATACGGGCCGTTCGACCGTTCCGGTGAATAAAAGCGTCTTCTTTGGATGGTAAATGATAATGCATCACATACTCTATTTCCGGAATATCTAATCCGCGTGAAGCCAAATCAGTTGTTATCAATAAATGATGACTCCCATTACGAAATTTTAATAAGGAACGCTCCCGTTCTTCCTGTTTCATACCACCATGAAACACATCATGAGCCACGCCCATATCCACTAAATGATTACTTATTCGATCTGCGGCATCGCGGTGGTTAACGAAAGCCAACATAGGGGCATTACCCAGCTGACTAACCAAACGAACAAAGACATCCAGCTTATCTTTACCCTCAGCCCTAACACCTTTCATCGTCAGGTTAAGTGTCTGAACATCTTCTTCAATGAAATTTAATTCCTCAGGACTTTTGATGCCTGTAAAATGCGGAATTTCGTCCATGGCCGTTGCTGATGTCAGCACACGCTGTTCTACTCCCTTCAGCTGTTGTGTAATTTCTTTCATCTCTTTTTGAAAGCCTAGCTCCAGTGCTTTGTCAAATTCATCGAGCACTAAATATCTGATAGCCGATGGACTAAAGGACTCACGTCTTAAATGATCGGCCACACGACCTGGTGTCCCTACCAACACAGCTGGTGGATGCTTAAGATTGTTAATCTCAGTTCGAATGGCATGACCACCATAACAACAATTCACTTTAAATCCGGTGCGCAAACTCTTAAACACCTGTTCGATTTGCAGAGCCAGCTCGCGAGCAGGAGCTAAAATTAAAAGCTGTACTTCCTGACTTTTTTTATCTAATTGCTCAAGCAATGGCAGCAAAAATGCCAGCGTTTTACCAGATCCTGTAGGAGAAAGTAACACCACATCGCCTTGGCGCTTAATACTGTCAATCGACGCCTCTTGCATTTCATTTAAGGAATGAATATTTAACTGACGTAAAGCTACCTGTGTTGATTTTTGTAATTGTTGCATACCGCAAAGATACGCTTTAGTTTAGTAGCTTCTATGTTACAATTTGAGGTTTTCGAACCGATTTAATCACCTGTTTATTTTTAGAACCATTTTAACCAATAAGCGTATACGCCAAATAAATTCAATTGTATATGCCCAGGCTGTTTATAGTCGCTATTTCATATTTACTTGCATCTCATATTTGTTTTAGTCAGCAATTAACTTCGCAACAAGAAGCATGGCTTTATCGGATTGTACAAAAAACACCAATCTTAAAACAAAACTGGAATGATTCTTTCCACTTCAACACCCTTCCTTTTACAACAGAAAAACGAGGACGAAAACGTTTAGATTACAATGCAATAAGCTATTATCAGACACATAACCCTCAAAGTTTGCAAATAGATTATGATGAAATTAAATCATCATCGCAAGGGTTAATTACAGAGGCCACCATCAAACTTACCCTATGGGAATTAAATGAGGAATTAAAAAAATGTATTAATCAACATATCGATTGTAACAAAGCCCTGCATGAACAGCTAACGTCGCCCCTTAAACAATATTTACCCAAACGAGGGAGTAAGAAACGACATGCACAAATTATAAATATCGTTATCCATCCTTCTTTGCCCATTTTTAAGAAAATTGAAGAACTGAACGATTCTAATGTTGATGGACTAGCACAAAAGAATTTACTCAATACCTGGAGCCAAATCATCTCCGATTATTCTTTCAATCGCAGCCATCACTTTTTTAATATTTTAACCGGAGGACAATCACTCAACAGCACTACTTTTCTGGCAGCTGGTGAAGGCAGTGGAACAGCTGGTTTATTATACGAATGGGAGCTTAACCCTAATGACAGCACCAAAACATGGTATGGTAAAGGCATTGGCCTGTTTACCTATCAGGTAAGAAACTACAAAGATGAATTAAGGTTACAAACGCATTTGACCAAACAATTAAAACTAGATAAAGATGAAGACATGGCTCTTCATACATCTTTATGGGGATTAGATTCTTCGTTTAAACCTATGTTGATTGTCACTGATGACTCAGTCAGTTATCATTTATTTGCTATTTCGGCTAAATCAGGTTTATCGCCAGACAGACATTTGAGCAATGGCATCTCTCATGTTGAGCGTATAGAAGAACACAGGCAAAGGAATATTATTACTCCGATGAAAGAAATTCAATCAAACAGCCTGTTGGATAAAGCATATAAAAACAAACAACTGACAGAAGCAGAAATCACACTATTAGAATCGGAAATTGATACACTCAGGAAGTATGAACCTGATAACATAAATGCCATTGATTATAAAAAAAGGCTCATTGATGCGAAGTTAAGTACCTTATCGAAAAAAGAACAACGTATTAATGAATTGGAACGCTCCCTAACCAACAAATACAAGTCCATTTCGAATGCCGAAAAGAAACTGATGGAGATGGAAAAACTATTAGGTCCATCGCCACAAGAATGGACCAAGGAAGACGACATTTATACGTTCAAGAATGGCGTTACCTTCGACCCCACTACACAGGATTTAGTATTTCCCGCTAGAGAAAATGAAAGAGTGATAGATGTTCGACTCGTATCGGCAGGATACACCCTTGAAGGCAAAAAGAAAGATGAAGTTCAGGCTTATATTACCATAACACTAGCACAAGAACGAGCAATTGAGCCTGAAAAATCTCAATACACAAGCATCGATACAACACTTATTAAGCACTATTTTCCGGATGAATTTGTACTTACCAACCTTCAATTGGATAGCTCAACTATTGCAAAAACTAAAACCTTTAATCACTATAAATTCACAATCGAACAACTTGCCATTTCAGATAAGCTTAAAAGTCATTCGAGCAACTACACAAACCGGAAGCGCGAATATCAATTGCCATTAACCATTGATGCTCAAAACAGAAAAACACTTATACAATTTAAATCGGCAGGCGATACCTTGCTGATTAATTGTAAAGCGTACGCTGACCCGGTGGCCACCCGTCTGTCCGTCGCATCATCTCAATTAAGGGAGCACCTGAAAGTGACAAGTAGCTCGCAAAGCAACAATAAATACCTGATTGCTCTAAGAGCTATGCATGCATTAAAAGCAATACTTGCAACACTCGACATCTCATATTCTGACTGTTCAGATGAGAACACATACCATAACCTGCAGTTGAATCAAAAAGAATTCGAAATTATATTTGACTCAATCAAGGATAAATAGCTTACTTCCATTCTACAATGTGCCCTCGGTTTTTATGTAACATTTCCTCGGGCACACTTACCTTTACCGAATGTGCTATACGATCGAGCAACAGACGTTTATAAAAAGCACGTGAATAAACTAGACTTACTTCACGCAATGGCACAGGCGACTCAAATTCCTTAACTTGCTTGTGCAGATCGAATACTAATTCCAGTGCTGCCAATCCTGGCAAGAGCGTATATCCACCTTCAGTGTCTACCATTTTCCGAATCGTATCCAGTGAGCCACTTTCAAAATGCAAGGGCAAATCAGAGCTCACATTCTCTTGCAACTCACAAAGATTGAGCACTTGCGAACGAAAACAATGCCCTTCATCTAATAGCCATAATCCCGACGATGTCAACATATCAACTGTTAAAACATCCACTTTATGCAAGGAATGATTGGGATGTGCATAGATAAGTACATCCTCATAAAAAAGCGGCTGCTCAATAATATCATTTTCCTCCAATGGTGTAACCAGAATAGCCGCATCCAACAAATCCCTTTTAAGGGCTTTAACGAGCTCTTCGGTTACCATCTCTTTGAATGAAATATTTACTAAAGGATTGTTTTTCTTAAAATGTCCGACAAAAAGAGGTAATAAGTAGGGTGCTAAAGACGGAATAATACCAATTGTAAGATTCCCTTCTATGCGCCCCGACTCTTCCCTGACAATTTCTTCCAGTCGGTTATACTCATTAATAACAACACGTGCCTGATGAATAATCTTCTTTCCTACCGGCGTTGTTAATATGGGTTGCTTGGTTCGATCAAAAATGACGATATCCAATTGTTCTTCCGCCTTCTTAATCTGCATACTTAATGTAGGCTGAGTAACAAAGCATTTTTCGGCCGCAATGGTAAACTGTTTGTAATTATCTACTGCTACCAAATATTCTAACTGTTGCAAATTAAGTCCAAGCATCTGTTTTTCAACTATTATAAACAATATCGATGCAATGTATAAAATTTATCTATTTGATTGATAATATTAGGCAAGATATATTTGTATCAGAAATTAAAACAAACAAAAACACAATATTATGAAGACAATTAACGAACTATTAGGACTTAAAAAACAAGAGAGCGAACAATTAATTAATGACCTAAATAATCTACTGGCCAATTATCAGTTATTCTACCAAAACCTTCGTGGTTTCCATTGGAATGTTAAAGGTGAGAAATTCTTTGAGCTTCACCTCAAATTCGAAGAATTATACAATGATGCAGTGGTAAAAATAGATGAGATTGCTGAGCGTATTTTAACTTTGGGAGGAACGCCAATGCATGCCTTTGCCGATTATCTCGACACTGCTAAAATAGAAACAGCTAAAAATATTACCAACGGTAAGCAGTGTATGGAGTTGACTTTAGAAAACATGGCCACTCTGGTGAAAGTTGAAAAGGCTATGCTACCTCTGGCTCAGGAGGCCGAAGATGAAGGCACCATCACTCTCTTAACCGATTACATCAGTCAACAGGAAAAAACCATCTGGATGTTACATTCATGGTTGACTAAATAATTTCATGAACTTGACCGCAGTAGGCGTCTGATATTTTCAGGCGCTTTTTTTATTTTAATTGAGCGGCCACAAATCCGGTCGACCAGGCTGCTTGCAAGTTATACCCTCCGGTGATGGCATCAATATCCAATACCTCGCCAGCAAAGTACAGATTCTCGCAAACCTTGCTTTCCATAGTGTTTAAGTTTATACTTTTTCGACTGACACCTCCGCAGGTCACAAACTCCTCTCTGAATTTGGAAATTCCTTTCACTGAATATTCATCATTGCTTAAGGTATTGATGAGCCTATTCATCCCTTTCTTACCCAATTCACTCCACTTTTTGCGGCTCGACAGCTCACATTTATCCAATAGGAAAAGCCACAAACGCTCCGATAAACCAAAGGGTTTTACATTTGCTAACACCTTATTTGGATACCGCATAACGATGGCATGCAGCTCATCCAACACCTTATCACTCCGCTGTTCATTACACCAATTAACCAGAACTTTAAAGTCATAATCCTTCTCATTAACTAAGCGAGCTCCAAAGGCCGATAATTTCAATATGGCAGGACCACTCATCCCCCAATGTGTAATCAACAATGGTCCTTCGGCTTTTAGTTTTGTTCCCTGAATACTTACCGTCGCTTTTTCAACCACCACACCCATTAATTGTGTGACTTTATCGTTGGGAATATTAAAGGTAAATAAAGATGGAACAGGCGATTCTATTTTATGCCCTAATGCTTCGAGCCAATTTAAACCGCTTTTCTTTGGTGAACCTCCAGTGGTGACAATGACTTTATCAAAAAAGGTTGAAGCTTGATTCTCATTGAGAAAATTCAACTCCAGACCATTATCTTTTGGCTGAATAGCACTTACGCCGGCCTGTGTTTTTATTTGCACACCTAATCGACGGCACTCTTTTAAGAAACAATCAATAATACTTTGAGAATCTTGAGAAACCGGAAACACACAATTATCATCCTGAATAACAAGTGGCACACCTCGTGATTGAAACCAATCCATGGTGTGAGTGGTATTAAACACATGAAATACCTTCTTGAGGCTTCGCCCTCCCCTCGGATAAGCTTCGCATAAATCGGGTATCGAAGTGCAACCATTGGTTACATTGCAGCGTCCTCCTCCTGAAATTTTCACTTTCGACAAAACTTTCCTTGCTTTTTCGAAGATGATTACTTCTGCATTTGGGTAATTCTCTTTAACTGCAATAGCTGCGAAAAAACCTGCTGCTCCTCCTCCTATAATTCCAATCCTCATTATCTGTACTACTAGTGATTCATTAAATACACTTTGCAAAATTAGAAATTAATAAATGTAAACCACCACTGGAAAGCTTGCATATCACTGCAATTGCATTTAAAAAGTAGCTTCGACAACTCAAGCCGTTGAGGCTTCACCTTTTTGCCTCCAGCTCAAAAAGGTGACAAAAAAGCCGCCGACTAAAGCACTCGTTTACCCATTATGGCAATGTTTCAGGAAAAATTTAAAAATTTCCAGCTTGTCATCAAATTTTTCTTCCCTCCACTTATGCCAATGGGTCCCAAACTGCGTTGCTTATGTCGGTATAACATCATCAAACTTAATTCCACTTTAATACCAATCATGTTTTATCATGTAAATACCATTTTTGGGCAGCCTTGAAATTGATTTCAAGCTTCAATTCTACCTTTTTATACAATAATTGCGGCCTTTATTTAGTAAAAACCTTAATTTTATTACTCAAACTTTAATACTGACAGAATGAAGACAGTTCATATAAAGTGCCTCAACAATGGCAAAGCCGGCTGTTATAAAGTAGGCACCCCTCTTGAAGAAATCGCCAAAGATCTTGGCATTAAACTTAAAACACCAATACTAGGTGCGTATGTCAACAATAAACTTCGTGAATTATCTTACGAGGTGTATCATCCAAAAACCATTGAATTTATTGACATCACACGCCCTGATGGAATGCGCATGTATATCCGCAGTTTATCGCTGGTACTATATAAAGCTGTTGATGAGTTATATCCTAAAGCCCAATTACGCATTGAGCACTCGGTATCAAAAGGCACCTATTGTTCGGTAGAAGGAGAAGAGCTAAATATTGATGATGTGTTGCGCATTAATAAACGCATGAAAGAAATCATTGCCTCTGATACACCTTTTATCCATCGCCAGGAAGAATCTGAAGAGGTAATTACACGCCTCGAACAACAGAACCAACACGATAAAACAGAATTAATTCGTCATCGCGGACAACTGTATACATCATACCACCAGTTGGAAAAACACATTGGACTATACTATGGTTACCTGGTACCTTCAACCGGCTATTTAAAGGTATTTGACCTCATCAAGTATTACAATGGCATGTTGTTGCAAATACCAAAGCGCAATAACCCCGATGAACTGGAAGACATTGTGGTGCAAAACAAGATGTTTGATATTTTCCAGGAATTTGCTGAATGGAACCGCGTATTAAATGTGCGTAACCTGGCTGACATTAATGACTCATGTTCCAATGGAAAAGCAGAAACACTCATTAAGATTTCAGAAGCACTGCACGAAAAGAAAATCGGTCATATTGCTGATATGATAGATGAACGAAAGAAATCAGTTAAACTCGTTTTGATAAGCGGTCCGTCATCAAGTGGGAAAACCACCTTTGGTAAGCGATTGGCTATTCAACTGATGGTGGCAGGCATGAAACCACTTAACCTTTCACTGGATAATTATTTTGTTAATCGAGAGAAAACGCCTTTGGATGAAAATGGAGAGTACGATTTCGAAGCTTTAAATGCTCTGGATGTTGAACTTTTTAACGAACAGCTGCTTGACTTGCTGGCTGGCAAGGAAGTGGAAATACCTAAATTCAATTTTGAAACAGGACAGCGCTACTACGATGGGGAGAAGCTTCAGATGAATGATGATAACATTCTGATTGTAGAAGGTATTCATGGTTTGAATCCTCAACTTACTCACCTGATTCCTGACCAATCAAAATTTAAGATATACGTATCGGCTCTAACGTCGGTTAATATCGATAATCAGAACCTGATACACACCACTGATAACCGCTTGGTACGTCGAATTGTACGTGATTATAAATACCGAAAATATTCAGCTCAAGATACCATTTCGCGCTGGCCAAGTGTGCGTCGTGGAGAAGATTCACACATTTTTCCATACCAGGAAGAGGCCGATGTCATGTTTAATACGGCCTTATTATATGAGCTATCGGTATTAAAACAGCAAGCTGAACCAATCCTGCTGGAAGTACAACCAAATCAACCTGAGTATACAGAAGCCAGAAGATTATTGAACTTCTTCAGTTATTTTAGACCGATACAAACCAGTGAGATCCCACCTACATCTATTATCAGGGAGTTTCTGGGGGGAAGTAGTTTTGACTATTAATCAAAATGCAATGCAAAAGGGGCTGTCTCAAAAGTATGAGTTGGTTTGGCATCAAACTTACAATTTGTAAATTTTATTGTCATGCCATATGCTTTTGAGACAGCCTCTTTTAGTTATAAATTGTTTACGCCAGCAAATCTTTCATACCAAAGGCTGTCAAAAATCCGGCATGCTGCTCGGCAACTTGTTTATTAGCCTTTTCAACAAAATCGCCCGTCATAGCATCTACCACTGTTCGCAATGGGCGCTGTCCCTTTGGTGTATCTATTAACTGAAGAACGGCATCGGGCACCATTTGAGGATCGGGCTTTACTGTTTCAAACATTTGCCCCATACCAGCACCTATCTGCTCAGGTATTTTAGCCAAATCACCATAAGCACTGGCAACACCTTGGTCAGAACCATAGGCTACCTTACCAAATATCTCAGTAGGAAATGCTCCCGGTTGTATTAACACCACATCAACACCTAATGGACGAACTTCGTAATGCAAGCCTTCCGTAAGGCCTTCCACGGCGAACTTTGTTCCATTATAAACAGTCATAAAAGGGGCAGAAAAACGCCCTAAACCACTGGATATATTGACGATTAACCCTTCGCCCTGTTTGCGCATTTGTGCCAGACTGGCTTTTGTTACACGCCACAAGCCTTTTACATTGACATCAAACATCTTCTCAATATCATCGGCCGTATAAGTCTCGGCCAATCCACCGCCATAGAAACCGGCATTGTTAACCACTACATCTAATTGTCCTTCTTTGGCAATCAAGTCCGCTACTACCCGATTCACTCCTTCACCATCCGTCACATCCAACTCTACAACATTGACATTATCTACTGCCGATAATTCCTTGGCTTTATCGGCATTTCGTCCATTCAAATCTCTGATGGTGGCATAAACCGTGTAGCCTTTGGCTGCCGCACTTTTAGCCGTTAAATAGCCAAATCCACTGTTCGTTCCGGTAATTAATACAACTTTCTTTCCCATTTCAATCGTTATTTGTGGTTTAAACTTACTCTAAAAGCAAAACACAAGTCCGTATTGAATGGTTCAAAACCAACAGGATAGGATATATTACGAATGTGTTAATTTACAAATCACCTCTTTTTGATGAGGAAAAAGGGTAATAAGCTCTTTTCGTGGTCGTAAATCAAAGTCCTCAAAACTAAAACCGGGAGACACTGTGCATCCAACTAAAGAATAAGCCTCTTCATCAGGCACTTCGGCAGCAAACCAGCAACCACCGGCAACAACAAACTGCGGTAACTCGCCAGCCAAAACATCAGCTCCAATTATATGATTAGAATAATGGCCTTCGGGCGTTATGACATGAAGCCGAATGGGCGAACCATCGTAAAAATGCCATATTTCATCTTGCTTTATCCTGTGAAAAACAGAAAAACTATCAGAAGTCAATAAAAAGTAAATACAGGTTGAATAATTCCTGCTCCCTTTATATTCTGCACCTAAGCTTTCTTCCTTTATTTCTCCAACACTTCGATAGGTTTCTTTAAAATAACCACCTTCAGGATGCGGGCTTAAGTTTAATGCTTTTATAATCGATTCTATCTTAGTCATTGTATTCTCAATTGCAATTCCACTGATTACTTGATGGCTCTGGGTAAAATATTTTCTCTCTTTACAAACCCATCTTTACTTGTCACATACAGGTAATAATCGGCCAACCCCATTTCAATATTAACATCAATCTTCAATTCTATAAATTCCATTGTTTCCGAGTCGGTTTTAAGCTGATACCGCATCGTTTTTATTAAACCTTTATCAAGCACCTGAAATAAGCTATAGCTTGCTATTTTACCAATGGTGATCGGGACATATTCATACGCCTCTTTATACATGTTGGCATTCTGTACAATTCGTCCGTGTACCAAAGCTGTCATATAATCCTTATGCAATAAATACCTCGCCCCATTTTCATTTTTAAACGACTTCAGAATATCTTTCACGATCATACTACCGCGGTTTTTCAGCTTCGGTTCAAGCTGATTCAATGGTATCTTTGGGTATTCTGAGGGTCCGCACGATGTAAAAACAATAAGTCCGATTATTATTGCAATCAGGCTACTCTGTAGTTTATTCATAGTCAGCTGTTATTATCATTAACCATTGCTTTTTCCTTATCACTAAATGTATTCAAAGCCCTGAATATAGCAAATAAAGCATTGGCTAATAATACACCAACCAAAGGCATGATGATATTAGTTTTCCAATACACCCACAGGCAACCAAGCGTTACCCCCAGCACCATTAGCTGCAGACTCATCACCTCTTTATAGTGTTTGTGCATGCCATTAACGACATTCTTTTTAGCATTCCAGATTAAAATACTTGGGAAGACAAGCGGTATGATGCTACTCAAATGCAAGAGTGCTATCCAGTTGTTATCATTCACCTCTTGAACCGCTGTACTTTCCTCCGAAGAAGTTTCAACAAACATACTGTAATCAACTTCCAGGGCTTTTGCAATCATTTGAAGAGTATAGGCACGTGGGTCCACGTCCCCATTTTCAATGCGCTGAATGGTGCGGGTGCTCACCTCTGTTTGGTGTGCCAGTTCTTCCTGTGTGATCCCTTTTTTAGTACGGAGTTCTTTAATTAGTTTACCAATTTCCATCGTTTCTTTTTTTCTTCAAATGTCACACTTATACGCTTTACAGAGCAACTACAAAAACACGACATTCACACGACATTTGCAAACAGAACACTTTTTACCAGTCACATAACTGACAAATTCATCATTGTATATCAATGTTGTTCTAAATGTTATATCAATTGGGCTGTCCGCCCAAACCCGACTTCATTTTTTGGCTTAATCCAAAAAACGAAAGCAAAAAAGATCAAGGCTACACCCGCTTCGCTTAAAAAACTACGGTTGATGACAGAAATTGTTTTAAACTCGTCTTTTTCCGTACCTCCAAAAGACTCGAACAGAAAACAATTTAAAAGCGTCATTTCAACCTTGTTTTTTGACTCACCTGCTGAGGCCCTTTCGGAACAAGATCATTCGAGGCACGAACAAAAACGTTTAGGACGCTAATGATTGTATATCTAATTTGCCTGGTATTATAATTCACTACACCTTAATACGGGCTACCCACTTTGGCTGAGCTTAATGACTATCAATCATAACTGGTCTGACAACACGAAAACCGATATCATTATCACTCTTGTGCACTTTTAGTGCCTTGCCTTCAAAAATACCCTGATTACCATCCCACGAACTTCCTTTCACAATTTTCATTTGTGAATCGTTGACATAGGCATTTGAGCAAGTCCATTCGGCCACATTACTCAACACATGATTGACTCCCAATACCTCTAAGCCACCTTTGTCAGACGGAAGAATCTTCTTTGAATTAAATGCTTTATCATCAGTTTGGATTTGACTGGCCAGGTACATCCATTCATTTTCGCTTGGCAGGCGATAACGGTAATACAAAGGCTGACCTTTGGAACGGTGCTTCTTGACTTCCATCTCTGATTTCCAGGCACAATACCACTGAGCGGCCATATGCGATACTCCCACCACAGGATACTGTGCATATTTTTTATGGCTAAAATAATCGTCATAAGGTTGTACACTCAGGTCAATCAGCAAATCAAGGATTTCATGATATTGCACGCATACCAAATATTCTTTCATAGCAATAGATGACGCAGGTATATTCCTGTATTGTTTCGCCTCATCATGGTCGAGATTAACCATGCACAGCTCTTCATAAAGGTGTTTTTGTGCATAGTCGATAAATTGTTTATACTCTGCATTGGTCACCTCATTACTCACCCAAAAAGCCTTCACCTCAACGGTCTCATTTGGATTTGGCAATATATTAACAAAGCTTCCTTCAGGTATATAAACCATGCCCTTTGGCTTTATTTCTTTCACTTTATTTTTAGGAGTCGAACTAGCCAGTAAAAAAGCCAATCCGATCAGTAGGAGCAAGCGTATTTTCATTCGTATAAAATTTATCTCTTTTGTTAGACGATAGTCTCAATAAGTTTGGATTTATTATCGTTTTAATAACGTTTGGCTGCCAGATAAAGTATTTGTATATCTATAAAATCATTCGACCGTATCTCACATAAAGTGCAGTGCTTCATTACTTCGAACGACATTGACTCTTATACAATTGTATTATCGGCTTTTATGCGTCAACAACAGCAATCGGTTCCTTTCTGTATCGGAGGGCATTTTACACTTCCATAACTACAAAACACACAGCAGTCGCCTTGTTTTGGTTTTAGCATTTTATTACAGCTTTCGCATTCATAAAAGAATTGACAAGCATTTATTGGCATTGTTTCTTCTTTTTTGTGTCCGCAAGCCGGACAAGTTATGATTGATTGCAGTATGATTTCCATTTGATATTAATCTTTAAAATAAGAACCTCCGTTAAACTTAGCGAGACACTATATCAACAAGGAGTTTAACCAGTTTCTCCTTCCAAAATCCATGGAGCCAAAGCCCTTTTTTTGTGTTAACTTTCCTTTTTAAGCCAGTATCCGCAAATGATAAAAACGCTTGCAGCCCCCAGGATATCGAGATACATATCTTTTTGCGCATCCCATATATCGCCTTGAGAACCAAGAAAAGCAGCACCAGCATCGCCACCCTCGAATACAGCATAGTACATTTCTATTACCTCATACAAAGCGCCCCAAAAACCCATTGCCAGAATACCAAGGAAAATAGCTGTAGCCCTATTTTTTACCCATTGTTTTCTTAAAAAGAGCTCAGCAATGGGAAAGGCAAGAATACCAACCAGGAAATGCCCAAGCCTGTCAAAATTATTTCGACCATCGGGAAACAGAAAATCCATATTAAGACCACTTAAAAGCTTATTTCCGAATTTAAACGGTGCAAGCTCAAAGGTGTAGTGTCCGCCATAGGTATGAAATAGAAAGAAAAGAGTTATCAAAAAATACGACAGGTTTGAGAACCTAAACTTGTTATAAGTAAAAATTAGAATGACTACAGGAATTATAATTGGTAAATTCTCAGCAAACCATACAGCTCTGTCAAAAGGATTTATTGCTAAAACTGCAAACTCAACAAGGTAGAGCAGTAGAAAAAAATGAGGTAAATAGTGTTTCAATTGTTTCATATTGTAGTGTTATTATTGGTTGTAAAAGTTGTTCTCCTTTGCTTGCACCCTTAGTCATTGTGTCACGCTACGTTTTCTTATAATGCTTTTGGCTTGTTATTAATGACATAGCGGAAAAGGGCTTCTAGTTCGCATATTAAAGCAAAAGTATTAAAAGTAAAATTATCACGAATACAATGATTATATAAGCCTGTATGGCACTTGATTTGCCCCATACATTATCACCTTTTCCCATAATTTATCGTCAAATTCTTACTTCGTTAAGCGTAGCGTCTCGCTACGTTTTTTTTCTACAAGGCCTCTGGCCTGAACACTACTTCACAATTACTACCGATGGTGTTAGTACTTCTACTTCGGGCAGCACTGCACTTTCGCCAGCATAATTACAAGCACTTGAATAGATATAATCTTCGGGCTGGTGAACCAGGCCGGCACGTACAGGGTTCATATGTATATAATCCACTTTTTGCGTTACAAACTTATCAGAATAAACATGCATAGCATGGTCCTCGTGTGTCCAAACCTGATAATGTGAATTGCGCTTATGTCTTAAGGCAGCTTGTCGAAATACTTTCAACAGCCACTCAGAACGACTTTCATTGTCCTGCTCAATGTATTGAATAAAATTTTTACTGGTATAACTCTTAAAATCGCGAATAGTATTACTTAACTGACCACTATTACTTTGCACCAATAAATGTATATGATTACTCATGATGACATAGGCATAAACAATCAAACCTTTGTTAGCTATACAAAATTTTAAGTTATCGATCACAATATCACGATAAATCTGACGAGAAAATAAATCTACCCAACTTACTAGCTGTAAGGTGATAAAATATGCGCCTTCTTGATTATCTATTTTATACCCGGTACTCATACAACGAAGATACGTTATTAAATAAATACCTAATCGATTATGCATTTACAGGCCAGAGGCCTTGTTATTACGCCTAGTAATTATTTACTTCTCCTTTTCTATAAATTAACACAAGTTCCTTAATTGCGTTAACTACAAGCTCTGGCTCAGTAAGATGTATAGAATGTCCGCTTTTAGTAGTAATAATTTGTTCAGCATCTTGAACATTTTCTATGATGCTTGCTTGCATATCAGCCCAAACTTTCATATCGTCTCGGTGATATCCTACAGATTCTTGATTCCTTCCATATTTAATCGCAGTTATCATTCTTACTGGTATTTGAGAAGGAATTTCTATACCTTTTATTAATTCACAATTAATTTCATACTGTTCCCATTCTTCCTTTATTATTCCTGTTGTTTGATTAAGACTAGGATCAAATATTTTGTTAAATTTTATTATATCCTCAGCGGCGTGTGTAGTCCTAATGTACTCAAACCAGTCTTCGTGTGGATGATCAATAAAAACCAATCCAGCCACATGATCTGGATACATATGCGTGAAATACCGAATAATTAATCCGCCAAGCGAATGTCCAACAAGAATATATGGAGGTTTGATTTTTTCATGATCAAGAAATTGTTTTAATTCATTGACATAATTTGGGAGTATTCTTGGATTAGGGCTCTGAGTAGAATTACCTAATCCGGGTCGGTCATAAGATATGACCCTAGTAAAATGTGGAATCAAAGTTTGAAGAGTATCATAATGCATTAATCCAAAACCTAAACCAGCTTCAATTATTACGGTTGGCTTACCAGTTCCATTATCTTTTATATGTAGATCAAAATCATCAAATGAGACTATTCTTTCTGAATCAGATTCTTTACATGAGTAGAGTCCTAAAAGAATCAAGAGGAAGATTAATTTAACTATTGTTGCCATGACATCAGAGTTTTGTTAAAGGCTAATTTATATTTGAGAAAGGCAAATGTCAAATAATTTAGTATTATTAGGCCTAACAACGTTTGGCTAGTCGAGTAGGCAAAGGGAATTTGACCCTAAGCCTTTCACATAACCGTGCTTGATAGTCTCTCCGTTAAGCGTAGCGTCTCGCTACGTTTTTTTCTACAAGGCCTCTGGCCTGAACACTACTTCACAATATGATTACTCATGATGACATAGGCATAAACAATCAAACCTTTGTTAGCTATACAAAATTTTAAGTTATCGATCACAATATCACGATAAATCTGACGAGAAAATAAATCTACCCAACTTATTAGCTGTAAGGTGATAAAATATGCGCCTTCTTGATTATCTATTTTATACCCGGTACTCATACAACTAAGATACGTTATTAAATAAATATCTAATCGATTATGCTTTTACAGGCCGGAGGCCTTGTTATAAACTACGTAGCGAGACGCTACGCCGAGCGGAGGGAGAATATTACATTCAGTCTGTTACAATGTTCATCTAAAATTCCAAAGCCTGCCAAGTTTTCTAGTTTAGCTAACTCTCATTTTCTAAAGAGATAAACCCCATGGTTGATTATCATTAAAACCAGTCAAAACCTCTGTGTCTGATTCAACCACTACTTCATTACCTAAACGGGCATTACACATTATCCTCAATTGATAAGCCTTTGTATTGTATGGATTTCTTCTTATCAGTTCGTCCAAACAGTCGACACACTTTTGATATTTCTTTTTATTAAGATGTTTATTTATCATACTCTGCAGTTTGTCATCTGATTTAAAAGTTACTGGTATATTCTGAGAATAGGCCACTATCAGCGCAGGTGCTGCAATATGTTGTTCACTCAAATAACTATAATGGTACTTTGTTCCGTTTATAATAAATGCTAATTGAATTATTATCTTCTGGTTAACTGTTATCGAATCTGTTGCTTGCCATTTACCACCAGTTGACATTAAAAGCCGAATAACCTCTTTATCAATGTGGTTATCAATCGGATTGAGAATAGATACATCAACAATGTGTCCTTTAGGTGATACAGTAAGCGATGCAACAGACAATCCAACCGTTAGTGAATTCTGTGAAACTAAAGGATAGGAGGCATTCTTAGCAATAAATTTATTAAAGCCATCCTTGCCTTCTGTAAATCTTGAATTAATATCTAATGCTCTGTCTGATATGCTCTGTGCACTCATTAGTAAAGACAGGTAAAAGAATACAAACAGTAATAATTGCTTCTTCATCTCTTTACGATTTTTTAAATAGCCATCGTTGCATGTATCTATGCTCCGTTAAGCGTAGCGTCCCGCTACGTTTTATCTTGCATGGCCTCTGGCCTGTTTACATTTCGACGGAGCGAGACGCTAAGCCGAACAGGGAGCGTTATTGTATAATTTTCTCTAGTAGTAAATTTTCGTCACTTTCATTACCATGCAATTGAATTTTTACTGTTTTGCTTTTCGCAAAAGCGTTGAACTTTGAGTTTTTTTGAAGTCTCCTGAAGTCGCTCATGATTTGTTCTAAAAATTCATTAGTTCCTTCAGTTGTATTAATTTCCTTTTCATTCCATAGTAAATCATTTCGTACTGTAAGTGTATTTCCTTTACCTTGATATATTTTTAAGTTCTCATAATTCCATATCTGACCTTGTTGAAGCTTTTGGAGACCCTCAGTAATTAAATCACTATCATCTAATTCTTTATATACTGAGTCTACTGCCTTAAATTCTCGTAAACCAATTGTTAAGCCTGCAATTCCAAACAATAGTAATGAGATTATTAGTCTTGAAATTTGCATGTTTTCAATTTGGAAATCACTATTCAATAAGAATGATATAATTGCTATCGGAATACCCCAATAAACTGAACCATGAAGAAATGCGTATAGCCACTTCTTCTTTCTACGCTCTTCCCATTTTGAATAGAATTCTTCTTGTTTTTTGCTTAATTCTTTCATGTACGTCATTTTTACCTCCCTGTAAATCTTACATATACAACACAATGCCATCTTCTTTATCAAGCCTTCAGTATTTTACCAATCCCTCTCTTTGATTTGCTACACCTAAAAACAGCATTCCCTAAAACTACTATAAATCACCGCTCAATGGCGTGAGTAAAGTCGGATAAATGAAATCCATTAACTACTCATACAAAAGGGTGCCATTACATGGCACCCTTAAAACTTACACCAACTGTGATAATTAGTTAATTACTGCTTAGCTGTAAATCGTCAGCATTGTTGCGTCGGCGCCTGATGATGCTGTTGGCCGAATCAATTAACAAAGCCGTTTGGGAGCACAAGTCGGTATACTTATCAGGGTCAACCTGAATCATGGCTCGCAGATACACCACCAGTCGTTCATTCACAACTTTCCGCAATTCTCTTTTAAGCGATGAAGCATTCTCTGATTGTTGCACTGCCGTTCGGCTATTGTTCCAGGCTGCTTCTGCTGTTTTAAATTTTGTCTGCTCGTTATCCAGCTGGCTGCTTAGTTCTTTTAAACCGGGTAACAGTTCCACTTTAGATGCCACCTCCGGCTTAGCCATATCTTCTAAAAAAGAATCCGTCAAGGCCGACTGCGCTCCATAGGCTTCATTTACCAAATCAAAACCATACTTATCAATAACGGCATCTACTTCAAAGGCCGCTTCTCTTACCTGTGCATCCGGATGGTGCAGATAACCCTTTGCCAGGTACAAAAGCGAACGGTAAACACCATCGCGTGCCGCATCAAAATTATCCAGGTCCGACTCCGCTCTATCTTTATTAATAGCTGAAAGCAGCTGGTTATTTAATGGCTGAATCTGCCCCTTGAGCGCAAGCATATGCACATCGTCGGCAGGTGCCTTATCAATTTCATTCAAAATATTCGTTGTTAAATCGGCCATTTCAGCCACACGAATGTCGTTAAATACTTTACTAATTTTTCTCATAAATACTTGTTTAAATGATTATTGTGTCGGTGTAAGTTCTTGTCGGATAGCCATGCACGAACATGCAAAGCTTATTTTATGGAAACGTAACGTCATGTACGCACCTGCATAAGCTTCCTGCCAAAAAAAGAAGCCGTACACAAACGTGCAAAGCTTGTTTTACGCATAAGAGAGCCCATGCACGGACGTGCATGGCATGTTTTTTCAAAAAGTGAAGGCATGCACGTTTGTGCATAAATGGTGATTGAGCACTTAAAAGCATTCACCGTTAAGAAGTAAGTTGACATGTCTGGTTACAATTGTGTTATCTACTTGTTAATTGCAGAAACACAAAAACGTAACACCTTTTGACACACCTATTTTTCATTTTCTTGACGAATAGCTGATTTTTGCAGATAAACAACGTCTTTTATGTGATGAAAAATGAATTGTGTTTAACACCTATTATTGAGCCACTAAGAGAAAATGGTCAATTTTCTTTCACAAACACCGTTGCACAAGTATTAACAGGACCTTACTTTTGAGTAATAGGCCAAGCCGACAGTTCGCCAATTCGACAGTTCTTACTACCTTTAGCCTTTCATTACATAATACACAACAAGAGGAACAGCCACATATGCAGAATACACGAAACCTGGTCATTATACCCACTTATAACGAGAAGGAAAACATTGAAGCCATTATTGATGCGGTTTTTAGCCTGCCTCGTTCCTTCGAGATCTTAATCATTGACGATAATTCGCCCGATGGCACTGCTGATATCGTAAAAGGCTTGATGGAGAAACATCCAGAGCAGCTGCATATAGTCGAACGTGAAGGCAAGCTGGGATTAGGAACCGCCTATATTACGGGCTTTAACTGGGCTGTTGAGAAGGCTTATGACTACATTTTTGAGATGGATGCCGACTTTTCACATCCTCCAAAAGACTTAATTAACCTGCACGATGCCTGTTTAAATGGTGCTGATATGGCCATTGGCTCGCGCTACATCTCAGGTGTGAATGTGGTTAACTGGCCCATGGGACGTGTACTGATGTCGTATTTTGCCTCAGTGTATGTACGTTTCATCACCGGCATGAAAATTATGGATACCACTGCAGGCTTCAAGTGCTACACTCGCAAAGTACTCGAAACCATCGACCTGGACAATATTAAGCTAAAGGGCTACTCGTTCCAGATTGAGATGAAGTTTACCACCTGGAAATTTGGTTTTAACATCGTAGAGGTACCCATTATTTTTACCGACCGTACCGAAGGCACCTCCAAAATGAGTGGCGGTATTTTTAACGAAGCTGTTTGGGGTGTTATCAAAATGAAAATATCGAGCTGGTTTAAATCCTATAAAAGAGACGAAAGCGTTTAAGGATATTGGATGTATGACCTTGGCCGTAAAGATAGATAAGGACGTCAATACTATTGATCTAATGACCTATTGACCTATTGACCTACTAATCTAATCACCTACTAACCCAAACATGGACATTCAATACAATTATTCTGAACTTAGCAAAGTAGTTCAACCAATTTGAAGCAAAGCTGTTAAACTACTAAACTTTTCAACTCCTTAAACTCTGAACTGGAAACTGAATAAGGAAAAACCCATCAACTTTTTAAACTGATAAACTAAGAAGATATGTCAACGCTACTTATAAAAAACGCCACCATTGTTAACGAAGGAGTCAAAATCAATGGAAGTGTTTTAATCGAAAACGACTTAATTAAAAGTATTATAGCTGATGGTGATTTACCAAAAGCAGATAAAGAAATTGATGCCACTGGTTTACTATTATTGCCTGGTGCCATCGACGATCAGGTGCATTTCCGCGAGCCGGGATTAACACACAAAGCCAATATCGAAAGTGAATCGCGTGCGGCTGTAGCTGGAGGCATTACCTCATTTATGGAGATGCCAAATACCAAACCTCAGGCTACTAATCATGCTGTTTTGGAAGAGAAGTATGATGCTGCATCGAAAGTATCGCCTGCCAACTACTCGTTTTACCTGGGGGCTACCAATGACAATATTGATGAAATCTTAAAAACAGATCCTAAAAAGATTTGTGGTATTAAAATATTCATGGGCTCATCAACGGGTAATATGTTGGTTGATGATGAAGAAACATTGGGTCGTATTTTTGCCGAAAGCCCAACCATCTTAACTACTCACTGTGAAGATGAAACCACCATTCAGGAGAATACCACTATTTATAAAAATAAGTTTGGCGAAGACATGCCATTTAAATATCACCCGGTGATTCGTTCATCAGAGGCGTGTTACAAATCATCTAAAAAAGCATCGGAATTGGCTCGTAAGCATGGTGCACGTCTGCACATATTACACCTGAGTTCAGCCGAAGAGTTGGATTTACTGGATACAGACCTGCCTTTAAAAGACAAAAAAGTAACGGGCGAAGTTTGTGTACATCACCTTTGGTTTACCGATTCCGATTACGACAAATATGGCTCGCGTATTAAGTGGAACCCGGCAGTTAAAGCTGAGAGTGACCGTAATGCATTACGCAAGGGCTTAATTAACCACAAGCTCGATGTAGTAGCTACCGACCATGCACCGCATACCATTGAGGAGAAGAACAACAAATACTTCAGTGCACCTTCGGGAGGTCCTTTGGTACAGCACGCTTTAGTATCGATGCTCGAAATGGTGAAGCAAGGTATATTCACCTATGAATTAGTGGTTGAAAAAATGGCACACAACCCGGCCATATTATTTGAAGTTGAGAAACGAGGCTACATACGCGAAGGTTACAAAGCCGATTTGGTATTGGTTAATCCAAACGATAGCTGGGAGGTAAAACCAGATAACATCCTTTACAAATGCGGATGGTCGCCTTTTGAAGGCACTACCTTCTCACACAAAGTGGTGCATACACTGGTTAATGGTCAGTCAGCCTACGCCGATGGCAAAGTCAACACCGAAGTAAGAGGAGAAAGACTTACTTTTGACAGATAATAGTATCTATTGAAGTCAATGGTTAAACACATATGCTTATAGCTTACAGCAGGAAAGTATAGTGTGTTGGCCAGTCAAAAAGGCGAGCCGGCGAAGGGATGTGGGATAAAGCTTCTTTTTGACTAGACTTTTTTTGTTTACTTTTGGTAGCAATGACAAAAAGTAAAGACTTGTCCCTTGTCAAAACGGGAGCCCATCCGGCTAGAGGATAAAAATTTATGTATTAGCATGCACTTAAAATAACTATTAATTATAAATGATTAATGAATAATGAATAATAAAAAATACATCAAGCACACGGCTTTTATAGTTGTGTGCTTCTTTTTTGTTTTTAATGCCTGTAAACAAAAGCAAACAAGCTCATCATCTACTGATTTCAAAGCGCCAGGCCACTGCATTGCCGATACCATTATTTATCCGGTGGTGATAAAAAACCTGGATTCATTAGATGTGTGGACCGAACAATGTCTGAGCCAGCTGGAACGCCAGAAATTTGTTGACCAGATATTTGATGCTATTTATAAGCGCAAAGCCAAAGCCTATAGCTACTTTAACAACGAGGAAATGTCGATTTCCGACATCAAAGCCCTTGAAGAACAAGCTGATTTTAGTCGTGATAAAATAGGCAAACTACAGTTTTGGGAAACCTGGCATTTTGATGAAGAGCAACTCATAATGACAAAAAAAGTACATGCCATATTACTGGCCTATGAGTTCTTAACCGAAGAAGGTGAATTACGGGGTTATAAAGCAGCTTTTTATATTAAGATGAAGGAATAAACTGTTAAACCTGACCCTCGCTGGCGCGAATTTGTAATTCGTGCCAATTAAAAGAAGTTCCAAGTACCGATTACAAATCGGCGCTAGCGGTGACCTGTCAGGTTTTATATTATTCAAACTTCCACTCCGAAGCTTTTAAGACATAACGTGCAGTTTTGCGGCTCATCTGAGAATCAACAACTTCCTTTCCGGTAATCACCTCATTAATGGCTTCATCGGTATAATGTCGAATGGTGACCAGCTCCATCTCCTCGTTGTAACGTACATCAAACTGCTCTTGAAGTTCTTCAATGGCTGCCTTCACATATTTTGTATCATCCACACAAACTGAGAAATTCAATGCCGATGTTTGCATCATATTTAAAGTAACACGGTGATTGGAGAAGATATGGAAGATATCGCTCAAACTTTCCTCCATAATAAAAGAGAAATCTCTGGGCGACATAGAGATGAGCATCTGGTTTCGTTTTAATACATATATCGGTTGAAGCTCTTTTGTTTGCTCACTACTTTTTATCACGGTACCAACATCTTGTGGCTCCACAAACGACTTAACCAATAGAGGTATATGCTTATTCTGCAAAGGCTTTAGTGTCTTTGGGTGAATCACCTGAGCGCCGTAATAGGTCAGCTCAATGGCCTCCCAATACGAAAGTTCATCAATCTTTGTGGCTTTCGCATACCAACGTGGGTCAGCATTTAGTACACCAGGCACATCTTTCCAAATAGCCAGGTACTCAGCATCCATCACATGGGCTATAATTGCACCGGTATAATCAGAGCCTTCGCGTCCTAATGTGGTGGTTAAATTATTCTCAGTAGATCCTATAAATCCTTGCGTTACCCAAATATTCCCATTGCCGGTTTCTAAATTATCCTGCATCAACGATTGCGTCAGTTTCCAGTTCACATTGGCGCTGCGGTAACAATCATCGGTACGGATATATTTACGAATATCCAGCCATTCATTAGCGATATTGATACTATTTAAATAGGCGCTAATAATAGTGGTACTCAACAATTCACCAAAGGGCACAATCTGGTCGTATTCGAAGTCATAGTTAAGCGATGGCTCTGTACAAAGCTTGGCATCCAACTGAGAGATAAGTAGATTAATACAAGCATTTCCATCTTCCAATAAATCATTAACAATTTTAAAGTGATAGCTTTTTAAAGCGTCAAAACGCTCTTGCAATAAAGTGTTATCTTTTTGCATATACGCCTCAACAATGGCCTCCATTGCATTGGTGGTTTTACCCATTGCCGACACCACAATAAATAACTGACCGTCATAATGCTTAATTATCTCTGCCAGATTCCTGACCCCTGAAGCATCTTTAACCGAAGCCCCACCAAATTTGAATACTCTCATGCTATAAAATTACATCTTCGATTGGTTTCGCAAAAACATGTAAAACAAAAAATTACTTTCAATTTATAACTATTTCCTTTCAGCGCACAACAAGTGAGCCTTGTCATTGTTAAGCACCAAAGCATTAGCTAATCTTACAAATCAACACTAATTCCAATTTACATGACAAAATTTGAAGTAACAACCCTAAACGAATTCATCCTCAAAAGCCAGATGGAGCTGGACTACAAGGCAGATGGAGGATTTTCGCACATGCTCCACCATATTGGCACAGCAGCTCGCATTGTTAATCGTGAAGTAAACAAAGCCGGTTTGGTTGATGTTCTTGGCGAAGCAGGAAACACCAATGTACAAGGTGAAGACCAGAAGAAACTGGACATCATTGCCAATGAGTATTTTATTGATGCCATGCACAGTTGTGGTGAAATATGCGCCATTGCTTCTGAAGAGAACGAGAGCTTCATCTTTTTTGATGATGAAATAGCGAAAAATGCGAAGTATGTGTTTATGATGGATCCACTTGATGGCTCATCAAATATTGATGTGAATGTTTCCATTGGCACCATTTTCTCGATATACAAGCGCGTAACACCAGAAGGTACGCAGGCTACAATGGAAGACTTCCTGCAAAAAGGAACAGAACAGGTAGCATCAGGCTATATTTTGTATGGTAGCTCAACCATGCTGGTATATACAACCGGAGAAGGTGTTAATGGCTTTACGCTTGACCCATCCATAGGTGAATTTTGCCTCTCACACCAAATGATAAAAACACCTGAAGATGGAACCATTTACTCTGTTAACGAGGGCAATTACAAGAAGTTCCCCAAAGGTGTAAAGAAATACATTAAATACTGCCAGGAAAGAGATTCGAAGACCAGCCGTCCGTACTCATCGCGATACATCGGGTCGCTCGTTTCTGATTTTCACCGTAACTTACTTAAAGGGGGTGTTTTTATATATCCTGAGTTTGAAAATGCACCTACCGGAAAGCTACGACTGCTATACGAATGCAACCCCATTGCCTACTTAGCTGAACAGGCTGGCGGAAAAGCCACCAATGGCGAACAACGCATAATGGAACTTAAGCCTACGTCACTGCACCAACGAACACCATTTTATACAGGTTCAAAAAACATGGTTGAGAAGGTTGAAGCCTATTTGAAGAAACACGGAAAAGACAGCTAATACCAATTTTATTTCAAAGTGAGACTTATACAATTTTAGAATATTTGCTTTTAGGCAAGGCGTAAAAAAGAGGCATAGCTAAAGCTCTGTCGGTTATTTTTATAACGATGCCTCAATGCAAATAAATGGAATTGCAAGGCTCAGTTTGATGTAATAATAGTATAAACACTTTGATTATATACGGTTAAAAAAAGGATGGCTTCTCGTTAAAGAAAGCTGTCCTTTTTTGTTGCATAAACACACCTTAATCCACGGCAATCACATTTGAAATATTAATGATGATTTGTTATTGTTATACCGACATAAACAACGCAGTTTGGGCCCCATTGGCATAAGCGAAAGGAAGAAAAATTTGATACCAAGCTGTTAGTTTTTAAATTTTTCCTGTAGCAATGCCTTTATGGGTAAACGAGTGTTTTAGTCGGCGGCTTTTTTGTCACCTTTTTGAGCTGGAGGCAAAAAGGTGAAGCCCCAACGGCTTGAGTTGTAAAAACAATTTCTTAAATACGATTGCCTTACACCTTAACAAAAGCTATCGTATTTTCTTTACTTTTGCACAAAAAAAAGAGAACGTGGAGATTAGTCAGATATTAGGGTTATTTGAAAACGACCAGCGCGTTAAACAAATCGAAGAGGCACTTGCGATACCAAACAGCCGCCTGTTTTTAAAAGGATTGAGTGGAAGTTTGAAAAGCGTTTTTCCAGCCTCCTTACACACTCATGGTCCACACCTGATAATTCTTAACGATCGCGAAGAAGCCGCCTACCTGTATAACGACCTTTCGCAACTATGCGGCAGCAAGCATGTCTCTTTTTTACCATCATCCTACAAGCGCTCGCCTGAATATGGGCAGAAAGATTCACAAAACGTACTGCTGCGAACCGAAGCCTTAAGTCAGCTCCACAGCAATAACAAGCAATTGTTTGTCATCACTTACCCTGAGGCTTTAATTGAAAAAGTACTCTCGGCCGATTCATTGGATGAAAACAGATTAATCATTAACAATGGCGACCAGCTTGACATATCATTTATCACCGATGTGCTAAATGAATACCATTTCCAGCGAGTTGATTTTGTCTTTGAACCGGGCCAGTATTCTGTACGAGGTAGTATTATCGATGTATATTCCTTCTCTGATGAAGATCCATATCGAATCGATTTCTTTGGCGATGAAGTGGATAGCATACGTAAATTCAACCTTGAAAACCAGCTCTCAAAAGAAAAACTGGAACAAGTCACCATTGTTCCAAACCTTACCGAAAATCAAGACACGCAATCGCTCACACCTCTTTCTGACTATTTACCTCCCAAAGCTAAAATTTGGGTTGATAGCTTTGACTTTATTGAGCAACGCATGGATGCTATCAATGAAAAAATCGAAGCACACACCTTTGAAATTGACGAAGAAGAGGATGACGATAAAAACTATAGCTTTTTAAGTGATGAGGCTATCTGTAATTTCAAAGCTTTTTTTACCGGTTGCCAGAAGTTTCCCCTTATCTCAACAGGAAACAATTCTTTATTGCCCGATGCCCATACCATTGAGGTGAACGCATCGCCCCAGCCCGTTTTTCATAAAAACTTTGAACTACTGGAAGAAAACCTGAAAGAGAAACAAATGGAAGAATACCAGTGTTTCATCTTATCAGATAACCCAAAGCAGTTTGAGCGTTTAAAAGCCATTTTTCACGACAGGGGCATCAAACTTAATTATGGCGAAATCAACCACAGTTTGCACGAAGGCGTTATCGACCACGATGCAAAGCTTTGTTTATACACCGATCATCAGATATTTGAGCGTTACCATAAATTCTCATTACGAACAGAAAAGGCCAAATCTGCTCAGCAAGCTATTTCGCTAAAAGAGCTTAACCGACTCAACCCTGGTGATTTTGTAGTTCACATCGACCATGGCGTGGGGCGTTTTGGTGGCCTAGTCACACAAAGCGTAAATGGCAAACCACAAGAAGCCATTCGTTTGGTTTACCGCGACAACGATGTATTGCTGGTTAACATCCACTCACTGCATCGCATCAGTAAGTTTAAAGGTAAAGAAGGCACACCGCCTAAAATCAATAAGCTGGGCACTGCCGCCTGGAAAAACCTAAAAGAAAAAACTAAGAAGAAAGTTAAGGATATTGCGCGTGAATTGATTGCCTTATATGCTCAACGAAAAACAGAGCCCGGCTTCACCTATTCGCCTGACACTTATTTACAAACTGAACTAGAAGCCTCCTTCTTTTTTGAAGATACACCTGACCAAACAAAAGCTACTGTAGCCGTTAAGGGCGACATGGAAAAACCGACACCAATGGACCGCCTGGTATGTGGCGATGTAGGCTTTGGTAAAACGGAGATTGCCATACGAGCTGCCTTCAAAGCCATTGCTGACAATAAGCAAGTAGCTGTATTGGTACCAACAACCATATTGGCTCTTCAGCACTATCAAACATTTAAAGAACGCTTAAAAGATTTTCCGGCTAATATCGAATATGTGAGTCGACTGCGACGCCCAAAAGATACGAAGGCTGCCCTCACTAAATTAAAAGAAGGACAAGTCGATATACTTATCGGCACCCATCGATTAACAGGCAAAGATGTTGAATTTAAAGATTTGGGTTTATTAATCATCGACGAAGAACAACGTTTTGGTGTTGCCATTAAGGAAAAACTCAAACAACTAAAGGTGAATGTTGACACCTTAACACTAACCGCAACACCTATTCCCCGAACGCTTCAATTTTCGTTAATGGGAGCACGTGACTTATCCATTTTAAACACAGCGCCTCCTAACCGTCACCCAATTATTACCGAATTGCATGTGATGAATGAAGAAATCATCAAAGAAGCTATTCTGTACGAAGTAGAGCGTGGCGGACAAGTGTTCTTTATCAACA
This sequence comes from Carboxylicivirga marina, assembly GCF_016612505.1. GTDB lineage: Bacteria > Bacteroidota > Bacteroidia > Bacteroidales > Marinilabiliaceae > Carboxylicivirga > Carboxylicivirga marina. The sequence continues at coordinate 67,327 of NZ_JAENRR010000013.1, forward strand.
ATCGTGTACAAAACATCATGGAAGTGCAAGACATGGTGAACCGAATTTTACCAGAGGTTAAAACAATAGTGGCACATGGTCAGATGGAAGGTCCTAAACTGGAGAAAATAATGCTCGACTTTATTGAAGGTGACTACGATGTATTAATTGCTACTACTATTATCGAATCAGGGCTCGACATTCCAAATGCCAACACCATCATCATTAACAATGCACATAATTTCGGATTAAGCGAACTGCACCAATTGAGAGGCCGTGTGGGTCGTTCCAACAAAAAAGCCTTCTGCTATCTGATGGCTCCTCCCTTATCAACACTCACTCAAGAAGCCCGCAGGCGCCTGAAAATTGTTGAGGAATTCTCAGATTTAGGCAGTGGTTTTAACATTGCGATGCAGGATTTAGATATCCGGGGAGCGGGTGATGTGTTAGGTGGTGAGCAAAGTGGGTTTATTTCAGACATAGGTTACGAAACTTACCAACGCATACTTAACGAAGCGTTGCTCGAATTAAGAGAAACCGAATACAAAGACACCTTTGAGGATCAGCAAAATGATACGCCTAGCGTATTTGTGACTGACTGTGTAATAGAGACCGATACTGAACTTCGTCTGCCTGACAGTTACATTGAGAATGTGGCTGAACGAATGCACCTTTATCGCGAACTGGATAACATGGAAGAAGAGGAACAAATTGTAGCCTTTGAAAACAATCTGATTGACCGCTTTGGTCCTATTCCGGAATCCGGTCAGCGATTATTTGAATTGGTGCGCATCCGACGCATGGCCAAGCAATTGGGCATCGAGAAGATAATCTTTAAAAACAACTTGTTGTATTTCTATTTTGTATCCAATCAAGAATCACCCTTCTACCAATCATCAATCTTTAGCGGTATCTTAATGTGGATTCAGAATAATTCCAAGAAGGCAACTATGAAAGAAGGTAAAAGCAAACTTTACCTGGTAATGCGCGATATTAAAACCATTAACGAAGTTAAGGAGTTAGTCTCCAACATGAATGATACAGTTAACAGCTAAGTTTACTGTTGAAAATACACAATTTCATATACCTTATTAGCGGCATCATAAATTTCGTGCGCTTGAAATACCATTGCTTCGCCTTTATTCTCAAAGGTGAGGGTTTTGCTGCTATCTCCAAATTGGAAAAAATCGGATAATTGATTAATGCGTTTACCCTTTAAGTCCATACCATCGAACAACGGATGTGACGCAACAGCTTTCACCTTCATACGTGAATCTACAATGATATAAGGCCGCTCACAGTCAGATAAAAATTTCAGAAGTAAGGCATTTCGTTTTTGCACATATACCTCTTTACTTCTGTCAAGTATGGTAACTTGTAAGGATTTCTTTTTATTAAAAATAATGGATGACCCGGAAATTTGAGCGTAAAACGATTGCCCATGAACATCCGTCATGGCAATATCAATCGAATCAAAGCCCTGTCCTTTTTCTGAGAATCCATTTAATATGTTTGTTACAGTTTCTTTATCATCCTGACCCACAAAATTCAAATATGGAGAAAGCAACACATCTTCCATGTAGTGTGTCTTATAAAGATCTAATGCCAGGTTATTTAAATACATCACACGCCCATCTTGCAAAATCATCAATGGCATAGACGCTTCACTTATAAACTGACGATAACCGCGCTCGCGCTCTCGCTGCTCTTGATCTACTTTGTGTTTATAGTAAGCTAAGTCGATGGCAATACCCAACTCCTTCTTATTGACAGGCTTCACCAGGAAACCATAAGAGTTAGAAACAATTGCACGCTTAATAACCTGACTGCTTGTATCTGATGACACATAAATAACCGGTATATCTAACTCCCGTCGCAGCTGTTCAGCCGTTTGTATACCATCCATCTCACCTTCAAGATGAATATCCATTAGCACCACATCGGGTCTTAAGCGATGACTCAAATCCACAGCATCACCTCCATCGGCGCATTTACCAACCATCTCATGCCCTAAATCGCGCAGAAACATTGTAAATATCGCCGAGATAAACTTATCATCTTCAACAACAAGGACTTTTCGCATAAAAACACCTGGGTTATCAAAACAAGTGCAATAACTTATGTATCTTTGCACCTCTTTTGAGGTAAAACGAATTAACGGTTTAGTTACTTTTAAGTGTGAATTTAGTTATTGACAGAGGAAATACACAGGTGAAGTTTGGGATTTTTGACCAGCGTCAAATTATCCACTCCGACTATTCGGATTTTCTTGATAAACAAACAGTCAAAAGCATCAATACACAGTTCAATATCTCTAAAGTGATAATATCAACTGTAGTAAGTGAGCGGCATGATGAGTTGTTGGGTAATTTATCAGACATTGACACTACACCAATTATTCTAAACGCAAACACACCACTGCCTTTTGAATGGCAGTATGAAACAAAAAGCACCATTGGTTTAGACAGACTGGCAGCTGTAGCTGGTGCCATTAGCCTATATCCAAACACTAATCTTCTGGTTATCGATGCCGGCACAGCAATTACATATGAACTTATTAACCAAAGTAATGTATTTCTCGGTGGCAATATTTCACCAGGCATGAGTATGCGCTACAAAGCGCTTAACCACTTTACAAGTAAGCTTCCATTATTAAATCAAGATCCTAATCAGAAACTTATTGGCCAATCAACGGATGAAGCCATTCGGGCGGGCGTACAAAATGGTATCAAATACGAAATAGATGGATTAATTGATGAATTAAATGCGCAATACAAACAGTTAAAAACAATTATAACAGGCGGTGATGCAGATTTTTTTGCGAGGAAATTAAAAAATCCCATCTTTGTACATCCTAATTTAGTACTTATTGGACTTAACAGAATTCTAGAATACAATGCACAATATATATAAGGTTGCTGTAACTCTCTTTTTAGTAGTGATAATTGGTATTTCTACTACTGCTCAAAACAGAACATATTCACCATATTCGAGATATGGAATTGGAGAAATACAGGATGGTGGATTTGGGCGTAATGCGGCAATGGGTAATACCGGAATCGCGTTAAGCAGCTCATACAATTTAAATAATATCAACCCCGCGTCATACTTCAGCATGGACTCTATATCTTTCTTCTTCGAAGGAGGAGTTTCTGGTTTTGATCAGAAATTAGAGACTGAAACGTCAACAGCACGCTTTTCGGATATGAATTTCTCTTATTTTGCAATCGGTTATCCGGTTTCAAAGTGGGGATTTATGTCAATAGGTGTTAAACCTGAATCAATTGTGGGGTATCAGTTTTATGACGATAACGAATCAGAAAGCATTCCTACTACAAATACAAACTATACAAGCTCAAATTATCAGGGCAGTGGTAATACCACCAAAGCATATGTTGGTTTAGCATTAAGCCCGGTAAAAAACCTATCATTGGGAGCTCACTTTTCCTATGTATTCGGAAAGGTATCGCATTATTCTATCGCTCGATTCCCAAATGATCCTTCAGCCTTTAATTTAGGTACTTCTGAAGAAATATCGATTAATGATGTTTATATGGACTTTGGCGTGCAATACCGTTTGTACCTCAAAGAAAGACACAATATTGTATTGGGGGCCATTTACAGTCCCAAAACAGGCATGAGTGGTAAAGCCAAACAATTAGTGGCGGCTGGCACAGCTTTTAGCCAGGATGGAGTTACAATCATTAACGCTGACACCTTGAGTTTTAATGAAGATAAATTTGATGGTAATGCATTGGAATTACCAGCAAAGTACGGCTTTGGCGTAGCCTATAATATTGATGACTTATTGACCATTACAGCTGATTACTCAATTGCTAAATGGAGCGAATCAAAATTTCCAAGCCTATCAACCTCTACAAATGACCCAAATGCATTTACCATTGGTGATGAACAAACGGTTGCATTTGGAGTAGAGTATATACCAAATTACAGAAGCGCAAACTTCTACCCTAGTCGTATCAAGTACCGCCTAGGTACTTCTTACAAGCAAGAGTATTTGATAACGCCAGCATCAGCCGGTGGCGATCATTTGAAAGACTTTGGCATAACTTTTGGAATGGGATTACCATTAAAAAGAAGTAAAACGTCTTTCAACCTTGCATTAGAATGGGGACAACGAGGTAGCACCGACAATAGTTTAATTAAAGAAAACTATATGCGCTTTACGATGAACCTTACACTTCACGAGTACTGGTTCATGAAACGAAAATTTGATTAAAACTAATACAAAAACCAGAATACCATGCCAATGAAAATTGCTACATTACTAATTGCAGGACTTTTGTTCACAGGTTCTGTGTTTGCTCAAAAAGGAGTAGAAGATGGGTCGAAGTACGGCCATGGAGAAGATAGTTTAAGATGCTTGGAAAATCTTTCACTTTACTACGAGTATTACAAACAAAAGAATTATGCCGAAGCTTATCCAAAATGGGAAATCGCATTCAACGAATGTCCGGCTTCCAATAAAAACTTATACTCTCACGGTGAAAGAATTGTAGAGTCTCTTTATAAAAAAGAAAAAGATGCTGCTAAAAAAGCCGAATACTACAAAACATTAATGCTTGTTTACGATCAACGTGCCAAGTATTTTGGGAATGACAAAAGATACCCTACAGCTTATATCATGGGTAAAAAAGCCATCACCATGTTACGCTACAATCGTAACAATCCTGATGTAATCAAAGAAGTTCAGCCATTGTTAGAAGATGGTTACAAAGTATTGGGTGTAAAAACTCAGCCTCCTGCATTACTTACATATATGGCTAATAGTACTGCCATGTATAAGATGAATGAGTTATCGGGCGAAAAGCTAGTTGAAATTTACACCAATGTAACAACGACGCTTAACAAGCAGAAGGAAATGACGAAGGAGGCTAACAAGCCTAAAATTCAGGAAGTGATTAACAACGTTGAGAAATTCTTCGCGCAAAGTGGAGCTGCTAACTGTGAGACTTTAGCTGAGATTTTTGGCCCTCAATTAGCTGATCACACCGATGACCTTGCGTGGTTAAAGCGTGTAAATCGCTTATTAACAAAAGGAGACTGTGGTGAGTCTGAATTATTTTATCAGTCATCAGAGTACTTGCATAAAATTGAACCAGCAGCATCTTCTGCATATGGTATTGCTCTTATGTACATGAAAAGAGGTGACACTAACAAATCTGTTGAGTTTTTAAATGAAGCCATTACATTGGAAGAAGATGCTTCTTTTAAGGCTAAATACCACAACACACTTGGTCTTATTTACATGTCACAAAAGAAATATAGCCAAACACGTGCTGAAGCACGCAAAGCAATTGCTTTACGTGGCGACTGGGGTGCTCCTTATATTTTAATTGGTAAATCTTATGCAGCAACAGCTTCTAGTTACGGTTCTACTGAATTTGAACACAAAACTGTTTATTGGGCTGCCGTTGACCAATTTAAAAAAGCAAAATCTGTTGATGCAGAAGCATTAGCTGAAGCTAACGAGAACATTCTTTTGTATTCACAATACTTTCCTAATACCGAGGAGATTTTCTTCCAGGGATTAAAGATTGGTGATGCGTATAAGATTGCAGGATGGATCAACACAAGTACAACAGTAAGAGCTAAAAAATAAAGCTTTGATACCTTTATTTAGAAATACAATCAAAACAATATATACAGCAAGCGGTCTTGTACTGCTTGCTGTTTGTTTTTTAGTAACGGGCTGTCAATCCAATAAACCAGAAGAGATAGCCGCCATTACCAACCGCGAAGAAGTACCATCTATCATTTATGAAGAGTTTGAATCGGCCTTAACTGACTCTGGCCGGATCACACACCGTTTTATCACACCTAAACTCTTACGCTACGATAGAAAAAAAGAACCATACATGGATTTTCCGAATGGACTTCATGTAATTATGTACCTTCCTAATGGTGAAATCGATGCTCAGATCAAATGCCGAAATGCCATCAATTATGAGAAAAAAGGCCTGTGGGAACTAAATATTGATGTAGAGGCTATTAACCAAAAAGGAGAAGTATTAAATACCGAACAACTCTTTTGGGACACAAAAGAGAAACGTATTTATTCCGATAAGTTCGTAACCATTACGCAGGAAAACAGTGTATACACCGGAACTGGTTTTGAGGCTGACGAAAACATGGAAAACTGGCACATTACGAATTTGCAAGGCGATCTAGAATTTGAAGAGTAAATCACTTTTAACAACTTTTTCCTATCTTTCCTTTTTATTAGGTCTCACTCAGGCATGAATGAATACGTAATTATTTCGCTTACTTTATTGATGTCAGCCTTTTTTTCGGGCTGCGAAATGGCGTTCTTTAGCTCTAATAAACTACTTCTGGAGCTCAATAAAAAGAAACACCCCTTTCCGGCTAAAATAATTGATCGATTTGTATGTAACCCTGGCATCTTTTTGTCAACAATATTAATTGGCAATAATGTAGCACTGGTTATTTACGGTCTGCATATGGGCCAACTTATCGAACCTTTAATTACGCAATATTTTGAATCGAATATTGCGCTACTATTGATACAAACAGTCTTCTCAACCATCATAATACTCATCACGGCTGAGTTCCTGCCCAAAACCTTATTTCGCATCCACCCAACCTTTATTCTCAATATTTTTGCGATACCACTGTTAAGCTTTTACTTTTTATTTTATCCCTTTAGCAGGCTTACAATGGGTGTTTCAGATTATATTATTAATAAAATACTGAAGGCCAAAACAATGCCAGAGCAGGCCAACTGGATGTTAAGCAAAGTTGATTTGGATAACCTTTTAACAGAGCATCACGAAAAAAGTGATAAAGATGACGAAGGGGCCAATGAAATAAAACTGTTGAAAAATGCCCTCGATTTCTCAAAACTGAAAATACGCGAATGCATTATTCCACGTACCGAACTTCAGGTGATTGAAGTAAATGACGAATTAGAACCATTGCGCCGGCAATTTATGGAAACCGGCTTATCTAAAATTCTTGTTTACAAAGATAGCATCGACAACATTATTGGCTATGTACATGTATCGTCGCTCTTTAAACACCCAAAGAAACTACGAAATATTGTTAGCCCAATCTCCATCATTCCTGAGGCAATGACTGCGAATAAAGTACTGGAACTTTTTACAAAAGAACACAAAAGTATTGCCTTGGTTGTTGATGAATTTGGAGGAACTGCCGGAATTGTAACGCTAGAAGATATTTTAGAAGAAATTTTTGGTGAGATTAATGACGAACACGACATACTAGAGCATATAGAGGAGCAGGTTAGTAATCATGAATATCGTTTTTCGGCCCGATTAGAAATTGATTACCTCAATGAGAAGTACCCGATAAACCTTCCTCAATCTGATGATTACGAAACAATTGCAGGACTAATCCTATTTCATAATCAATCGATTCCACAGATAAATGACATCATTACCATCGACCAATTTACCTTTGAAATATTAGAAGCCAGCAATGCACGTATTGAACTGGTAAAAGTGCGTTACAAAGACAATTAAGGGAACAATAAAAACTTTCTGGCAGCAAAGATGAAAGCACCTTATCGTGTGTCCCATTTTTTTGTATATTCGTAACCTGATTTTTAAATCTACATAATTTTATAAGTAATAACAGAATGGCAACATTAGAGAGAATTAGAAATAAATCTGGATTACTCATTATCGTGATTGCGATCGGACTTCTTGCCTTTTTATTAGGCGACTTGATGAGTTCGGGAGACTCCATTTTTAGAAGACGTAACATGCAGATTGCTGAGATCAATGGAACATCAGTATCGTATCCTGAATACCAAAGTTATGTAACTGAGTTAGAAGATTATTACAAATTAAACTCAAGTTCATCAGCATTGGATGAAAATACTTCATATCAAATTCGTGAGCAGGCCTGGAACCAAATGGTACAGGACTTCATCATGGAAGAGAAATATGAAGATCTTGGTATTGCCGTTACAGCCGATGAGATTTATGAAATGGCCACTGGTAAAAATGTGCATCCACAGATTCGCCAGATGTTCACCAATCCTCAAACGGGCATGTTTGACAAGGCACAAGTTATCAACTTCCTTCAGCAAAAGAATTTAGATCCTAACGCAAACTTCTACTGGTTATTCCTTGAGAAGCAGATCAAAAAAGAGCGTTTATTCACAAAATATCGTGAGTTGATTAAAAAAGGAATGTTTGTAACAACTGCTCAGGCTGAAGCTGAAGCAAATGCAAAACAAAACAAGGTGGACTTTGACTTTGTAGTTAAGCGCTACTCAGCGGTTCCTGATTCAACAGTTTCGGTATCGGATAGCGAAGTAAAAGACTACTACAACGCTCACAAAGAAAATTATAAGCAAGAAGCGACACGCGACGTTGTTTATGTAGCATTTGACGTTAAACCTTCTGAAGAAGACCGTCAGATGGCTGAAGAATGGATTGAGAAATCGAAAGCCGAATTCGAAAACCCTGAGACTGATGCGGTTCAGTATGTGAACATGAACTCTGAGTCAAACTACATTGACCGTAATCTTAAATTTGAGCAACTAGGCCCAACATTACAGGGATTTGTTCAAGGTGCTTCAGTTGATGAAGTTTATGGACCTTATTTAGAAAATGAGACATTCAAATTATCTCGTATTGTTGCTATCAAGCAAATGCCTGATTCGGTTAAAGCACGCCACATTTTAGTTAACGATCCTGTTTTAGCAGATAGCTTATTAGCTTTAGTTAAAGGCGGTGCTGACTTCGCAAAAGTTGCGCGTGATAACTCAAGCGATCAAGGTTCGGCCATTAACGGTGGTGACTTAGGTTGGTTTGCCGAAGGAACAATGGTGAAGCCTTTTAACGATGCTTGTTTCGAAGGTAATAAAGGTGATATCGTAAAAGTTGAATCTCAATTTGGTATTCACATCATCAATGTACAAGACAAGGGTAAGCCAGTAACTAAATACAACATTGCTACTTTAGAGCGCAATATTACTTTCAGTACTAAAACAAATCAGCAGGTTTATGCGCAAGCAGCTAAGTTTGCGTCACTAAACAATACAGTTGACAAGTTTGATGAAGCGATTACTGCCGATAATTTGGTTAAGCGTTATGGAAGAAGCATAAAAACTAATGACAGAACAGTTAACAACCTGGAGCACTCACGTGAGATGGTACGTTGGGCATTTGAAGCTGAAATGAATGATATGTCTGACATCTTCGAATTTGGTGATGCATACATTATCGCTTTCTTAACAGGTGCTAAAGAAGAAGGTTACCAATCGGTAGCTGCTGTGAAAGGTTCAATCGAAAGAAAACTGCTTAACGATAAAAAAGCTGAAGTACTTACTGCCGAGCTTAACAGCAAAAAGCAAGGTAACGACATTGCAGCTTTAGCAACTGGTATTGACAGTGAAGTTATGACAGCTAGTCAGATTGATTTTGGTGCATTCCAAGTTCCTGGTGCTGGTGTTGAACCTGCATTAGTTGCCTTAGCAACCGGTTCTAAAGCTGGCGAATTAAGTGCTCCTGTAGCAGGAAACAACGGTGTATATGTTGTTAAAGTTAACAATGTAACAGCTAACACAACTGATGTTGCAGCTGAGCTAGCTCAACTTAAGCAAAGCAATGGCTTTAAAGTAGATTATCAAGCAACTGAAGCGATTCGAAGTAAGGCTGAAGTAACTGATGAAAGAAGCAAATTCTTCTAAAAACAGAAGCGTCAAAAATATAAAAGCGGAGCCTATTGCTCCGCTTTTTCTATGTGTCAAACTCAGATAGGTTCTCGGTACTTAAGACAACAACAGGCATTTCACTTTTACTGATATACTTTTCTAATACCATTTTAGTATAAACTCCTCTTACCTTAACCTGTATTCCTTTCGGCAAACAATTGTGAAGCTGAAAGAAATGACGAACAGCTTTAGGGGAAGAAAATACAATACCGGTGAAATCGTCGAGGTTATGCCGAACAGCATTATCTGGTAAGACTGAATCATACAACTTAAATTCATATGGGCGATTGCCCATTTGCCTCAAAGCATCGGGCAAAATGCTCAAACCATCCGATGAGCAAGGCAGTAAAATATCTTCATCTACAATCTGTTCATTCTTTAAGCAGTCAACCAGGCCATTTATTGAGTTAGTTGCCGACGAAGCAGGAATTAACAGGCCATATTGCTTTAAAGCTTTTGAAGTCGACTCTCCAATTGAATCTATTTCAACATCACTAAGTATTCTGGCATCTAGTTCACACTCAAACAGCGCATTAAAAAATTCATGAACGGCATGTGGGGTTACAAAAACAATCCGATTAAAAGCCCTGATGTTTTTTACCAGTTCAACTTGACTTCTTTCCAATGGTATCTTTTGAATTTTAACCATCGGGTTATGCACAACTTCTCCTTCTTCCTTAAAGTAACTTAAGTCACTGCCTGTATACAACCATCTTTGAGGGCGCCCTGCCACATATTGCTTAACAGTTTGGCCCACAATTATCAAGGCAGGTGCCGGCAATACTTCATGACTATTCACTAATTCAGCAAGGGTATATCTTAAACATTTTTGATTTTTCAACGAAGCATTTTGAACGCAAGCTACTGGTGTTTGAGGTGCCCATCCTTCTTGCATCAAGCGATTAGCCCAATTGCGCTGCTGTGAAGCACCCATATAAAACACAAGTGTATCTGCTTTTGGTAGTTTATTATAAACAGCATCGTGCCCCAGTGTAAAAGCAACTGATGCACTCACCCCTCTTGAAGTAAGTGGGATAACTGCTTCTGCCGCGGCAGCCAATGCTGATGTTACACCAGGCACTATACACACATCAACAAATCGCTGACTTAAATAGTGATACTCTTCGGCACCACGACCAAAAACAAGTGGATCACCACCTTTTAGGCGCAGCACCTTCTTTCCGTTTAAAGCTGACTTATATAAGCGTTCATTTATCTCTTGTTGCTTAGCACTATGCTTGCCTTTTCGCTTACCAACATATACCAACTCAGCATTATATGACTTTAAATACGTATCATCTAATAAATCATCGTAATAGACAACATCTGCTTCTTCAATCAAACGTTGTGCTCTAATAGTCAATAAATCTGGGGAGCCGGGTCCAAAACCAACAATATACACGCGCCCATATTGTTTACGAATATCAAATTGTAAATCATCTATTTTTTGGATGACCTGATTATTAACGGCTATCAATGCTAATGGATTTGATGTATCATTCTGATTATCTAGTAATGCTACAACATTTAACTCATTGGCATTAATATACTGAACTTCGCTTACAGGGATAAGCACCAAATCGACAGCCTGCATTAATAATTCAATGAGCTGTCCTGTGGTCAGCTTCGTAGCATTTTTCTGATACGACCAGGTAAAATCCGTATGTACTGGCAAGGCCTTTTCGATGGTTTGATACAAACCATTAAAGTCATTTACAAATGTTCGAATATGTATTTTCATCATATTTGGTCATTGTGGTTAATGAAAGAATTACTCCGTCTTATTAAGAAACTCTTGTCGATATACTTCTTTTGTTTCTAGCTGAAATAGCGTGCCGGCATTAGCCATCTCTCGAATTTGATTACGCCACTTAATGGCGGCGTACACGTTCTCACCATTGGAACTAACAGCCACTGTCATATTCCCTTGCCTGAAAATAGCCGGTGAAACAAAATCACAATGCTGCGGCTTATCGACAACATTCACAATACAACGAAAACGCTTCCCATCCCGGCGAATTTCTTCATTTAAATCTTTATTATTTGTAGCAGCATAAACCAGGAGATGACCTTCTAAATCACTGGGTTCATACTGTTTTTGTTCAACCTCAACAAAACTACGATCAAGTAATTCAGGTACTACATTAGTAGCTATTACTTTAATTTTATGAGTAAACCGCTCTAAAGACTCAACCTTGTGCACAGCCAAATGACCTCCACCAATAATGAGAATGGTTTCATCTTCAATATTAATACTGATGGGTAGAAAGTTCATAATCCTAATTCTTTATGATAATCTGAATTCTGAAATTTAAATCGAATTCGGGTTAATAATTAAATCTGATAATCTGGTTCAACTTTCTCTTTACCAATTTTCACCTTATTCCAGATACGTTCGTGCAGGTAGTAAAGTAATAGCTTGGTAAACACCTCAACCAAACTAATGGATGCTGCTATACCAACACGGCCTGTCACTAAATAGGAAACCAGAAAAGTATCGATGGTACCAGTTACACGCCACGAAATGGTCTTGATAACACTTCGATATCGTTTATCTTTCATACTAGCCTTTTTTAATGATGGAAACACTTTGGGCAGGTTCTACTATTTCCTTTCGAATGAGAAAATCTCCAAACCGCTCTTTTGCTTGTCGCTCTTTTGAATACTGTTGCAGCAAAGGCTCTAAACAACCTAGAATCTCCTCTTCTGACAACATTTCTTTATAAAGTGTATTTAATCTGTCACCAGAGAAACCAGCACCTAAATACAAGTTATACTTTCCTGGAGCACGCCCCACCAATCCAATTTCTCCTAAGAATGGTCGTCCACATCCGTTTGGACAACCGGTCATCCGAATTAAAAAATCATCTGTGCTTAAATTATTTTTGGCAAGAATTAACTCAATCTTTGAGACTAAATCAGGCAAGTAGCGCTCAGCCTCGGCAAAGGCCATTGTACATGTATTGAGTGCCACGCAAGCAATGGCATGCTTTCTGAGGCCAGAAATTTTCTGATACTCACCAGCATAATATCGACTCAATATCTCTTGAATTTTGCGCTTATCGGCAGTTGCTACCTTACCTAACACCAAACCCTGATTCCCTGTTAAGCGAAAATCACATACTTTTAACTCCGCCACTTCCCGAAGTGCTTGTTTAAGTTTCAGTTCATCTGTGTCCTTCACTCGCCCATGTTCAATGAACAATCCCAGGAACCACAGACCGTTGGCGGCTTTCTTCCAACCAAATACATCACCATTAGATGTGAATTTATAATCTTTGGCAGGCTCCAAATCAAATCCTAATCGAAACTCCAAGAGCTTAATAAAGGACTCGCTACCAATGCGATCAAGTGTATATTTCAAACGAGCCTGCTTACGGTTATTCCGATTACCAAAATCACGTTGTATTTTAACAATTTCCTCAATAACACTTAAAGCCTTTTCTTTTCTAACAAACCCAATAACATCAGCCAAACGAGGATATGTTTCAGGCATGCCATAGGTTTTTCCCATACCTCCACCAACGGCAAAATTGTATCCAATCAACTTACTATTCTCAACAATGGCAATCAGCCCAATGTCATTAGCGAAAACATCGGTATCATTATAAGGCGGAACGGCAATGGCAATTTTGAACTTCCGTGGTAAATATGTTTTTCCATAAATAGGCTCTTCATCCTGCTGCTCTTCTGTTATCAGCTTTTTATTCAGCCATATTTCATGGTAGGCCGTGGTTTTTGGTAATAAATGTTCACTTATTGTATTGGCAAAATCAGCCAACTCGCCAACAACCAGTGACAAGCCTTCATTGGAAGTACTCATCACATTTCGGTTTACATCGCCACATGCTGCAATACTATCGAGTAAAGCATCATTTATTCCCTTCATGGTTTGTCGCAAATTCTTTTTAACAACCCCATGCAATTGAAATGCCTGACGCGTTGTTAATTTTAATGTGTTATTCCCGTAGGAATTGGCCAGATTATCCATAGCAATCCACTGCTCAGTACTGGCAATACCAGCTGGTACACGCGCCCTAATCATAAAACTGTATAGGGGCTCTAACTTACTTTGCTTTCGCTCATCATCTAAATCGCGATCGCTTTGCTGATAACTGCCATGAAACTTTATAAGCTGGGTATCGTCGGCAGCAATAGCACCGGTAAGTTCATCATTTAAACTCTCTTCGATACTCCCCCGTAAATAGTTACTTTTTAGCTTAATCGTTTCCACCTCAGATGGTGTCCAGCTTTCTGGCTGAGGCAGATTATTTTGATCTTTATTCATAATTTGTTGCTTTCTGTTTGGTTAATAAACATCCTCTTGATAACGACCTGTTTTGCGATACTTTAAAAGCTGTTTCTCAGCTTGCTCTGAACTTAAGCCTCCTTGTTGAACCAGTATCTCAACAAAAGCTTTCTGTACATCTTTGGCCATTTTTTTTCGATCACCACATACATATACCGTAGCGCCATCTTTGAGCCATTGATAAATGTCATCGGCCTTTTCTAAAAGACGATGTTGCACATATATTTTTTCATCCTGATCTCGTGAAAAAGCTACATCCATTCTTGTGATTTCGTTTTTGCTTCGATATTTCAACCACTCACTCTGGTATAAGAAATCAGTTTCGAAATGCTGATCACCAAAAAACAACCAGTTTCTGCCTGTGCCATTATTTGCTACCCGTTCCTGAATAAATGAACGATAAGGAGCAATGCCGGTACCTGCGCCTATTAACAGGATATCCTTTTTATCAGACGGAAGTCTAAAACCTTCATTTGGCTTGATTTTAACAGCAACCTTATCACCTATAGCCACCCTATCAATTAGGAATGTGGAACAAACACCCTGGTGTTGACGACTATTTTTAAAATAACGAACTGCTCCTATCGTTAAGTGAACCTCATCACCAACTTCGGCTTGTGAAGAAGCAATAGAATAGGCCCTAGGTGGCAATGAGCGTAAAGTATCAGCCAAATTCTGCGGACTAAGGTTAAATGCAAATTCGCTTAATACATCAAGCAAATCACTGCCTTCAAGAAAATTAGCCAGTTCATCGCGATTATCGAGTAAACGATTTAAATCGGGCTCATCCACAAAAGCAGACAGATTTGTTAAAACCGGCATGGTCACAAGCGTTATTTCTTTGTGATGCAACAGCAAGTCCTTTACCGACACTTTCTGTTCTTTATAATTCACCAACTCATCGCCTACAAAACTTAGATGCTTGATAATTGCAGTGACCAATAATTCATCATTGACAGCATATACTTCGATGGAATCACCAGGCTGATAGCTAAAACCTGAACCTTCAATATCTAATTCGACATGATACGTTTCTTTATTTGAACCACGACCATTTAACAATACCTTTTCCACCAACTCAGCCCTGAATATCTCCTTTGAAGCAAGCACCTCAGCATTGACACGTGGTGCTTTATCAACATGACTGCTTCCCATGCCCTGAAAGATCTCATTAATGATGCGGTCAATATGCTCTTTGAAATCAACATCTAATAGGTAGGGCTCCAAAACTGGTTTTGCCCCATGCGTTTGCAAGCGTTCATGAAAATCGAGTCCTGTCTGGCAAAATAACTTATAGGAACTATCGCCTAATGCAATTATGGCATAATTTAAATGTGACAAATCACCAGCTCGTTTACTCCCGAGAAAACGAAATAATTCCTCCGCTTCAGCAGGTGGTTCTCCTTCACCGTGAGTAGACACAATAAAAAGAATATTGTCTTCACTCTTTAATTGCCGGGCTTTGTAATCAGACATGTTAATCAGTTCCACCTTCTGATTATTAGATTTGGCTAAAGCCTGTATTTTTTTAGCAATACCCTTTCCGTTTCCGGAATGAGAACCAACCAACACTTTTAAGGTTTGTACCTTGGAAGAGCCATTTAAGCCGACTTCAGCATTAGCTATCTCTTTGGGCGTATCAGCTGCTATTTTTAGGGCATTTAACCCTGCACCTGACAGGTAACCTCCTAACCAAATTAATTGTTCTTTGCTTAGCTTTTGCACCAGTTGATTCGCTTCACCCAATAGCACTTCTGACAATACTTCAGTATTATTAAGATGTGACATTTTACATCGTATTTAAAAGTAACACAACACCTTGTAGCTTATCTACTACAATGAAAATTTTTAAAAAGAGTGTTAAACCAGATGAACATCCGGTTGTAATACCAATATAACATTGGCACATGAAGTTAGTTAAGCCCAACAGGGCATTCGTAATATTGAGCGAAGAAAAGTAGATTTTAAAGACAACATCGCAGACTTTTTAGGGTGTTAGTGACTAGTTCGAAAAGCGGCCTGAAACCACCTTTCGACATCATCAATTCAATAAAATATCTAAGTAAAAAGTATGTACCTTAATCGATATTAAAGCTACTTAGGTAACGCTCACCAGTATCCGGTAAAACAACTACAACGCGCTTCCCTTTATTCTCAGAACGTTTAGCCACCTCAATGGCTGCATACAATGCTGCGCCCGATGAATAACCACACAATATACCTTCTTGTTTAGCGGCCTTATGAGCTGTTTCAATGGCTGCTTCATTGGATACCTTTACCACTTCATCAAAGACATCTGTATTCAGAACCCCAGGTACAAACCCTGCACCAATACCCTGTATTTTGTGAGGTCCTGGCTGTCCTCCAGATAAAACAGGTGATGCTTCCGGTTCAACAGCCACAATCTTAACATCAGGTTTTCTTTCCTTAAGAACCTCACCAACACCTGTAATTGTTCCACCGGTTCCGATACCTGCAACAAAAATATCAACCTCACCATTGGTATCATCCCAAATTTCTTCTGCTGTAGTGCAACGATGGATAGCCGGATTAGCAGCATTATTGAACTGTTGTGGCACAAATGACTTTGGCAGTTCACTGGCGATATTTTCGGCTTTTTCAATGGCTCCTTTCATCCCCTTTTCGGCTGGTGTCAGCACCAATTCAGCACCAAATTTAACCAACAACTTGCGACGCTCAATACTCATACTCTCAGGCATTGTCAATATGAGTCGATAACCTTTTACAGCGGCCACAAAAGCCAGGCCTACTCCTGTATTTCCACTGGTTGGTTCAACAATAACGGTTTCTGCATCTAACAATCCTTTTTGCTCGGCATCACTGATCATTGAATAGGCAATTCGATCTTTTACCGAACTGGCTGGGTTAAAAAATTCCAATTTAGCAACAACTTCAGCCTGAGCCCCATTGGTTAAACGGTTGACTTTTACTAAAGGCGTTTTACCGATTAGTTCCGTTACATTTTGTGCAATCTTACTCATGGTTTTATGGTTTATATGTAATACATTATTCTTTCATTCTCTTCTGAATAGTAGTTTTGAAGCTTTTCAAGGGTGACTCTTCTTAATAAGCGCCCATAATCGTTGCGTACACTGACTAAAAAACGACCAACAGCTTTTTCAGTATTATTACCCTCAGCTATAATCTCCTTGTCTAGTTTTTCATCCAACACCGTCACTACTTCAAACAAGCTTATCTCCTTTAATGGCTTAGCTAAGCTGTAGCCACCACCGGCTCCTCTTCTAACATTTACAATCTCCTTTTTACGAAGCGCCACTGCAATAGCCTCAAGAAACTTAACTGATAAACTTTCCCGCTCAGCAATTTCAGCCACACCTAAATGACTTCCTTCAGCCACACCTGACAAAGCCAATAAAAATCGTAAACCGTAATGAACCTTCTTTGGAAACATATCCTACTATTTTACTTTAATTGTTAGCAAATATCAATCAGTTAAATAACATGTCCAAAGAATAAAATACTTTTTAATCCTATATTTATTATATGATTTAACCATAAATACTGATAACCAGCCACCTATGCTGACAAATATTTTTCAGCAAACACCTAGTATTCCTACTATTATTATAGCCTTAATAGAATTGATTTAGTGGGAAAAAGTTTAAAAAGCTTCGCGGATAGTAAAATAAACACCATTGTCGCCATGATTAGAGATACCGAAGTCTATTCTGAAATTCAGACCTTCATCGGGTAGTACTTTAAAGCGAACACCGGCACCTGACACCACATGCAGATTACTAAATGGTGATTGAAAGAACTCTGGCGATACCTTTCCTGTTCCGGCAAAAACAACGCCTCCCAGACGCCACCAAATATGTTTACGCCATTCGGCCTGTGCAAACCACGAATGCTTATCCATGTAACGATATGGATGGGCAATACCACGCAACATACGCTTACCCCCTATGGACGATAATTTATAAAAAGGCACATCACCCGTTGTAGCGTTAATGACTGTTTGAAAGCCAAGGATTGACTCTTCTCCTTTTAATGAAATAAACTTACGAACATCTATACTGGAACTTGTAAAACGGTAGTCACTGCCAATAAAATTATCATAGGCAGCTGCTGAGAATATAACAAACCACCCACGGGAAGGATACAGAAGATCATTTCGACTATCAAATGCGAGCCCCGGACCAATACCATTGGCCCATCCTCCTTCATAACCCAATACATCGGGGTTGAGTAATTCGCCTTCAACATTTGAAAACTCATCATAGTTAAAATCCAGTCGCAAACCAACAAACCAACTCTCATTTAACCCCTTGAGAATATCACTCTTAAACGCAAATCGATTAATATCAAATTGCGAAAATGGAGGTTCTTTTTGCTGATTACCAATCCCATAGAACTCATCGGGCAAAAACAGATACTGAAATTTTGAGATAAACATCCATCTTTTAGAAGTAAAGGCCAGTGCATCAAATTCCACCTCATACATGCCTTTTGTTGAAAACTTAAGAGATGGCGCAAAAGTCGTTGGTCGGTAAAACTCACATTCTTCTGCATTTCGTGGCTTAATACGCCACACTGGCATCACACCAATTTCAAAACCTGTACGAGGAGAATAACCAGCCATAGGGTAAAAGGATAAAGTGCTGCGTCCTTTTTCAAAGGTGACCATATCAATCAAACCTTCCACCATACCTGCCGCCTGCTCAACAAAGCCATTATCAAGAGTATCCTGCTTCTCCACCTCCTGAGCCCGCATAGTGATACTTGTCAATAACAGTACGCAAACCCCTAGTCCTAAAATCTTCTGCATATGATTAAAATTGCAATGCCTGCTCAAAATCAGAAATTAAATCCTCTACTTCTTCAATGCCAACTGATAGTCGCATCATTGTTTCACGCACCCCCATATCTTTCTTTTCTGCATCTGAGAATTCAGCATAGATAGTCGACTCAGGATGAATTACAAGGGTTTTATTATCATTCAAATTCGTAGCCTTACGCATGACTTTTATTCGATTATAAAAGCGATAACAAGCTTCCTTAGATTCTAAATCAAATGTCATAACAGCGCCTGGCTTACCCGAAAACTGTTTCTCTGATAAAACAAAACCCTTCTTCCCTTCCACACCAGGATAATTGTAGTCAGCAATCCGGTCGTGCTTTTCAAAATACCTAGCAAGCTTCTTGCAGTTATCTGCACAACGCTCAATACGCAAGGGCATAATATCCAGACCCAGGTTCATAAAATGAGCCGTATGAGCTGTCATGGTTCCACCCAGATGTCTGAATATTTCCTTACGGATACGTGCCATTAACGCATCCTTACCAAATTTAGGAGCCCACTCTTCCAGCGCCGGCAATTTTGAATAATCAAAACTTCCATTATCAAGCACAACTCCGCCAAAAGCAGCAGCACCGCCTGATATAAACTTGGTGGTAGACATCACCTCTACATCAACACCAAACTTTTTTGAATCAAATACATAAGGTGGGGTAATGGTACTATCACACACAATGGCCACGCCCTTTGACTTGGCCAACTGACTCAACTGCGTTAAATCAACGACTTCTAATTGAGGATTGGTGATGGTCTCGAAGAAATAAACGCGCGTTTTATCATCCGTCGCTGCCTCCACAGATTTAACATCCAACATATCTACAAAACGCACCTCAAGCCCCAGAGATGGTAATGTTTGTTTGAGCAATGCGTACGAATGGCCAAAAAGTTGATTTGAAGTCACGATATTACCGCCCTGCTCTACCATACTTAAGAGTACATTTGATATGGCGGCCATACCCGAAGCCAATGCAATTGCCGAATAAGCACCTGTCACAGACAATAGCTTCTTCTCAAAATATTCAACTGTTGGATTGGATGTACGTGAATAAGCATGTGCAAACTTCTTTCCAGCGAAGGTTTCTGCAATATCTTCGGCATTATCAAATTCATATGCCACACCATCGTAAACTGGCATATGCAAAGCATTATAGGCATCTTCTTTTGGAAAATCAGTATGTAAGGAGCGGGTGATAAAACCCTTTTTATTGCTATCCATTTTGGTTTCAATTCACAATTTAGACCGGTAAAAATAAATATTTATTACTCAACACCTACTATCGCAATGCTTTTACCTCAGCTGCAGATATCTCCTCACCCGAATTACCAAAACCCGATCGTAAGTAATTTAAAACTGCTGCAATATCTTTATCAGGCAGATTTTTATAACTGGCCATTACTCCATTATATATTTCACCATTTACCTCAATTTCACCACTCATACCTTCTAGCATAATCTTAATCAAAGGCGCCTTATCTCCTGAAATGACTTTATTGTTGGCCAATGGTGGGTACATTTTAGGTATACCACCTGCATTGCCCTGATGACACGCTAAGCAGTGGCGCTTATAAATAATTTTACCGGGATGATCGGCTTGCACAGTTGACTTCTTCACTTCTTCCACTTGCTTCGTTTTTGGCGAACCGCAAGCTACGAGCCCTACTAAGATGGCAATTAAAACAATTCCTTTATACATTCTTAAATTCTTAATAATAATAATAATACTTACTGAACTACTGAACTAATAATCTCCTCACTCTCCTGACCGGCTACTCCCATAGCTTCTTTAATCACACCACCAAGCAATCCGCCCATCTTAATACTATTCATGCGGGCTACATACACCTTACCATCACTTTTTTCGTAAACCGAAATACGACAAGGCATCATGGTTGATGCAATTCGCTCATCATCTTTTGATAGAATCATTTGAGCAATATCCGGTTTACAAACTTCCATCACTTTCACCTTTTTCACATCATACGAGAACTTTTTCATGGTTGCTTGCAAATCATGAACATGAGGCGTTTTCCAGCCTAAATCATCGATCGACAACTGTAATTTATCGATTGTTTCTTCAAATCCATAGCGACTAACACTCTCGACTAACATCATTTTTGATGCTTGACTTCTTACAAAAACAACGGTGACAACTGCACCAATTACTAGGCCTATTAATAAAAAAATAATGCGTTCCATATTAACATTTTTAGGGATTACAACTTACTAACAAATCTATATTTGTCAATGTTTAAACCTTTTGAATAACATTACGTATTACTTGCGTGTTATTTTTCATACTTTTGCAGATCTGACCCGAGCAACCAAAAACAGGCGCAATGATTATTTATTTACGTATTCTCTCCCATGAGGCTGAAGAATTTGTCAAAGAATTGGCAATTGATGATACGCTCACATTTGCAGATCTCCATAATTATATCCAAGAGGTATTAAGTTATGATGCCACCCAAATGGCCTCTTTTTTCACAACCGACAGTGAGTGGAATAAAGAGATGGAAATCACCTTGTTTGACATGGCAGATAGCGGGTCAAATCTACTAAAAACCATGCAAGACACCCTTTTGTCTGACTTTTTGTACGAGACAGGGCAACGACTCTTATACGTCTTTGATTTCTTTTCCGAACGAGCCTTTTTCATGGAGGTGATTCAAATAGCAAAAGGAAAACTTGAAAAGCCTAATTGCTATCGAAATGAGGGCAAGGCACCTGAACAAATTATGATTGGTGATCTAAGCGGAGACATCAAAAAAGAAAGGTTCGATGATTTTGAAGATGAATTCGACGGTTCACTTGATTCAATGAAATTTAATGAATTGGATGATTTAGATCGCGACGTTAACTTTGACGACATAGCCGATCAATATTAAAAACAGAATGAATCATACACTTATTGTTCTAATCGGACCAACGGGGATAGGTAAAACTGAATTGTGCCTATTTCTGGCTCAACACTATAATACCGATATAATTTCTTCAGATAGCCGGCAGATCTTTAAAGAATTAAAGATTGGAACGGCAGCCCCTACCCCAGATCAGCTATCGAGGGTCCAGCACCATATGGTTGCCACCCATTCGGTTAACGATTATTACAACGCTTACGAATTTGAACAAGACGTACTAAAACTTTTAGAGGATAAACTCTTCAAAGAACACAAGCAGGTGCTTATGACAGGTGGCTCTATGATGTATGTTGATGCTGTATGCAAAGGCATCGATGAGCTACCAACCATTGATCCGGAGCTACGCCAGCATGTTATGGACATGCACCACAAGGAAGGCCTGGAAGCCGTGAGGCGTCAGCTTAAAATGCTCGATCCTGAGTTTTACGATCAGGTGGATTTAAAAAACCATAAACGTGTGATGCACGCTGTTGAAGTGTGCTTAATGACAGGTAAACCCTATAGTTCACTTCGTAAAAACGCCGCTAAAAAACGCCCCTTCAACATAGTGAAGGTGGGTCTTGACATGGATCGCGAAACCTTGTATCAGCGCATTAATCAACGGGTAGATATAATGGTGAAAGAAGGCCTATTTGAAGAAGCCAAAGCTTTTTATCATCTGAAAGACACCAATGCATTAAACACAGTAGGCTACAAAGAAATATTTGCCCATTGGGATGGTGAGTACGATGCCGACACCGCCATTGAACTCATCAAACGTAATTCGCGTCGCTACGCCAAAAGGCAACTATCGTGGTTCAGGCGCGATAAAGAAATTAATTGGTTTCATCCGTCGCAAACCGATGAAATCATTAAATTTGTAAATAATCAATTAGATTAATTTTAACCCACCGGGTCAGTAGCAAATCCTTGCTCGCGGTTTACAAACTTAATGGCCCGGTGTTTTTATATTCCATGGCTCCTACTCATCAATTCAATATTCGCGTATACGGCCTGCTCATCAACCAACAACAAGAGGCATTTACCTGAGTTCGATTTAAATTTTAAAACTCAGATTGCAATAAAAAGCTGATATACAAGGAATAATTTTAGAAGAATAGTAAACTATTGTGATAAAATTTGACGCTGTAGAACAGTTTTTATTCAAAGCGTAGCAATTCCACTTACCAACAGCAATTTTCTTCGTGTAATCGACTCAAAACAGCCCGCTATTCTTTCGCCAATCCACACTTGAAACTCACTATTAGTAAGCGTTCTGAGTTCAAAATTTTACGTCGAACTCAGGTTATTAGTAACAGATGAATACCGACTGGATATGTTTATGACTAAATTTCCGGGAGGTGGACTGGAGTATGGCGAAGGCACTATTGACTGTCTAAAGCGGGAATTTAAAGAGGAGCTCAATATCGATATTGAGATAAAGAGCCATTTTTATACTACTGACTATTTTCAACCCACCATATCGTTTAAGAATATGCAACTAATCAGCATCTATTACCTGGTTTCATCCGACGATATCGATAAAATTGTAATAAGCAACAAACGCCATAACATCCCGGCAATAGATCATGCCCAATCATTCCGATGGGTCCCTATTAAGCAACTCAAGGCCGAGGAATTTACATTTCCCATTGATAAAAAAGCAGCCGGCTTAGTGAAGGTTATTTCGTAGCTTCTACCACCAAGTGAAACGACGAAGGCGACCACTGAGAACGGTCAAAACCACCAAAATACTCCACTTTCGTAAAATACTTCCGCAAAATATTATCCAATTCCTCTTGCCTGATCATCAACAAAGGAACTGAATTCTTAATCGACTGTTTTCCCTTGTTCAAAATCGTTTCAAAATCGACCTTACCATCGCTGCGGTGAATATAGTTTCGAATAAAAGTATAGGGCTCAGAATTAAGTGTAGGCAGACTCTTTACATCATCAGCAATGACTCGATCATAATTTACGATTTGAAGTAAAAACCGTCCATCTTGTTTTAAGCGGCCTGAAACAGCTTCAATGGTCTGCTCTACTTCTTCGAGTGTTTGTAAATGCACCAATGTATTTCCAAAACACAAAGCCACATCAAATGTTGTGGGCATAAAGTAAGCATCAACCAGACGCATATCGCCTTGTCTAAACACAATATCAAGGGCAGCAGGACGCTTCTCTTCCGCTTTACCTAACATGTCTGCGTCGTAATCAAAGGCTCTTACTTTAGCGCTACGACGCGCCATGGCTATGGATAGCGCTCCTGTGCCACAGCCCATGTCAAGCACCACCTTTGATGCCAACTGACCACAAGCTGTTTCAACGAACTGCAATTGCTTCTCATTAAATGGAAAAATGGCATCGTATGCCTCTACTATTTCGCTGTAAAATGCCACTAGTCAAGCTTTTCAGATATATGATATTGATTACGCTCAGAACCATTGCGAGACACCAGTTCAGCCAAAAACCCAGCCAAAAACAGTTGTGTTCCAATAACCATACTTACCAATGCAATGTAAAAATAAGGACTATCAGTCACTAACCTGGCTGATGCATGGTAATAATAAACCGATAGCAGCTTACTAATTCCAAGCCACAAGGCCGAGAAAAAACCCACCATAAACATTAAAGTACCCAGGGCACCAAACAAATGCATTGGTCGCTTTCCAAACTTAGAAATAAAAGTGACTGACAATAAATCAAGAAACCCTTTTATGGTGCGCTCAATACCAAATTTAGATACGCCATACTTACGTTCCTGATGCTGAACAACCTTTTCGCCAATAAGTTCAAAACCCGCTTGCTTGGCAATTAAGGGTATATAACGATGCATCTCGCCATACACCTCAATGTTTTTTATCACTTCTTTTTTATAAGCCTTCAGCCCACAATTGAAGTCATGCAACTTAATGCCCGACACCATCCTTACCGTACGGTTAAAGAGCTTACTTGGAAGCGTCTTGCCAATTGGGTCGAAGCGCTTTTTCTTCCAACCACTGACAATGTCGTAGTTTTCTTCGCGCACCATCCGTACCAACTCTGGTATTTCTTCTGGGCTATCCTGTAAATCGGCATCCATGGTAATCACCACATCGCCCTTTGCTGCTTCAAAACCACAATACAAGCCAGCCGATTTCCCATAATTACGGCGAAACTTAATGCCTTTCACTTCGGGCGACTGACTTCTTAGCTTAACAATCTCGTCCCAGGAAGCATCTGTACTGCCATCATCGACAAATATGACTTCATAAGACCAATTCAGCGGGCTTACTACCCGCTGAATCCATTTATATAATTCTTTTATTGACTCTTCCTCGTTTAATAAAGGAACGACGATTGATAAATCCATCTTTATTCTGCTTCTTCCATTATTTCAGAACGATCAAACATTGATTGCTCCTTTTTAAATATAGCGGCTAAGATAAGTGAAATAATAGCGCCAAATATAAGTGCTGATACTATTCCAATAATTAATGACCCCGTTGGTCCGGCTATAAACCCATACATTTTCTCGACAATTTCAACGGCTTCATCAGGCATATCACCCTGTTGCTTATAGGCTTCTTCAATGGCAAAATCAACAGTCTTCTGCACAATTGACGGATCAATAAAGGCCACATAAATCGCTTTAAAAACCGCAGCTATAACTCCCGATATGATATTGACCAATAAACCTAGCTTAAAACCCTCTGCAAATGTCATATAACCACCGTTATGCTTCTTTCTAAAATCTAGAAAAACCCAGCAAAGTAATCCTATAGAAACCAGAATCAGCCCCATTCCTACGGCTTGATTTAAAAATAAATCAGTCATAAATAGGGCAACAGTTAATACAATCGATACAATACCAAGATAAAGGCCATAGGTCATGGCGTGATTAGCCAGTGAAGTTTTTTTAATTTCCATGATTTAGTTTTTAGTTATCGCCTTCTAAAATACAAATATCCTTTTAAACTCGCAGAATACCTCAATATTTTCTTCTGCCTGGCCATTTCAAAAAATATTTAAAAATTTTGTTTTTCATTATCACCACTTTAGATAAGGAAAATAAAAAAAGTGCACTTGAAAATTTGCAAGGATAAAAAATTGCCCTACTTTTGCATCCGCAATCAAGAAATAAACACGGGTAAGTCCCATACGACTAGCTCCTGTTGAACTCCCCCAGGGCCTGGCGGCAGCAAGGGTAGACGGTTGTAGCAGTGCGATATGGGTAGCTTACCCACCCGCCTGTGTAGCTCAGCTGGCTAGAGCAGCTGATTTGTAATCAGCAGGTCGGGGGTTCGAGTCCCTCCACAGGCTCTAAAGACCAAAGGGTTTTTAGAAAGAATTAAAAATATTGAAAGTAATTGATGGGGAGATACCAAAGCGGCCAACTGGGACGGACTGTAACTCCGTTGACTTATGTCTTCGCAGGTTCGAATCCTGCTCTCCCCACCAAATTGCCTGTGTAGCTCAGCTGGCTAGAGCAGCTGATTTGTAATCAGCAGGTCGGGGGTTCGAGTCCCTCCACAGGCTCTCATTACTTCAATATTTTTTTATTGCGAAAGTAGCTCAGTTGATAGAGCATCAGCCTTCCAAGCTGAGGGTCGCGGGTTTGAGCCCCGTCTTTCGCTCAAAGCCATTCTTAACAGGATGGCTTTTTTATTGAATAATCGTTGGGGAGATACCAAAGCGGCCAACTGGGACGGACTGTAACTCCGTTGACTTATGTCTTCGCAGGTTCGAATCCTGCTCTCCCCACTCAAAAAGGTTCTGTTAGTTTTAACAGAACCTTTTTTTATGCCCGCCACTTTCAAAACTGAACTTTTTATCCTTTAACTCTGTTCTTTTTTTAAGAATTGAAGTAAATTAAGCTAAAACGAATACAGTTGAATCTGAGTTAATCAATTAATAATCATTAAACTTTATTGTTATGAAATATTTAATCGCTCTTTTTTTGGTCGCCTTTTTGGCATTTGGCTGTGACGACGATGATGACAACAACGATCACGAATACCACCTGGAAAATATAGGTGTCAAAACAGTCAATCTTCCTGATAGTTTCACATATGGTGAAATTTATAAAATCACGGGTACCATCGAATTACCCAATAGCTGCTATTATTATTACAACCAATATGATTATTTCTACGAAGGAACAACCAGGATCATCTACCCTCTCGCTCATGTAGATGACGGCGTTAGTTGTACGACAAATACCTCCGTTGCTAATTTTGTTATACCACTGCATGTGTTGCAGGAAGAAACTTACACGTTTAAATTCTATCAGGGATTAGATGATCAAGGAGAAGAGATGTTCCTGGTTATTGATGTACCAGTAGGCGATGTTACGGTTCCAAATAATTAGTCAACCTACACTTTAAACAACAAAAGCCAGTAAGTCTTATACTTACTGGCTTTATTTTGCTACTTTTAGCCAAAACGATCAGTTAGCATGTTAGTTAAAATATACCCGGATAATCCGAACGAAAAAGAAATCAGAAAAGTAGTAGATGTACTACGCAGGGGCGGATTGGTTATTTACCCTACCGACACCATTTATGGTATTGGCTGCGATATTAACAACGCCAAGGCTGTTGAAAAAGTAGCTCGCATCAAAGACATCAACCTCAAAAAGGCTAACCTCTCGTTTATCTGTTACGACTTAAGTCATATCTCAGACTTTACCAAACCATTAAACAACCATGTATTTAAACTAATGAAGAGGTACCTCCCCGGTCCTTTTACATTTATATTACCGGCCAACAGCAAGGTACCAAAGCTTTTCAAAAACAATAAGAAGACCATTGGTATTCGCGTGCCCGATAATAATATTATTCGCGAACTGGTAAAAGAACTGGGCAACCCCATTCTATCTACCTCAGTGCGGGATGAAGACGATATCATCGAGTACACCACCGACCCGGAATTAATTGACGAGAAATTTGCCGACCAGGTGGACATCGTTATTGACGGCGGATATGGCGACAATGAACCTTCTACCATTGTAGATTGTACCGGTGATGAGTTGGAGATCTTACGTTATGGCAAGGGGGAGATTGAGCTGTAGTTATTTCATCAAAATCACTGTTCACCAAACCTATTTATTCTTTCCCACGCTACCGTGCGAATCCTTTCGCGTGGCTAACCAATAATACCATAGCAATACAGAAATCCCCCAAACATCAAGTGCCAAAATAAAAAATACAATACCTAACGAAATTCTTATATTTGACACAACTAATATTGCATCTTACACAACTTCCCCACCACTTCACACAACTATTCATATATCTCAAAAAAATACCCCACTAATAGAAGCGATACTACCAACGATTCAAGGCATTCCTCCACCATCTCAAGCTTTTACCCCAATGTTTTAAGCAATTATAATAAGTGAGCATAAGATTATCTTTTCATTTTAAAGATTTATAATTCCATTTTACACAATTGACATTGTATTTTAAACAAGTTAAATTGCATTAGAAGCAACTACACGAATAATTCAAACAAGTTTATTCAATAAACAACCAAACTAAACCCATACACTATGCTTAGATACAACTTTACCCGCATATTTAAAGCCAAAGCCATTGAACGCCCCTATACTTATTTGTGTAAAGCCGGTTTTTCAGAGAATTTCTCAAGCAAAGTAAAGAACAACCTTGTTAATCGACTGAATCTTGATTTACTAGAACGCCTGTGCGAATGCTTTGGCTGCACGCCTAACGATTTAATGGAATGGGTGCCCGATGAAGGCTCTCCTTTAAAGCCAGATCACCCCTTAAATGAACTGCGCCGAAATGAGAAGATATTGGACCTTACGGCAGCCATTAACTCCCTGCCGCTATCGAAATTGGAGAAAATAGAAAAACTTATCAGTGACGAATGAGAAGAAGTATTGAATAGTGACTCTTCCCTATCCCAAGGTATAATGAATACTAATTACCCGAGTTTCGACGCAAAACATTAGGCTAATTGACTGATTACCAATCCTAGTCAGCCTAATACAACGCATTAGGTAATATTACATCTTACAATTTTTTCGCTTTGAAGTGGCAGCTTAATATTATGCTAGGCTTACAGCCTGTTTTATTAGTCATAGAACTTACCCAATGCCTTGCATTGGGCTTTTATACTGCACTTCCTGTGCGACAATGATATCGAGTACACCTTAATTTTAGGTCAAAATCGGGTTAATTGCTACAGTCCATTGCATCAATACGCTTCACTTACTTAACAAACATAAACTTCACACCATAATCAACCTTCTCATTATTTACCTGGAGAAGATAAATACCATTGGGCAGTGATTTATTAATCGGGAAACTGATCACATTGTCGGTGGTATCATAAGATGCCACAACCTGTACCACTTCACCTCTAAGATTAACGATCCTAAAATTAAACTCATCTGACAGCTGTGTTTCAGGGATCCTTAACATTACCATATCGCGCACCGGGTTTTGTTCAATGTAAAACTTCGACCTACTATTTTCTGCATAGTCATCTCTCCCTGCCTGCGCACCAACATTGGGTCGAATATTTTCAATGTCAATCGGATTACCAAAAATATCCACATCAGGATTGACCGGTATATCTTTAAAAATCCCTTTGCCAGCCATCGGGAAAACAGGTTCTTTAAAAGACAAACCGGCATATACAGCATAACTTGGCTCATTTAAGGCATAGTGCTCCTTGCCCGACCCTCTTGGGTTTTTATGATTCGGATCGCCTAATATGCCATTCTTATCTGTATTTCTGAATGAGCGATGTACCTCGCCATCGAAGAGGTTATGCGATATGGAAATACCACCTCCCTTACGTTCAACAATATTGGTAGTTCTGCCAATTGAACCGTCGTCAAACGCCTGAAAAATATTATTATAGATGATGGTGTTGGTGCCTTCGATATATATTCCGGGCTTGATATTGGCATCAACAAAAATTGTATTGTTGTATACAAAGTTACTATCTGAAACAACTCTGACAGGCTCAGAATGATCGGATATTTTTAATGAATTACCATCTAGCTTGTCACTGCCTCCTTTTCTAAAACCATCGTTAACACTCACATTAAAGCGGTAGGTTGACTTGATATTATCGCCAAGTATTTGCATGAATCCCCCTTCGCTGTCTTCGCTATAATTATACTGAACGATAACATCCTTGTTCTTAAAGTCAATATGTTGCCCATAAGAATCATTCTCACCACGAGGATGGTAAATGCTATTATATTGCGATATCCCATTATACGTGGCGTAAAACCAAATACCACTTCCTCGCCCAACCAAGCGCTCATCGGGGCCAGAAAAGCCCGAATAGTCAATCAAATTATTTTCTACAAGGCAATTATACGCCCTTGACACGGTTATACCCGAGCCGCCTGTTTCAAACATATGGTTATTACGTATGATAATATCCATGTTTTTATTGATCGTATCATTACCCACACCCTCTTCAACTATACCGTTATGCTTGACCCAAATTCCAAACTTTCCGGTTCGCGTGATATAACAATCTTCGACAATAATATCACTCATATGCTTAGGGTTAGCTGGCCAATTTTCAGTCGTATAGAAATAAACCCCGGCCACGTCAACATACTGAAAATCTACTCCTTCATTCGTTACCGGATAGATATCCATGATGGTGAGATCTTTTATCCGAAAATGCGTTTGAGATTCTGGTCCGTTAACCCTTACATGCACACCATAACTTCGGGTGTCTTTATTATCTGCCCTTGGCACAAAGCGGTTGTTACTTATTTGCAGACTACTAATTTCAATATAAGACTGATTTTCAACATAAATAACATCAGCAAAGTCACCACCCTCAGCTCCAGAGCCATTTAAATGCGGCTTATCACCCTCACCATACTTTGAGATTACAATTTTCTGACCGGGCTTTCCTGAGTTGTTAACCCTCAACTGACCTATAAATTCATCATCGGTTTTAAAAAGAATGGAATCACCAGGTACAAAAAAGGACTGATTTACCTTTTCAAGACTTTGCCAGGCCGTTTGCGGCGATAATCCATCATTGCTATCATTTCCTTCAGAGCTACTCACATAATAAGCTTGCGGCTCTTTGTCTAAAATATTTAATGATACATTATCGATAAAACATGAATCTCCTCCCGGGTTTCGAAAAAATGTCAATCGTACACCAGAAGCATTATCAGGTATCGTTATATTGCCTTCGTATTTATTCCAATTGATATATTCATCAACTTCCAATGTATCCAAGTCCCATAAAAAGACATCAACCGGAGCACCATCAACCATTTTTTTGACACCAAAGCGCAGCACATTGTCTGCTGTATTCTGCAATTGAGCCATAAAACTAAAGGTATATGTCTCTCCGGCTTCAACTGGTATATCCTGCCAAACGGTTATACTATTCTTTTGCTCTTCACTGGCGTCGCGCTTAAAAAAGAATCCATAGGCACCTTCATAGGCAGCGTCCTCACTGGCGATAGCTGTTCCTGCGCCATCTTTCTCCCATTGAATTTTATTATTACGCCAGGGTCCATCAAACACCCGCAGATCCTCTGTTACATTATCTTCGAAATGACCATTTCCAACCAGCCCGGTTTCAGTTTCAGGAACATACTCCAGCAACGATACATTATCGACAAAACAGGAGTCTCCACCCGGATTGCGGAATAATATCAGACGCACCCCTGAGGCATTATCGGGTATGGTAATGTTACCCTCGTACTTATTCCAGCTCGTATACTCGTCAACAATCAAAGTATCAGGCTCCCACAAAAACACATCAACCGGAGCATCATCAACCATTTTTTTGACAGCAAAACGCAGAACATTTTCTTCCGTATTCTGCAATTGAGCCATAAAGCTAAAGGTGTAGGTCTTTCCGGCCTCTGCAGGCATATCCTGCCAAACTGTTATATTATTCTGTTGCTGATCACTGGCATCGCGCTTAAAAAAGAAGCCATAAACACCTTCATAGGCAGCCTCTTCACTGGCAATCGCTGTACCCGTCCCATCTTTCTCCCATTGAATTTTATTATTACGCCAGGGTCCATCAAACACCCGCAGATCCTCTGTTACATTATCTTCGAAATGACCATTTCCAACCAGCCCGGTTTCAGTTTCAGGAACATACTCCAGCAACGATACATTATCGACAAAACAGGAGTCTCCACCCGGATTGCGGAATAATATCAGACGCACCCCTGAGGCATTATCGGGTATAGTAATGTTACCCTCGTACTTATTCCAGCTCGTATACTCGTCAACAATCAAAGTATCAGGCTCCCATAAAAACACATCAACCGGAGCATCATCAACCATTTTTTTGACAGCAAAACGCAGAACATTTTCTTCCGTATTCTGCAATTGAGCCATAAAGCTAAAGGTGTAGGTCTTTCCGGCCTCTGCAGGCATATCCTGCCAAACTGTTATATTATTCTGTTGCTGATCACTGGCATCGCGCTTAAAAAAGAAGCCATAAACACCTTCATAGGCAGCCTCTTCACTGGCAATCGCTGTACCCGTCCCATCTTTCTCCCACTGAATTTTATTACTGCGCCAGGGGCCGTCAAACACGCGCAAGTCTTCTGTTACATGGTCTTCAAAATTGCCGTTCCCCACCAGGTTATCACCATAAACGGAAGATAAGAGTACAAAACTCATAAGGTGGAGTGCTGCCGTTATTTTTATATATAGCCCGAATTTATTCATCTCACTCCTGATTTATTGTTACATAACAAGTAATGGAAAGCTCATCAATAATAGCCTAACTATTATTAAGACAAGGAAGTACGAAAAGATGTTCACTCAATACATTTTAGCATCTGGCAATAAGCACCCTTTCAATTCAAATATCATAAGTTAGCAGTACAATGTCAACCCAGCCTATCTCAACCCGTCAATGAAGATTGAAGAAGAAATATAGGTTAATTGCACTTCCCAAGGCCTAAGAATGGCCTGAGTTTGGTACATTTAACAATACCAAAAGGTCTAAAAAAGGAATAAATAAATGATTGAAATAACTACTCTTTCCAAAAATACGGCGAGAACAATAATATAACAGTAAACAGCTCTAAACGACCGATTAACATTAGAAATGACAAGAACCATTTTCCGAAGTTTGGTACTTCGTAGAAATTAAGTGCAGGGCCCACTTCACCCAATCCAGGACCAATATTACCAATGGATGTTGCCACCGCACCAAGCGCCGTATCCAGGTCGTAGCCCATAATACTCATAATAATCATGGCCAGACCAACGGTCATCATGTAAATAACAATAAAGGCTAACACGTTAGTAATAATACTTGGGTTGACAGCTCGCGTATTGTATCGTACAGGTATTACCGCATTGGGATGTACCAATCGCTTCAGCTCAAAAAATGAGTTTTTCATTAACAGAACAATCCGCACAATTTTAATACCTCCACCTGTTGAACCCGCTGACCCGCCGGTAAACATTAGTAAGAATATAACGATACTCAAAAACGGAACCCACATTAAATAGTCGGCTGTGGCATATCCTGTTGTGGTAATTATAGACACTACTTGAAATAAACCATCACGCCATGCTTTTTCAATGCCCAATGTTCCTTCGGTAAAATAAAGCACCACTGCCACCAAGGTACTCACCCCAATGATAATACCTGCATAAGCCTGGAACTCTTCATCCTTAATTACCTTTTTAACCTTACCACGCAAAGCACTGAATGACAAGGTAAAATTCGCTCCTGCAATAAACATAAAGAGGATGATAACATACTGGATGTAGGGAGAAGCAAAATAAGCCACACTGGCTTGCTTGGTCGAATAACCACCCGTTGCCATTGTTGTAAACGAATGACAAATAGCATCAAAAGGTGTCATACCACCAAAGATGAGTAAAATTGCCTCTACAAAGGTGAACAAGACATATATACCATACAGGCGCTTGGCCGTTTCTGTAATTCGCGGATGCAACTTATCAGGTGCTGGTCCGGGTACCTCAGCAATAAACATCTGCATACCACCTACTCCCAAAACCGGCAAAATGGCCAAAGACAGAACAATGATTCCCATACCGCCTAACCATTGAATCAAACTACGCCAAAATAATAAACCATGCGGCAAGGCTTCAATATCATTTAATATACTACTACCAGTTGTAGTAAAGCCCGAGATAGTTTCAAAAAAGGCATCGGTATACGAAGGAATGGCGCCACTTAACCAAAAAGGTAGTAAGCCAAAAAATGAGAACACAATCCAGACAGAAGCCACAATCAGGTAACCTTCGCGCTTACCTATGTCCTTGGGAGCTTTGCGCAACGACAGGCCTACTGTGCCTCCTAACGCAATACACACAGCTGCTGATATCAAATGATACGGCATATCATACTCTCCATATAACATTGCAACACCAGCTGACAAAAGCATAAATACACCCTCAACCACCAGGAGTAGTCCGAGTACTAATAGTATAAATCGTGTGTTAAGCATTTCCCTTGAGAGTAGTTTTAATGCAGCAAAGATGTTACTTTTTTTTAGCATAAGTAAATTCTTAACACAAAAAAAAGAGGCTCAATATGATATTTAGTGGGTAATATTCTTACTATCATTCTGGGGTTTTCAACCCCAAACCCCGACTTCATTTTTTCCATGATGAAAAAACGCAAGCAAAAAAATCTTTGGCTACGCCTGCTTAAGCTCATAAAACTACGGTTGAATGACTGGAATCGTTTAAACTCACTTCGTTCGAACAGAAAACGATTCTTAAACGTCAAATACAACCTTGTTTTATGGCTCACCAGCCAAGGCCATAGGGTAATTCTTGGGCTTACCCACTCTAATCCATACAGAACCAAAAAAGAGGATATTCGATCCTCTTCTCCTTTTAAAATATGCTATTTGAATTCCGAAATCAATTCTTTGAAACCAACCATTCTTTAGCTAAATCAAGTGTTTCGAACGAACGTAAATCGCGTCCCGTAATCTTCATAATACCGTTGTAAACGATTCGCTGTAAGCCTGAGATACCAACAACAGCGCCATGACTTACATAAGGTTTGTTGCCACTAATGAACTCTGAGAATATATTTTTAATCTCAGCATTAAAGTGCATTCCCTGTATATTCGATAACGATATCACCGATTTTTCGGGCTGCATTCTAATGTAATCCTTACTCTGCTTAATTAAATCTTCTATCTCTTGAACTTCCCGCAATCCGTTAAAGTCCATAAAAAAAATTCGTCGACCGCTGTAGTTGATGATTTCTGGTTGTCTCATTTTCGTCCATTTTTTATTCACAACAAAAATAAACAGCTACATCTAATTCATTCAAACCTTTATCAATAATTAAAAGGCTTTTATCAAAGAGCTTTTAAACTATCGACCAATATACTCTGACTGTAGATAGTCCATCACATATTTCACCACACCCTCATAGTCTTCAATACCTTCTTCAACATTGTTTGACTTCAGATAAGCATCATTGACAGTTGTAGCTACCAGCTCAACATTTCGATTCATCAAAGCCATCCAATGGTAATGTGATTTATAAAAATCATGCCTCACTTCGTATCTTATGTTTTTCACAATCTCTTTGAATCCCTCATATTTATAGCATTCATAAACAAAATACTGCATCAGGTAGAGGTTTGCACTATAAGCCAGACGTTTATCCTCTGATTTAGAACAAACCAGCCAGGCATAAAAATTTGCCTCAGCCTCACTGCTCACACCAAGTTTATGTGCCATCTCATGAGCCAACACATGTGGATAATCCAATGGTAAAATGTATTTATTAATATGTACTTCGCTAAAAAACGGCCCATAATAGCCCGAAATAGTAGCAGCAGCAAACAAAGAACTCAATGTAATCGACTTCGGATTTGTTTTCAACAAGAGCGTATCT
Source organism: Carboxylicivirga marina (assembly GCF_016612505.1). GTDB lineage: Bacteria > Bacteroidota > Bacteroidia > Bacteroidales > Marinilabiliaceae > Carboxylicivirga > Carboxylicivirga marina. The sequence goes on from NZ_JAENRR010000013.1 coordinate 102,949, forward strand.
ATCTTGAGAAACTCACTTTGGTGAATGTATTGTACTTTTATAGCTTTGTAGACTTCCACCTTATCAAGACTATAAACTGGCACATAAGAGTTATTCGTTTGCTCAACTAACCACCTAAATGCTTCCAGTAATTCATCAACATTAGCTTTTGCTGTTGGTAGTTGCAAGCGAGTTGTTAAGTCTTCGCGGTAATAATTAAAGCCCCAAAACACATTAAAACTGCTATACACGATTACCAGCAATAACACAATACGCTTCAAAAAAACAAGCCATTTTATTGTCCTTATGAATACCAACACAATACCTAGCAACATGAAAATAAATAATGAGGCATAAAAAACATCATCCAAAGAGAAGGGAAAAACGTTGCTAACAAGCGATAAGAATCTAGAAATAAATGGATATAAACCTGATGAATAAATACTTTCTACCAATCCAGGATGCGCTAAACCAATGCGTGTAAGTACAAATATAAGAACAGCCACATATATATTAATGGCCCAAAACGATGCTAATATTTTCTTTGAAAAAAATCTGTTCATACACAAAAATACACAATGTATGCTCTAAAACAGAAAAGTGTCATTTCTATTATAGATTTTTATCAGCAATAACCGAAATTAATATATTAACTTCGCGGCTGAAACAAAACTATCTTTAAAATGAGCATTGTCATAAAAGAGGTAATTGACGGCAAAACGCTTAACGATTTTGTTAATCTGCCATACAGGCTTTATAAAAAAGAGAAAAATTGGGTGCCGCCAATGAAGAAGGATGAGCTACATGCGCTTATTCCGGAAAAAAACCCGGCATTTGAGTTTTGTAAGGTTAAACTTTGGGTGGCTTATCAAAATGGCAAATGTGTGGGCCGTATTGGTGGCATCATCAACTCACTTTGGATTGAAAAGAAAGGTGAGAACATTGGCCGCTTTACCCGCCCCGAGTTCATTGACGATAAAGAAGTGAGTCAATTGCTCTTCAGCACCGTTGAAAATTGGTTTAAAGAGCAAGGCATGGTAGAGATGCAAGGCCCCTTGGGCTTCTCAAACCTCGACCATCAGGGCTGTTTGATTGAAGGGCACGATTGGTTGCCTTCGGTAGCTTCGGATTATCACATGGCCTACTATCAAAAGCACTTTGATGATTATGGTTACGAGAAGGAAATTGACTGGCTCGAATTCCGTATTACCTTCCCGGATGAATTACCAGAAAAAGCGTATAAGGTAGCCGCTATGTTAACCAAGCGTTATAGCCTGAAGACCTTGAACTTTAACACAAGTAAGGAGCTCGAACCGTATAAGGAAAAAATCTTTGCTCTATTCAACAAAGCTTTTGCTGAGCTATTTGGCACATTCAAGTTGCCCGAAAAGTTGGTTCAATTCTACATCAATAAGTTTTTCCCAACGCTTAACCCCCGTTATGTGAAAATGATATTGGATAAAGAAGATGAACTGGCTGGTTTCATTATTGCTTTACCGTCATTATCAAAAGCCATGCAGAAAGCAAAGGGTAGACTATTACCATTTGGCTGGTGGCACCTCATGAACGCCCTTAAGAAACCCAAAGAAATGGATTTATTACTTACGGGTGTTAAGCCAGAGCTTCAAAAAATGGGTGTTGTTTCGTTACTGATGAATGACCTGTGGAAAACAGCCAACGAAGACGGTGTTAAAAAAGTGGAAACTACCGGCATGCTGGAAAACAATCATGTTGCCATACAAATGTGGAAATCATTTGATCATATACAACACAAAAGAAAACGCTGTTACAAAAAAGCACTATAACAACAACTATTATATTGATAATAAAAAAGGTGCTTGTAGTAACAGGCACCTTTTTTAATGGCTTAAAATAATGACTAAAACAGAACTTTTAAAAGAGGTAAAGAGCTACGCGATCATCACACTTGGATTGATGGTGAGTGCTGTTGGCTGGACTGGCTTTATTATCCCGTCCAATATTGTGGGTGGTGGTGTAATGGGACTTTCGTCGCTGTTATATTTTGTTTTTGATTTACCGGTTGGCCCTACCAACCTGGTGATTAATGGCGTTCTCATCCTTTTATCGATGAAAATTCTGGGTAAAGGCTTTGGTTTTAAAACCATTTATTCACTGGTTACTTTATCCTTATTCATCACCGTTTTCCCCTATTTTATTACAGAGCCTATTGTCACTGAGAAATTTATGGCAGCCATTATTGGTGGTGGCATGGTGGGCGCCAGCATTGGTATATTATTCGTTCAGGGAGGAAGTACAGGTGGCACTGAAATAGTAGCCATGATCATTAACAAAAATCACAACATCAGTCCGGGTCGTATCATGATGTTTTTAGATGTTATTATCATCAGTTCCTCGATTTTTGTATTTAAATCATTGGAAACAATGGTGTATGGTTTTGTGGTGGTTGGACTCATGTCGTACATTGCCGACATGCTATTAACTGGTTCGCGCCAATCGGTTCAGGTACTCATTATTTCACAAAAGCCGAAGGAAATAGCGCATAAGCTCTCAGCACAAATTAATCGCGGATTAAGCTTCTTAAAAGGACGTGGATACTATCATCCTGATGACCGTGAATTTATCATCACCATCGTTAAAAAATCTGAATCGCACATGGTGTTTCAAATCATCAAAGAAACGGATCCAGACGCCTTTGTTTCGGTGGCCAATGTAATGGCTGTTTATGGTCAGGGTTTTGACGAATACAAGCCACCGCTGAGCAGTAAGAAAATTGCTAAGTCAAAGAGTATTCAAGCCCCGAAAGTTGATTAAGAACAATATTAAAAGCCTCGGGCATCTTTGCTTCGAGGTTTATTTTTTGTCCACTTTCAGGATGCACCAGCTCAAGGGAAGTGGCGTGCAGCAGCAGACGCTTAACACCCGTCAGCTCTGTCATTATTTTATTCAAGGTCCAGTCGCCATGCTGTGTATCGCCTAATATATCGGTGCGATTCATTGCAAAATGCTGACGCAACTGATGCCAACGACCTGTCTCGGGCGTGGCCTTAACCAAACTAATGGATACATTCTCATCTTGTTTATAGCAAATACCAGTATCAATCGATGAAATGGTTTTGTAGGCTGTTTTTGCCTTTTGTCGCTTTTTCTTTTTCTTGATGAGTACCTCTTTATCAAACACCCCTTCTCCCGGGATGCCCTTTGACACGATCAAATAAGTTTTCTTTACCTGCCTTTGCTCAAATTGCTTAGCTAAGTTATTAGCCACCTCTCGCGACAAAGCCAATACGATAACCCCCGATGTTTTTGAATCGAGCCGATGCACCGGATAAACCGATTGGTTAATCAATTGCCCTACCTGTTTGGTAAGGTATTCGGCATCTGCAGGCATAAAATCATTTTTATGAACAGGTAAATCCACAGGTTTATTAACGGCTATCATACATTCATCCTGATAGAGGATATCATCGTTGCTTATTTGCATGTCGCAAAGATAATGGCTTAAGGATTGGAAAGCTTTGTTTAAAGTGATTTATTCGATTTTTTTTGTTAAAAATCCAGGTGAAACCTCTTCCATACGACTCCGTAACTCCTTCGTACCTTCATCGGATCAACTTCGCTGTTAGCGAGGTTGATCCGATGAAGACATCTCCTTGACCCAAAGCTGACACCCCGTTATCTAGCAAAAGAAATAAAATCAGATTCTGACAAGCTTTTCTCAGTGATGCGTAAGAATACTTATTATTTTTGCTGTCCTTTAACTATATCAGATGCAGAAAGAAGCAATTAAAAACACCGTTTTAGCCATTATTGCCTGTTTGTTATGGTCAACTGCTTTTGTTGGCATAAAAATAGGTCTTGAGTATACGACACCCATTCAATTTGCCGGATTACGATTCTTCTTCTCAGGATTATTATTGTTACCTCTTGTAAAATCCATTACAAAGTACATTACTGCCATCAAGCAAAACTTGTGGCTGGTCATTAAAGTATCTGCCTCACAAACCTTTGTTTTATATGCTTTATTTTATTGGGGTGTTGACTTAATTGATGGTGCTCTGGCGGCTATTATCATTGGCTCACAGCCACTGTTTGCAGCTCTTACAGCTCATGTAATGATGAGTAATGATAAAATGAGCCTTCGCAAAACACTAATTATTTCTTCTGGAATTAGTGGCATCATTTTAATTGCTATTCCTAAGGGAATAAGCGGGCCTGATAGCTGGAATGAATTACTAGGGATTGCCTTATTGGTTGTAGCCAATATTGCGTCGGGAGTGGGCAATGTTTTTGTCAGTAAAAACAGAAACACCATCTCTCCTATTGTTTTAAATTCGATTCAAATGATAATAGGCGGCGCTTTACTGTTTCTCTTTTCATTATTTACCGAACCATTTAATGGCTTTGCATTTCCAACAGAATATTATCTGGCACTGTCATGGTTGAGCTTTTTATCAGCCACTGCTTTTACTTTGTGGTTCTTCTTGCTGCAAAAGCCAGGAATAAAAGTATCCGACCTCAATATTTATAAATTTATCATCCCGGTATTTGGTGCAACTTTAAGCTGGGTCATCTTACCCAATGAGTCACCCGATATTATCTCAATTGCAGGAATGGTGATTATTGGCGCATCTGTGGTTTTGTATAGCCTGCTCGCCTCTAAAAATTAATAAATAAACGGGTAGATGTATACCAATGGTGTACTCCACCTTTAAACTCTTTTGATTGCAAAATGACATCGAAATTTATTCCAAATGACTTGTAACTAGCCCCTAGTCCGGTTCGCCATCGACCAATTATTTTCTCCATCTCATTAAATTCTACGTAATGAATTTTCTCATTACGATGCCAACCACCCATCAAAGTAGCATTGTATCCAACCACTGTTATAGTAGGTTCAGTATTAAAATACATCTGCCATTTACCTGTATTTCCCATTAAAGGTAAGCCCATACTTTCCATGTAACTATCCATTTTTCCTGCTCGCAAAAGCAATCCTACAGAAGCATCATCGTGTAAAGTACCTAAACGTGCACCACCTTTGGCATAAAATTCAAAACCTTCCACTTCGTAGAGTTGCTTTGTAGCTTCGAAATTATAGTTTAATACAGGCCAGTTATATTGCTGATGGTGCCATCCATTAGGCAAAGTATTATCCGACCATTCGTGATAACGATACTGCACATGTCCGGCCCCCGATGCAGGTCCCATTACGCCTATATCTAATTCAGAGCTAAACAACCATCCGGCTTGAGCATTCGTTGCCCTGGCATGCGAAGTAAATACCAATACGCCTGCGTATGGTCTATCGGTATATTGAATCTCATCACTCTTTAAGTTTTTGGGCGTATAAGTCCTTTGAAAACCCGAAAAGCCGTAAACAACTTCCTTATAGCCTTTAGGTTTTATTAGTATAAGATTTACGGGATTATACTTAAAAAAAGGATGATAGGTGCCAAATGACATACCTTGAGAATAGTAATAATCAGTCATCATAAACACATCATTGTCCCATCCTAATTGATAATATTTATTGGATAAAGGTTGCTGACCGAAAGCAGTCATATGACTAAATACCAATATACAAACACTTAAAATACACCTGACTTTCTCCATTTTACTAGAAATTTTGACAGAGCAAAGCAAAATTGATTCCACTAAATATTAAAAAATGCTAAACTTTATTATGATCTTCTTTGTCGTAATAATGTAACATTATAAACAAAGCATTATGCAGATAAATTAATTGCTCATTTCTAAATTCAAAACCAAACCACTTAATAACACATCTATGAGGATAATTACAACATTAATTATTATTGCATTAGGAATGCAATTAATAGCTCAAGAAGCACAGAACAATGATTCCACTCGTTCAGAGAAAATACCGAAGAATGTCAAATCTATATCACTGCGCTACCATGCCGGTAGAGTTTTGCAAACCAATGACTTTGTAAAAGGTGAAAACGAAGCCAATCAGGTTATCGATTATTATCAGGCACTTAATATTTCTTACAATGTCCAAACAAATGGCAGCCGTGAGTGGCATCACATTTTTAATTTTCCATATTATGGTGTGGCTTTTTACAATGCCAACTTTTTTAATGTCGATGAGTTAGGTAAACCCATGGCATTATATGGTTTTATGGGATTTCCATTCAGAAGGGGAGAGAAAAGCATGTGGGGCTATGAATTGGGATTTGGATTAACCTACAACTGGGAGCCTTATGACGCCTATACCAACCCATTTCAAGTAGCCATAGGATCATATAGAACCGTATACATCGATGCCAATTTATTTTACCAATACCACCTTAGCCCAAGATGGGACATCAGGGGAGCATTTGGCTTCACACATTTCTCTAATGGGGGAACAAAAAAACCAAATAGCGGCATTAACCTGCTTTCTCCCTCGATAGAAGTAAGCTATAGCTTCAAAGATCGACCTTTATTGATTAAAAAACCTCAACCTGCTTATGGCCAACATTACGAAGTGGCTATACAATTTGGCATGGGGGCCCGTAATATATTATATGACAATCCTAATGAGCCACAAGATCCGAGTATGCCTATTGGTTCGGCAGATGTGATGCACTCCTATTTTAATTTTTCAGCAGCCTGGCTAAAACAATCAACCTGGAAAAATAAATTTGGTGGTGGTATCGATATCACCTACGATGAAACACAGAATGTGACAATTGAAAACCCATCGGATGGAAACGAAACGCCAATTGTAAACTTTTCAGATAAACTATCAGAAAAAATGATGCTTGGGGTATTTGGGGCTTATGAATTTACAATTGATCGCCTATCGGTTGCCTCGTACATAGGCATCCTGGCACTTCGTAAAAAAGGAACAAATGCCAACCCCTTGCTGTACCAAAAATTTGGTATAAAATACCACTTTAAAAATGACATGTACACCGGGCTGTTAGTACGCGCTCATAACTTCTCTGTTGCCGAGGTGATTGAGTGGAATATTGGTTACAGAATAAAATGGCATTAATTTTGAAACAACCAGTATTCGTAGTATTAACCAAATAGGAGTCGTCATGAAAAAGATATTAATATTTAGTTTAATATTTAGCTTCACCCTTATAGTATTCGGTCAGGAAGTTGAAGAAAAAAAATTAACACGTAAAGAAAGACGTGCATTGCACAAACAACAACAAAAAGAGCTGAGCGAGCAGATGGCACTCGTTTTATCTATAGCTATTGATGGAAAACAGTGGGTTCTGGAAGCAAATACACTGCAAAACAAAAGAGGCTCGAGTGTAAATGTGAATAGCAGCTTAAACTTCATCGCCATTGAAGGTGAGGAAGCTTTTGTTCAACTTGGTTCAAACACAGGCATGGGACAAAATGGCGTAGGCGGTGTTTCAGTTAGAGGCAAGGTTACCAAATATGAGGTTAAGAAAAATGAGAAGAAAGGAACGTACTTTATAACGGTTTACGTAACATCGGCTCTAGGTTCTTTCGACATTCGTTTAGATTGTAATTCTGATGGACAAATTGCCAATGCAACAGTTCAGGGAAACTCGTCGCGACGTGTACAATACCGAGGCATCATCGTTCCGATACCTCAATCGTCGGTATATAAAGGTACACCAGTTATATAGGATTTTTCAGAACACAAGATATTTAAATTAGGTTGGGCTTAGGCCTGACCTTTTTTTGTACATGGCAGGTAAAAATAAAAACTGGTGCCTTCTTCAAGTTGCGAATGTAACCATATTTTACCTCCCAGCATTTCAACAAGTTGCCTGACAATACTTAAACCTAAACCAATGCCACCATGCACATCGTGTCCGTTTTCCACTTTTTGAAATGGCGAGAATATGTTGTTATGGTACTCTTTCGCAATTCCCAGGCCGGTGTCTTCTATTTCAAATAAGACGCGTGATGCATTCGTTACACCATTCTCATCGTCATTTTGAAATGTCGTTGTTTCTAACCTTACTTTAAGCTTAACATGTCCTTCTGAAGTGAATTTGAGAGCATTATTTAAAAGATTAATGAGTATTTGTTTCAAACGCTCAGGATCAGTCCAAAGCTCAAAATTGGCATTTGGCAACTGAATATCTAACTCATAATTAACTGTCAGTGAATTTACATTGAGTTCTAAAGATTTAAATACATCTTTACATAGAGCAGGCAAATTAATCCAACTTTGGACCAGATTAACCTGGCCGGTTTCTATTCTTGATATATCAATGATATCATTAATTAACACAAGTAAACTATCACTACTTTTTTGAACAACATTGGCAAATTCTTTACGTTCATCAGCCGAATATACATCACTGGATAAGAGAGTTGAAAAGCCAACGATTGAATTCATTGGGGTTCGAATTTCATGAGATAGGTTAGCCAGAAATGCTGTTTTTAAACGATCCGACTCTTCAGCTTTCATTTTAGCCTTCTCCAAATCTACTGTTCGCTCTTGAATCAGATCTTCCAGATAAAAACGATGACGCTCTAATTCCTTTTTTCGAGCCACCACCTCTTCCTTACTTTCCTCTAATTCGGCATTGGCATTTAACAACTGTATAGTACGTTCCTGAACCTGAGCGGCCATTAGCTTTTGTTTGCGTCGCAAATATTTAATCCTGAAGATATAGAACGCATAAATTACCAGAATAACCAACAAAATCAAAAAGGCCTTAAAAAGCTTGCTATCAGTAAATATTGGTTTTACAATAATAGTCAGTGAATCTCCTACATCATTCCAAAAACGGTCGTTGTTACACCCTTTAACCCTTAGCGTATAGGTACCTTCTGGCAATGAACTGTATGTTTTATAACTGAATCCCATTAAGGTGTCATAATTACTCTCATACCCGTCAAGTTGCCAAGCCGACATATTCTTTTGGGAATTTTCATAATTAAGTACACTGGCATAAAAGGAGATTGGTTGATGATCTGTTTTAATTTCCAGAGTATCAGCTCCAATATACTCCCAATTTCGGTAGACCTGACCTGCGATTATTTGATTATCATTTTCGAGTGAGTACGAACCTAAATCAACGTGTGGAGCTATATTATTAAAAGGAAATTCATTGGGATTAAACTCTACAAAACCACCAAAACCTCCCATTAAAATGGTTCCATCTTTATCCTGATAATGTGCCTTTCCATTAAACTCACGACACATGGTACCATCACTTTTTCCAAAACTTAATATCTGCTTGTCAACAAAAGAATATCTTAAAATCCTCGAGTTTGTATTCATCCATAAAAAACCTTCCTCATCTTTATAAATTGAATACACATTAGTCGTTAACAACTCACTATCAGGAACCTGATTAATTGCACCACTTAATTTATTTAAAGTTAACAGCCCTGTTCCATAGGTGGCCACAAAAATGGTGCTGTCATTGTGATTTAGAAGGTGCATTATTCGATTATAACGCTTACCACCTTGCTCAGTCTTCAGATTGGCAGAATACCTCCGAAATGACTTGTCAAAAGTATTAAATGCCATGATATAGCCATCCTTGTCGCCCATCCAGAAGGTGCCATTGGAATCAAAATTAGCCGTTGTTATTTTTATAGTATTCTGATATTTGTACTCTTCCGGGTATGGATAAACCGTATAACTGGCACTATGGGGTTGATACCTTACTACAGCATCATAAGTTGCCAACCACAGATATCCGTCATAGGCACGAATATCCTTAATAACATTAAGGTAATGCTCATTACATCCTTCAGTAAAAAACGTCTTTCTTGTATACTGATTAGTATTTAAATCTATCGATAATAGCCCATTAAACGTACCTAAATGAAGTATTTGGCCCTCTTCTTCATAACCGCATGATATCGTATCACATTGGTTGCTTCCCTCTTTGGTTGCAATAAATTTATCAACTCTGTTATCTTCATTTTGCTTAAACAATCCATCATAGGTCCACCACCAATATTGCTGCTTTGAATCTTTCAACAAGAAAAAAATATTATCCAAAGAGCCATCTTCTTCATGACTGGTTTCAAACTGATTAAAGCGAATGTAATGATCAGAGTATTTTGATAGTCCATCTTTGGTGCCAACCCACAATATATCATGTTCGTCAGAATAACTCAAAGCACTTATCCAGTCGTTTGCCAAAGCCCCTTTTCCATTTTTCTCCTGATGTTTTGATATGTAAGCACCATCTTTAGTTAATTGAATCAATCCTCCGCCATTCGTACCTACCCAAAGGTTGTTTCTTTCATCAACCAGATGCTTGGTGAGCATTGCCTCCTCCCTGCTTTTCTCATATAATATCTCCTTTTCGTTGGAGAAGATATTCTTCTTCATCAGCCGGTCTGAAAAACAAATCAACAAGGTGGAGTCATTAATAAAACTCAGTGAATTAACCGTTTTATCACAATCACAAAAAGGAGCCTTGCTAAACTTGTATTCCTGTCGCAATAATCGGTCTAACGAGTATGAGTATACTCCATCGTTTGTACCCAGATATAAAATTCCGTTTTTATATTTTATGGCATTAACATCTAATGTATTACTATCGGCTTCATCGAGGATGTCAATAAACTCATGAGTAACAGTATTGTAAACCTGAAGTCCATGGTCATCTGTTCCGATGAACAACCAATCTTTGACTTTTAGCAGTGCATGAATGGCGCCTATTCCAACCTTATGATGCTCATCCTCTTCACGTTGAATATGCTCAAAGGTAAATGTCTTAAGATCAAACTTATTAACTCCTCCAAAGTTAGTCCCGATCCACAATACTTCTTTTTCATTATCAATATAAATGGTATTAATGTGGTTATCTGATATTGAAAGAGAATCCGCCTGGCTATGTCTGAAGCTATCGAAGTAAGACCCATCATATAAGTACAAGCCTTCCGTTGTACCAATCCAGGTATAACCTGTTGAATCCTGAACGACACATTCTATAAAAGGATGTTCTAATCCATCAGATTCATTATAGTTACGAAAATCATATTGTTGCGCCACAACGACACTACAAGACAATAGCAAGATGGTAAATCCAAGCAATAACCTACTCAAAACGTCCTTTTTTTTCATTAACAACATGGGTTCATAAAACCGGCACCATCATCATACAATTACAGCACCAGAATATGAATCATGTAACGTTTTTAAATACTAAAGGTTACGTACTTAATCCATCATTTATGCCCAGTTAATTACAAGCCAAGAACCTGTATGGCTAAACCGGATAAGAAAATAACAAAACCTGCAATGGGGTGCCCCAAATTTTCAAAGCGTTTTAAATTAACAAATGATAATCCATAAGAAACAGCTAAAACAGCTCCTGTCATTGTCAGCAAAGTTGTTAAGCCAAATATGCTGGTTACCATCACCAATGCGCCTGCACTTTCAATTGCTGCCGGATACATCAAAATTGGAATTAAAGGTTCGCATGGACCAAGGGCAAAAATGATGAATAACACCCAGGGTGTAATGTTTTTTGAATTTTCAATATCATCGACGTGACTGTGGCGATGTTTCTTATACCAGCGACGAATGCCCCATAAGGCATATAATAACCCGAATGCAATGAGTGCCCAGGCGGCCAGATTCCCTCTGAATGATTCAAACCAATTGAGTTTCTCCACCTGCAGTTCAAGCGCAATACCAACTAAACCAACAATTACCGAACTAAGTATATGTCCAATTCCACAAAGAATAGTGAGTCCCAGCACCTTCCCCAGTTTCCACTCGCGTGCCTTTCCAATCATGATAAATGGTAAATAATGATCGGGGCCAAGCAATGTGTGGAAGAATCCAATGGAAGCAGCACTTATTACTAGAACTTGTAATTCCTGACTCATTTTTTCTTTTAAAAATAGAAAAATATGACCTTTTGAACTCCATTCAATTCCATTAAGCCGCTAATTTATTTTCAGTCTAAATCAACTTTTTGTAGGCATTTATAATATTCTTAATGGATGAAGAACTCACATCATTAAAGTCAATATCATCAGGTTTAATAAATTCAAAGCCACTAATATCATCCTGAGCATGCATATTGTCAAAGTTTTTAACCTTGCATAGAAATGCCAAATCTATTGTAAATACTGTATAACCCGAGAAAACATACTCATTTGGGTAAGAAGCAATAAACTGCATTTCAGTAATTTCAAGGTTTAACTCTTCCTTTATTTCCCGAATAGTGGATTGTTCAGCTCTTTCCATCGGATCTACAAATCCTCCTGGCAAATCTAACATACCAATATTAGGCTCACAGGCGCGACGCGTGAGCAGCAACTCACCATTATCATTTACAATTAGAGCTGCCACAGCGCAGGCCGAATTAATAAAAAAATGAAACTGACACGTCTGGCATTTAAATGATTTGCTGCCATCGTAGATAAAATCTCCGGAGCCACATTTTGGGCAATATTTTATTACTTCCTGAGGTTGCGTCATCTTTGTTTAATTATAATTATTTAACACAAATAAAAACAAATATTGCTTAAAATCATTTGTTTAATTATTAACAAGCTCCTTATATTTGTTGGTAATAAAAATACACAAGTAATTCGAAACTAACCCCAAATGCCTTCATTAAACAAACTACCCATCTTTAAAACTGCATATGACGTATTAGCATATGTATTGCAACTCAAGAAACACCCTTCCATTGAGCATATATATTTCGATAAAAATAAAGTGCATTATCGCCGCACAAAGTGGGGTTTTGAAAAAGCAGAGAAATACAATCTTAATCTTGCCTTGAAGCATAAAGAACAACAATTCGATAGACTGCAGCAAGATTATGACAACCTGAGTAATGAATATGAACTTTTATTAAAACGAAAGACAGGGCTCAATCATCATCTTGAAACAGCCAATGACAAGCTGCGGGAGTCAAAAAAAGAAAAAGGTTTTTTTAAGAAACACCTAAAGGAAGTGCTCGATAAAAACACCTCTCTTGAAAAACGCATGGAACGCATGCTTAAACAGGAAGAAAACCTCAAGCAACAAGTTGAAAAACTCAAAAGTTCAAAAGAGAATTTATTTGAACAAAACCAACATCTGACCGAGAAATCACGCATGCAGAGGAATCAGATAAATGCCTTCCACAAAACCATTGAGCAGCTAAAAGCTAAGCAGAAAGAGAACTTCATCACCAATCAATAAAACAAATGAGGTTACTATTCAAATGGCTTCATCACCATTTGAAATGTGTACCTACCCGGTGTTATGGAATAGTTGGCATGCGGTCGGGCTCCCCATGAGTTATCACCTCCCACTCCCATCATTTTATGATCAATGTGCAGATAAACTTCGGGTCGCTCTTTTAAGTCAAATGGATGAAGCACCCCTCTTTCATCTGTCGTAAAATCATCGGCAGTATAATGCAGGGCCGAAAAACCAAAAGGCTCAGTTGCCCTGATTTCTATACCGCTACCAGCATTATTTTGTAATGTTACCCAACGAACATCTGTTTTGTATCCATTGTCTTGTGGGCTGGCATAATTGAAGAACTGCTCACTCACTGAGCTTTCGTATACTCCAATATCTGCAGCCGATTTTCGATCAGGGTAATTTTCCCACGGACCTCTACCATACCATTTTACCTGATTGTATTCAGATGTCATTGCCATTTTTAAGCCAATGCGCGGTATCATCTGCAACTCCTTATTATTTGTGTCAAAAGCATAGCTAAGTGTTATTTCGCCATCGCCAGCTACAAAGTAATCTATGTTAATATGCGCATCAACAAGAGGCAGGCATAAACGAAAACTCACCACTGCCTGTAGGTTACCAATACGCGACATATTAGAATACACCACCTTCGCATCATCCATGGCTCTACGCCACACATCGAGTTCCTTCACCATGTTGTAGCCATGGTCGTTATCATTGGGAGCTTTCCAAAATGTTGGTATCAAATCATCAGCCAGCAATTCCTTATCTTTATAACTATAGGAGTACAATCCGCCAGATTCCATGTCGAACTGAGCCAGAAAGCGTTCTCCACCCACCACATATGATTCATCGGTTTGATATACCTGGACAGCTAATCTGCTTTTAGCACGTTCACCCTGATAATGATTACCCAGATGCATTTGCTCACTTGCTAATATCGTTCCCGCTGAAAGAACTCCCCAATCATCTTTCAATACAGCTTTTATATTTATGAAATACTCCTTATCCTCTTTTCGTTTCCAGGCATCCATGTAAAAAGGAGTTTTCTTTGTTTCGCCAGGCTGTATACTTTCCATCTCTAATTCTCCCGCTGAAACAACATAACCATCTTCCAACATCTCCCATTGAAAATCGAAATTATCGAGTGTGATAAAATCGTATTTATTGGTTACCATTAGGGCATTGTTATCAAAAGGAATCGATTTAAAAGCAATGTTCTGATACACCTTTTTCACTTCATGTATAGCCGGATGTAAGGTTCTATCCGGGTTAACTAATCCGTTCATGCAGAAGTTACGGTCGCTTGGTATATCATCAGGCCCGTAGTCGCCACCATAAGCCCAGTATTTTTGTCCGTCATCGGTATATTTGACTAGGCCCTGGTCAACCCAATCCCAGATAAAACCGCCTTGCAGATTATCATAGCGCTCAATCACATCCCAGTAATCCTGAAGGTTGCCTACACTATTGCCCATGGCATGTGCATATTCACATAAAATAAATGGTCGTTTTTGTACTTGTCGGCCATAGTGAATCAGGTGATCAATTGGCGAATACATGGGACACACAATATCGGTATGAAGTCTTTGGCCGGCTCGCTCATAATGTACAGGTCGTGAAGAATCAAAAGTGTGTATCCAATCGGAACAGGCCTCAAAGTTAACACCATCGCCCGCCTCATTACCAAGTGACCAGATAATAATGGAAGGATGATTTTTATCGCGTTGCACCATTCGCTGTACGCGGTCCAGGTGCGCTGCTTTCCATATGGTGTCCTTAGCCAATGAACGTTCTCCATAACCCATTCCATGTGATTCAATATTGGCCTCATCAATCACATAAATACCATGCTCATCGCACAATTGATACCACAAGGGGTCGTTGGGATAATGACTTGTTCGAACCGCATTAATATTATGCTCTTTCATCAGGCGAATATCCTGCAACATTGATTCGCGACTAACGACATGCCCTGTATACTCATCATGCTCATGACGGTTAACACCCTTAAGATATATAGCTTTTCCATTGACCAGAAGCTGCCCACCCATAATTTTCACATCACGAAAACCAACTTTGATGGCAGTTGCTTCCAATTCCTTGTTGTTTTCATCTTTAAGCAAAACACTAAGTGTATAAAGATTGGGTGTTTCGGCATTCCAAAGCAAGGGCTGTTCAAGCTCTCCTTTCAACTGCACGGTGGTTGATGTACTATCAATAACAATCAAATGTTTAATAATGGATACCTCTTTATTTCCATCCAACAGCCGTGTTTCCAATTGATAATTTCCTCGCATTTTATCGGCCTCAATAGCCACATCAATACTATAAGTAGCATTGTGATATAGTGAATCCAGATCGCAATTAAAATGCAAATCGCGAAGTCGAATATCATTTGTTGCATATAAATACACATCGCGTTCAATGCCCGATAAGCGCCAAAAATCCTGACACTCCAGGTATGAACCATCACTCCACCGATAGACCTCCAAAGCCAGGATATTTTCACCTTGATGAATGTAATTGCTTATCTCAAATTCGGCAGGGAGTTTAGAACCTTGCGAATAGCCAACCTTCTGCCCATTTATCCACAGGTACATCGCCGACTTAACAGCTCCCAAATGCAGAAACACACGTTTCCCGTCCCAATTATCATCAATAACAAACGTCTTTCGATAAGAACCTACCGGATTCCATCCATCAGGAATCGTGGGTGGTTGAGGATTAGTCATTGCAAATGGGTAGGTCGTATTGACGTATATTGGAATACCGTAGCCTTCTAACTCCCAATTAGAGGGAACTTTAATACTATCCCAGCCGGTATCATCAAAATCATTGTGGTAAAATTCTAACGGCCTTTGTGCTGGTGTTTTAACCCAATTAAATTGCCAGTATCCATTTAGTAATTGGAAAAATTCGGCATTATCGCGATTGAAAGTTAAGGCGTGCCGTGCTTTTGAATAGGAATCAAACGATGCTCGGCCTGCCTGTTTATTAAAGGCAAACACATGCGGGTTTTCCCAATCATTTTGCGCTTCAACATAAGCAGTAAACACGAAAGATAGAATCCAAATATATAATAGAGACTTTTGCATTGATCTGATTTTATCGAACAAAATTAAGAGTTGTTCCGAAATGGGGCAATGGTTAAATGTACAAAAAAGAGCATAAACGTTATGCTCTGGCTTACTTTCATCAAGAAATAGTTAAAATGAACTTAATACTGGTGTCTCTTCGCCAAAACCAGAGTGACTTTTTGCTACAGGGCAATTAAAGTGTAGCGTCAATCGTGAATTCCCCTTTAGACAAACGCTTATGAACAAAACTAACGAGAAATTTCGCTGACCAAAGCTGAATATAAGCTCTAGCCATTTTCCAATATCACAAACAGGATTTTAACAGCACACAGGCCTTTCTGGCAGTGATGCACGTTGATTAATGGAGTTAAGCTGATAGCGCAATAACACTTAACAAATAGCTAATATTTCCCTAACACTATCTGAATATTAGAGTATTAATTTTAAAGGGTGCAGTTCTCATATTACGCAGCATTTTTAGTGTAGTATACGTCAGAAAAATGTTTCCAAAAACCATCCCATCTG
>NZ_JAENRR010000140.1 GCF_016612505.1 Carboxylicivirga marina
TACAAAAACTGAAAGTTATTAAATACAATAGTAGATGTTTCATATTTTGTTCGTCTGTATTTTTATGGTTACCAACGTTGGTACAAGAGTAGTACGGATTTGATTAGAATATCGTGTCGGTTTACTCATGAGCCAAGCGTTTGTTTTGACACCAAATTTAACAAAATATTTAACTCCGTCAAGACGAACGTCTTGGCGGCGATAACAAGTTGAACTGAAGCTTGCTTACCCACGAAACCCGTATTACTTTTGTACATTGTTAGGCAATGTTATTCTATTCATCATTAATTTTAACTCATCAATTGTAGGCTCTTTTCCATTAATCTTTCGGTGAAGCATAGCGTGACAATTTGGGCAAACAGGAATTAAATCCTTTTTAAAATCAATCCTATAATTTTCTGCTATCTCGTGAATTGGGACTAAATGATGTATGTGAATAAAATCTATTCCTATTTCGCCATACAATTCTTTAAAGTTTAGTCCGCAAATTTTACAATTTAATCCATGATGCTTTATTGCATTTTCTCTAGCCTTCGAACTTCGTTCATATTTATTTACAATCACTGTTTTCTTTGCACCTTCGTATTCAACTGTAGATTCACCAACAATTTCAGGGAAATAGTCTGTTTGATAATTGTCAGTAAAGTATGTTTCTATATATTTTAATAGTTTATCATTTTTAATCTTTATCGGTCCTTGCGGTGCTGCATTTAATCCATTTTGTTTTAGATTATCTAGCCTCATCTGATTATTTGAAACTTGTTCAATTAATTTTAATCTTGCATATTTTCCAGTTTGAGATTTTTCATATTCAGATAAATCATTCCAGTACTTTTTATCATCTTGTATTTGGCTATAATCTATATCTGTTTTTTCAATAATGCATTTATATTGAATCATTTTGATAGGACTAGTACAATAAATATAAACAATATCGCCAGTTGAATATTTAGTTAGACCTTGTTTCCAATCAATGAACCCATAATGTTCAAATGCACTTGAATGGTCATACATTTTTGAGTTTGCAGAAATTATCCAATTCATAATTATTCAGTTAGTTATTATTCAATCTTGGTGGATTATTAAGTGCATTTTTAACAACTTGAGCGATTGTATTTTTTGTTATTCCTTTTGATTTACAGTATTTTCCATCAAGCCAATCATCAAGCAGTTTGGCTCCCTTACTTGCATTGCAAGAAGTGCAACATAATGCTATATTATCTATGTTTGAAATCCGTATGTCATTAACGATATGCTCCCATGATGGTTTAGTCTTTCTTGATTCATGATTAATTGAAAAATCAACTCCACAATAAACGCAAAACAAGTCCCTTTTTAGTACATATTTTTCTACTTCTTGTGGTATTCCCCACTTATTTGCCATGGTACGGATTTTTTAATATTGCCTAACGGTGGCTAGTCGAGTAGGCAAAGGGAATTTCACCCTAAGCCTCTCACAGAACCGTGCTTGATAGTCTCCCATCA
>NZ_JAENRR010000141.1 GCF_016612505.1 Carboxylicivirga marina
TAGTTAATCCTTAACAACATCATAAGTCATTAGTTATCAACAATAAATGTGAATAACTAATGGCTTTTAAGCATTCTTAATTGCAAGGTTATTAGTAAATTAGGGTAAAATCTTGCAGAAATAATGAAAGGAAAACTACCTAATCAGAATCAGAGAAATTTGTTTCGTCCCATCTTAAAGGATATCATCAATCCTAAGCATGAACTGGCCATATTATCAGGTCGTATCAACTGGCAGGATTTCGAAGACAGCTTTAGTCCGCTCTATTCACATACTGGCCAGCCAGGCACTCCCATTCGCACGATGGTTGGCTTATTGCTATTGAAAAGGATCTATAATTTGGGAGATGAAACAGTCATGGAGCAATGGGTTCAAAACCCCTACTTTCAATACTTCTGTGGAGAAGCTGAGTTTCAGTGGATGCCTCCGTGTGATCCTTCTGATATGGTACATTTTAGAAATCGCATTGGCGAACAAGGAGCTGAAAAAATACTTGAAGTTTCCATTGACTCCAGACGGGATGAGATTAAAACTACCAATGATGTACTGGTCGATACCACTGCGCAAGAGAAAAACATTACCTACCCCACAGACAGCAAACTGCTGATAAAAGTGATTAAGTGCTGTAATAAAATAGCTAAACAAGAAGGCATTGAACAAAGGCAAACCTATCAGCGAACCATGAAAAAACTCCTGTTAAAGCAGCGCTTTGCACACCATCCCAAACGAAAGAAAGAGGCCAAAGCTGCATTGCGTAAATTAAGAACTATAGCCGGAAGACTAGTTCGAGAACTAGAACGCAAACTTGACCAGGAAACTTTTGTGCGATATGAACAGGTATTAAAGAATTGTTTATGTGTTGTCGAGCAAAAGAAAAGCGACAGCAATAAAATTTATAGTTTACACGAACCCGATACAGCCTGTATTGCAAAAGGAAAAGCTCATAAGAAATTTGAATTTGGTTCAAAGGTATCTTTTGCTGTTGTGCCTAAAGTAAATATCATAGTTGGGATTAAAAACTTCAATGGTAACCCTAACGATACAGCAACTTTAGAACCGGCACTGGAAAATATTGAAAAGGTGAGCAAGATTACATTCAAAAATGCCATCGTTGACAGGGGCTATAAAGGAAAGAAAAAGGTCCGAGACACAATAATAGTCACCCCTAAGCCTCCATCCTCCAGACAACCTTACAGCAAAAACACAATGCGAAAGAAATGTAAATCAAGAGCAGCAGTAGAGCCAGTTATCGGGCACACAAAGCACGGATGCCGTATGATTAAAAACTACTTAAAAGGAAATGCAGGCAATACAATTAATGCAAACTTGGCCGCCGCAGGGTTTAATTTCAAAGGATTACTTCGTAAAATCAAGGAAGAAGTTCTTTGGCTAAAAATAATACTGGAAATATACTTTAAAACTTATAGCATATCTCCAGTGTTTTTTAGTTCGTAAGGATTAACTA
>NZ_JAENRR010000142.1 GCF_016612505.1 Carboxylicivirga marina
ATAAAACTCTAAAGAAAAACCAACTTAAATAACTATTAATCTGAGACTTAATGATGTTCTTACCTTGCAAAGGTTTCAATAATTGTTTGATACGCTCATCAAGTGCCTCCTGATCTTTTCTAAATGCGTATAAGCCTGCCAGATTAAGCAAAGTATCAATGCCAACTTCTGAATTTTCAATTTTCCCGCTCCATTGGTTATGAACAGGTATTTTGCCATCATTTGATAGTTGCTTCAATTCTAAAGCAGTCAATTCAGGAAAAATATCATGACATCCATATTGATTGAGTAAATTAACAATATCAGACTCATTCGAAGGTAGCTTATCAGCCAATTTAATTGCAACTTCTTTTTCTTGTTCATTAACCTGCCACAAGTGAAATAAATTAAATTGTCGAATTAAGTCATTACTCACATTCGACATACTCGCTATCTTCTGTTCTTTCGCAAGATGCAAATCCTTATTCTGCAAAACATCTTCAATCACATTTGTTGGAATGGTCATTACATCGGTACCAACAAGTGCAGTTAATTGCTTAACTCCCCTAATGCTGGCTGCAATTAATTTTGTATTAGCATACCCTCTTTCACTCACTTTCCGAAGACATTTTTGTGTTTCAAAGTTCACCTTTTCACCAATCCCATCGAGCCTTTTAATACCATTATTTGAAAAATAAGCACCTACTCTTCCTACAAAAACATTTGAGAATGACGGTTTGGCAATCATACTGGCGAGCACATTTTGGCGGGTACTAAAACATAAAGTCATATTAACCGGTATTCCTTCATTATGCAATCGACGAGCTGCAATTAACCCTGCCGCCGTAAATGGCACTTTAATAATAAAATGGCCAGGTGAAAACGCATGAAGGCGTTTACCAATTTGATACGTTCCATTGACATCGTTAGCCAGTTTTGTGTGAACTTCAACACTAACCATACAATTAAAAGTACGTGATAAGCGCAAACCATGAATAACATTAATATAAAATCCTATTTCTGTAACTTTCTCTTCATCAGAAATGACGCCGAGTTGCCGACTAATTAGTTCTACAACCTCATCATATGTGCCTTTTTGAACTTCTGCATTTAAAAGTGTATTATTTGTGGTCAGAGCCGAAAATTCCTCACTCCACAGCTTAGTGGCTTTAGAAATATCACCAGTATCCATCCACAAGTTACTGCCCGATGATAAAAAATGACGCCATATTTTGCCGGATACTGGACGATGCTTTGTAATGTCAAATCTATTGACAATATCGTTTAGAAACTGTGCAGATAATTGATTTTTCATAGCTGAAGGATTGAGTCATATAAAATTAAACTAAGTATTGATGTAATTCAAGAGCATGCACATTTGGAGTTACCCCATAATACAGATGCCTATCTCATGGATTTCTTAGTTAACAAGGGTTTGCAGGGAATGCTAAGT
>NZ_JAENRR010000143.1 GCF_016612505.1 Carboxylicivirga marina
CATGACTTTATAATCGTTTGTAATTCATAGAGTAAGACTTCTTTGGTTTCTTTTTTCTTTCAAATAATCTATTGGGTCTGATAAGCTCCCTTGTTCTGTATACAATTTCATCAAAGGCATTTATAGCTATACAATATTGCCGTTTGACAAACATGGCAATTAGAATATCCTTTGTTGCGGCTATTGCATTAGTACGGTTTATCTTTTGACTATGCTTTCTTTTTTCGTCAGCCCTAAATTCTTCCCTGACACGTTCTTCAATTGGGTGGGCATAAGCAGCCGTTAAAGACAGTAAGAATATTTTTGCATGAAAATCTTGTTTTACCGCATTTGCAGTTTTACCTGAGAAATCTTCAAGCTCAATTCGGTTTTTCAATAGTTTGTAAGCCTCTTCGTGATTCCACCGAAGATGGTAAAGTTCTTTGAATTCATTATGAGGATATTTTTCTATATCGGTAAGCGAAGTACAAAGAATTTCAACCTCGCCATGTTCAAGTTCTACACGTATCAATCGGCACTTGATTATTTTGTACGTCCACTCTGGGAACTCTTTTAGTTTATCTCGTTGTGATTTAGGCAATGAAAATTCGACAAACTGTTCTTTTGCACCACTGTCCCTGAATTCACGAACAACTTTCCACCAACCAGTTTTCATTCTTGCGCAGAAGTCAACTCCTCTGGCAATTAGCATGAAAAACAAGGCTATGGATGGGTAGCCTCTATCCATAATCAACAAGTCACCTTTCTCCAATGACGGTAAATGCTGTTGAAGTAATGCTCGCTCACCGGCACTCTTCCCATTAGTCTTTTTGTATGGTGAAAGCCTGGCATCCAGTGTGAGTTGATTTAAAACATCGAATAACATAGAGCCCGTCGCCATGGAACGTTCGCTATCTGATTTGGGGCCAAATTTGCAGGTACCAAACTCCTCTTTTATTGTTGGATGGTTAGGTAGCATCAGCCTTGTACCGTCAACGCCAATTAGACGGTGATTTTTCCAAAGCTTTGCAACGCCGCGCCTATAAAATGTATTTATAACAACTCTATTAAGGCGTATAAATCCCTTCTCGTTAATTTTTGCCCGTGCCTGAGAAAAAGCACCCTTGCTAGCTTTACGAATAGTGTAGGAAGATGAATTTAGTTTAGTAAAGAAGCGATCTAAATCGCGTTGAACAGCACTTTGTAATGACATGATTAACAGGATGACATTTTTTAAAGTAAGTTCTCGCTTGCGGACAAAAAGTTTTTTTTCGCGACCATCTGTGGTGTCGCGATGGAACTCCGTTGTGTCAAGCTCATAATTGATATTTTCTGTGATTTCTAATCGAAAATCAGTAAAGTTATTCTGACTTCCTGCGTCTTAAATATACAGAATAACAATGAGTTATCAT
>NZ_JAENRR010000144.1 GCF_016612505.1 Carboxylicivirga marina
CACCGCCAAATCTTTGATTTGGCTTTAGAAATCGTTAGTTTGTAGTTTACCAATACCAGTAGATTATAATAGAGTCAAATGTGATTTATAACTTAGGCAAAAAGCTCCATCTGCTGCATTAACTTTATTTAGAAATAAGATAAAATCTAATTTTCATATTAAGGACAGCAGATTATTGAGTATAAGCCAGAGAGTATTTAGGGAAAAACCCATTATCACGATTTTAGCCACTCAATTCGGAGCATAAAACAATTGTTTATGCAAGTATATGGAATTGATTTATCAAAGGAAAAGTTTGATGTAAACTTTAAAGATTTAGACGGAAAAGAAAAGCGCCAGCAAGTGAAAAACAAAGTAGTATCCATATCGAAGTTCTTACACACATTACCCTGTGAGGCAGTATTGGTAGCTGAGCATACAGGAGCCTATGGAGACTTACTGGTATACTTGAGTAATCAACTCAATATTAATATAGCTTTGGTTTCTGGTTATACCATCAAGCATAGTTTGGGATTAGTTAAAGGCAAGTCAGATCCCATTGATGCCAGGCGTATAAGAGAGTATGGAGAACGCTTCTTCGATAAACTAAAGTTTAAGGTATATGATGATGAGACGATTGTTGAATTAAAAACACTTTACAGTTTAAGGGCACAATTAGTTAAAGCACGAAAGAGCTTACGAACAGGTGAGCATGGTCGTTCACAAGTACCTATGCAGAGTATTGCAGCAAATAAACACATTAAGAATTCTTTACTTGCACTAGATAATGAAATTGACAGTCTGGATGACGAAATTGAGCATCTAATAAAGGCAAATAAAGCAACAAGAGAGAATTACGAACTAACAATTAGTGTAATAGGTATTGGACCTGTTATTGGCACTGATTTGATAATCAAAACAGGGAATTTTCAGATTATCGATACCGCAAAAAAAGCTTCTTCATATGCAGGAGTATGTCCATTTTCTAATACTTCAGGGAAAATGGTTGGTAAATCAAAAACAAGTCCTTTTGCCGATAAAAAACTGAAATCTCTATTGTATATGGGTGCAAAATCAGCAGTCAAACACAATCAGGAATACCGCTTGTATTATCAAAAAAAGAAGCTCGAAGGAAAGCCTCATTATTTAATTATGAATAATGTATCCAATAAAATATTACGAACAATTTACAGTGTTGTAAAAAGTAAAAAACCATATAGGCAAGATTTTATTTGTCGTGATCCGAGAGAGAAAAATATTAACAGCTCCCATGAAAAAGTGGCTTAAAAACTTGTAATTAATTAGAGTATATGAAAAGATAAAAACAAATAAAAGATTTGGCTC
>NZ_JAENRR010000145.1 GCF_016612505.1 Carboxylicivirga marina
TGAAAAAGTGGCTTAAAAACTTGTAATTAATTAGAGTATATGAAAAGATAAAAACAAATAAAAGATTTGGCTCAGAGCGGTTTTGGTTGGTTTAGTTCATTAAATTGCCAATCACTTCATCTAGCCAAACGTTGTATTGCATTAAAAAAATACCTAAAATATGAAAGTACAGTACTTAATCATTTTAATATTTCTTTTCGGTTGTAATACTCAAGAAAATCCAATTATTTACTCGGAAATTAAAAATCCTGAAACAGATAAGCCAATTCAATTATCAAAGAAACTAATAGAATCAAATGTTGACTTAAGAAAATTAAATTTGAGTGACTTAAGGCTTCTAAGAAACGAGATATACGCAAGGAAAGGCTATGTTTTTAAGTCAAAAGAATTATCACTTCATTTTCAAAAGTTCCAATGGTATAGGCCAAAATATGAGGGAAAAGAAATTGATAATTACCTTACTGAAATCGACAAATCAAACATTAATTGGATTGTAGATATTGAAAATTTCGTTCGCCCTGAAAAACTTTTAGAAGAAATGAAGAAATCTCTTAGGTTTGTAGATTTTCTAGAAATATTACCTGAAATAGAACTACCTACCAATATTGAAAATTGGACCTTCAGAAAAAAAGAACAAGATTTAAGGCAAAACAAAAGATATATAGCATTGTGTGAAAAATATGAGAAGTATCGTTCTGCGATTGGCAAAATATCTCTCCCCGACTCACTATTTGCAATTGGTATCAATCACGCTAGTGACTTTTACACGTACACGACCTTCTTATTTGTTAATTTAGAAGGAGAAGAACTTTGGCGCAAACAACTACCTCTATCATTTTCTAGTACAGCAGAATTTCAAGGCGAACCAGACCCAGAAATAAAAGATACAGTCATTGAGCGTTACAATGATGTTATTATCACCGAAGATTTACAAATGAAAGTATCAAGTTGGACAAAAGCGATTGAACATGACTCTCTCGGGAATTTTATTAAAAGTGAATTCTCAGATACAACTGTTGTTATTAGAGACTTTTATAAAGAATAACGCAATACAACACGCTAGTATAAAGCAATTGGCGTTCGTGAGTACATGGTAGTTAGGTTGGATAATCGAACACCGCCAAATCTTTGATTTGGCTTTAGAAATGAGAAGATAAAAACAAATAAAAGATTTGGCTCAGAGAGTTTTGGAAGGTTTAGTTCGCTAAATTGCCAATCGCTTCATCGTGTGCCGAGAAGTAGTGAACGGCAAAATATTCACTACATGCTGTAAATTGAGATG
>NZ_JAENRR010000146.1 GCF_016612505.1 Carboxylicivirga marina
TTAGTTGTTTACATACTAACAGGCGGGAGCAATTTTTGATCAAATTTGCGTAATGAAAGATCTGCACCCTTAATTAATAACTGACAATTAATAATTAATCACTAACCATTCATAACTAATCATTAATAATTAACCATTAATATCTGATTCTTTTATCGTATTCATTGGGGCGCGAGCGTTTCACATCGATGGTAACGAAAAGGCAAGCTTTACTTCCTAGTTCAAACAGCTCTTCTCTAAATTGGGCATCAGCTATAAGCGCATAACTTTCAGGTTTTGCCAGTTCAATGCGCATGTGGTCTTCATCGTCAATGCGACAGCGTACATGAAAATCACCTGTTTTGTCGATGAGGTAATTTTCAACATCGTAAATGGCTTTGATGCGCTCCGGCGTAAGCAAATGCTTATAGTTAATACGTGTAGCAAGGCAGCTTTCGTGGTCGGCAAAAAGAGGATCTGCGCCCAGGGCCATGGCTATATCTTTTGTTTCCCATGAGGTAATGCCCAGTGTGACCAAAGGTGATTGTACTTTGTATTCGTCCAATGCTTGTTTTCCGGGACGGTAATTGCCCAAGTCACTGGCTGTAGTACCGTCGTATATGGGTGAGCCATCCTTTGGTACCAATGATAAAATATGGCTTTTGCAATGATAACAACGACGTTCGGGATTAGCCACTACCTCATCGCCCGGAGTTACTTCAATAATTTTAAGCTCAGGTGCCCCCAGGTTCTGAGCCTGCATAATCATATCATCGGCTTTAACTCTGTTGAATCCATTATTAACCCATATCGGAATAATATTGGCACCTGCTTTCATTGCAGCACCCAATACAGCACTACTATCAAAACCTCCCGAAAAAAGAAGGTAGCCTTCTTTATTTTTCTTAAACCAATTGATTAATGCGTCTTTCTTTTCCATAGTTGTAAATTCCGGTTTAAGATAAAAAAAAAATAAAGGAGGATTGAGTTGTAATGAGGTAATATGATAATTGCCTTTAACTTCAATATATTAACCTCCTTTATCTTTAATGAAGAGGTTTTTCTTTACAGTTCGTACTTAGAGCTTATTTACAATATTTTAACTTGTATGAAAAGCAAAAGTATGTATTATACTACTTCATTATTAAGCCAGTGAGATACTGGAAAGTGTTTTTAACCGCTTTAAAAACTGGACCACTTTGTAGCACATGAAAAGTGAAACAAAATGGTAGAAGAAATCA
>NZ_JAENRR010000147.1 GCF_016612505.1 Carboxylicivirga marina
ACAAAGATTATCCAGAAAATAAGTTTTGCTCAAAGGTCATTTTCATTTGATTCGGCGGTTTAACTTTGCGGACACCCTCCCTGACTTGGTTGCATACATAATCCAATGATAGATAGTGATACAGACAGAATCTTATTTTCTCTGATAAATTTGAAAAAGCAACTGATATTTTCGAAATTGTTCGTTTTATGAGTTCTAATAGTAGATAGTTTATAAGAGCCACAAAAATCTGTGACTTTACTGCATTTTCACTTGTTCCCCAGAAAGTTTTGACTTGTAGATTTTGCTTTAGCGCCTTAAAGAACAATTCAATATCCCAACGTTTCTTGTACAACTCTGCAATCGTATTATACTCCCAATCTAATTGGTTTGTAATAACGGCTATAACTTTGTTTTCGTCTTCTTTATAAACATGTACCAATCTTAATTTATGCTCTGAAATACCAGTCTCTATTGCCTTTGCGGAAGTAAGCTGGATTATTTCATCTTTTAATATGTTTTGGTCGATATTTTCTGGCAACTCCAATTCTTCAACTGTTTTGTACAAGGTGTTTGTTTTGATCCGGGTAACAAATACGTTTTCTGCCTTTATTCGGTTGAGCATTAAAGCAAAATCAAAATAGGCTCTATCTTCAACCACAATAGTATCTTTAGGATAGATTAGTTGCTCTAAGCCATATCTGTCGTGGACCTTTGCTTCTGTAATATTTACCACATCAGGTATCATTAAATTGTAATCCCAGCTTGTATGTAATTTGATACCTCCTTTTGCTGTCCGAAACTCTGCCCAATCAAACATAGACAAGCACAAGGATATGGTTGAGCTATCTACCAGTTTAACCACCTTGCCTTTAATCTCCTTTATGATGTGGGTATTATGGTGTTGTTTTAGTACTGATTTGTAATGACTTAATAAACGATAATACAAACTCTCAAATACGTGCCAGTCACGGTTCTTATTACCATCACTCATAGTTGAGCGTGCAGGGCTTTGGCTTAACCCAAGGTCTTGAATAAAAATCTCACTTACACCTATGCCTGATGATATATCGCTCAAACCCTGGCACTTATTAAGCTGTCCGAAAGTTAAAGCAACAAATTGGTCGTACGTGCGGTATTTACTAACGCCCTTGTCGGTTTTGTAAGTATTGGTACAACTTTTAAACAGCCAAGGTGGTACTAAATCCAGTATTTGTCGGATTATTGGTTTAT
>NZ_JAENRR010000148.1 GCF_016612505.1 Carboxylicivirga marina
CATGAAAAAGTGGCTTAAAAACTTGTAATTAATTAGAGTATATGAAAAGATAAAAACAAATAAAAGATTTGGCTCAGTGGAGTTTTGGAAGGTTTGGTTCGTTAAATCGCCATACGCTTCATCTAGCCAACCGTTAGGCAAAATTGAAATATAATCCACTGGCATACATCTCAATAATATCAAAATGTCAGTTTTAAAATGTTTGTAATGAGATTAATAAATTTGACAATTATCTATTGTCTTGTATTCTCAAGCGCTAAAAGTCAAGATGAGAACTATGATTCAATTCCAATTGACTTTCCAAATAATTATGTAGTTGATCAATGGTCACCAAGTGCTTTTGATGGTAGTTACGTATTTTACCCTGATAGAACCTTTGTTTTTATACGAGGAGATCATGAACAGAGTTGGAAGATATTCGACCTAGGTATTTGGAGAATAGGTAAAAACGAAATTTTGATAGATATATATAAAACTGTTGGAATAAGAGGTGCAGGGAATATAATAAATCCTGATTGTTTTTATGCCGCAAATCCAGACGATTACTGCATGTATGAAGCATACGTAAAATTTGAGGAATGGAAAGATGATCTAATGACTTTTGAAATTAAAACCTTAACATATGATTACTGTTCTATTGATACATGCAGGAAAGCTACTTCGATTGAAATTGACTTGAACAGGTATCAACTTCCAGGCAAATATAAAGTTGCATCTTGTAGATTATTAAAAGAAACAGATATTGCAGGACTCTCAACAAAGCAACTTAGAATTATGAGGAATGAGATTTTTGCAAGGTATGGCTATAGTTTTAAGTCAGAGGATTTAAGTAATTATTTTTCTTCAAAGGAATGGTATAATCCCGTTAGCGATAATGTTGATCAATACTTAACGGAAGTCGAAAAAAAGAATATTAAACTTATAAGAAAGTTAGAAGCTAAATAACTTTGCCTAACACGCTAGTATAAAGCAATTGGCGGTTGTGAGCAATTGGAAGTTCGGTTTGATAATTGAACACCGCCAAATCTTTGATTTGGCTTTAGTAATGCAAAAATAAAAACAAATCAAAGATTTGGCTCGGAGAGTTTTGGTAGGTTTGGTTTGTTAAATTGCCAATCGCTTCATCGTGTGCCGAGAAGTAGTGAACGGCAAAATATTCACTACATGCTGTAAATTGAGA
>NZ_JAENRR010000149.1 GCF_016612505.1 Carboxylicivirga marina
TACAAAAACCGTATATCATTGCTATCGTTACACTTTAGCATCGTTAAGCGGGCATTTTATTGTGCAAGCGGAGCGTTTTCAGCACTCAGCGGAGAACAGACAGCACTCAGCGGAGGATTTCTATTGCTCAGCGGAAGATTTCCATCGCTCAGCGGGCATTTTCCCAGCGGGAAATCCTCCGCTGACTAACGGAAATCGTCCGCTTACTGGTAGAAAACCTCCGCTTACTTGTGGAAATTATCCGCTGACAGGAAGAAATTGTCCGCTATCACCTGCAAACACTGACTTTATATAACAATTACTATTATAGAATCATATTTCATTTTTAATCAAATTCATATTAACATTAACTAAATCAATTATTATGAGTAAAAACGACAGATCATTTAACTTTCCGGATGCTACTTTGCAACAACATGGCACAAACGTAGCTGAGGTCTTAAACACCGACATTGTAGAGTTCAAACATTTTGATTCAACATTTCTGGACAGTTATCCCGAGGACATTAAAGCCGCTATTGAAGAAGTACGAGCCATTAAAACCGATATGGTGGTGATTGATGAAATGACTGAGAAAACACAGGCTGTATATGATGCAGCTGCAGGATGCAACAGTGCTTATCGTACCATTATCTTTTTTGCAGTAAAAGCCTTTGCTGATAATAAAGCGGTACAAAACCAGTTTGGAGCAAACGACATTAACAAAGTGCGTAAAGACCATACCCGCCTGGTTGTATTTATGGGCGACCTGATAAAGGTGGTCAATAAATACCGTGAACAATTGATAAGTGCCGGATGCAGTGAACTTCTAATTGATAGTTTGCCTCAGCTGCACTCCCAACTCATTGAAGTTAAAACAGCGCAGGAGTTATTTAAAAAAGAACGTGGCATCATAACCCAGGAGCGTGTTGAGAAACTTAATAATTTGTATGACTTACTCACTCCTATCAGCGAAATGGCACAGATCATTTTTGCTGACGATGAAGCTCGTTTGGCGCGTTACCTCATGCCACGGCCAAAGTCATCAACTAATAGTGTTGATGATTTAATTATATCGTAATTCTGTTTTTGGTTCGTTCGAATCCCTGCTGGTGTAATACCGGTGGGGATTTTTTGTTCGTATGGTTTGTTTGTTTTGAGTAATACAAAAGGCAAACTGTCTGAGAAGGCGTTCGCTT
>NZ_JAENRR010000014.1 GCF_016612505.1 Carboxylicivirga marina
GCCGCTGAGGTGTACCGTAATTCCGATGGTTCATTTTTGGAGGCTCAGGATATGTTCCGCCTTCCGGGTATTTTCCGCAGTGTACAACTGTATTCAACACCTAAGGTTCAGGTTCGAGACCTTTTTGTACTACCTGAGTTGGACGATAACTATCAAGATGGCGCATTAAACATTGCAGTTGATGTTCGTAATTTTGCTAAAAAAGCGGCCAAAGGCTACAAAGTGGATTATTCGCTCTACGCCAATAAATTATATTCAGATGACAATGAGCTGGTAGATGGAGCAGTGGCTACAGCATCAGTTCCTGTAATCAATGGCGGTGCTGAAAGCAAAGCTACAGCTGTAATGAAAGTAAGAGCTCCAAAGCAGTGGTCGGCCGAATACCCTTATCGCTATACATTGGTAGCTGAGCTAAAAGATAAGAAAGGTAGAGTTGTAGAAACGATTTCTACACATACTGGTTTCCGTGAAGTGGTGATTAAAGATACAAAAGCTGAAGATGATGAATTTGGTTTAGCCGGTCGCTATTATTACATCAATGGTAAAACGGTTAAACTAAAAGGTGTCAACCGTCATGAAACACATCCTGAAACCGGGCACACACTAACACGTGAGCAAATGGAAGCGGAAGTGATGTTGATGAAGCAAGGTAATATTAACCATGTTCGTAATTCACATTATCCACCTGCGCCATATTGGTACTACCTATGCGACAAGTATGGTATATATCAGGAAGATGAAGCCAACATTGAGTCACACCAGTATTATTACGGAAAAGCATCGCTTTCTCATCCACCAGAGTGGAAAAATGCACATGTTGCACGTGTGGTAGAGATGACGCATCAGAATAAGAACTATCCGTCCATCGTCATTTGGTCATTGGGTAACGAGGCTGGGCCTGGTGAAAACTTTGTACACGCCTATAATGCATTGAAAGAAATTGATGAGTCACGTCCGGTGCAGTACGAACGTAACAACAGTATTGTGGATATGGGCTCTAACCAGTATCCGTCTATCGGTTGGATGAAAATGGCGGTGACCGGTCAAATGAATATCAAATACCCTTTCCATATTTCGGAGTACGCGCATTCGATGGGAAATGCCTGTGGTAACCTGATTGACTATTGGGAGGCCATTGAGTCG
The DNA here is from genome assembly GCF_016612505.1 of Carboxylicivirga marina. Classification (GTDB taxonomy): domain Bacteria; phylum Bacteroidota; class Bacteroidia; order Bacteroidales; family Marinilabiliaceae; genus Carboxylicivirga; species Carboxylicivirga marina. The sequence continues at coordinate 1,144 of NZ_JAENRR010000014.1, forward strand.
ACCAATTATTTCTGTGGTGGAGCTATTTGGGACTGGATTGACCAGGCGATTTATAACTACCGTGAAGATGGTACGCGTTACCTGGCTTTTGGTGGTGACTTTGGCGACAAGCCTAACAGTGGTCAGTTTGTAATGAACGGTATCTTGTTCGCCGAGCGCGACCTGAAACCTCAGTATTACGAAGTGAAAAAAGTATACCAGAATATTGGTTTCAAAGCTTTGGATATTCAGGAAGGTACTGTTGAAATCTTCAATAAGTATTACTTTAAGTCATTGGCTGATTACAATTTAACTTGGTCGCTTTGGGAAAATGGCTCGGAGATTAAAAAAGGTCAATTGACTTTTGAGCCAATCGCAGCAAGAAAAAAAAGGACGGTCAAGCTTCCTTATGAGTTTAACAACTTAAAGGCAGGCTCTGAATACTTTGTGAAATTACAGTTCACATTGAAAAACAATCAGCCATGGGCGGATAAAGGCTTTGTGGAGGCCGAAGAGCAGTTCTTGCTGAAAGTAAAAACTGAAGTGCCAACCATGGCAGAAGCGACTAAAGCAGCAGGTGGTAAAGTGAAATTGACGGATGCCGGTAACAACATTAAGTTGGTAAGTGGTCTAAATTTCACGGCTAAATTTAACATGGCAGACGGTTCGCTTTATGGCTTAGCGTACGATGGTCAACTTATCATCGCCGATGGTAATGGACCTAAGCTAGATGCCTTCCGTGCTTTTGTGAATAACGATACATGGGGCTATAGTAGCTGGTACGAAAAAGGTTTGCATAACCTGAAACATAAAGCCATCGACTCTAAAGTCAGAAGCAATGCCGATGGAACGGTTAGCATAGCCTTTACGGTGGTTTCGCAAGCACCTAACGCAGCTAAACAACATGGTGGCACAAGTGGTAATGTCTTATCGGTCGAAGAATTGACTGATCAGACATTTGGAGAGGATGACTTCCGTTTTGTAACTAATCAGATATGGACGGTTTACCAGGATGGTTCGGTGGAGTTGCAGTCGAGCATCACTACCAATGAGTCACAATACGTATTGCCACGCTTGGGTTATTCAATGACCATCCCTAAGGCTTACGAGAACCTGACATATTACGGGCGTGGTCCGATTGGTAACTACAACGACCGTAAAACGGCTCAGAATATTCAGAAATACACGACAACGGTTAATAAGGAGTTTGTCAACTTCCCGAAACCACAGGATATGGCCAACCACGAGGAAACACGTTGGTGTGCCTTAACTAATAATAGTCAGAGCGGTGCTGTATTTATAGCGGCGGATGAGATGGTTGTCAGCGCTTTGCCCTATACGGCTCAGGACATGGGTGTTGCTGCTCATATTTACGAATTACCTGAGCCAGGAGATATTACGCTTCACTTGGATATGAAAGTAACTGGTTTAGGTGGTGCGAGCTGTGGACAGGGAGCGCCATTAAAGCACGATCGTGTGTATGCTGGTCAAAACGATTTTGGTTTTATCATCCGTCCTGCTGGCAAAGATTTAGATCAAATTGCTCATGTAGCACCTTCAGGAGAAGTGCCTATTACGATTACGCGTTCAGCTACTGGTAAAGTAGAGATTTCGTCGACCAAAGAGGATGCTCAGTACAGCTATTCTGTGAATGGAGGTAGAGCAAAGACTTTCGATGAGACCTTTAGCATGCGCGAAGCAGGTGCCATTAAAGCCTGGTTCAAAGGCAATAAAGATTCGGAAGTATCTATGCGCTTCAATAAAATTGAAAAAATAGAAACAACTGTTGTCTTTGTGAGCAGTGAAGAGCCTGGTTCTGGTGCTTCGGCCAAAAACCTGGTGGATGGCGATCCTGCCACTACCTGGCATACCATGTATTCAGTAACAGTAGCTCAGTTTCCACACTGGGTTGACTTTGACTGCGGCGAGCTTAAGTTCATTAAAGGTTTTACCTACCTGCCTCGCCAGGATGGCGGAAGAAACGGGGATGTGAAGGACTATACCATTCACGTGAGTATGGATGGAAAAAACTGGGGAGAAGCAATTCACGAAGGTCAGTTTTCCAGAGATAAAAAAGAGAAACGTGTTGAGTTTAACAAGCCATTAAAAGCACGTTATATACGATTTACGGCTAAAAGTTCTCAGAACGGACAGGACTTTGCAGGTGGTGCTGAGTTTGGTATTCTGGCCGACTAAGATCCTGTTTCGAATGAATCTAGTAGTAGTTTTTAGAGTGTAAATATATATCTTGTACTAATTATAATATTTCAAAGAGCTTAGTCCTTGTTACTAAGCTCTTTTTGTATGCTAAAATCCCACAGCAATGAACATATCAAACAACTATCGAACTTTAAAGAGTAACATGTCAATTGTAATGTTTCTGTTTATACTTGGAATGCATTCAGGATGCTATTCAGAAGCAGGGCAAAGAAAAAGCAATAAGAACAGTCAATTGTGGTATGAGCAACCAGCTAATGTGTGGGAAGAGGCTCTGCCCATCGGAAATGGACGTATTGGTGCTATGGTTTTTGGCAAAACAAGCCATGAACGCATTCAACTGAATGATGATTCGATGTGGCCAGCTGATTTAGGATGGGATGAACCAGCAGGAAATGCAAATGACTTAGCAGAAATCCGGCAGTTGCTTATCAAAGGGAAGCACCAGGAAGCTGATCATTTATTCGTTGAAAGATTCTCCCGTAAATCAGTAGTGCGCTCTCATCAAACACTCGGAGACTTGTTTCTGAATTTCGAACATGATGATATTACCGATTATAGGCGAGAGCTAGATATCAATACTGCGATAGCACATACCAACTATAGAAGCAAAGGATACCAGATAAGTCAAAAAGTGTATGCATCGCACCCCCATCGTGCTATTGTTATTGAGTTATCAAGTGAGTCGCCGGAAGGCTTTAATGGAACAATAGAGCTGGGCCGACCAAATGATGCTGGATACCCTACGGCTAAAAGTCATATAGGTGATGATATGGTGCTGGTCATGGAAGGTGAGGTGACTCAACGTGACGGCAAAATTGACTCAAAACCGACCCCTATTCTAAACGGTGTTCGTTTTCAGACTTGTTTAAAAGTACTGAACGAAAATGGTGAAGTACTGACAAAAGACAAATCCCTTATGTTGAAAGGTGTTAAAAAGGCCACCATCTTTCTTGTCAATAATACATCGTTTTATCAAAAGGATTTTGTAACTCAGAATAATAAAGATCTGCAGCAAGCGATTGCTGCTGGTGCAGAAAAAATAAAAAAAGAGCACGTCAAGGAATATCAAAAGTATTATCAACGAGTTGAATTGTTTTTGGAAAATGAATCGCCTGACAGCTTGGCCACTGATCAACGCCTTGAAAGAGTAAAGAATGGAGAGACAGACCTTGGCTTACAAAACCTGTTGTTTAACTATGGCCGATACCTGTTGATTAGTTCATCTCGTCCCGGAACCAATCCTGCGAACTTACAAGGACTATGGAATCAGCACATTAATGCTCCTTGGAATGCAGATTATCACCTGAATATCAATCTGCAAATGAACTATTGGTTAGCTAATGTTACCAATCTGGATGAGCTTAATGAACCATTGTTTGATTATATTGATCGCCTAGTGCAGAATGGTCAAAAGACGGCAAAAGTTAATTTCGATTGTCAAGGTACTTTTGTGCCACATGCTACCGATTTATGGGCTCCAACCTGGTTAAGGGCACCAACGGCGTATTGGGGCTGTTCTGTTGGCGCAGGAGCTTGGTTGATGCAACATTATTGGGTGCATTATGCCTTTACCAATGACCTTGATTTTTTGAAGGAACGTGCCTTTCCTGCCATAAAGCAATCGGCCCTGTTTTATAGTGATTGGTTGATTGAAGATCCACGAGATGGTTACCTGGTCTCTGCCCCATCCACATCACCTGAGAACCGCTTTTTTTCAACAGATAAAAAGGCTGTGGCCAGTTGCATGGGATCAGCCATGGATCAGCAGGTAATTGCCGAAGTATTTGATCATTATGTGCAAGCATGTGAATTGTTAGAAGTCAAGCCTCCTTTGTTGGAAAAAATAAGGAAGCAGCGTAAAAGTTTACGTCCAGGCTTTGTGTTAGGTGGTGACGGCCGCATCCTAGAGTGGGATAGAGAGTATAAAGAAGTGGAGCCAGGGCATCGACATATGTCGCATCTGTATGGCTTTCATCCAGGTACTGCGATCACTCAAAGTGAAACGCCGGAAATAATGGATGCAGTAAGAAAAACACTTGATTGCCGTTTAGAAAATGGAGGTGCCGGTACCGGATGGAGTAGAGCCTGGTTAATTAATTGCTATGCGCGCCTCTTTGATGGTGATATGGCCCAGCAACATATCGAATTACTATTGAAACAATCAATGTATAAAAACTTGTTTGATGCACATCCACCGTTTCAGATAGACGGTAATTTTGGCTATACCGCTGGCGTAGCGGAAATGCTGCTTCAATCGCATGAAAAAGAGTTGATCAGGATTTTGCCAGCCTTGCCATCCAAATGGGAAAATGGATACATTAGAGGACTAAAGGCAAGGGGGAACATTACAGTAGATATACTATGGGAAGATGGTGTAATCAAACAGGTCGATTTAACTTGCCCGGAGAAAAAGCAAATCAAGATGATCTATGAAGCGCAGACGATTGAAGTAAATTTAACTGCGGGTAAGACTTTTACTTTTAGAAATTAATTCATCATTATACTTATTGACGAGAAAGGGAATTCAATCATGAGTTCCCTTTTTTATTTTCTAACAAAGGTTTGCAAAATACACTTCCTACACTAAAAATTATTCCCATGTTGAGCTGATTTTTAGAGATTGCCATCCTTAGAGAATAATTCCACCATCCATATTACTTCAAGTATTCTTCAACCTTCTTTTATTTAAAGATTATTCACAGTTAACTCATAGTTCCTGCAATGAATGTTCAATAATAATTGTATAATCATTGACAAAACTATGATAAAACTGTAACTTGATGATGAATTGAATATTAGAGAAATACTTGTATGTTAATTGGAAGTAGATACCATTAATTAGATTATCATGGCAATAGTAAAAGATGGAATCAACGGTATTGTAAAGGGCAAGGCGGGTAATGTGGTTTTTTACACGATGTATGGAAAGAACATCGTTCGCTCCTTGCCTCAAACGAATAAGCGAAAGAAGCCCTCTTTAAAGCAAGAGGCACAACGACAAAAAATGGCATTGGTTCAGCAATTATTGAAACCAATGAAGGATTTAATTAAAATCACTTTTGCCCCTGCTACAGTAAACAATGCCCCCTATCATGTTGCAAAGTCATATAACCTCATGAATGCTATAAAAGGGGAATACCCCGATCAGGTCATTGATTGGAAAGAGGTACGTGTTGCTGCTGGGGCTACTGACTTAGCTGATGCATGTGAAGTACACATTGAGCCGAATGGCTGTCGTTTTCGATGGTCAGGTGAACAAGGGAAATCCAATGACACGCTTGTCGTGATAGCTTTTGTGCCTGGTAATAATTGGCTCGAATACCGTTTGACTGGAGTGCCCAGATCTAAAGAAGAATATTTTTGGGATATTGATTTGCAAGGAGCGACATGGCATATTTGGTTGGCTTTTCGCAGTGCCGACGAGAAAGACATTAGTAATAGTCTGTATTTAGGGGAATTTTGTGAGTAATAAAAAAGCCTTAGTTATTTCTAACTAAGGCTTTTGGGGTGGAAGACCGGTTTCGAACCGGCGACCTCTGGAACCACAATCCAGCGCTCTAACCAGCTGAGCTACAACCACCATTTTTGTTTTTGCGATTGCAAAGATAATAGATGTGTTTTAATAATTGCAAGAAGAATCGAAAAAAAACAAAAAAACTTTTTCCTTTGTAGCTGTTAATACACCTGGTATATGAAGTTTTTTATTGAAAATCAGAAGGTAGAGAAAGAAGTAGAGTGGGTGCTTGGTCAGCTACGTTTGCATATGAATGGAGCCACAACTGCTCAAATGGAGAATAGTGGCATCAATTATCGCATCAATTATGGAGTTGGATTACCTCATTTGCAACAATTGTCTAAGCGTATTCCTGTCAGTTACGAACTGGCTGAGCGACTTTGGTTTTTAGAAATACGTGAAACGATGATTTTAGCATCGATGATAGTTCCGGCCGATAAGATGACCGTAGAAAAGTGTTTACAATGGGCGACTAAAATTAGTAATAAGGATTTGGTTGAGCGTTCAGCCATGTATTTGTGGTCTCGTTTAGAAAACTCATCATTGTTATGTGTTACCTGGTTAGCTGGTGAAAGTACTTACTTGAAAGCAACGTCATTTTATACCATTGGACGAATATTACAAGCTAAACAATCTGGCTCAGTGCCTACTGCAAGAGATTTAGTGGCATCCGTTAATAATAGCAATGAACTTTATGTTTTAAAGGCTTTATCTTTTGCACTTCGTATGAAGTTGAGAGTTTCTGCAAGCGAGCGTGAGGAAATCAAAAAGCTGACGAATGAATTTAAGGAATCAGGGAGTACTAACAAGAAAATAGTTGCTCAGGAGCTCCTCACTGAGATAGAATTTACTGAGGCTAAATAAGTAGTTTATTACTTATTTGATAATGATTTACTTGTTAGAAAATCATGTTTTCTTTCATATAGAATTATCTATATTTGTGCAAAGACCAATATGAAATGTATGTTGGAATTTAGGTTGTGTTGTTGAAAATATAAACCAGGAGATTAATGAGTACATTAAGCGGACATTTCGAAAAGTTTAGAAAAAATACAATAGGATATGATGCCACTATTCAAACGCCTTATGGTGAAAAGCCACTAGTTTATGCCGATTGGATAGCAAGTGGTCGGCTTTATGGTCCCATCGAAGAATTGATGAAGAATAAAATTGGCCCGATGGTGGCCAATACACATTCTGAATCGAGTGATACCGGTATGATCATGACGAATATCTACAAGCACTCGCATAGTGTCATTAAAGAACATGTAAACGCTGGTCCGGATGATATTATTATTACAGCCGGGTTTGGCATGACATACGTGATTAATAAATTGCAACGCATGCTAGGAATACGTGTGCCTGAGCAGGCGCAAAAGTTTTTTAGTATTCCTATCGACCAGCGACCAGTTGTTTTTCTGACACACCTGGAGCATCATTCTAACCATACCTCATGGCTTGAGACTAATGCTGATGTAGTGGTTATTGAGCCGGATGATCAGCTACTGGTTAACCCAGATGCTTTGCGTCGTGAAATAGAGAAATATAAAAACAGAACCCTTAAAATTGGCTCATTTAGTGCTTGCTCTAATGTAACCGGCGTTCGTACGCCTTATTACGAGCTGGCTCGTATCATGCACGAGAATGGAGGTTTCTGTTTTGTAGATTTTGCGGCCTCTGCGCCTTATGACGATATTAATATGCATCCTGAAAATCCATTGGAAAGTCTCGATGCAATCTTCTTTTCACCACACAAATTTCTTGGTGGACCTGGAAGTTCAGGTGTGATGGTTTTTAATCGATCATTGTATCATAATTCAGCACCCGATAATTCAGGTGGTGGCACTGTGGATTGGACTAACCGTTGGGGGAAATATCGATATATAGATGATATTGAAGCGCGCGAAGATGGCGGTACGCCAGGTTTTCTACAATCAATAAAAGCTGCTTTGGTGATCAAGCTAAAGGAGAAGATGGGTGTTGAAAATATACATGCTCGTGAAGATGAGATGATAAAAAAGATACTCACGTCCTTTCGTCAGATACCGGGTATTAATATTTTAGCTAATAATGTTGATAAGCGTTTGGGTGCCATCTCTTTTTATATTGATGATTTACATTTTAACCTTGCCGTTCGCTTGTTAAACGATCATTTTGGAATACAGGTGCGAGGTGGTTGTTCGTGCGCAGGAACATATGGTCACTACTTGCTGCATGTTGATTATTACACATCCAACAAGATTACCAGTAAGATAAATAAAGGTGATTTGTCTGAAAAGCCGGGATGGATTAGAATGTCAGTGCATCCAAGCATGTCAGATGAGGAAGTCGATTATTTGATAAGTTCAGTAAAGCATGTGGCTGAAAATTGGCGAGAGATGGAGGCTGATTATAACTACGAAGCTGCTCAAAATGAATATTACCACAAAGATGTTCCTGCTAAAAAACCTGATGACTACAGGGACTGGTTTGAATTTTAGAGAAATGCAATATTTATAATTAGAAAGGCGAACCAAATAGGGGTCGCCTTTCTTTTGTAAATTGGGTTTGGCTATTCGTGTTTTGTAATGGATTTAGGGAGTAAATGCTCGAAAAAATAGATTGTGGTTTGGTATAACACCGGGTTTTTAGCGCACGTATTTTTAGGATAATTAAAATAATCGTCTATTTTTGTGGTGAGTCCTTCGGCTCGCTATTTTTCTTACAAAGCATTAGTGTGAATGAAAGTAGTTGAGGTTTCTGATAAGCAATCACAAAAGCAATTTCTGAATGTCGTAAACGTTATTTATAGCGACGATAAGAATTATGTGCGTCCGCTTGATTCAATGATAGAAGAGGTGTTTGACGCCAATCGAAATACCTATTTTAACCATGGTGTAGCAACTCGATTTATATTAATTCGAAATGAGGAGGTGATTGGCCGTGTAGCAGCATTCGTCAATCATAAGAAATCGAAAGGCTTTGATCAACCAACGGGAGGCTTGGGATTTTTTGAATGTATCAACGATAAGGAAGCTGCCTTTGTATTGTTTAATGCGGCAAAAGAGTGGTTAAAGAAAAACCAGATGGAGGCAATGGATGGCCCCATCAATTTTGGCGAAAATGATAATTTCTGGGGGTGCCTGGTTGAAGGTTTTTCACAGCCTGGTTTTGGCATGCAATATAACCCACCTTATTATAAAGCCTTTTTCGAGGAGTACGGTTTTTCGACTTACTTCGAGCAAATCACAAACCATCTGGATTTAACAGTGCCTTTTCCTGAGCGATTTTGGAAAATAGCAGGTTGGGTGGTAAAAAAGGAAGGTTTTAGCTTTAGGCATTTTAGAATTAAGGAAACAGATAAGTTTATTAACGATTTTGAGGCCATTTATAATGATGCCTGGCGTTTTCATGAGAACTTTACACCCATCGATAAGAAAGTGTTAAAAGCCACCATGATGAAGACTAAAGCTTTTATGATGGAAGATTTAATCTGGTATGCTTATCATGATGGTAAACCAATTGGTTTTATTGTATTGTTTCCTGATGTAAATCAAATACTGAAACATTTTAATGGTAAAATGAATCTGTGGAATAAACTGCGATTCATGTGGATGAAACACAGAAAGTATATGACACGTGCTCGTGTTGTTATTCTAGGTGTAGTACCAAAGTTTCAGCGTTCGGGTATTGAGTCTGGCTTATTTTGGCATTTGCAGGGTGTGGTTGATAAGAATCCACATTTGAAAGAGCTAGAGTTATCCTGGGTAGGCGATTTTAACCCTAAGATGCGTATTCTTCAGGAATCAATGGGTGCCACATTTGGTAAAAAGCATATTACCTATCGCTATTTGTTTAATAAAAAGAACAATGGGCAAACCAAGGCAACTGCAATACCTTTAGATACCAAATATAATGCTCATAAAGAAAAATAATTATAAATTTCAGAGATTAAATGCATTAAAAGCTTTGCTGGTTTAATTTTATAATTTACCTTTGCAGCCCGATACGAATAAGAATATTAAAGAATTAAATTATATAGCAATGAAACAGGGCATTCATCCAGACAACTACAGATTGGTAGCTTTTACCGACATGTCAAATGGGGATACGTTCATCACTCGTTCTACTGTTAACACTAAAGATACTGTTGAAATCGACGGAGTTGAATATCCTCAGGTTAAATTAGAAATCTCAAGTACTTCTCACCCATTTTATACTGGTAAGATGAAACTTGTTGATACTGCAGGACGTGTAGATAAGTTCATGAGCAGATACCAAAAGCATTTCGATAAGCGTAAGTAATTATTGCTTTGAGACTAAAATATAAAGCTTCGGATTTTTCCGAAGCTTTTTTTTTACAATAATTGTAAATTGCCTCATCAATCAGAATTCTATTAAAACTGGTGTTACATGAATTTAATACTATTTGATAATAATTTTCGAAGTGGCATGTTGCCACTGACTTTCACTCGCCCACAGGCAGATATTCGTATTGGCATATTGACCGTAAAAGAAAAATGGGAAGTTTGGTTAGATGAGGTAGCTAGTTATTTAGCATCAGAATCTTTAGCTGAAAAGTTCAAGTTAAAGATGATGGATGAAAACATGTACGTTTCAGCTTCAGTATTGCCCAACAAGCAACTGGTAGATGTAGTTAAAAGTATGACCTTGGGGCAGGCCTTATTTAAAGATGGTGTATTGTTAGCTGCATGTGGTGGAAAGGATGTAAAAGAGGCGATTGAAGCCAATGAATTTTCACCTTTTGTAACCATCGAGTTTGAAGGCGAGACAACCATTTTGGATAAAATCTATCAGTTAATTCCTCATAACCAGGATGAGATTAAAAACGACTTTGAATTAATAACAAAGGGTCGTCAATCGCAGAAGATAGATGAAACTGTGACTGTAGTTGGAGCTAATAAAAAACCTGAGCTTGTTAATCAAATTTTTATTGAAGAAGGAGCGCAAGTTGAATATTGTTACCTGAATCCGCAGGAAGGACCTATTTATATTGGTAAGAATGCCAAGATATGGGAAGGTTCGATGTTACGAGGGCCTATCGCTATAGGCGAATCATCTCAGATTAGTATGGGAGCCAAGATATTACCAGGTGCGACTATTGGACCTTGGTCGAAAGTAGGTGGCGAAGTTAGTAATTCGGTTATCACCGGCTACTCTAATAAAGTGCACGATGGCTATTTAGGCGATTCAGTATTAGGTGAATGGTGTAATTTAGGTGCCAATACAAATACATCTAACTTAAAAAATGATTTTGCAATGGTTAAGTTGTGGGATTATTCTACTGAGCGTTTTGCAAAAACAGGTCTTCAGTTTTGTGGTTTAGTGATGGGCGATTATTCGCGCTGTGCCATCAATACCTCTTTTAACTCCGGCACTGTTGTAGGTGTTGGAAGCAATATTTTTGGAAGTGGTTTTCCACGTAATTTTGTCCCTTCTTTTGTGATTGGTGGGCCTCAGGGGTATAAAATTAATCACTTGAAAGCTGTTGCTAAAACCGCTAAAATGGCCATGGCTCGACGCAACGTAGAGTTGAATGATAAAGATGTCGCGGTGCTCGAAGATGTTTTTGAAAGTACTCAAAAGTATCGGACATCCTTGCGATAAATTTTGGCACGCCAATTGACAATAAGGCAGCGGAGAATTTTAAAAGGAGTCTCCGACATTTTGTCATTTATTGACAGTGATTTAGAGAATTAAGATATGGATAATGATAAATTTGGTTTAGATAAGGTGCTTATGTCTGATGTATTTGAATCTGATGCAGAGTTTATTCCGATCGTAACAGATGAGGATGAACAAAATGTCAGTGCTTTCGAGGTACCTGACATCTTGCCAATATTGCCGTTGCGAAATACGGTATTATTCCCAGGTGTAATTATTCCAATTTCAATAGGACGCGATAAGTCTTTGAAATTAATACGTGAGATTCAGAAGTCTAAGGGCGTATTCGGAGCTATTGCACAAAAAGATATTAAGGAAGATAATCCGCAAAAAGAGGATTTGTTTGAAGTTGGAACGGTTGCTAAAGTCATTAAGGTACTTGAAATGCCCGATAACTCTACATCTGTTATTATTCAGGGTAAAAAACGTTTTCAGCTGGAGGAGATGATTACCGATGAACCTTATCATATGGCTAAAGTTAAAGGCCTTGAAGATGAAAAGGATGAGAAGCAGCGCGATGAGTTTGAGGCGGTCGTTAGTTCCATTAAAGATTTGTCACTACGTGTGATTAAGGCGAACTCTAATGTGCCACCTGAGGCATCTTTTGCTGTAAAAAATATTGAAAATGATGGTTTCCTAATCAACTTTGTTTGTTCCAATTCTGAAATTAGCGTTGACGAAAAGCAAGACTTACTTGGTAAAGACAGTCTTCTTGATCGTGGTATGCTACTACTCGAACATTTGGCTCGCGAAGTGCAAATGCAGGAGTTAAAAAGCGATATCCAGAGTAAGGTAAAGCTCGATATTGATCAGCAGCAACGTGAATACATGTTGCAGCAACAGATCAAAACCATTCAGGATGAATTGGGTTCTAGCCCTATCGAGCAGGAAATTAGAGATCTTAAAGAAAAAGCGAAGAAGAAAAAGTGGGGAAAAGAGGTTAAGGATCTTTTCAAAAAAGAACTGGATAAACTTCAGCGATTAAACCCTGCAGCAGGCGAATACTCGGTTCAGCATAATTACCTGCAAACGCTGATTGATATACCCTGGAACGAGTATACGAAAGATATTTATGACTTGAATCGTGCAGAGCGCATTTTGGATCGCGATCATTATGGGCTGGATAAGGTGAAAGAGCGCATTTTGGAGCACTTGGCTGTGTTAAAATTAAGGGGTGAGTTAAAATCGCCAATCATATGTTTGTATGGCCCTCCGGGAGTTGGTAAAACTTCTTTGGGTAAATCAATCGCCGAATCTTTAGGGCGTAAATATGTGCGTATGTCCTTAGGTGGTGTGCACGATGAAGCCGAAATCAGAGGTCATCGAAAAACGTATATTGGAGCCATGCCGGGTCGAATTATTCAGAGCATTAAAAAAGCAGGGGCTGCCAATCCAGTATTTATACTTGATGAAATTGACAAGGTAAATGCCAGTGCTCATGGCGATCCGTCTGCGGCTTTATTAGAAGTACTGGATCCTGAGCAAAATGAGCATTTTCATGATAATTTCCTTGAGGTGGATTTCGATCTATCGAAAACAATGTTTGTGGCTACGGCTAATACCTTAGGTGGTATTTCTCAACCATTGTTAGATCGTATGGAATTAATCAATGTGAGTGGTTACATCATTGAGGAAAAAACGGAAATTGCCAAGCGTCACCTGATGCCAAAGCAAATGGAGAATCATGGCATTCCAAAAGGAACCATCTCGGTTAGTAAGAAAGTACTGTCTTATATTGTTGAGTCGTATACCCGTGAGTCAGGAGTACGTGAGTTAGATAAAGTTTTGGCAAAGCTATGCCGTAAAGTTGCGCTTAAAATTGCCAAAGATGAAGAGATGAAAAAGACTCTGGCCATTAAAGATGTGGCTACCTATTTGGGAGTTGCTCGTTTCTCAAAAGATAAGTGGCAAGATAACTCAACAGCCGGTGTTGTTACAGGTTTAGCCTGGACCGCTGTTGGTGGTGAAATACTATTTGTAGAAACCAGCCTAAGTAAAGGAAAGGGAAAGTTGACCCTAACCGGTAATCTAGGTGATGTAATGAAGGAATCTGCTTTATTAGCCCTGGAGTATTTGCGAGCCAACACCGATAAGTTAGGTCTTAAAACGGAGAGCTTTGATGAGTGGAATGTGCACGTTCATGTGCCGGAAGGAGCAATTCCAAAAGACGGCCCTTCGGCTGGTGTAACCATGGTTACGTCATTGGCATCGGCTTTTACACAGCGAAAAGTAAGAGCTCGATTAGCCATGACAGGTGAAATTACTCTTCGTGGTAAAGTATTGCCGGTGGGAGGCATCAAAGAGAAGATATTGGCGGCTAAGCGTGCTGGTATTACTGATATTATCCTATCGCATGAGAATCAAAAGGATATCGAAGAAATAAATGATATTTACCTGGAAGGCTTAGAGTTTCATTTTGTGAAAGAAGTGGAAGAAGTGCTGAAACTGGCCTTGCTCGATGAGAAGGTAAAGAAACCATTAGCAATATAATATGAAATGAGAGGCCGGGTTAACCGGCCTCTTTTATTTTAGTGAAAGTTAAATTGTATCTCTTTTTTATCAATTAAAAAGGGTTGACAATATTTATTTTCAAACTGGCTTAAGATATCTTCTAGCTCTGGCGAAAGGCGGGCCAGTGATTTTCTTATAATTGACTTCGGAATATGCTTGTAATAGGCTTGCGCAACCGCCCCGGTTATACTACCTAAAGTATTACTTGGTCCATCAATCCATATAGCATGGCGTATGGCATTTTCAAAATTATCTGATACTAATACGGCCATAATCGCGCAAGGTACTGGCGATTGGTATCTCTCATTCAGTATAGTAGCGCATTCTTTCGTTAAAGTTTCTGGCAATTCATAACCTAATTGATTGCAAAGGAAATCACGTATTTCACTTTTCTTTTTGCCGGACTTGGCGAGAAATATTGAACCGCATAAAGCTTGTGATGCAGTTATTTTGGCTTCATCGGGGTGTGTTACAATGGTGGCTTTACGGGCTTCTTCCATTGCTTCGTCAAGCGTAGTGGCAGCAAAACCAATAGGACTAATTCTACGGGCAGCGCCGTCACCTTTACTTTTGTATATTTCATTAGGGTTATTTGAGAGTGCCCACTCTAAAAATGCAGGTTGATAACCGGCTTTAGGATAATGTTGTGTCCACTGCCTGAGTTTATTGCAATACGGTTTGCCAGATAAGATGGCATCTGCAGTTGAAATCGTTAAAACGGTGTCATCGGTATAGGCCGAAAATGGTTTTAACAATTGAAATTTTAACGATGGTTGAGGCGAATCAATAAACGCCGAACCTATAATGTCGCCAATAATAGCTCCTCTCATATAATTTAATTGTTAGGTGTTGGAGCTGTAAAAATAGTGTTTACAATGAGCCGCAAAACTTTAGCTGGCAAGCCTTGTGATTAACTGACGATATTATAGGATTAACAGCTGTATTTATTTGACCAATAGATTAATTATTTCATTGGCAATGCTTGCTTTTAGTTGATTATTTTCCGTGCTTATATCATTAATTTCGGAAATTATTGAATGGGCGAAAGAATTAAATACATCATTTGGTTTATAATTGCCAGTTTATCAATCCTTTTGATTTGGTACTTTCGGGCGGTTGTGTCATTTCTGATTGTCTCGGCAGTTTTATCATTGGTTGCCAGGCCTATATTTGATTTGATTAAAAGAATAAAAATCAAAAGTTGGCGTCCGTCTAATGCATTAGGAGCCATATTGACGGTGCTTACTTTATGGGTATTTATCCTGACTTTCTTTAGAGTGAGTATACCTTTTATCGTTAAAGAAATCCATTTTTTATCCAATGTTGACTTAGATGCAGTATTTGATACCGCTGAGCGACTTCTGAGTTCGATTGTCGATCCGCTTAAACAAACTGAATTTGGGAAAGCCGGATTAGATGTCATTGAAGGACAAATAAAAGAAACGGCTATTACGTTTTTTGATTTTTCTCGCCTGCGCGATATTTTTGCTTCCCTGGCTGGATTTTTAGGAGGTGTTTTCATTTTTGCCTTTAGTGTTTCGTTCATTACCTTTTTCTTTTTGAAAGAAGAGTGGCTGATTGTGCAAGGCTTACTTTTGTTTGTGCCAAGTCACTACGAAGAAGGTATTAAACATGCTTTGTCATCAATAAAAACATTGTTGCGACGTTATTTTATTGGCATTATTATCCAAATTACGCTTATAAGTACTGTTGTTACTTTTGGATTATTTTTGGTAGGAATGGAATTGCAGCATGCTGTCATTATTGGTCTTTTCTCAGGATTTATAAATGTGATTCCCTATATGGGGCCATTAATTGGAGCATTCTTTGGTTTTTTAGTTGCCTTGGTTGTTTATGTTCAGATGCCCGTGCCTCCTGATTTTATAAATTATATGTTTGGTGTGTTTCTGGTGTTTGTAATCGTACAATTGTTAGATAACATTGTATTTCAGCCCTTTATATTTTCTGCCAGTGTACGAGCACATCCACTTGAGATTTTTATACTAATTCTGATGGCTGGTTACATGTCAGGAATCATAGGTATGTTTCTGGCAATTCCTGTATATACGATTATCAGGGTGATAGCCAAAGAGTTCTTCTTCAACTACAAATTAGTTCAAAAACTAACCGAGAAAATAAAAGAATAAAAGGTCTGAAATATTATATTTGTCGCTTAAAACAATTTAAGCATTGATTCGTTAACAATTGTTGAAAGTTGAAGTGTTAAAAAATAACAACAAAATATAAAAAGAATCTGTGTAATAACAAGGCTTTCAGAGGGCTTGGTGTTATGCTCAGAAACAAATAGCGACTAATTATGGTAAAGACTTTATCAAGGTCCCTTTGTCATGGGAGAAAAATCTTAAAGTTTTTCATACTGTTTTTTGTTCTGCATCAATTTGCAGGCAACACAACAATGTATGCAAAGAGCAATGGGCCCGAACCTGATGTGAAAGTTGGAGAGCGACTTTTTTATGGCTTAATATCTACCGGTGAAGGATCAAATTCATGTGTATCGTGTCACACTATGCACACAGCCGATACCATGAACTGGAATCCCTCGGCCGTTGAAATGGCAAAAGTTGCAGCCGAAATGGACTTAGCAACTTTTAAAGAACACTTGTTAACGCCATCTGGTGCAATGCGCGAGAAAGTTCATGTCAAATACCAATTGGATGATGAGCAGTTGTTTCATCTGCAAGGGTACTTAAAAGAACTATCGGAAACAGGAGCTAAGGATAAACCAATGTCCATTAATCAACTCTTAATCTTTCTTCTGTTAGGAGGCCTAATGACGATTGCCTTGGTTGACTTAATCTTCACAAAAAAGATACCTTATAAAGCTATACATGTCTTAATTATCATTTTCGGTGTGAGTTTTCAGTTGAAAATAGTAGCTCACGAAATGATAGATCTTGGCCGTAGTGAAGGTTATATGCCTGATCAACCTATTAAGTTTTCGCATAAAGTACATGCCGGAGATAATAAAATAGATTGTTTGTATTGTCACTCCAATGCCGATGAAGGTAAATCAGCTGGATTGCCAAGTGCAGGCTTATGTATGAATTGTCACCAGGTAGTGCGAAATGGGTCACATTCTGGTCAGTTTGAAATTGGTAAAGTAGTAGATGCTTACGAAAATAATAAAGACATTGAGTGGGTGCGAATTCATAATTTACCTGATCATGTGTTCTTTAGTCACGCACAGCATGTAAACGTTGGCCAGCGCGATTGCCAGGAATGTCACGGTGATGTTGAAAATATGCATATTCTGAAGCAGGAAAATGACCTCTCAATGAGTTGGTGCCTTGACTGTCATAAAGAAACCAATGTCAATTTCAAAGGAAACGACTATTATAAAACCTTTGAGGCTTTACATAAAGATTTAGCCGAAGGTGTACGTGACTCAATAAAAGCAGCTGATATTGGCGCTAACGATTGTATGAAGTGTCACCATTAATTAATAAAGAGATTTAAGATACAAGATAAAAGACACAGGAAGAGAGTAATCTTGAAACCGATGTCTTGAACCTTGATACTAAATTTAAATAATATGAAAGAATACTGGAGAAGCCTTGAAGATTTATTGCCGGCCGAAGAAGCGACGCAAGAGAAGAAATCTTCTGTGGTACTTTCTGACTCAGCAGACTCCTCTAAAAATACTCGCCGTGATTTTTTAAAGTATTTCGGTTTTAGTATTGCATCGGCTGCCGTATTGGCCGGATGTGAGAGACCTGTAAAGAAAGCCATACCATATTTGATACAACCTGAAGAGGTCAAGCCTGGAACAGCTAATTATTATGCATCTACTTTTTATGATGGGGCCGAAATGGTGCCAATCCTTGTTAAAGTGCGCGATGGCCGTCCCATTAAAATAGAAGGTAACGATTTATGTCAGATGACCGGAGGTTCTGCATCTGCTCGTGTACAGGCTTCCTTGTTAAATTTATATGATGAGTCGAGGCCGACTCAACCTACTTTAGATGGTAATCCAATTCGTTGGGAGGATGTAGATGATAAATTAACTGAAACACTTGCTTCCTGGGATGATACTAAAGAGTTTGTCATTCTGACACCAAGTATTATCAGCCCGTCAACTAAAAAACTACTGGCTGATTTTAAAGCAAAGTTTCCATTTGTTATTCACGAAACGTTTGATGCTTTCTCATATTCAGCACTTCGTCAAGCTTATAAGCAAAGCTTTGGTAAAGCTATTATTCCTTCATTCCGTTTTGATCAGGCAAAATTAGTTGTAGGCTTTAATGCCGACTTTCTTGGAACCTGGTTGCAACCTACCGTTTTTGGACGTCAGTATGCTTCTGCTCGAAAGTTAACCGAAGGGCAGCGCGAAATGATGCGTCACGTGCAGTTTGAGCCAATTATGACCTTAACCGGTTCTAATGCTGATGAGCGTATTCCTATGGCAGCCAGTGATGAAGGCTACTGCCTTAATAGTCTGTATCTAGCAATTGCGAAGCAATCCGGTTTAATGGTTGCAGCTGTTAAAGGGCCCGATGTAATTGATAAGATAGCTGATGAGCTACTGGCTTGCAGAGGCAAATCGCTTGTTGTTTCAGGAACTAATGATATTGGGATTCAAACTTTGGTTGTTGAAATCAATCACCTGCTTCAGAATGTGGGACAAACCATAATGGTTAACTCTCCAGTGAATCTTTATCAGGGTGATGACACGGCATACGACGCTCTATTAGCTCGTATGGAAGCCAATAAAGTTGGCGCAGTCATGTTTTGGGAAACGAATCCTGTATATCACGCGCCACTAAGTAGCCGTACTGAAGAAGCCATAAAAAAAGTACCTGTTCGTCTTGCTGTGCAATCGCAACAAACCGAAACTGCTTTGTTATGTAATTATCAGTTACCAGCGCCACATTTTCTCGAAAGATGGGATGATACTGAATTGGTAGATGGTGTATACACCTTAACTCAGCCTGCTATTCGTCCACTGTTCAAAACCAGAACACCTCAGGAGAACTTGATGGCATGGGCTGGTTTCGAAGGAACTTATTACGATTTTATTAAACTCTCTTGGAAAGAGAATGTTTATAACTCAAATCTTTCGAAAGGCAAGCAATTTGAAAATTTTTGGAAAGTTAGTTTACGGGACGGAATCGTTGTAGATACGAAGAAGTCTGGTGAAACCTTAACTTATTCAAGTGCTAATATTGCATCTGTTATGAAGAATAATAGCTCTGCAAAATCATCTAACGATCTGGAACTGGTATTATATCAAAGTGTGCCGATCGGTGATGGTACATTGGCTAATAATCCATGGTTACAAGAATTACCTGAGCCTGTTTCAAGGGTGTGTTGGGATAATTATGTATCAGTTTCACCAGCGTTTGCAGCTCTTCGAGGTTGGTCGCAAGGTGATGTGGTTGATGTTAATGGTCTTGAGCTACCGGTATTAGTTCAACCAGGTCAGGCACGAAATACATTGGCCGTTGCCGTTGGTTATGGTCGCTCAAATGCCGGCCGTGTGGCCAGCGACTTAGGTAAGAATGTTTATCCTTTTGTGACTTTAAAAAATGGACATCGTTTATATACAATACCTAAAGTTGAAGCAGTAGCAACAGGTGGAACCTACGAATTGGCTGCCACACAGTCTCACCATTCGATGGAAGGCCGTGCATTGGTGCGTGAAACAACGATTGCCGAATACCTGGAGAATCCGGCTGCCGGAAATGAGATGCATGAGAAGGTTGAAAAACTACATACAACTTTATATCACGAGCATGAATACAAAGGTCATCATTGGGGAATGGTCATTGACCTGAACTCATGTATTGGCTGTAATGCTTGTGTGGTTGCTTGTTCGGCTGAAAATAATGTGCCGGTTGTTGGACGTAACGAAGTACGTCGTTCGCACGAAATGCACTGGTTACGTTTAGACCGCTATTATGCAGGAGATACTGATAACCCGGAGGTTGTTCGTCAGCCTGTTATGTGTCAGCATTGCGATAATGCACCTTGTGAAAATGTTTGTCCGGTAGCGGCAACTAACCATAGTTCAGAGGGTATTAATCAGATGGCCTACAACCGCTGTATCGGAACGAGGTATTGCAATAACAACTGTCCTTACAAAGTGCGTCGATTCAACTGGTATGATTATACAGGAGCAGATACCATTCCTAATAACCGTGTAGATCCGGCTGGAATGACGCTTGATTTAAAACGAATGGTATTAAATCCTGATGTCACCGTTCGTGCTAAGGGTGTTATTGAAAAATGTTCGATGTGTATTCAGCGCATCCAGGATAAGAAATTAACTGCCAAAAAAGATGGCCGCCAGTTATCTGACGGAGAGATCAAAACAGCTTGTCAGCAAACTTGTCCGGCCGATGCCATTACCTTTGGTGATATGAATGATCCTAACAGCAAAGTGTCAAAACTTTTAAAAGATGCCCGCCAATATGGATTGTTAGAAGAGTTACACACTTTGCCATCGGTTGTATATCTATCGAAAGTAAGAAATAAAGACAAAAATAAAACGCTAAGCTAATGTACGTATCACCAGTAAGAGAGCCGCTCATTAGCGGAGAAAAAAGCTACAGTAAAGTTACCGAGGATATTTATGCCCCGATGACCGGTAAGCCTGGCAAACTATGGTTTGGAGGTTTGACATTAGCATTAATTGCACTGGGATTCGGCTTGTTCTCCATCTTCATTACTGTATGGGATGGAATCGGAACTTGGGGATTGGACAGAACCATTGGATGGGGCTGGGGTATCACTAATTTTGTGTGGTGGGTAGGTATCGGTCATGCCGGTACGTTTATCTCGGCCATCCTGTTATTGTTTCGTCAGAAGTGGCGTACCTCCATTAATCGAAGCGCTGAGGCAATGACCATCTTCGCCGTTATGTGTGCCGGATTATTTCCACTGATTCACATGGGGCGTTTGCCATTAGGATTCTTCATATTTCCATATCCAAACACACGTGATGTGTGGGTGAACTTTAACTCGCCATTATTATGGGATGTTTTTGCGATATCAACCTACCTGACGGTTTCATTGCTGTTCTGGTATATGGGACTGATTCCGGATATAGGAACCATTCGTGACCGATTGAAAAACGGTATCCAAAAGAAGATTTATGCCTTCTTAAGTTTCGGCTGGACAGGTTCAGCACGTCATTGGGCACGTCATGAATCCATGAGTTTAATATTAGCTGGTTTGGCTGCGCCTCTTGTATTGTCGGTGCATACCATTGTTAGTTTTGACTTTGCAACTTCAGTGATTCCCGGATGGCATACCACCATCTTCCCGCCATATTTTGTGTCGGGTGCGGTGTTCTCGGGTTTTGCTATGGTACTAACGCTCATGATTATCACACGTAAGGCCATTAACCTTGAAGATTATATTACCAAGGCTCATCTGGAGTCGATGAATAAAATTATAATAGCAACGGGGTCAATTGTTGGTATAGCCTATATCACAGAGCTTTTTATCGCCTGGTATTCAGGTGTTGTTTATGAGCAATATGCCTTTGTTAACCGGGCTTTTGGACCATATTGGTGGGCCTACTGGATTATGATGACTTGTAACGTAATAACGCCACAGCTATTCTGGATTAAGAAGATACGTCGTAGCTTTGCAGCCACATTCGTTATTTCCATTTTTGTGAATATTGGTATGTGGTTCGAGCGATTTGTAATTATTGTTACTTCGCTTCACCGCGACTTCCTGCCATCTAGTTGGAGCATGTATTCGCCTACCTGGGTTGAGGTTGGTATTTATATTGGAACATTTGGCTTGTTCTTCACACTGTTCTTCTTATTTATTCGATTCTTCCCGGTAATTGCCATTGCCGAAGTGAAGAGTGTATTGAAGACATCAAGCGAAAAATTTATTAAGAAAGGAAAGTAATTATGCAAGAAAAAGCTTTTGTTTCAGGATATTACCTCGATGATAAGGATTTGGTTGAAGGAATCAGAGCCTTACAGGAAAAAGATATAGAGATAGCTGACGTACGCACGCCTTTCCCGGTTCATGGCTTGGATAAAGTGCTAAAGTATCGTCGTTCACGTTTGCCTCGTGCAGGATTTGTTGCCGGTGCTTTTGGTGCAGCAATTGGTTTTGGTTTTCAGGCATGGGTATTTACTGAGGCCTGGCCATTGAATTTTGGTGGTAAGCCATTTTTGTCTGTACCATCGTTTATTCCGGTTACATTTGAGTTAACCGTATTAATGGCTGCTTTTGCTTTGGTTTTTGGATTTCTAATCAGTAGTAAACTTGGGCCTGGTGCCGATAATGTCATTTTTGATGAGGAAGTAACCAACGATAGATTTCAAATTTTGCTTGAAGTAAGCAATGGAAATAGCGAACAGTTGCAATCAGAATTACAATCGGCCGGAGCTGAAGGTGTAAAGCACCACGATGTTTAAATAAGACATAAGTGTCAAGACCAAAGACTATTGCATAAAATCTTGATACTTGATACTTAAATCTTTATACTAATTATTGAACTATGTATAAGTCATTTGAATTTACAAAAAAGATAAAGTCCTTCTTAATCGCTACGATTGTTATTGGTGCTGTATTGGCAGTGGCCGGAATTGCGATGAATTTGGACCACACGCACCGTATATGGGCTAATGTTTTGCTCAACGGCTTTTTCTTTACGGCTATTGCAATGAGTGCTGCTTTCTTTGTGATTGTTCACGTACTTGGAGAATCTGGTTGGCATACCTCTGTTCAAAGAATACCGGAAGCAATGGCCATGTATGTGCCAATCGGTGGTGTATTTATGCTACTCGTTTTAGTAGGGATGCACGATATCTACCATTGGAGTCATACCGAACATTTAGATGAAATACTTCTAGGCAAGAGCGCATACCTTAATCCGATGTTTTTCAGTATTCGCACAGTGGCTTACATCATCATATGGAGTTTGCTGGTTATTTGGTTTCGAAAAACCTCTTTGAAAACTGATACCGATGCTAACATTAAGCTGTTTAATAGGCAAAGAGGTATAGCAGGTATATTCATCGTCATATTCGCAGTAACGAGTTCTACATCAGCCTGGGATTGGATAATGTCTATTGATGCACATTGGTTCAGTACCTTATTTGGATGGTATATTTTCGTAAGCACATTTGTTTCAGCCGTAGCTGTTGTTATCCTTCTTCTGTTTGTTTTAAGACGGATGGGTTATATGGAGCACATTAATGATGAACATTTGCACGATTTGGGTAAGTATCTATTTGGATTCAGCATCTTTTGGGCATACTTGTGGGTATCGCAGTACTTATTAATATGGTACAGTAACATTCCAGAAGAGACAATCTACTATGTAAAACGAATTCAGGATTTTGAAGGCCTATTCTATGCCAATGTGATTATCAACTTTTTGGCACCATTTTTAATTTTGATGGCACGAGGTACCAAACGTAAATTAAATTGGTTGATAGCCGCTTCAATTATAGTATTGCTTGGGCACTGGGTAGATATGTATTTAGCGATTATGCCTGGCGCTATTGGACATCCTGAATTTGGCATCTTAGAAATTGGCATGACAGTGTTTGTTCTGGGAATATTCCTATTTATGTTTTTCAGAAACTTTGCCAAAGCACCTGTTGTACCTGAGAATCATCCATACTTTAAAGAGAGTTTTGATTATGACAATATTCGATAGAGAGATGAACTACTTACGAAACGTGAAAATAATTGGCATTGCTTTGCTAACTGTTATTGCTGTGTCAAGCTGTGATAAAGATCGGAATAAACCCGGTTATAGCTATTTTCCTGATATGGAGCAGTCACAGGCTTATGAAACGTATACATCAAATCCTAATTGGGAGAATGGTAGAACGAACCAATTGCCTGTTGAAGGTACCGTTCCACGTGAAATGATTCCATTCGATTTTGAGAAGACGGATGTGAACCGAACATGGGCTGGTCAGGAATTGGAGAATCCTTTTGCTGGTGATGCTTCTGTTTTGCCTGAAGGAAAACGCTTATATGATATTTACTGTTGGCATTGCCACGGCGACATGGGTGATGGAAAAGGTCACTTGTATAACTCCCAAAAGTATTTGTATCTACCTGCCGATTTAAATTCTGAAAAGATAAGAACACATCCCGATGGTGAAATATTCCAGGTAATCACAGTTGGTTATGGTGTTATGGGTGCACATGGTGCCCAAGTATTACCCGAAGAGCGCTGGAAAATAGTGTCTTACATACGTCAGGAACTACACCCAATGGCTGAAGAAGCAGCGACTAATGCCAAAGCTGAAGCTGAGAACGCAAAAGAAACGGGTGAGACAGAAGAAGAAAAAGCTGAAGAGAAGTCATAATTAGACTGATAAAATAAAGAAAGCCCAATTGGATTCATTTCAATTGGGCTTTTTCTGTTCTACTGATCTATTATTTGTCTCCCCATTATTATTTATTGGGCTAATAAGTCAAATCGCTCATCATTGGCTTCAAGAAAGCCCTTGTCAGCTACTTTATTTGTGCTTTTTATTTTTTGGCGCAGCGCTAAAGCATTCTCTAAACGAATACGATAGCCATTTCTAAATGACATAATATGTGCTTGCTCAAATCCCATGTGTTGCACTATTGATAAAAATTTGGTTGCCTCCTCGTATTGAATAAATTCACCCAATGTGAACTGATTAATGCTGTCGTAGGTATCTTGCTTTAAACCCAGCATATTGTTCTTATAATCGCTCAAATCCAGATCTTTGTAGGCACCTATTTGTATGGCAAATAAAACACCATCGTAATCTTCTTTAGGAAGCGCCGATTTATGAGTATTGTAGGTGATCTTTTCTAACGAATCAATATCGATTGCTTTTTCGATATAAACAGTATCAATTAATGGGGTAAATTGGGCTGTAGGTTGATTGTTAGGTAAACTAATAAATCCCTGAATAATCAAAAATGAGAATAGAGTGACTGAGAAAACAAGTGTAAAATAGAACCACAATCGTAGATTACTGATTTTGACAGTTTGCTTTTTTGAACTCTTCCGCAGTCGGGTTAATTCATTGTTTAGCGCCTCCACACGAAGCTGCAGCTTGTGCTCAGGCATTGTATTTTCCGGTAACGACATTATTTGGGTGTTTAATGTTGTTACTAAATTAAGTTATTGCAACTAGCTTGTAAATAAAGAATAGGCGATATTAACTAACAAGATATTAACAGCTTGGGTCTATTGGAATAATAAGCTGGCTTTTTTTAATACTTCAATAATGGATGGGTAGGTGTTTTGAACGACATTCGGCAAGTCAGCTTTTTTAACCCATTGAGCCGAAGTTATGTTTTCTTCTGTTTGAGGAGATGGCTTTTCAAAACCAAAATAATCCATAAAAAACCAAGCTGTTTCTTTTAGATAATGGATGCCGTTTTGTTCGTAAGTATGATAGGTTGACAGTAAAGGGTGGCGGATAACTAAATTATCAAGCCCACATTCTTCCTCCACTTCACGCAAAGCTGTTCTTCTGAATGTTTCACCATCTTCAGTTTTACCTTTGGGTAAGTCAAAAACTCCCAGGCGATGAATGATAAGGTATTCGTTGTTTGGATTAATGACCAGCCCGCCTGCAGCCGTTATAAATCTGAAACATTTTTTAAACGCATCTAACAGAAATTCTTCTTTACGGCCATAAACAAAGCCCTGTTTTAATTGTGTATTGTCTTCAAAAGTCTCAATAAACTGCTTTAATTCATGATGCGAAGTGTACTTGTGCATTGCATCAAAGTTTTGTGTCAGATCCTGCTCCAGTGTATCAGTCAAAAAAAGAGTTCTATCCTTGAAAAAAACTTTATACATTTGCGGTATGGAAAAATTAGCGGAAATTGTAGCCAAACAGTTGTTGCAAATTAAGGCAATAAAATTGCAACCTGCAAACCCTTTTACATGGGCATCAGGGTGGAACTCACCTATCTATTGCGATAATCGTAAAACGCTTTCGTACCCTGAAGTACGCGACTTTATTAAGTTGGAATTTGCGCGTTTAGTATTGGAGAAATATCCAGATGTAGATGTGGTTGCCGGTGTAGCAACAGGAGCCATTGCTCAAGGTGCTTTGGTAGCAGATTCAATCAATAAACCATTTATCTATGTGCGTTCGGCAGCTAAAGGTCATGGTTTAACAAATTTGATTGAAGGAGATTTAAAACCTGGACAAAAAGTAGTTGTGATTGAAGATTTGATTTCAACCGGAGGAAGTAGCTTAAAAGCGGTAGAAGCTATTCGTGAATCAGGAGCTGAAGTATTGGGAATGTTAGCCATCTTCACTTATGGATTTCCTGTCGCCTCTGAAGCTTTTGAAAATGCGGGTGTTGAGTTAACTACATTAAGCTCTTACGAAGAGATGATTCCTTTTGCAAGTGCATCAGGTTATGTGTCAGCTGAAGATGTTGCTACTCTTCAAGAGTGGAGAAAAGACCCGGCTAATTGGAAAAAATAAGTTTTTAACTAATAATATGAATGAGCAAGTCTGTGTTAGGCTTGCTCTTTTTTTCGAATAAGGATTCCGGTTAATCTTAGAGGCTGTAAACTAAAGGTGCGAGCCCTTATTATGTTAGAGTAAACTTGTCTCTAGTTTCTAATCGTCTAATAATCTATCATTATGACCACCTTTGAAAGCGATATAAAAAAAGCCAATTACCCGGCTGAAATAATGTTTAATTTCTTAGCTGATTTCAATCATTTTGGAGAAGTCATTCCTAAGGATAAAATTAGTAACTGGCAATCATTTGGCGATAGTTGTCGGTTTACAATCGATCCGGTTGGCGAAGTTGGCTTACGAATCGTTGAAAAAGAATCGCCTAAAGTTATTAAGTACACGGCCGAAGGTAAAACGCCGTTCAACTTTTTTTTATGGATTCAATTGGTTCAAAAGGCCGAAGACGATACACGTGTGAAGCTGACCATTAAAGCTGATATGAATCCAATGATTAAAATGATGGCCAGCAAGCCAATAAAAAAGTTTTTGGAAGTATTGAGTGATGCAATTGCTAATCACAAGTATTAAATTACAAACAGAAAGCTGTCAGCTGCAGGTTTTTGGCTGATAGCTGTTATGCTATGAAATCTGAATCTCTTCAGGTTAGTCATTTATTACAAACTTAAGCTCTTTAAACGCATACTCTCTTTTTTGTCCTTCTTTATCCACCAAAGTTAATAAGCCCATTTCGTTGATATGATCAATGCAGGCTTCAAATTTGCCTTTATTATCCTCAAACCAATGGTACCCACTAATGCGATACAATGAATTATGGTACTCGTTATTGATGAGGCTTAGGCGGTTAACCTCCAGTTGGTGATAAGCATGTTCGATATTTTCAAGCAGGCGTTCTAATAGTTTTTCAAGATTATAATGCTCATTAGTGAGTTGCCACAATGAAATAGGATTAGGTGCATCAGAAATAAATATTTCCTGATTTACATTTAAGCCAATGCCAACCACAGAGTAATCAAGCTTTGTTCCCAGAATCGAATTTTCGATTAAAATGCCAGCTGCTTTTTTATCATTAATATAAATGTCATTGGGCCATTTGATCTTAGCTTCAATGTTTGCTATCTGCTTTATAGTTTCAATAATTGCCATTGACACCAGCTTAGATATATAAAACTGAAGATGAGGCGCTAAAAAAGTGGGGCGCAACAACAGACTAAATGTAAGGTTCTTATTTAATTCGCTTTCCCAAACATTGCCTACCTGTCCACGTCCGGCTGTTTGATGTGGAGTTACTATCACACTGTATTCAGCTAACTTATTCTTTGCTAAAAGGTTTTTAAGCTCCGTATTTGTTGATTGTAATTCGGGGTAAACTAAAAACTCTGGTGCTGAATATGTCATCATTGCAGTTTATTGTGAAAAAATGTCAGCTTATGCAGCTCTTTATCTATTTGGCAAAAATAGGTGTTTATAATTTTTTAAAAGTAGTATCTTTGAGCAAAAGTGTACTTTTGGTTGTTTTCTTATATATTAGTTGAATAACCTATTACAGGTAGGCTTTAATCCAATCAATATAACTGCAAATAAGGCAACAGAATAAGACACTATTGCGAATGAATGAAGAGAATTATTCTGCCAAGGAACTGGCGGAAGTCATTGTGAAAGGTATTCAGGAGAAGAAGGGCACAAATATTGCTATCTTGGATCTGTCAAAATTAGATAACACTATCTGTCAGTATTTTGTAATTTGTGAAGGAGAAAGTACCACGCAAGTGAATGCAATTGCTGAGGGAATAGAAGATTATGTACGGGAGCATTTAAAAGATAAGCCTAATCATACAGAAGGAAAACAAAACGCATTGTGGGTACTGCTGGATTATTTTGATGTAGTAACACATGTTTTTCATAAAGATGAGCGAAGCTTTTATAACCTTGAAGGCTTGTGGGCCGATGCCAAACGTACAGATATAGAAAACCTATTTTAACTAGAAAGTAAACACATGTCAAACGGAAAACCAAATACACCGGGCAACGATAAAGAAAAGTCGAAGTTTCCGAAATTTAATCTTTATTGGGCCTATGGTTTAATAGCTATTGCGCTTATATTGGTCAGCCGCATGGATTTTGGGCAGGGACCACATAAAATTTCGTATAGCGATTTTAAAAAAGAGATTCTTACTGGTGGAGATATCGATAACATTGTAGTTATTCGAAACGAAGGCGTGGCTGAGGTCACTATTGAGGAGGATAAACTAGATAAATACAAGCATCTTTTTAATGAGAACCTGACGAATTCAGGCCCTTCAGCCGAAGGACCTCATTTTACATTTAATTTATCAACCATTGATAAGTTCGATGAAGCACTTGCCGTAGCCGAATCGGATCTTGGTGAAGCTATTCCTGTTGATTACGAAAGCAGAACTGATTTCCTTGGTGAGTTCTTTACTTTTATGTGGCCATTATTGCTATTAGTGGCTATTTGGATATTTATCTTCCGCCGAATGGGTTCACAAGGTGGAGCCGGTGGAGCTGGTAACATCTTTAATGTAGGAAAGTCAAAAGCCAAGATGTTTGATAAAGAGTCATCCATCAATGTAAACTTCAAAGATGTTGCAGGTTTGGTTGAGGCCAAGCAAGAGCTGGAAGAGATTGTTTCATTCCTTAAAAAGCCGGAGAAATATACCGAGTTAGGTGGTAAAATTCCAAAAGGTGCCTTATTGGTTGGCCCTCCCGGAACTGGTAAAACCCTTTTAGCCAAAGCTGTAGCAGGTGAAGCAAATGTGCCATTTTTTAGCATGTCGGGTTCTGATTTTGTGGAGATGTTTGTCGGCGTTGGAGCCAGCCGTGTTCGTGATTTGTTTAAGAAAGCCAAAGAGAAATCACCATGTATCGTATTTATCGATGAGATTGATGCCATAGGTCGAGCTCGTGGAAAAAGCCCTAATATGGGTTCAAACGATGAGCGCGAGAACACGCTTAACCAGTTATTAACTGAGATGGATGGATTCGGTACCAATAGTGGTGTGATTATTTTAGCTGCAACTAATCGTGCCGATATTCTGGATAGAGCGTTGATGCGTGCCGGACGATTTGATCGTCAGATCCATGTTGAGCTACCTGATTTAAAAGAGCGTAAAGCCATATTTGAAGTACACCTTCGCCCATTACGTTTGCAAGATGATGTGGAAAGTAAATTCCTGGCTAAACAAACACCTGGATTTTCAGGAGCAGATATTGCCAATGTATGCAACGAGGCGGCATTGATTGCTGCTCGTAACGATAAAAAGATTGTTGAGAAAGAAGATTTCTTAAGTGCTGTTGACCGTATTGTTGGCGGGCTGGAGAAGAAAAATAAAATCATCTCAAAAGGTGAGAAGAAGGCCATTGCATATCACGAAGCAGGTCATGCAACTATCAGTTGGTTATTGGAGCATGCTCACCCATTGGTTAAAGTAACCATTGTACCGCGTGGTAAAGCTCTTGGAGCTGCCTGGTATTTACCTGAAGAGCGCCAATTAACCACCACTGAGCAGATTTTAGATGAGATGTGTTCAACTTTAGGTGGACGTGCTGCAGAAGAAATCATGTTTGGTAAAATTAGTACAGGTGCCTTAAATGACCTTGAAAAAGTCACTAAGCAAGCGTATGCGATGGTATCGTATTATGGAATGAGCGAAAAGGTTGGTAACATCAGTTACTTCGATTCATCAGGTCAATCCGATTATTCGTTTAGTAAGCCATATAGCGAGAAGACGGCTGAATTATTAGACGAAGAAGTTGCTCAAATCATCGAAACACAATACAAGCGAGCTAAAGCGTTATTGGTAGAGAATCATGAAAAGCATTCGAAACTGGCCGAACTACTGCTTGAGCGTGAGGTTATCTTTAGTGAAGATTTAGAGAAGATTTTCGGAAAACGTAAGCTGTCTGAGCACGTAATTGAAGAGGATGATGAAACAACTGAAGAAGTTGTAGACAAAGATATTAAGGCTGAAGAAAATACTGAAAAGGATAGTTCTTCGGATAAGGATGAAAAATAATATTAAAGATACATCAGATAAAGCACGCGCGAATATTCTCAATCGCTTAAAGCATGCTGATATAAATAAAGGCGGACTGATTCCTGAAAGGGGTCGGTCCGCTGATGTTTTTCCTGTGCCTGAGAACTTGTTAGATACATTTATTGAAGAGTTCGAGAAAGTTAATGGTCAGGTATTTGTTTGTAATAATGACGAAGAGTTTACAAATCATTTTGAATCGGAAAGAGTAAGCAAAGGATGGACGAATATTATTTGTAAGGATGATGAACTGAAAGTCTTGCTGCCTGAAGAGTCCCTGCTAACAGATGATTCAAAGATGGATGATATAGGTGTTGGGATAACTGCTTGCGAATATTTAATAGCTCGTACAGGTTCAATAATGATTAGTGCTGCAGGTCTATCGGGGCGTTTACTTAATGTTTTTCCGCCTGTTCATGTCGTTGTGGCTCATGAAAACCAATTGGTAGCTTTCTTAGATGATGCCATCGAAAAATTCTCCGCGAAATATTCCGATAATTGGCCCTCACAAGCTACCATCGTAACAGGTCCCAGCCGCACGGCTGATATTGAAAAAACACTTGTTATGGGAGCTCATGGTCCTAAAGAGTTGATTTTGTTTGTTCGCAAATATTGATGATTTTCTTTTTTGGCAGGATATATTAACTTTGCAGCACTAAAGATAATCAATGAATAATTTCTTACAGCGCACTTTGACAGGCATACTGTTCGTTGGAGCAGTGGCCGGATCTATATTTATACATCCTATCGCTTTCTTTTTGGTTTGCTTGCTGGTCGCTGTCATCGGAATGCTTGAGCTAGGGCGACTTTTGGAAAGTAAATATGGCCGTCTGAATATCTTTTCTGCATTACTTTTAGGGCTTACATTTCAGATTCTGGTGTTTCTGGATACTCAGGGATACATCGAACGAAGTTGGTATGTTATTTTAATGCCGCTGGTTTGGTTGCCCTTTGTTTACGAACTTTTTAAGGGCGGAGAGAATCCTTTTCAGAGGATTGCACTAACCTTATTGTTACCTGTTTATATTTCGTTGCCTTTAAGTTTCTTATTCCTAACGGGATGTGTTAATGGAACGTTTCAGGCATCCATATTATTAGGTTTTTTCATATTAGTTTGGTGTAACGATAGTGGTGCTTATGTTGTTGGTGTAACAATTGGGAAACATAAATTATATGAACGAATTTCACCCAAAAAAACCTGGGAAGGATTTTTCGGAGGTGTTGTATTTACAATGATTGCAGGGTTCGTCATATTTAAAATAACGGGTATTGCCACTTTACCTGTTTGGATAGCTGCAGCTTTGTTGGTGTCGGTTTTCGGAACAATTGGTGATTTGGTAGAATCCATGTTAAAGCGCAATGTGGGTATAAAAGACTCCGGTTCGATATTACCCGGTCATGGCGGGGTGCTAGATCGCTTCGATGCAGTTTTGTTTGCGGCCCCAATGATATTTGCGCTGTTTGTTTTATTTGGTTAATGATAAATAAAGTTTAAAGATATAATGACTATTCATAAGGAAGGATTTGGAACAATATTCGTAGTGCTGGCATTTGTTTTGGCACTCAATGCTGGAGTATATTTTCTGGCAGGCGTTGAAGTCACAAAGTTTACAAGCTTGGCTTCTTTTATTGTATTTGCGTTGGTGTTAAATTTCTTTAGAAACCCTAAGCGTGATGCCGTTGTACAAGATGGAGCAATTATCGCTCCTGCCGATGGTAAAGTTGTTGCTATCGAAGAAGTTGAAGAAAACGAATACCTTAAAACAAAATGCCTGCAGGTATCTATTTTTATGTCCGTGTTTAATGTGCATATTAATTGGTTTCCTATTAAAGGACTTGTAAAGTACTTCAGGCATCATAACGGCCGGTTTATGGCAGCTTATTTGCCTAAGTCTTCTACTGAGAATGAGCGCACAACTGTGGTTATTGAAAACGAAAACGGAACACAGATTCTTGTAAGACAGGTTGCTGGTGCCATGGCTCGGCGAATTGTTTGTTATGCCGAGGAAGAGACTAAAATTGGACAAGGGCAACAGATGGGCTTTATCAAATTTGGCTCACGGGTTGATTTGTATTTACCTCTTGATACAAGAATTGATGTTAAGCTCGATCAGAAAGTAACCGGGCGACAAACAATATTAGGTTGGTTTAAATAGGAGTTTCATCTTTCAGATATATAGGGCTATCCATTGGGTAGCCTTTTTTTGTATTTATACTTTAAAACTTCTTAGGTGTTAATTTGTTAATATCAGGCAAAGGCATAAAGTGCGGATACAGAGAAAAGATTTAATAATGAAAAGAAGTAATTAAATACTTTTATATATTTTTATCGCCTTAATTGATTAATGAAAGTTGTTAACAAAATCATATAATTATGAGTCAATCATTATCTATGACCGGAAATTTATCGAAACCTAAAGAAACAAGCCTTTCAGGCGTTTGGCTCTTTATATTTATTGAGTTATTACTATTTGCCGGTTTGTTTTTATTATATGCTGTTTACCGATACAAAAACGGTATGGCCTTTGATTTAGCAGCAAGTGAGTTAAGTGTCGCTTCTGGTGTATGGAATACCATTATTATACTATCTGGTAGTTTAGTGATGGCATTTGCCTCAATAGCTATCCGTAAAGGGAATAAAATGGCTGCTTTGTTTTGGTTACTTGGTGTGCTATTTATTGGTTTTATGTTTTTGGTTAATCGTTATTTCGAATGGAAGGGACGTATTGATTTTGGTTTATTTCCAGGTAGCGAAGAGTTAGCTCGTTTAGGACATGGTGATGTGTTGTTCTTTGGCTTGTATTTTTTCATGACCGGGTTACATGCCCTTCATTTACTAGCTGGCTTTGTTGTTTTAATATATGTAACATCAAAGGTTAATAACAATTCATTAGGTGCTAACAACTACGCACTACTTGATAAAACAGGAACATATTGGCATTTAGCTACATTAATATGGGTGCTTATTTTTCCTTTATTTTATTTGTTATAAAAACTACTAATTGAATAACTATGGATAATCAAAATATAGCTTCGTCAAAAAAGTACATTCTTGTTTTTGTGGCACTTGTTGCTCTTGTATTGATTTCAACAGGAATCAGCACACTCAATCTGGGATACTTAAACCCCCTATTAACGATAGGCTTGGCTGGAGTTAGTGCTATCATTGTATTAACTCAATTTATGAAAATAAAACTAGATGGTAGTTTTGCCCGCTTGCTTGTAGCTGGAATTTTGGCTTTAGCACTACTCATCTTCTTTGTGGCGTTCGTAGGTTAAAAAATAATATTTCTATTCAAAGCGATGCTTTCTAAGGAACGCTTTTTTTGTGCATTGTTGTGTCGTAATGAATCGTTTGTGCTTCCTCGGATGTACTCTTTTTCATATCTTCGCATCTAAAATATTAAGAATGCACGAGGACTTAAAACAAGCACTTGAGGTGCTACGAAACGGCGGAATCATTCTTTATCCGACCGATACAATTTGGGGAGTGGGCTGCGATGCTACCAATGCTGATGCTGTAAAACGTATCTATGAACTAAAGCAACGTGCTGATTCGAAAAGCATGCTTGTGCTTTTGGATAATACAGCCAAACTGGGTGGGTATGTCAATGATATTCCAGAGGTTGCCTACGATATGGCTGAGCTTACGACCAAGCCTCTCACCATTATTTACGATGATGCCAAGAATTTAGCTTCTAACCTGCTGGCTGAAGATGGTAGTGTTGGTATCCGTATTACTGAAGAAACATTTTCGCAGCAATTGTGTGCTCGTTTTAAGAAGCCAATCGTTTCAACTTCAGCCAATATTAGTGGTGAACCATCGCCTCAGAATTTTAGAGAAGTGAGTGATGCTGTAAAAGAAGGCGTAGATTATATTGTTAATTTCCGTCAGGAAGAAACGAAAAATCCGGCACCATCAAGTATTATTAAATTGGCCAGAGACGGACAGGTGACCATTATTAGAGAGTAATTGAGAATATGGAAGAAACAGTTTTTAATCATTCAACAGTGGTACAAATCCGTTTTAATGATATTGACGGCTTAGGTCACGTCAATAATACTACTATCCAGGAGTATTTTGACTTAGGCCGGATGCATTATATGAAGGATGTATTTACCAATGCCATTTTCAGTGGCGAGGCTACCCTTATTCTGGCTAATATTAATACCGATTTTTTATCGCCTGTTTATTTAAAGGATCAG
The DNA here is from genome assembly GCF_016612505.1 of Carboxylicivirga marina. Taxonomy (GTDB): domain Bacteria; phylum Bacteroidota; class Bacteroidia; order Bacteroidales; family Marinilabiliaceae; genus Carboxylicivirga; species Carboxylicivirga marina. Next base: position 35,730 of record NZ_JAENRR010000014.1, read on the forward strand.
CTCGAAGTTAAAACCGCTATTGTGCGCATTGGCACTAAAAGTTTACAAATGGAGCAACAAGTAATTGATAAGGCTTCAGGCGTTGTGAAGGCGATGTGTAAATCTGTGATGGTAGCGTTTCTTAAAATAGAAGAAGTGGCCATTGAAATAAAGCCTGAATGGCGAGAACAGGTATGTAGTCGGGAAAAGAAAGAATTATAATAAGCGGCCTTAAGACAAATTGTTTTAAGGCCATGTTTTTTATAAATCGATTAATCCTTCAGGTAAATCAAAAATGATTAGTTGTTGCTCGTCATCAATGCCAGCAATAAAATGTTCAGCAATAGGTATTAGTACTTCTTCACCATCATTATCAATTTCAAACAAAGGGTTTTTAGCAATTTCACGTATCGCTATGATCTCACCAATGTGGCCATGTCCAACAGCCTGACATTGATAACCAACGAGTTGATAGGCCGAAAAATTCTGCGATGAGATTGATTCTTTAGATTCGTCTGATTCAAGTGACTTTTCTACATAAACAGGTGCGTCAATAATCGTTAGAGCTTGTCTATCGCTTTTAACTTGCTCAAGTTTCACGAGGATATCGGCATGTTTCTTTTCTCGTAATTCGTCAATGCTAAAAGGCACCAATCCGCCATCTAAATCAAGAAAAAGAAATTCGGTATCCAAATCATCAATTGTGAATTCGTCGAATAAACGAATGACTACTTCACCAGCAATACCATGTGTTTTAACCAACACACCTATTTGTCGACAGTTATGCTTTTCAATCATCTCAATGTATTTGATGGACAAATATACCTAACAGACATCAGAAACTGTCAAATTCCTTTCTATTTGTTTCGCTTGTATAAGAAGGCTTTCCAGCGTTCTTCTGTTAAATGTGCTTCTTCCATTGCGGCTCTTGACAGGCTAAAGAACAAATCAGATAGGCGATTGATGAATAGCAGAATAGCTCTCTCAACAGGATAGGCTCTGTGTAAGGAGGTTAGTTTACGTTCTCCATTACGAAGTTGCGAACGTACCACATGACATAAGGCCGATACTTCATTGCCACCAGGTAATATAAAGTGGTCGGAGCGACTACTTAACTGCGTTTCAATATCATCTATCCATTGCTCACAGAATTTATCCATATCCTCGGGCAAAGGCATCGTGTTTTTCTCTTGAAACTCACTTGGTGTTGCCAGATGGCTCATGGTATTCATCAATTCCACTTGAATGTGGTGTAGCTTTTCCTGCCATTCGTGTTTTGGTTCGAGCTTAGCTCTTAATAACCCGATAAACGAATTAACTTCATCAAAGGTGCCATATGCATCAACTCGTATGTCGTCTTTATTAACCCGAACGCCTCCTAATAAATCAGTTTGTCCGCGGTCGCCTGTTTTAGTGTATATTTTCATTGTTTTTATATCTTTTTGTAAATGAATGTGTGTTTAAACTTAAACATGTCATCAAAACAAGCAAGAGTAATAAAAGTTTGAATATGGCATCCGATTCCTCAACAATATTCAGTACTTCTTGTTAAGGGAGTACAAAAGTGAGGATGATGAATCGATTAGCTGATATTAGAAATGAATATAAAAAAGGAATCTTGCAACCGGAATCCCTTTTAGAAAACCCGTTTGAGCAATTTGAAAAATGGATGAGTGAGGCTTTAGAAGTAAAATGCAATGAGCCAACAGCGATGACTATTGCAACTGTCGATGGTGAAAATATGCCTAATTGTCGCATAGTGCTTTTAAAGGATGTTTGTGATGGTGGATTCGTATTCTTCACCAATTATAACAGTCAGAAAGGAGTAGAATTGCATGAGCAATCAAAAGCGGCTTTAAATTTCTTTTGGCCTGAATTGGAGCGTCAGGTGCGAATTCGTGGTGTCATTGAAAAAGTCTCAGCACAAAAGTCAGACGATTATTTTCAGTCACGACCGCGCGAAAGTCAGTTAGGAGCCTGGGCATCTGATCAAAGCGAAATTGTTACTGACGGGCAAGAACTGCTGAATAAGTATGAGCACCTAAATGTGAAATATCAGGATAAATTAATTCCGCGGCCGGCCCATTGGGGCGGTTATATTGTTAAAGCTTTAACAGTAGAGTTTTGGCAAGGCCGTGCCAATCGCATGCACGATCGCTTTCAGTATTTTTATGAAAATGATCATTGGCAAATAAGGCAGTTTGCACCTTAATTATTTGGTTAGAGCATGGAAAACACTTTCGAGGTTTTGCTCATCGCGTGTCATCGTTAATATAGCGAGGTTATTGTCAACAGCGTAGTTAAAGATGGATTTTCTAACATCATCATTGGCATCAATACGTAATTCGGTTTTCGAAATAGATTCAACATTCTTAATGTTGTTGATGCTTCGAATACTTTCGATATCAGGCGCTTGGTCAAATTCAACAAAAACCATAGATTGACCACTGTTTTGCAATATGGATAAATCTGTAGATGGATGATCAACCAGCATCTCGCCCCGATTAAGAATGATAACACGCTCGCAGATGGCTTCAACCTCCTGCATGATGTGTGTGCTTAGCATCACTGTTTTTGCTTTTCCAACCGTTTTAATCAAGTTACGAATCTCTAATATTTGGTTGGGATCTAATCCAGTGGTTGGTTCGTCTAAGATCAGTACCTCAGGGTCATGTATCAGGGCTTGAGCCAGGCCTACACGCTGTCGATAACCTTTTGATAGTGTGCCAATTTTCTTATTTTGCTCAAGGGTTAAACCGGTTAATTCAACCATCTCAGCAACCCGCTCTTTTCGCTTGGGCAGTTGATAGAGTTCTGCAACCATCAACAGGTATTCTTTCACATACATATCCAGATATAAAGGATTGTGTTCTGGTAAGTAACCTATTTTTCGCCGAAATGATTCGTTGTAATCGCCATTGTTAATGCCACACACTTCTACTTCACCAGTTGTTTGCGGCAATAGTCCTGATATTATTTTCATCATGGTTGATTTGCCAGCTCCATTTGGGCCTAAGAAACCAACAATTTCACCTGATTCAATGGAGAATGAAACACCTTTTAATGCTTTCTGTCGACCAAATTCTTTTATAACATCTTTAACTACAATGGACATAATGATGAATTTTGAATTCAAAAATATCAATAAACTCGGCTAAATAAAAGGGAAAGTAAATAATCTGCTGGCTTCTGACTAATAACTACTCAACTATGCATATTTTTGCATTTATTCTTTGAATCAATATTCAGCACAATGTCACAAGAACCATTATACTGCGAAGACTTATTTAATTATCATCGAAATCCAACACGTAAAGTAGTGGTGGGTAACACGGCCATTGGCGGCGATAGTCCTATTCAAATCCAATCGATGACTACCACCAACTCAATGGATGCTGAAGCCACTGCCAAGCAAGTAATGAGCATTGTTGATGCAGGTGCCGATATTGTTCGAATAACCACACAAGGACGCAGTGAAGCACACAACCTGGAGCATGTCAAGCGAATCATTCGTAAAAAAGGTTACGATGTGCCCTTAGTGGCTGATATTCATTTTAATCCGAATGCTGCCAAAGTAGCTGCTTCAAATGTTGAGAAAGTAAGAATCAATCCTGGTAACTTCTCTGGAGGCGCTAAAAAATTTGAGCTTAATTACACCGATGAACAATATACGAATGAACTGGAGGTAGCAAAAGAAAAACTTGGTTCATTCCTCAATGTCTGTAAGCAATACGGTACGGCCATTCGTGTTGGAACCAATCATGGTTCTTTATCCGATAGGATCATGAGCCGATATGGCGATACACCGCAAGGGATGGTTGAGGCTTGTATGGAATATCTGCGCATTTGTGAAGACTTGGATTTTAAAGATATTGTATTCAGTATAAAAGCTAGTAACACACGCATAATGGTTCATACGGTGCGCCTGCTTGTTGTGGCCATGAAAAAGGAAGGCATGAATTATCCACTTCATCTGGGTGTTACTGAAGCCGGGAGTGAAGATGAAGGACGCATAAAGTCGGCTGTTGGCACGGGAGCTCTTTTGGTCGATGGCTTGGGCGATACTATCCGGGTATCGCTAACGGAAGATCCCGAAAAAGAAGTGCCGGTGGCTAGTAAACTGGCCAATTATATAGGTGCTAGAGCTGGGCATTCTGTAATCGAATCATTTGACATAAAGGACTACACCCCGTTTGAATATAATCGTCGCAAGACTCACGCTGTACTTAATATTGGTGGTGATAATACAACGGTTGTGATAAGTGATGCCTATGATGAGTTTAGTGCTGATAAAAAACTAAAGGCCGATTATCAGTTCATTGATTTTCCTGAGGATGTAAAAAACCACTATACGAAATACCTGATTCCATTTGCTGCATGGAAAACAGCCAATACATCAAACAATACCTATCCGATTTTAGATGCAGCTGAGTTATTAAAAACAGAAGATTTACCCAGGTATTGTTTTTTGTCAGTTACCTACTCTCAACTCAATGATGAGCTTATGGCTCGCCTAAAACAGGAAAAGAATGTAATTATATTGCTTGGGTCAGAGCATTTAAATGCGCCTATTGAACAACGAGCATTTATATTTAAGATGATAGCGAATGACTTAACGCATCCGGTTGTTTTGCACAATATATATGACGAAGAGGATGCTGAGGATATCCAAATTAAATCGGCTGCCGATGCAGGTATCTTATTTCTTGATGGATTGGCAGATGGTTTATATCTAGAAAATGAAGGTTCCTTACCCCATTCAGAAATATTAAATACGAACTTTGTTATTTTGCAATCAGCACGTGTAAGGTTTACTAAAACCGAATTTATCTCGTGTCCCGGCTGTGGACGTACCTTATTCGACCTTCAGGAAACAACCAAAGAAGTTAAATTGCGCACATCGCATTTAAAAGGTTTAAAAGTTGCTGTAATGGGTTGTGTGGTAAATGGTGTGGGCGAAATGGCTGATGCCGATTATGGATATATTGGTTCTGGACCTTCTACTGTGAGCTTGTTTAAAAAGCGTGAGTTAATTAAGCGAAACTTGCCACGAGAAGAAGCTGTTGAAGAGTTAATTAATCTGATAAAAGAGAATGGTGATTGGGTAGAACCTGCTTAGAATTGTTTTTTAATCAAAGAAATACAGTCAATCGTGGATTTTTTAGGTTGTTCGGAATGATTTTTTTGGTATGTGGGTCTAATTTTATAAATTGCGTTTCCCAAAAAATAACTAATTGAGTCTAGCCTAAATGAAACGGATATTTCTTTTATTCTTTGCGACGGTTTTAACCATTATGAGCGCTCATGCCGGAGAAATTGAGCTGAGAGGTACTTTTCAGGGTGAAAACCTGTATGTAAAGAATCCATTTGCCGCTTCTGGTGTTGGGTTTTGTGTATACGAAGTAACTGTAAATGGACAAACCACAACCGACGAAATTAACTCAAGTGCTTTTGAGATTGATTTAGGTGTATTCCAGTTTGTAATTGGAGAGGCCTTAATTGTTGGTATCAAATTTAAAGATGATTGTGAACCAAAAGTACTTAACCCTGAAGTGTTAAATCCAAGGGCTACTTTTGAAATTAGCAACATAAACGTGACTGATGAAAATCTAAGTTGGGAAACAACGAAAGAATCAGGTGCTTTACCATTTGTAGTTGAGCAATACCGTTGGAATAAATGGGTGAAAGTTGGAGAGGTCGAAGGAAAAGGTTCTATTCAATCAAATGCCTATAATGTGACAGTAAGAAAGCATAGTGGTGAAAATCGTTTTCGCATTAAGCAAATTGATTATCGAAATAAGCCGCGCTATTCTGATGAGGTTAAAAGTATTTCTACTAAAGCAGAAGTTACCTTTGGACCTAGTAAAGTAGCCGATAAAGTCACTTTCTCAGCACCAACTCTGTATGAAATATACGACGAATACGGAGGTATTGTGTTTAAAGGTTATGGAGCAGAAGTAAATGTGACAGGTATCGAAAAAGGTCGTTATTACATTAATTACGACAATAAGATGGAACGATTCACAAAAAAATAAACTGAGTTTCTCAGATTTGAAAAGGTGATTCGCAATGAGTCACCTTTCTTTTTTTATAAAACTGAAAGAAAAAGAGGTAATTCGCTTGCATTTAGGCAAGGAGTTATCAATCAATAAAAACAAATCATTAATTTTGCAATCCTGAATATAAACAAAAATAGAAATGGAACAGATTCGTCGAACAAAAATTGTTGAGCTGCTAAAAAGTACCGGATTTGGTACGCAGGCAAATGTGAAAGGTTGGGTTAGAACCAAGCGTGGTAATAAGCAAGTAAATTTTATTGCTTTAAATGACGGGTCGTGTATTCATAATATTCAAATAGTAGTTGACGTACCTAATTTTGATGAGTCTTTGTTAAAGCGAATCACTACAGGGGCAGCCGTTTCAATTAATGGAGAAATTACAGAATCAACTGGTAGTGGACAAAAAGTTGAAATTTTAGCGAAAGAGATTGTGGTAATGGGGGATTGTGATCCAGAGAAATATCCAATCCAGCCTAAAAAACATACTTTGGAATTCTTGCGTGAGAATGCGCATTTGCGCTATCGTACCAATACTTTTGGAGCCATTGCACGTATGCGTCATGCAATGATTTTTGCAGTGCATGAATTCTATACCAAAAAAGGTTTTGTGAATATACACACGCCAATTGTTACGGCATCTGATGCCGAGGGTGCAGGTGAGATGTTTAAAGTTACAACGATGGACTACGAAAATCTTCCACGTACCGAAGAGGGAGATATTGATTACACACAAGATTTCTTTGGAAGAGCTACAAATTTAACTGTTTCTGGTCAGTTAGAAGGTGAGTTAGCTGCCTTGGCTATGGGCGAGATTTATACTTTTGGTCCTACCTTCCGTGCTGAAAATTCTAATACATCGCGTCACTTAGCTGAGTTTTGGATGATAGAGCCTGAAATGGCCTTCTATGATTTGGATGATAACATGGATTTGGCTGAAGAATTCTTAAAATACCTGATTAAGTATGCTCTTGACAATTGTATGGATGACCTGCAATTCTTAAGCAAACGTCTTCAGGATGAAGAAAAGAATAAGAAAGCTGATGAGCGTTCAATGGAATTAGTCGAGAAGCTGAAGTTTATTTTAAGTGATGATTTTATTCGTCTGACATATACCGAGGCAATAGAGATATTACGTAACTCAAAGCCAAATAAGAAAGGTAAGTTCAAATATCCGATCGATGGTTTTGGTAGTGACTTACAATCAGAACATGAGCGTTATTTAGTAGAAAAGCACTTTAAGAAACCAGTCATCTTAACTGATTATCCTAAAGATATTAAGTCTTTCTACATGAAGTTAAATGAGGATGGAAAAACAGTGCGAGCAATGGATGTTCTATTCCCTCAGATTGGTGAAATCATTGGTGGTTCGCAGCGTGAAGAGAATTACGATAAGCTTGTAGGTCGAATGGAAGAGATGGGTGTGCCAACTGACGAAATGTGGTGGTACCTCGATACACGCCGTTTTGGTTCAGTTACGCATAGTGGTTTTGGATTAGGATTCGAACGCTTAATGTTGTTCGTAACGGGTATGGGTAATATTCGCGACGTTATTCCTTTTCCTCGTGCACCAAAAACAGCCGAGTTTTAAACGATCATAATTCGTACAAAATAATAATGCCGACTCTCTATGAAAGTCGGCATTTGTTTTTATTATTCGTCAAAAAACAGGCCACTTCTATCGCTTTTGATTAATTAATCTTAATTTTGTTTGAGACTCACTATTATTTCACACGGTGAAGTTGACACAGAAATGTTAAGAACGAAGCGATAGGGATGTTAAAACAGAGTTTACAACAAAAACTACTTCAAAAATTATCACCCTTACAAATTCAGGTGATAAAGTTGCTGGAAATACCAACAACTCAATTGGAGCAACGCATAAAAAAAGAACTGGAAGAAAATCCTATTCTTGAATTGGAGAGGGAACAGCAAGATCCTGATAAGGATGAGCAGGAGGCTCCTGAGCAAGAGATAGAGCGTGATGAGCTGTCGATAGATGAGTACATCAATAACGAAGATATACCGGCTTATAAGCTACAAGCGCGTAACTTCTCTAAAGACGATAAGCATGAAGACATCCCATTTTCTACAGGTGCTACGTTTCACGAACATTTGATTGCTCAGCTTGGCTTACGCATACTAAACGATAGACAACGAAATATTGCTGAATACATCATTGGTAATATTGATGAAGATGGCTACTTGCGTCGTGAAGTAGACGAAATCATCGATGATCTGGCTTTTGCGCAGAATATTGAAGTAGATGAACGTGAAGCATTGGATGTGCTTGAAATTGTACAGGACTTTGACCCTGCGGGTGTTGCTGCCAGGGATTTACAAGAGTGCTTATTGCTTCAAATAAAGCGTAAAGATCGTACTTTCCCAGATATTGAGAATGCCTTTCAGGTCTTGAGACATCACTTTGAGGAATTTACCCGTAAACATTACGACAAAATATCTAAGCGCCTTCATATCGATGAAGAAGAGCTGAAAGATGCTTTGGCTGAAATACTCAAGCTAAATCCGAAGCCGGGCAGTTCGTATAGTAACCCAATGACCAAAACTGTTCAGCATATAATCCCCGACTTTATACTTGAGGTGGAAGACGACCAGTTTCAATTGAGTTTGAACAATCGCAACGTGCCTGAATTACGTATTAGTAATACCTACTCTGATATGTTACAGGATTACAGTGCCAATAAAAAGAATCAGACTCAGGATAAGAAAGATGCTGTGATGTTTGTTAAGCAAAAACTCGATTCAGCTAAGTGGTTTATTGATGCAATTAAGCAGCGTCAAAATACCTTGATGACGGTGATGAACTCTATTTTAGAGTATCAGAATGACTATTTTCTGGAAGGCGATGAAACCAAGATGAAGCCAATGATTCTGAAAGATATCGCTGAGCGTACGAACCTGGATATTTCGACCATCTCAAGGGTTTCTAATAGCAAATATATTCAAACACACTTTGGTATTTTTGCTCTTAAGTATTTCTTCTCGGAAGGTATGCAGACCGATACTGGAGAAGAAGTGAGTACGCGAGAGATTAAAAAGATATTAGAAGAATGTATAGCTAATGAAGATAAACGAAAGCCGTTGACTGATGATAAGCTGGCAGCCATTCTAAAAGAGAAATCTTATAATATAGCCAGACGAACCGTTGCTAAATACCGCGAACAATTAAATATTCCAGTGGCACGCCTCAGGAAAGAATTATAAACTTCAGCCGGTTAATAACCGGCTTTTTAATGGATAGTACATGCGAACAGCCGCAAAAGCTCTTTCTACAGTTTTACATCCAATGTTAATACCTACCATTGGTTTGTTTCTGATATTTAATTTGGGTGGACATTTTTCATACCTTCCTTTTGAGCACAAACGACTAATTTATTTGTTTGTATTTATTAGTACCTGTGCTTTGCCGGTAAGCCTTATTCCTCTATTTATGCTATTGGGAGTTGTTAAAAGTGTATATATGACCGATAGAAAGGAACGACTCTGGCCTACTTTATTTACATCCATCTTTTATGGAATTGGTTATTTCTTTCTGAGTCGTATACCCATCGTGCCATCTTTTATCCAGGGCTTTATGTTAGCAACCATTATAGTGATATTAATGGCCTTAGGAATCACCATATTCTGGAAGATTAGCATGCATATGATTGGTATAGGAGGTTTGTGCGGCGCACTATTGGCTCTGGCACTAACCTTTGGTCTTGATCTGTGGGTGGTATTTATTCTTGCGATTAGCATTGCAGGGGCACTTGGTTCGGCTCGACTGTATCTAAATGCACATACTCCATTGCAAGTGCATGTTGGATTCCTGCTTGGTGCTGGAGTCGTTTTCTGTGGCTCTTTATTCTTGTAATCAAACTTATTCCCAATTGTGATTTGAAGCTTATTAATGAGCGTCTTAAGTGTACTTAATAAACTAAGATTAGAATTAATGGTATAAAAAAAGCCACCCATAATGGATGGCTTCTTAATATCTTTTGAAAAAGATCGGACTGAATTACTCAGCAGCTGGCGCTTCAGGAGCTTCTTCAGTTCCCTCAGTAGCTTCTTCTTCAGCTTCCTCACCTGCAGCTTCAGCAGCAGCAGCTTTGGCAGCGGCTTCAGCTTCAGCAGCCAATTCAGCTTTCTTAGCAGCAAGAGATTCAGCTCTCTCAGTGTTGATTTTAGCTTCATGATCTAAACGCTCTTTAGTAGCGTCTGCTTTAGCACCTGCTAATTGATCTTTCTTAGCTTGAATCTGACCTTCTTTTTCAGTTAACCAAGCGTTGAAACGCTTTTCAGCCTCAGCCTCATCAAAAGCACCTTTTTTAACACCTTCTAGTAAGTGCTTCTTCATCATCACACCTTTGTACGATAAAATCGCACGAGCAGTGTCAGTTGGTTGAGCACCTTTTCCTAACCAGTCAATTGCTTTATCAAAGTTTAAGTTGATTGTAGCAGGATTGGTGTTTGGGTTATATGACCCAATACGCTCAATGTATTTACCATCGCGTGGTGCTCTGCTATCGGCTACTACAATGTGGTAGTAAGCATACCTTTTACGTCCGTGACGTGCCAGTCTAATTTTTACAGGCATAGTATTACGTTTTAATTAATTAAACAATTGCAAAAACTCGTTTTGCGGGTGCAAAGATACCTCTTTCTAAATGAATTACAAACGAATTGCGATTAATTACACTTTGTTATGTTAGAGCCCAAAGTTGTACTTCACATATCCATGCCAAAGCCAAAGCCAGGAACAAGACTCAATACATCAATTAAATCTCTTGCACCAGAGTTTTGAATCTCCTCCTTTGTGATAACAGTTACTACACCTGGTGTTTCATTAATTGACACAGAGTTTTTAGACGCAACCGATACCTCCATATAAAAATATCATCCAGTTCACTGTTTAAATCAATCTCCTGCGCGTATACACTACCCCAGTACATGGCTATGGCAGCCATGCCGCAATCCTTTTTTTCAACATCATCTTTATTTGTATTAGATCCCCAATTAAGTTCAATTAATTTCCCAATTTCACATCAAATTGAACAATTTATAAGCGCTTAACGTAGCATGAACACAAAGGTTACGACTATTTTCACGAGAGGATCTCCTTCATAATTAAAAGGGTAATTTGACATGCAATGATTCAATGTATTCATCTTTTTATTCGTTAACTTCGCCAACCCTGCTCTGTGCAATAACTGGATAATAGAAAATTCTGATACTGAGATGTTTTTAATATTTGATACTGAAACAACTGGTTTACCCAAAAAGTGGAAAGCACCTTTAACTGACTTTGATAACTGGCCAAGAATGGTTCAGTTAGCTTGGCAATGCCATGATATTGAAGGGAATTTCTTGTTTGCCAAAAATCATGTTATTACACCCGATGGTTACACTATTCCTGAAGATGTTGTTGCAGTTCATGGTATCTCTACAGAAATTGCTCACGAAAAAGGGATTCCATTAATAGAAGCTTTAAAGGATTTTATTGAAGATGTTAAGCAGTCAAAGTATATAATTGGCCATAATGTAACGTTTGATATAAACATTGTTGGGTGTGAGCTGCTTCGATGTGAGATGGATGAACAGGAATTGGTAACAGCACCAATGCTGGATACCATGACTGGCAGTAAGGAGTTTTGCGACCTGAAAAGAAAGGGGCAACTTAAAAATCCAACGCTGACCGAACTTCACCTGAAATTATTCGGCGTTCCTTTTGCCGAAGCTCACAATGCCGCAGCCGATGTTGAGGCTACATCTCGTTGTTTCCTTGAATTAATAAGGGTTGACGGCTTGAGTCCTGATTTGCATAAAATGTCGGCCAATCAGATTCAGGCATTTAAAGAGAATAACCCAAAAACCATTGAGCTCGTTGGTGTAGAGTACGAGTCATTTAAGGTTAGTTCGGCATTTGATGAGGTTTCCATCGAAGAAGAGGAGGCGAAATGGGAAGCTGCTAAGAAGAATATAACACCACAGCCATTTGTACATCTGCATGTGCACTCGCAGTATTCGATATTAGATGGAGCTGCCAAAACCGGCGATATTGCTGCCAAAGCCAAAGAAGATGGTATGCCGGCCGTTGCTTTAACCGATCATGGTAGCATGTTTGGAATTAAAGAATTTCATGTGGCTTGTACAAAAGCCGATGTAAAGCCAATTATTGGCGTAGAAGCATATGTGGCCAAACGAGGACATTTAAGGAAAGATGATAAAACCGATTCAGGTGGTCATCACATTATTTTGTTGGCAAAAAACTACAAGGGCTATCAGAATTTGCTGAAAATGACTTCCATTGCTCATACCGATGGAATGTATTATAAGCCTCGAATAGATAAGGATTTAATTGAGAAGTATAGTGAAGGTGTTATTGTCAGCAGTGCTTGTTTGGGTGGAGAAGTGGCTCAGCATATTATGGCCGGTAATATCGAAAAGGCACGAGAAACCATTGTTTGGTTTAAGGATGTTTTTGGAGAAGATTACTATCTGGAGTTAATGCGTCATCGCAATAATGATCCACGTTTAAGGGCCGATGTTTATGAAAACCAGGTGAGGGTTAATAAGGTCATTCGCCGTTTGGCAGCCGAATTAGAGGTGAAAGTAATAGCCACCAATGATTCACATTTTATGAACCCTGAGGATGCCGAGGCACATGATGTTTTAGTTTGCTTAAGCACCGGGCGCGATTACGATGATCCAACTCGTATGCGCTATACAAAGCAAGAGTGGTTTAAAACCACTGACGAGATGAATCAGCTTTTTGCCGATGTGCCCGATGCCTTAGCTAACACTGCTGAAATTGCCGAGAAAGTAGAATATTTTAAGCTCGACTCAGACCCTATTATGCCGCCCTTTAATATTCCTGAGGAGTTCGGAACCTATGAGGCTTATACAAATAAATTCTCCGAAGAGGCATTAATTGAGGAGTTTAGTGAAAAATCATTTGAGCGTTTAGGTGGGTACGAAAAGGTTATTCAGATTAAACTGGAGGCAGATTACCTAAAGCACTTAACGTTTTTAGGAGCACATAAACGATACGGTGAGGAGTTGGAAGATCATGTAACTGAGCGTTTGGAGTTTGAGCTCGACACCATTAAAACAATGGGTTTTCCCGGCTATTTCTTAATCACACAGGATTTTATCAATTGGGCGAAGGACAATGGTGTGATTGTAGGGCCTGGTCGTGGTTCGGCAGCGGGTGCTGCGGTGGCATACTGTGCCGGCATCACCGATGTTGATCCTATCAAGTACGATTTGCTTTTTGAGCGTTTTCTAAATCCTGATCGTGTATCCATGCCCGATGTCGATATTGATTTTGATGATGATGGACGACAAGCCGTATTGGACTATGTAACTGATAAATATGGGCAAGATAAAGTGGCACATATATGTACTTTTGGTACAATGGCCACAAAGAGTTCCATTAAAGATGTGGCGCGTGTATTGCGACTAGAACTGGCTGAAGCTAACCGTTTGGCAAAAATGGTACCCGAAGCACCCAAGATGAGTTTTAAGAAGGCCTATAAGGAGGAACCAGCACTTCTGGAAGAAAAAGAATCATCGAACGCACTCATTGCTCAAACTATAAAATTTGCCGAAGCACTTGAAGGTTCAGTGCGCCAAACAGGTGTTCATGCTTGTGGTGTGCTAATCGGAAAAAATCCGCTTGACGAGCATTTGCCGGTGATGCCAACAAAAGGTGAGGAGTTGCTAACAACCCAATACGATGGCCGTTTTGTAGAAGATATTGGTTTGTTGAAGATGGATTTTCTGGGGCTGAAAACACTATCTATCATTAAAGAAGTATTGAGTAATATAAAGCTCTCTAAAGGGGTTGATGTTGATATCAATAACGTTGATCTGGACGATAAGGAGACCTTTAAGTTATTTAGTCGAGGCGAAACAACTGCCATCTTCCAGTTTGAGTCGCCGGGGATGAAAAAGCACCTGAAAGGATTGCAGCCAAACCGTTTCGAAGATTTGGTTGCTATGAATGCTTTGTATCGTCCAGGACCGATGGAGTACATTCCATCCTTTATTGCCCGTAAGCATGGTCGCGAAGAAATTGTTTATGATCATCCAATGATGGAACCTTACCTGAAAGATACCTACGGTATTACCGTGTATCAGGAGCAGGTGATGTTACAATCTCGTGCTCTGGGTGGTTTTACGCGTGGTGATTCCGATTCATTGCGTAAAGCTATGGGTAAGAAGATTATGGAGATGATGAACAAACTGAAAGAGAAATTCGTAAGTGGATGTCTTGGTAGTGATGAGTTTGTTCAGGCCTGTACGGATGGTAAAACAACCATTAAGAAACCCGAGGATTTAATTGAGAAGATTTGGGGTGACTGGGAAGCCTTTGCCAGTTATGCCTTTAATAAATCGCACTCAGTGTGTTATGCCTATATCGCCTATCAAACAGGTTATCTTAAAGCACATTATCCGGCCGAGTTTATGGCGGGAGTACTGAGCCGTAATCTGAGTGATATTACCAAGATTACCAACTTCATGGAAGAGTGTAAAAACATGGGGATGGATGTTTTGGGGCCTGATGTGAATGAATCGTATCGTAAGTTTACCGTAAACAAAGAAGGGGCGATTCGTTTTGGTATGGCTGGTATTAAAGGAGTTGGTGAAGGTGCGGTAGAAGCCATTATTCAAGAACGAGAAAGCAATGGGCCCTTTAAAACTGTATATGACTTTGTAGAGCGACTACCTTTGACCACGGTTAACAAAAAGAATATTGAAGCGCTGGCTTTTTCAGGTGCATTTGATACGATGGGTAGCTATCATCGTGCCCAATTCTTTGGGAAGCATGAAAACGATGATATGAATTTTATTGAGCATTTGATTCGCTATGGCAATCGCTATCAGGCCGATAAAGCGTCATCGCAAAACTCATTATTTGGTGCCATGGGAGGTGATATCGCCATTAAAACGCCCGATATGCCAAATTGTATTGAGTATTCTATTATTGAGAAACTCAATCATGAGAAAGAATACATCGGTATATACTTATCGGCTCATCCGCTTGACCAGTATAAACTGGAGATGAAAAATTTTATTCATCACCGATTGAAGCAACTGGACGATTTAGAAAACATGAAAGGCCGGGAAATGACATTGGCCGGTAGTGTCGTAAATGTTCGTAGAGGTACTACTAAAAAAGGAAATCCATATGCCATTATGTCTATGGAAGATTATACTGGCTCATTTGAATTTGCCTTCTTCGGAAATGATTTTACTGAGTTTTTGCCATATCTTGAGATGGGCTATTTTATTATGGTTAAAGGTCGTGTACAACCACGTCGTTACAATCAGGATGAGCTTGAGTTTAAAATTAACAGCATCAAATTTTTGAGCGAGCTGCGCGATACAATGGTGAATACAGTGACTTTAAAAGTGCCACTGAATGCTATTTCGCAGGAGTTAATTACTGAGTTAGCTAATATATTACAAACCAACGAAGGAAAAGTAACCCTAAAATTCATGGTGCAGGACCCGGAAACTAAAAATCAGGTACAGTTTTTGTCAAGAACCATGCGTGTTGATCTCAACGATGATTTTATTAAGTATATTGAAGAACATCAGAATATTGAAATGACGATTGCGTAAGACTTGATGAGAATCAGTTCTTAATCTATTCCTATATATTAAAAAATGTGTATTTTTGGACCTGCAGTAGTTATTTTATTTAACTTTGCGCAATCACTTTTAAGTTAGGAAGTTAAAATTTTTATAATAATAAAGTAAAACAGATTTGCTATGTTGATCGAAGTTACTGATGCCAATTTTGAAGAGTTAGTATTAAATTCAGACAAGCCAGTATTGGTTGATTTTTGGGCTGAGTGGTGTGGACCATGTCGTATGGTTACGCCTATTGTTAAAGAATTGGCAGAAGAATATGGCGATAAAGCCGTAATCACAAAAATGGATGTGGACAGTAGTCCTGGTACTTCAGTGAAGTTTGGTATTCGTAACATTCCTACAATTTTATTCTTCAAAAATGGAGAAGTAGTTGACAAACAAGTTGGAGCTGTTCCAAAAACTATATTGGCATCAAAAATTGATGCTCTATTATAGTAAAAAGATACTATTAATAAGGGCTGTCAATTACTTGGCAGCCTTTTTTTGATCCTTATATTTAAACTACCCCCTTATTTTTTTTTATGAAACGATTACATTTATTGGTTGCAATTTTGGTAATAGCATTAAGTAGTTGCCAATTTTTCGGACCTCAAAAAGAAGTGGTGAAAACCAACGCTAAAAATGCGGATGGCACCTTTATTAAAAAGCGTCATTTTAATGATGACCCTCATTCGCCTGTTGAATGGGAGATATCGATGAAATTTCAAGAAGGCAGTAAATCTGCTATTCGTCACGGTATTTCAAAGCGCTTTTCAAAGTCAGGTAAGTTGTTAGAAACCATCAATTATGCAGAAAACAAAAAAGAAGGAGTTCGCTTAACTTATCACTCAACAGGAAAGGTTTACAAAGAGCAACCATATGTTGATGGTCGATTAACAGGCACCTGTAAACGATTTGATCGTGAAGGACGTATTTCGGCGGAATACGAATACAAAAATGGATTGCCGGGAATCGGTCTTAAGCGTTACACTAATCTTGGAAAACTACGCCAGGATCCTGCAATTAAGATTACAAAAAATGATAATATTCGTACAGCAAGTACTTATGTTATAGGATTATCTTTAAGCGGTGAAGGAACAAAAAGTATTAAATCGGTTGAGTTTTACGAAGGTAAACTTATTGAAGGTAAGTACTATCATAAGAACTTATCACCCGCTAAAAAGATTTCTTCGAAAAAAGGTGAGATTCGAATTAAACTACCAAAAGGCAGTTCGATAAATAAAACCTTAAATGTTGTAGCTGTATGTACAACATCAGATGGATTAAAACTGATTATTCAGAAGCCTGTAAAGGTTGATGCACGTGGTATTTAATCTAAAAACCTGAACTCGGGTTAAAGGATATTTGTTTGCCCTGGGACATTCCCGGGGCTTTTTTTATCCCATCATCATCCCCACGATGGTGGCTGACATTAATGAGGCAAGTGTGCCGGCCAGCAATGCTCTAAAGCCAAATTTAGATAAGAATTCTCGCTTGTTAGGTGCCAATCCGCCAATGCCTCCAATTTGAATGCCAATGGATGCAAAATTGGCAAAACCACATAGTATATAAGTGGCCATTATTACAGATTTGCTGCTGGCAAGTGCTCCGGTTGATTTGAACTCGGCCAGACTGGTGTAACCCACAAATTCGCTGGCTATAATTTTCTCTCCAAGCAATTGGCCTACTAAAGTAATGTCTTGCGATGGTACTCCTATTAACCACATTAGTGGAGCAAGGCAATATCCGAGAATAAATTCAAGATTAAAATGTTCGTATTGTCCGTTGGTCCATTGAGCAATCGAATTATTAAGTGTTGTCCATTCGCCAATTTTATCAAAACCATAATTAACAAGTGCTATAAAGGCAAAAAACACTAATAACATAGCACCTACATTTGCTGCTAATTTTAAGCCCTCGGTAGTGCCGTTACTCATGGCATCGAGTATGTTACTGCCAATTTTATCAAGTGAAATCTTAATTTCCGAACGTATCTCCTCAGTTTGTGGAACCAATATTTTAGAAATGACAATGGCACCAGGTGCTGCCATTACTGATGCCGTTAATAAATGCTTCGCAAACATTAAGCGCTGAACCGGATCATCACCACCTAAAAAACCAATGTAAGCTGCCAAAACTCCACCAGCAACAGTTGACATGCCTCCAACCATCACCAAAAACATTTCTGAAGCATTCATCTTTGGCAGATATGCCTTAATCATTAAGGGCGCTTCTGTTTGTCCTAAAAAGATATTCCCAGCAACAGATAAGCTTTCTGCACCAGAAAGCTTTAGAGCTTTGGTTAGTAACCAAGCTAATACCCATACCACCTTTTGTATTACGCCCAGGTAAAACAACACGCTCGTTAAAGCCGAAAAGAAAATAATGGTCGGTAAAATTTGAAAGGCAAATATGTATCCAAACGTTGTAGTATCCAGCAAATCGCCAAGTAGAAACTCAGTTCCAATTTTAGTAAAGTCCAATACCAATGTAAATAACTTTCCAAGGAACTCAAAAATGCTTTGTACAAAAGGAATATACAAAACTGATATTGCTAACAAGAGCTGTATGCCTAAACCAATTCCTACAACTTTCCATGAAATGCCTTTTCGATTTAAGCTAAATAGCCAAGCAATGCCAATTAATACGCCCATACCGAATAAGCCTCGGACTATTCCCATAAAATTAAATGATGCTGCGGTGTTAACTTCTACTATTTGGTTTGTGTTTTGCGCAAAAAGAGCCGTTGATAATAGCAGGCAAGCAAGTGCTATAACATACTTCTTCATAAGGTTTAGGCTTTAATACGTGTTGGTAAGGTGTAGCTGAATGGGTTAATTTATTCTTCTCGACGATTAATTTCGTCTCTTATTTTTGAGGCTTTTTCATAATCTTCAGACATAATCGCTTCTTCAAGTAGCTTCTTTAGTTCGTCAATCGTTTTTGATTGATACTTTGCTGAGCTTTCCTTTTTAGATTCTGGTTTATCAATAGGGGTTATTGCATGCCCCTCTTCTTTCTTATCAAAATCTAGTACGATGCCGGCTTTTTCAATGATATCGTCATAGGTGTAAATTGGACAACCAAAACGTAAGGCTAAAGCAACGGCATCTGAGGTACGGGAGTCGATGTGCAATTTTTCGTTATCTCTTTGACAGACAAGTTCAGAGTAAAAAATGCCCTCTTCGAGTTTATAAACGATAACTTCCTCTATTTCAATATTAAATGATTTGGAGAAGTTAAGAAATAAATCGTGAGTTAATGGGCGAGGTGGTTCTAATCCTTCTAATTTAATGGCTATTGACTGTGCTTCTACCCCTCCTATTATAATGGGGATACGCCTTTCTCCATCTTCTTCGGCCAAAACTAAAGCATAAGCTCCTGATTGGGTTTGGCTATATGACAAACCAAGAATGTTTAACTTGATTTTTTTTCTGCTCATAATCGCTGTTAGATCATTGTCTCGATAAAGTTGATACCATAAATTAGTGTCAAAAATCAAGAGGATTAGTGTATTAATGCATTGAAACAAATATAGTAATTAGTTTTTAACATTTATTGTATAGGGCTTTTTAAATCAGAGATTCATTACCTTTGAGGTGCATAAAAAACTAATTTTCAGCTTACAGAAGTCCTTTTTATTTGTGTTGAATATTAATTTTATATACTTTTGCACTCCATTGAATCCTGAGGGGTAGAAAAAGTGGTTTTGAAAGAGTAGACCCACCTCCTGGATAAAACCATAAAATTTGGTGACATGTACGCAATTGTTGATATTGCTGGACAGCAATTCAAAGTAGAGAAAGAAAGAAAAATCTTTGTGCATCGATTGAGTGCCGATGAAGGCGCTACAGTTGAATTTGAAAATGTACTTTTAACAGACAACGAAGGAGATGTAAAAATTGGCGCTCCTGTTGTTGAAGGTGCAAAAGTAACGGCTAAAGTTCTATCACACGTAAAAGGTGATAAAGTAATCGTATTCAAAAAGAAAAGAAGAAAAGGTTACCAGAAGAAGAACGGACACCGTCAATACTTCACACAAATTCAAATTGAAGAAATCGTAGGTTAATACAAAAAAATTAGAATAAGATGGCACATAAGAAAGGCGTCGGTAGTTCGAAGAACGGTAGAGAGTCGGAAAGTAAACGACTTGGCGTAAAAATTTATGGCGGTCAAGCTGCCAAAGCTGGAAACATCCTTGTTAGACAACGAGGTACACAGCACCACCCTGGTGAAAACGTTGGTATGGGTAAAGACCACACTCTTTTCGCTTTAATTAATGGTACTGTTGCTTTCCGCAAGAAAAAAGACAACAGATCTTATGTATCAGTAGAACCTTTTACTGCTGAATAAGATTACTGAAAGCATTATTAAATCTCCTGTTTTTATTACTTTCGTGATAATTTCAGGAGATTTTTTTTACTCGCAAACAAGATGACATCATGTTGACGTTAAAATTCATTCAGGATAATAAAGAATTAGTCGTAGAGCGACTAAAAATTAAGAACTTCGACGCCTCACAAATTGTCGAAACAATCATTGAACTGGATAATGGCCGCAAAGCTACTCAGGTTGAAGCCGAAACATTCCAGCAAGAGATGAATGCTCTATCGAAGGAGATTGGACAATTGTTTAAGTCCGGAAAGGCTGAAGAGGCGAATAAAGCAAAAGAACGTACCGGTGAGCTTAAAGAAAGCATTAAGGTGCTAAATGCTAAGCATGATGAAATAACAGCTCAATTAAACGAGCAATTGGTGTCATTGCCAAATATACCTAATGAAATCGTTCCTCCTGGTAAAGGCGAAGAGGATAATGTGGAAGTGAAAGCTGGTGGGACAATGCCACAGCTTGAGGCCAAAGAACCTCATTGGGATTTAATAAAAAAGTATGATTTAATTGATTTCGAATTAGGTACAAAAATAACTGGCGCTGGTTTCCCAGTTTATAAAGGAAAGGGAGCTCGCCTGCAACGTGCGTTAATCAACTTCTTCCTCGATGAAGCTGATAAAGCAGGCTATAATGAAGTGATTCCGCCACTTTTGGTTAATGAAGATTCAGGCTTTGGAACAGGGCAATTGCCAGATAAAGAAGGCCAGATGTATCATGCAACAGCTGATAATCTATATTTGATTCCGACAGCCGAAGTACCCGTAACGAATATATTTCGTGATGTAATCTTAAAGGCTTCTGAGATGCCGGTTAAGCATTGCGCTTATTCAGCATGTTTCCGTCGCGAAGCTGGTTCCTGGGGTTCACATGTGCGTGGTTTGAATCGCCTGCATCAATTTGATAAGGTAGAGATTGTGCAAGTAGCACATCCTGATAATTCATATGAGATATTAGACAAAATGGTAGCGCATGTTCAAACTTTGGTTGAGAAATTAGAGTTACCATGGCGTATGCTTCGTTTGTGTGGTGGCGATTTAAGTTTTACTTCAGCATTAACCTACGATTTTGAAGTGTATTCAGCCGCTCAGGAGCGTTGGTTAGAAGTAAGTTCGGTTTCTAACTTTGAAAATTATCAGGCTAACCGATTAAAACTACGTTACAAAGAAGACGGCGAGAAAAAAGCTCAGCTGGCACATACATTAAACGGTAGTGCTTTGGCATTACCACGTATTGTAGCAGCTATTCTTGAGAATAATCAAACTGATGAAGGGATTAAAGTGCCAGCGGTGCTGGTTCCTTACTGTGGATTCGATATTATAAAATAGACTGAAGATTAAAGGCAGAAGGCAGAAGTTATTATCGTAACTTCTGCCCTTTTATTATTTAAGCGAATGACCATGTATATATTCAACACTACATTTATGATTGCTGATTCTATTGTTGATGATTGGAAACAATGGATGAACCGCAACTACATACCTACCATGAAAGATTTGGTGAAAGACATCCGTGTTGAATTGTATGAAGTTATGGCAGTGGTTGAAGAAGGAAATACTAACTTCTCGTGCCAGATGCAAGTTAGCAATCCTGCTGATTTGGATACCATCAACAAGTACAATGCGGTATTGGTGAATAATGTCAAAGGAAAGTTTGGCGATAAGTGCTTAACCTTTAGCTCTATTTTAAACGAGGTTCAACTTGGCTAAAGAGCGCATTATATTGGGTATTGACCCGGGAACAACCGTGATGGGTTATGGTATTATCCGTTGCATTGGTAATAAAGCCGACTTGGTAACCATGGGCGTGCTCGAACTACATAAGTATGGCGATCATTACCTGAAGCTGCAAAAGATATTTGAACGCGTTGTACAGTTGGTTGAATCTTACCATCCTGATGAACTTGCTATTGAAGCGCCCTTCTATGGCAAAAATGTACAATCAATGTTGAAACTTGGACGTGCACAAGGTGTTGCTATGGCTGCTGCTTTAACGCGTTCGATTCCCATTTTTGAGTATGCACCACTGCGCATTAAACAAGCCATAACAGGTAATGGCCGTGCATCCAAAGAACAAGTGGCCATGTTACTTCAAAACCTTTTAAAGATTAGTGAGTTGCCCAAGTATCTGGATGCAACAGATGGCTTGGCAGCAGCTTATTGTCATTTTCTTCAGAATCAGCGAGTCAACATTTCTGGTGGTTCAAAAAGCTGGAAAGAATTTATGAGTAAAAACCCTGGTCGGGTTAAGAAATAAGCTCAGCCATCATTCACGTAATCATAAGATAAGGAATGTTTTGGGTTAGCAAAGTGTTAGAGAACCTTTGCTAAGCAACTTATCGAACTTTATTAAAAATCGTAAATACTTTTCTGTTTTGGCTTTTTCTTACGCAGTTGTTCGTAGTTAAACTTACGTTGTTCTTCCTGGAATATTGGTAGAAAGTTCTCACCCGGCGAAGGCGAAGGTGAAACTAATAGTTTTTGTGTTGGGTCAATCACAAAGTATACCGGTAATGCTTTGATGCGGTAATCGAGAGCTACCTTAGGCATGGCTGCATAATGCAAGAAATCCCATTTGTACTTGTTATCCTTAATTAACTTTTGGGCAGCTGTTGGATCCTCATCCATAATCACCGTTACAAAAGTTAATTCACGTCGTAATTGCTTTGATAAAACGTTTAATAACTGTAGCTCTTGCTTGCATGTATGATTGCTGGTGTGCATAAAATTCAGGTACACAAACTTACCATGGTAATCACTCAAAGAGCGCTCTTTGCCATCGAGTCTGTATAAAGTAAATTGTGGTGCCGCAGTTCCTGTTCGTAGCCATGTAACACGCTTGTATAAACTTTTAGCAATGTCTTTGATAACCAAGGTGCTGCCTTGCTCCTGCGCTTGTGCATATAAGTCAATAATCCGTTCCTGGTCGTATCGACCCGAATAAAATGCGTCATAAAGTCCTTTAAGTAAGATAACTTCGGCAAGCTCGGTTTGAGCAAAAAGCGTATCTTTCTTAAAGACCGTTCTTA
Source organism: Carboxylicivirga marina (assembly GCF_016612505.1). Lineage (GTDB taxonomy): Bacteria > Bacteroidota > Bacteroidia > Bacteroidales > Marinilabiliaceae > Carboxylicivirga > Carboxylicivirga marina. Next base: position 58,821 of record NZ_JAENRR010000014.1, read on the forward strand.
AACTATCAAAACTGGCTGCTTTTGTATAAGCATCTCTTAAATCATCACCTTTGGAAGATGTAAAGTAAGATGTAAAAAAGCTTTTAAATAAGGTATTGAAGGATTGCTGAAACGATGGCATGAACATATCTAATGAATCACTGTTCATGGCAAAATACATCGCTTTGCGCTTATTTCTTTTGTATGCTAATGTTAATAGCTCGCCATAGGCATACTGTTTGTATTGCTCAAAATACGGATGTTCAATGTTGTATGCACTATCCAGTTCAGCGATGATTTCCTGTGCCTTAGTGACATTTCCTCTTGAGAAGATATTTACTGCATTAGTATTGTAGGCCTTATTTAAGTCAATATCAAAATTGGTAATGCTTTGATTTAAACCTTGAGCTTCTTTATTGATTATGCCCAATTCAATTTCTTCAGGTATGAAGTATGGGTTAAACCTATCGGCATCGCTACGTGGTTGAAATGGCGGTAATGCTAAATTGTATGTTTGACCTGGTTCAAGATAAATATAGCCACGATATTTACCCATGTCTATGCTTGCATATGTGATGCCTGAAATCTCAACGCTTTGTTCGTAAGCACCATTTTTGTCAACATCAATAGCCATTAGACCAGTTGTTTCCAAAGTAATGGGGTTCATCACTTTTTCCATCACCAAAGTATAGCCCGCATAATCAGGTGCCTGACCTTTGACTGTTACCCATTGCATTTGTTGAGCAAACAGAAAGCCAGTATGACAAATAAACAGTAATGCAAGTAAGCTTAATCGCATTTACATATACTTTTGGATATTGATTTTGATTGACTCTGGCAAAAACTGACCTGCATCGCCACCATGCTTAACAATGTCGCGAACAATGGAACTGTTAACTGGTGTGTGTTCTGGAGTGGTTAATAAAAATACCGAATCGAAACCACTCATTGCTTTATTTACCTGTGCAATAGCACGTTCGTATTCAAAGTCGGCAGATGTTCTAATGCCTCTTAAAATATGGGTACAGCCAACTTCTTTAGCAAATTCAACGGTTAAGCCTTCGTATTTTTCTACACTTACACGTTCGTCATCGACAAATACATCGCGTATCCATTGCATACGATCTTCCAGTGGGAAAAAATCGCTTTTATTTGAATTGTATCCAACAGCAATTATTATTTTATCGAATAAGCTTAATCCTCTTCGTACTACATCCTCGTGCCCAACAGTAAATGGATCAAACGATCCAGGGAAAATGGCTGTTTTCATATGATTATAATTTGCTTTCATTTGCCATATGGAACTCTCAAGTAAATTTTATCATCCTCCTGTTTGAAAATTTGGATACTCAAATTTACATGGTCGTTTCATGTGTTTGTTTAATACAAGTTTGGAATAGCAATTAGCTAAACCGTACTATAAGGCTGTAAAATTTGGAAAAAATAGCCGCTCAAGCAAGTCATTGTCTATTTATCTACCAAAACTTAATTTTTGCAGCAGCAAATGCCGACATACGAAGCAGAATAAAACCATGGCTAAAACGTGAAATATTTGTATCACCATATTTTCTTTCGCGGTACCTGATGGGCAAATCTACTATTTTGAGATTTAGCTTGTAAGCACCAAATAGCAAATCAAAGTCGCCAAATGGATCGAAATCACCAAAAAAAGATCGATTTTCTGCCAGTTTAAGGTAGTCACGTTTAAACATAACCTTAGTGCCACATAGCGTGTCTTTTATCGGACGTTCTAATATCCAGCTAAATAGCTTTGAGAAAAAATGATTGCCGATGGAGTTGAGTGTGCGCATGGCATTTTTCTCCATTGGATAAACTAAGCGTACGCCATTGATAAATTCACCTTTCCCACGTGTAATAGCATTGTAGAATTTTGGTAAATCTTCTGGCGGAACCGTCAGATCGGCATCCAGAATCATTAAAATATCGCCTTCGGCAGCAGCATATCCTTTACGCACGGCATCGCCTTTTCCTTTCCCGTCTTGCTGCATAATTTTAATGCGATGGCTGTCTTTGTATTTTTCAGCTAGTCGTTGTATGGTCTCCCAGGTATCATCCGTAGAGTTTCCTTCTACAAAAATCAGTTCGGTGAATTTGCCCATTTGTGGTGTGCGCTCAATGGCAGCTTCAATATTACCACTCTCATTGCGCGCCGGCACAACCACAGACACAGAGTATCGGGAGTCTACCTCATCTTGCGATAAACGCGGCGGAAATGGTCGTGCAAAAACAAACTGATTGAGCCCGAATAACTGAAAAAATGGCAAGCGAGAAACAAATCGATTGAGAAGCCATGAAAAGACAGGTATGCGATAGGGCATAAGCATGCTTCGGTTCTTTTTGTATGCATCGAACCCTGCCAGATATAGTAAGTTGGCAATGTCGCCAGTTGATAACCAGTTTTGCTCGGGTGTGCGTTTCTTAATTTTTATCCATTCGGCAAAGCGGATAATGGGTTCCCATAGTCGGTTGTAATAGGTGACGATGATACGTGTTTTTTCGTGACACACCTTTTTAAGCTCATTAAAAACATGCTCAATATCGTCAATTACACCAATTAGGTTTGACAGAATAACGACATCGAATTTTTCTTCCAGATTGATGTTTTCAGCTTCCATCAATTGGAAGTTAATATCAGGGAACTGTTCTTTGGCTTGCTTAAGAATAGGCTCGCAAAAATCAATACCGGTTTTATTTTTGCCATTAATAGCTGCCAATAATTCACCCGAACCACATCCAATTTCAAGGACCGAACTATCCTCTTGTATATAGTAATTGCAATAACGTGTTATCGAGTCCCAGTAATAAGATCGTCTTTTACGGTATTTGATCCAGCTACTTGCTCTCGACTCAAAATATTTTCTTCTTTCTTCGTTAACTTTCATCGCGTCAATTCCCCTGATTATTGCTTTCTATTGATTTAGCGGCCTTGTAGTCAACTCTAAATAAAAAGGCCGGTTCAATTTTACCTATTTGGTATTCCAGTTTAAAAACCTCTGGATATTTTTTTGAAATGATGTACAAATACCGTTGAATAGTATTGATTGTTTGGCCATTGTTGACTCTTGGGTTTTTGCGCAAGCTGGCCATTATCACATGTGTGACTTTTTTATCCTTTAAGCGTTGCAATAGCTTATCTGGATCATTTGTATCGAATCGATAGATGCCATAAAACTTTTTCCCATCGGCATAAATGCGGGCCATATTTGGTTTACGTGCTGCCACATAGCTTTGTTCAGGCAGTTTTTTTCCTGCATATTCCGACATCGAAAGGAAATGGCGCCAGTCATCGGTATAGCCTTCGTATAAATCACCTTTTAAATTCTTGCGTAATGTGAGCAAATCAATTTTTGTAAATGATTGTTTTGCCGAGCCAATAAAGCTAATCCCAATAAGTACCAGAAACAGATATTTGAGCAAGCTGCTTTTCTTAAGCTGGCTGAGCTCCCATAATCCGTATAACACAGTCATCACCATAAATGGGAAGAACGGAATTATCAGTCGATACTGATCCCAAAGCTTTTGCAGCGCAGTAAAGGTGATGCCTAACATCGTCATCAAATATATTGCAACAAACAGAAGGTATTTATTCTTTTTAAAGGCTTTAGCAGTTGCATAGGCGAAAATAGCATACAGCAACACAGTAATGAAGCCATAGACAGCAGTAGGACCAGCAGCTCGCAAGCCAAGCATTTTAATAAAATGTTTGGAAAGATACAGGTTGGAGTTATCGATAAATCGTGTGATAAAACCACCTATTGTTTCTTTGCCTTTATCTAATTGATAAGGATGTTTATAGATTAAAGTTGATGCTTGCCCATCGTCAAACATAGGTATTTGCCAAATGCTGCTTTTAATAATCAGGAAGAAGCCAAACAAAACAATGAAACCACCCAGAATAGCTCCTGCTTCTTTGTATCTCTTATCTAATGCCAGAAATACCATCACTGCAATGAGAGTTCCTACTCCAACCGTGCGAGTGAGGTAGCCTGCAAAAATGGCCAGACTCAACAAAGCGACTGTTTTCCAGTTGAATGTATTTGTTTTATTATCAATTAGCTTAAATACTAGCGCAATAACTGGCAGTTGAAGAACCAAAAAGAGGGCTTCGCTGTAGGTTTGACTGCTGAAGTATGTGAAATAGCTACTGACTGACACCAATAAAAGGGTGGCAAACAGCAATGTGTACGGCACTCTGCCTTTGAAGTGTTTATATATAAACCAAAGACAAAAAAGCATTAGTGCAAAAGACGATAGCTTCAATACGCCCAACTTAATGCCAAAAAGCGACACAAATAGTGAAAGAAACATGGGGTATAATGGCCCTTGGAATGAAGGGTATGCGCCATCGTTTATAAAGTTAACAGCTCTAATGATGTAAGTACTGTCATCGCCGCCTTCGCTTATTCGCAGATTAAAGAGCAGCATTGACATAAGAGTGAAAATGCTTAATATAGTGAAAATAAGAGCCTTTTGATTATTGCTACACCATTGTTCAACGCGGATGAATACATCAGCCTGATTTTTTTGCTTTTTCATCGCCAGTTAAATGTCTTTTTTGTGTGAGGTGTTAACAAATAATATGTTGCTCATATCGCCATAGTCGATTAGCTTGACAGGATTTTCCTTAACTGTTTCGGGTCTGAAACCAACAATGGCTAAATCGGCATCGGAGCTATGGCTCATGATCATTTCTTGCGTTGTTTGATTATTCGTCATCGATAAGAATACCACATTAGACGAGGATATCGGCAGACGACCTTCCTGAATCAGTTCGAGTAATCGTTTACGCTGTTTCTCTACCTGACTTTCGGGGAAGGTGGCGAATATTTTTATAACTGCATTGCGCCATTCAGGGTGACCCGAAATGATATATGCCAGTAAGATCATCAGGTTGGCATTTCTAAAGTCAAGTGCACTGATCCAAACATGAATCTCACGTTTATAGCCAAAGCCCTTATACGACGAATTAAGCACACATACATCAAAGCCTGTGGCTTCAAATAGTTGATAGTTGTCCAGTGCATGCTTGAGCGACTCAGGGTTGGTGCGTGAGAATTCGAATAGAATTAAGTTGTTGCCTTTTCCGCTAATGCCTGATAATTGAATCACCTGAGCAATGGCCGAAGTATAAGACGGACTTATGATTGTATCGAGATATAAACGGCTTTTACTGCCTTCCGATTGATTAATAAGGCGCTTTAGTACGTTCTGCGATTCCTCGTGGGTATCTTTATTTAAAAAGCCTTTAATAAAATGGATATATGTACCAAAGCCATGTTTGTAACACACCCATCTTAATAAATCAAAAGCTGCTTGTCGTTTAAATGAATCTTCAGAAACACAAATAGCAAAAGGTCGCCAATGGGTTTCCTTCTCATCTTTATTGGCACGCTGCACAAATATTTGTATCTGACGACTCAACTGGAATATGACACCTTTGAATAATTTTTCAAGACCTTGCCTTTCAGGATTAGCCATTGCTATAAAATAGTAGGTGGCTGCCATCAAACATGTTGCCAGTACAGCATAGCTCCATTTCATCTGGAACATTAACCAAAATGAAAGAACAGCACCTAATAACGAAAAGTACCACTTGTTATACTTAAATGTTGGTCGGTATGATGGATCGGCTGCAAAATGCTCTAAGAACGAGATAAGGCAGATAAAGCCATAGGTAATCATAAAGAACATGGAAATAATCTCAGCTACAAAATCCACATCACCTATAATGATAAAGAAGAAGGCGATGAAGATGGTGATGATACTTCCATTGATTGGCTCATTGTCATTGTCGCGCCCTTTGGCTATCCAGTTATTGAAATTATTGAATGGTAAGATACAGTCGAAACCGATGGCTTGTAAGGTACGTGGAGCTACCAGTAAAGAGCCAATAGCTGATGATAAACATGCAGCGGCCAAACCAATTGGAATAATGGGGCCCCAAATGGATATTTGCGACATTATCAGCTGATCGCTCTGCATGGCTTCGGGTGTTGCCGATGAGGCTAGCTTGAAAGCCACAATAACATAAATGACCATGCCAACAATGGTGGCCATTAAGGTGCCTTTGGGTATTGATCTTTTAGGGTCTTTTAAATCGCCCGATAAGCCAAGGCCAGCAGCAATTCCTGTAAAAGCCGGAAAAATGATGGTAAATACAACAAAGAATCCATCACCATTTGTAATGGTATTATTAAATGATAGCTCGATTCCTTCTGTTATTGGTTTTCCCATGAGGAAGAAAATGATGGAGACAAACAGTAAAGCCACCACACCATACAATGCTTTCATGCCAATGTTAGCACCTCTTAGTACCACAATTACCGAAAGGATAGACATCAGAATAAGTGTCACTATCTTTTTAAATATTACGGCATCAATGTCAAAAGGCAGATAGGGAATTAAAGGGTCAAATGCTTCACCAAAGGCAATGATGTAAAAGGCTACACTAACCGCCTGCGATAGAAACAAGGCTAAACCAATGGCCCCACCGATATTTAACCCGAAGGAGCGAGATATTATAAAATAAGCACCTCCGCCCTGCACCCGCTGATTGGTGGCAATTTCGGCTACTGCCAAAGCTGTAGGAACCGTAACTACATGACCTATCACAATAATAGCTATAAGTCCGCCTAATCCGACATGAGCAAGCGCATAACCAAATCGTAAAAATAATATGGCGCCTAAAATGGTTGAAATAGCTGTCATGAAAACAGCCAGGGCACCAAAGCCAGCGTTGGGGTTTGTAAGAGATTTTTGCATACTATATATATCAACTCAAACAAACCTAATGTTTTTAATTGTTTTGCCCAAAAAAGAGTCGCATGTCTTAAGCTTGGAAATATTTAAAATGTAATCCCCATCCCCGCGCCTTCGTCACGGTACTTCCCCTTTTGTTATGGCAAAAAGGGAAGAGCGAATGGCCTTCTTTACATTGTGTTGAATAATTAAGCATTCGGCCAATCCTTCTTCCCCATTTTAGGGGGAAGTACCATCGATAGATGGGGATGGGGGTGTACTACATTCAATCAATGGTCTGGCTAACTTATTTTGAACCTCACTAAATAAACCAGTGGATGATTGCAATTACATTGATATTCTTACTTTTGCAAGGTTTAACATGTAACGTTATCGTCATTATGAAGAATTCATCGCCAAGTTTAGGCCTTAGTAAACAGGTCATTATAGGTATTCAATTTTTATTTGTGGCATTTGGGGCCACTGTATTAGTTCCCTTATTAGTGGGTATCAATCCATCAATAGCACTATTTTCAGCAGGTGTTGGAACACTTATTTTTCATCTAATAACAAAAGGCAAGGTGCCTGTATTTTTAGGCAGTAGTTTTGCTTTTATTGCACCTATCACTTTGGCCACCGAAAAATTTGGTTGGGCGGGTACTTTATCTGGTTTAGTAGCTGTAGGTATTGTTTATTCTTTGATGTCGTTATTAATTAAATGGCGCGGAGTAGGTTTTATCAAGCGTATTTTTCCTTCGGTAGTAGTAGGCCCAGTAATTATGGTTATTGGTTTATCATTAGCCTCAGTAGGTGTTGACATGGCCAAAGGCAACTGGATTATCTCCGGTGTTTCATTACTATCGGCCATTATTGCGGTGGTTTACTTCAAAGGATTATTAAGACTGATACCTGTTTTTGTTGGTATTATTGTAGGATATGTATTGTCGCTAATTTTAGGTGTGGTTGATTTTTCACCAATTAGGGACGCTGCCTGGATTGCTTTACCTGAGTTTACCATGCCTGAGTTCAACTGGCAGGCGATTTTATTTATGATTCCTGTGGCTATTGCGCCACTGATTGAGCACGTAGGTGATATTTATGCGGTAGGTGCTGTAGCCGAAAAAGATTTTATTAAAGAGCCAGGGTTAAACAGAACCATGCTTGGTGATGGTGTGGCAACTGCGTTTGCCGGATTAATTGGTAGTGTACCAAACACAACTTATTCAGAAGTTACAGGAGCCATTGAATTAACCAAAGTTACAGATCCAAAAGTATTGCGTATCACGGCTATTACAGCTATTGTGTTTTCGGTGGTTGGAAAAGTAAGCGGCTTTTTAAAATCAATTCCTACCGAAGTATTAGGCGGTATTATGTTGTTGCTTTTTGGTATGATTGCCAGTGTGGGTATTAAAACGCTGACAGAGTCAAAAGCTGATTTCCATAAAACCCGTAATATGGTCATTGTATCAGTTATCTTAACTGTAGGTATTGGTGGTGCATCCATTGAATTAGGTTCATTCTCTTTAGCAGGTATTGGGTTAGCATCGGTCATTGGTGTTATCTTAAACCTGATACTTCCTGGTCAGTCAAAACCAGTTGAAATGGAAGAAGTAAAATAGTGAATAGTAAGCTAAGCGGACTATTTTTAGAATAATATATAAACCTGACAGGTCTTTGAGACCTGTCAGGTTTTTTCTTATAAATATTGCCCTTGTGTCGAGCAGGCATTCCTGACTTTCAATGTTTCAAAACTTCGTATTGAGTGGTGAATGATGATAATCAGAGTATGCAGGAACTCTGACATCAGCAACGCAGATGGGCACCTTTCAATTGTAATGAGCGTAGAATTAAAAGCTGTCTGAACCGCCATTAGGCGGAGAGTTCTTTTAATTCAGCGAATAAGATTAGAAAGGTCATCGAGTGCTGTGGTCAGCGGGGTTTTTCGTTAGTTTTTGCCCTGTAGCAAAAAGTAACTCTGGTTTGGGCGAAGCACCAAATTGATACGTCTTCATACCATGCTCGCTTTTAGCAATCGACCTATCAAATGGCTTTTAAAGTCTTTAACTCGATTGATTTACAATCGTCGCTTAAACGGCAATGTAACTTGTCTTTCTGTTTCTTTAAAGTCCAAACTACTGCTTGGCAGCCTGCTAGCGCAGGTTTGTAATCTGTGCTTATGAGTGAAAAAAGAAAACCCGATAGAACTTTTTCTAAACGGGTTTTCAACTGTAAAGTAGACTTTTTTGAACCTATTCTACTAAACTAATTTTCTTCAGTCTCTACACTATCTTTCTTATTTATTCGCTTTCGCACCTTATCATTATTGTCGGCAATAATTTGTGCGGTGGCCGCGGCAAAGTCACCATAAGTGTCTGTTGCAGCTATTGCCATGGCACGTAGGTAAATCACCAGTTCGTTATTGATGAGCTTTAATAGTGCTGATTTCAATTTAGTAGCCGTATCCTTATTGTTGTGCCTGGCCTTTGCTTCGCTGTAGGCTATAAATGTGCTGGTAAAAGCATCCTGGGCAGTGCGTATGGCAACTACCGTTTCAGCCACCCCAGTCAATAGGGCAATAGCTGCTTTCACATCTTCGGCTTCCAAATCTTTTAGTAAAGACTCGATTAAGGCCGACTCCTGAGCATAGTTGGCTCGTAACAGTTCCGATAAAGGATATTTATCTAATACCGTACAAACGGTGTGTGCAGCTGCGCTGATGGTTTCGTCCGGATGATAGAGGTAGCCACTTGATAAATTATACAAAGCACGTAATGGTTTTTCGCGCTTATCATCAGCTGTTTCCAGTTCCGATACCGCTTTGTCCTGCCTGATGGCATAGCTTAAATTTTCCTCTTCATTCCCCATCTTTTCTAATACGCCCGAAAGGAATGAATCATCACCTAAGGCCTTTGTAGCAGCCGCTTTTAAAATACTCTCCGTTACCGTAGCTACCTCGCCATTGTAGCTGCGTTGCATTAGTTTTTCTATTTTCATTAATATTAGGTTTGTGTTGGTTAACCTTAAGTAATGGGCCAAAAAGTAAATGTATTTGAGCTCAAACAACCATGTAATGAGCAAAAATCAAATGTTTATCGCTTCCCGTAATGTTACAACGGCCAATAATCAAATGATTTTTGCCTCCTGTAACCTTGAAATGGGCAATCGACAAATAATTATGGCTCATTGTAACGATGAAACGTGCCAAAATACTTTGCTTTTACTCAAATCAGTGTTCGTTACCGAAAAATACTTTGCTTTTGGCCTGTGTGCTTAATTGGCCAACCAACTTGTTAAATAATTTCAGATTAAAATTAGTCAAATAATTTAATCTGCAAAACATTATGGCTAATTAAGTGAGTGCTAGTTGTAGTTTGCAGGAATGATAAGGGATGTATGGTTGGGGTTGATAGTTAAATGTATAGAAAGTGTTATTGAGCCAGTATGAAGTTATTATGTTGAGGTTGGTTTGTGGTGTTATTTAACTAATTTAGATGAGTGGAGTAGATAAGTAATATCTCCCTTGGGGTTGCGGATTTGTAATCCGTGTCATTCAATATGAATTGATAAGCACCGATTGCAAACCGGCGATAGCAAAGAGGACGAAAATAGATTGATTGTGTTTTCAAAAGATGATACTCCCGAAAGGTTTAAAGCAAAGTATAAACATTATTGTATTAGATTTAATTAAAGAAGTATGCCATTATACAAAATAACAGATTCTGAGCTTCGACAATATTGTAAGGAATACATTGAATCACTTGAGATGTGGTTAAGAAGATTAATTGATGATATTCTCACAACTGAATATGGTGAAAATTATTATGATCATACTCTTAAGGATGGAACTAATCTAATTTCGAAAAAAATAAAAAAAGAAATTAACGATCGAATAACAGCTGAACCTTCAAGATATGCGAGGCCAATTGATGCTTGTCTATTAGAATCAGAAATAAAAATAATTACAAATCCAACTCTTTACAATAAACATTTCAGAAAGGTATTTGACGAATTTTTCATTAAGGGAAATTCAGAGATGATAAGATTGTATTTGAATAGATTGGTTTTACCAAGAAATAAACTGTATCATGCTAATGCTATATCCGTAAGGGATGGAGAACGAGTAGTGTGTTATACTAATGATATAATCGAAAGCATAAAAAAATATTATAGCAAAATAAATATGGATCAAGAATTTAATGTCCCTTTAATTCTAAAATACAAAGACTCATTTGGTAATACCATATTCAGAAATAAGTTTACAGGAAAGACTGTAGTTGGGGGTAATTATATCAGCTTTATCAACAAGGAAGAATATTTTTTGAGACCAGGAGATAAAATTTCAATTGAGGTAGAAATAGATCCTACTTTTCCAAATGAATCCTATAGTCTAAAATGGTCTCCAACAGTTGAAGAAAGCGAAAATAAATTTTCTTACATAATAAAAAACAAAGATGTTGGAGAAGAATTTAATATCTCTGTCAGTCTAACTACAACAAATGATTGGCATAGACTTAGGGGAGCTGATGATATATTAGTAGTTAAGTTTAAAGTTCTACCACCACCCCCGCTCGGCGATGTTTGCAACTTCGTCGATTCTGAAAAGTAGTTATAAACTAATGGTTGCATCAAACGAAGGTGCAAACTTACTTAGCAGAGGTTAAATTTTATAATCAATTTAAAATGAACGGACTATTTAATCTATATCCATATACTTTACTTCCATTGACATGTGGAATAATATTAATTGTTACGGGTTATATAAAATTGTGGAAACTTCGTAAAACAAATTATCCTGAATCAATCGGAATTTTTTGGACTTGGCTATTGGGTGTCATTGGTTTACTATTAGGTATTTTTGGTCAAGTATTAAGTATGGTTGAAGCATTTGATTCAATTTCGCAAGCTGGAACAATATCACCATCAATGGTGGCTGATGGTATTAAAAATTCATACAAACCTACATTGTTTGGTTTGACTGTTTTAATTATATCATTAGTTGTTTGGGGAATTCTGAATGGTATAAAACAAAGAAAAATATACTTAAAACCAACAGACCCCAGCTAGCGCAGATTTGTAATCTGTGCTAACGAGTAAATAAATTGGCACGAATTACAAATTCGCGCCAGCGAGTGTGTTGTATTGATAACCTGAAAAAACTATAACACTATGAAAAAAACAATTTTATTCCTGATTGGATCGCTAATCTCTTTATTCGCTTTTTCTCAAGAATCAAAAATTGCCATTGGTTTGCAAATGGCCAATTCCATCACATCGCTTAGGGGCAATCCAATGATAGATGACTTTGACAGCCGTTTTGTTATTTCGCCTGGTATTACTTTTGATTATGTTTTATCAGAAAACCTTTCATTGAACAGCGGATTGGCCTTTGAAAGAAAGGGAGCCAAAACCGATGTTGAATATACAGATAAGTCAGGATCGATACTTCTTAATTCTGAAGTGGAAAGTAATTTCGACTATCTGACATTACCTTTAATGCTGAGCTATCATACAAATTCGAAGCTTAAGTTTTATTTTGGAGGCGGTACTTTTCTTAGCTTTTTGTTGAGTCAGAAAACTATTTTCGAAGGAAGTAGTATTATGCCTGAACAGGTTGAGGATAACACTGAAAATATGAAAAGAATAGATGTTGGATTAGCGTTAAAGGCTGGTATTAATTTACCAATGAATGATAGGTTTATACTAGACCTAGGGCTGCGAAACTACCTTGGATTGCTCAATACCAGCAAGTTGGATGTTATTGATGATGGTTCGATTAAAACGAATGCTTTTAGTGCTGTTATTGGAGTGAAGTATAAGATATAAAGCAATGAGGGCTACCCTTCTCGCTTAGCAGAGATTTATAATATGTGCCTGCATTTAATGTTGATAAACACCTATTGCAAATAGGCGCTAGCAAAGGATTATCGCAAATAAAAAATCTAAAATTACAATATGATTGCAGTAATATTTGAAGTTTGTCCGAAAGAAGAAAATAAGCAAGAATATCTTGATATAGCAGCAAAATTGAAACCAATGCTTGCAAACGTAGATGGTTTTATATCTGTAGAACGTTTTGAGAGTCTTCAAACAAAAGGAAAAATTCTATCACTTTCGTTTTGGGAAAGTGAGGAAGCCATAGAGAAATGGCGAAACGAAACGATGCATCGGGAAGGACAAGCTGAAGGCTTAGGACATATCTTCTCTGATTACAGAATAAGAGTAGGTTCAATTATTCGAGACTATGGAATAAATAAAAGAGAGGAAGCCCCGAAGGATAGTAATGAATATCATAAGTAGCGCACATGCTAGGCGTATTTGTAATTATATCGAAAATAAAAAGTAGTTTTAAACTCCTGATTTCAAAAGTGAAGAATCGATAAAAACATAAACTTACAGACACTATGACTACAAAATCTACCGGACAAACCTTTATTCTATTATTGGTTTTATTCAGCTTCTTTTTTTCCTCGAACGCCCAAATTACGCAGTTCCGTGGGCCAAACCGTGATGGTATTTTCCCCGAAACAGGTTTATTAAAAGAATGGCCGGCTGATGGACCGGAAGTTTTGTTTGTAACGGAAGGATTGGGCAAAACAAACTCATCAACCATTGCAACAAGCGAGCGTATTTATACGACCGGTAATATCGATACACTTGAGTATTTGAGCTGCATGGATTTAAACGGCAAAGTCCTTTGGCAAAAACCTTACGGCGAGGTCTGGAAAAATTCGTTCCCCGAAGCACGGTGTACGCCTACACTCGAAGGCGACCGCATTTATGTACTTTCAGGCATGGATCAGATGGCCTGTTTAAATGCCAAAACCGGCGATGAAATCTGGAGTGTTGACTTACACAAAGAATACCAAAGTGATTGGGATATGTTTGGTGTGTCTGAATCGCCACTTTTGGTTGATGACAAGGTGATTGCTTCCATTGGTGGTGCAACTGCCATGGTTATTGCTCTGGATAAAATGACCGGCAAGTTGATTTGGAAATCGAAATCCTTAAACACGAAACGTTCGAATGTATCGCCTGCTTTGATTGAACATTGTGGCAAAAAATACATTATTACCGCTAGCAAAACACACGTGCTAAGCTTAGATACAGAAAATGGTGAGATATGCTGGGATTATCATTATAATGTATTGAGTCCTAAAGGCGATAATTCAACTATTATATCAAATATTCCAACTTATAAGGATAGTTGCTTATGGATATCAGGCGGTTGGGATGCCAAGTCAACGATGATAAGAATTGCCCCCGATGGACGGTCCGTTACCGAAGAGTTTAACGACCGAACTTTTGATAATCAAAACCACGGTGTTGTCTTAGTAGATAACTTTTTATACGGCTCGAATTTTACCGGAAGGCAAACCGGTAAATGGATTTGCATGGACTGGCAAACAGGTGAAATAAAATGGATTGGTGATTTTCATACAAAAGGGCCCATTATTTCAGCCGAAGGCATGTTATACCTCTACGAAGAAAAACGCGGTAACATGGCATTGGTAAAAGCCAATTCAAAAAAGTTTGAAGTAATAAGTTCCTTTCGTGTTAAGGAAGGAAAAGGGCCGCACTGGGCACGTCCGTCAATCTATAATGGCATGTTGCTTGTGAGGCATGGAGAGGTGATGGTTGCTTATGATGTAAAAGAGAAAAAAGAATTAATTAGCGAGCTCTAAAGCAGGTTTTAAATACTCTTGCTCCTATGCGAACCTGTTCGCGTTATAAAGAAATACACCAAGCTGCATTTTAATACAATGCAGCTTTTCTTTGATTCCCAACATTCTAATTCAGATGATTAAAACCAAAGCACTGCTTTAATGTTAGTAATTATAGTATGGAGTTGAAGGCTTATAGCACTCGAAACAATCTAAGCAATGGAAAAGACACTATTTGAAATATCAAAAATGGACTGCCCTTCCGAAGAAAATTTAATCCGTATGCAGCTCGATGGTATCTCAAACATTAAACAACTCAATTTTGATATTCCTAAGCGGCAGCTGACGGTTACGCATGAGGGGTCAATTGACCAGATTGAAAAGGCCATTATTGACCTTAACTTAGGTGGGCGAAAAATAAAGACCGAAATAACTGAGCAAACAGAATTTAAAGAGCAAGCTAGCCAAAGAAAGCTACTTTGGTCAGTTCTGGCTATTAACTTCTCGTTCTTTATCATCGAGATGACTACCGGACTTCTCTCAAAATCAATGGGCCTGGTAGCCGATAGCTTGGATATGCTTGCTGATTCGTTTGTTTATGGAATCAGCCTTTTTGCGGTTGGCGGCACCTTGATTAGAAAAAAACGCATTGCTAAAACGGCTGGTTACTTCCAAATAATATTAGCCATCATTGGGTTTGCCGAAGTGCTACGGCGGTTTTTTGGTGCAGAAGCATTACCCGACTTCACAACCATGATTGTTATATCTATTCTAGCCCTTATCGCCAATGCTATTTGCCTATTTATTTTACAAAAATCAAAAAGTAAAGAGGAAGCTCATATGAAAGCAAGTCTCATTTTTACATCCAATGACGTCATCATAAACCTGGGTGTTGTTGCAGCCGGGTTATTGGTTAACTGGTTGAATTCAAATAAGCCAGATTTAGTTATTGGAACCATTGTTTTTGTCCTTGTTATTCAGGGAGCTATCAGAATATTAAAACTTGGACAATAAAATAAGTAGGTCCGAAGAATTTTATTGATTAAGCCTTTCGCCTCATAATTATATGCTATTGCGAGTCTGCAGTCATCATATTTTATGAACTGGCTCTTAAGGAGGGTCTTCATCTTTTACTCATTGCTAAACCATCAGTGCTTTCTATCGGTTTAATTAACAACATGAAGCTTGAGTTTCATGTTGCATCATGTAACTTTTAGAAACCTAATAAAATCGTAAACATGAGAAATAAAATGCGAATAGGCCTCTTGATTGTTTCTATCCCTCTTGTCGTAATGCTTTCGGGCTGCCGCTTAAGTACCGTTCTATCGGAGACGACTCCAGATATTGATAAAGAACGAGATGCCGAATTGTTAACTGCTTTTTTTGGCAGAGACAGCGACTTACCCCTCATAACGTTTTTGCTTTCAACTAAAGCACCCGGAAACGATGGCATGCCCCTGGTGTTTTCACAAGAAGTAGATCCGGCTACTCTGGATGTATCAGATTTTGAAATTACCTCTTTAAATGGAACCAAATATACAGCTGCCGATGCTACTCTTCGTCCGGCCATCGAAGCCTTTGAATTAAGGACAGTTTTGCTTGTTGGTGAATATGGCGACCATCCTGAAAATCCACCGGTGTCAGTAAAGGTCGTGGGTGATTTAATGAGCCGCTCGGGTCAGAATTATAAAGGGCAGGAAGTAGATGTGATTCAACTCGATGAGGGTCCCGTATTAAGCTATGCTGAGTATTTCACCTTTACCGACGATTATCCTTATGTTGAAAAGGGAAGAGGCTGCGATTGTCCGCGCGATGAAACAGCAATGGTGGCCCGCTTGGTTTGGTCGGGTGGTGTAAGAGCTGTTAATGGAAAAGAGCTTGGTGATAATGAGTTAGATGCCATTACTGTTGCCATGGTTCAAGGGAGTGATACCATCCATGTGAAACCCTATATGCTGGCCGACCTGAAAGACAGTGATAACAACATTGATTTATGCCTGAAGGAAAAAGGCATTCCTGTCTATGTTGAAGTTGAGGCAGGTATTGCTATTGATCCCCGTGATGATGTGAACCCCAAAACACAGTTGGAAATAATTAGCCGATGGTAATAATGCTATTTAAGCACAGTGCCCCGCTACCGCGCGTGTTCTCACACGTGGTTTATGAGAAACAATAATCATAAAAAAAACCTGACAGGATACATTCCGGTCAGGTTTTCTATTTTATTCACTTGGCTCTACAATTCGCCTATGCTGGTGAGCATATTATTAACAGCGGCTTTGAATAATTAAATTGATAAGCTTTTAACGAGTTGGCGTTATCGAGCAATCACAATGCTCCAATCGGTATTGTAATGAATCATTGACTAAAGAAATCTTCATCATCAATAAGGGCTTCTACCAGATATTTGTAGTTTACACCTTTCATATTACCATATGTGTATGTTGATCCTTTGCTTTTTATATGGTAATAGCTACTCCACATACTTTGATACTTTAAAATATTAGCATTTTGTTGTGCAACTTGCTTTATTAATGATGTATCTCTGGCCACCAGTAAATTATAAAATCCTTCCCAAGCGTATTTCCTTAATGTTTCGATAGTTAGGCTATCGTTTCTATCGAATATTTCTACACTCTTGTTAACATCACGAATAATAACACCTTCAATTTGCTTAAAACTGGATCTTGTATATTCAAATTGTAATGGTGATATCAATTTTTGACACAATAAACTACAGGTCACTGAGGATAATGTAAGGATGAGCAGGGATTTATACATAGTTGAAGTTTAATACTATGTAATATATCTAAAGCAATGAGTGTTTTTAAAAAAAAATCAATGAAACGAATTATTTCTTCAATGAATGATATTGACCTCTCTCGTTGAATTGTGCAAGTTCGTCGAACCTATAAGCAGGTTTTAAGCTTCTGTCTTCTATTAAGAGAGTTCACCGATTTCAATAAGCCGTTGAATTAACTATTATGAGGGTTTTTACTAACCTTGAACAGTCTCTAAGAACCAATTTTATTGCTTTCCTACGATAATACATTTATTTATAAAATTTTCTCACTAACATCGCAGCGAAATTCGTGATTTATAGTACAAGGCCACAGTCAGGTACCATAGTCACTAACCAAGATTATTAGTGATAATTATAAAAAAACAGACAATGAAAAATTTATTAAAGTTTACTTTAGGCCTTCTGGTATGTGCTACATTATTTAGTTGTGATAAAGATGATGACGACAACTCACCAGCAGGAAACACAATTGAAATGAACGGAGAGTCATTTAAGATAGATATGAATGTGTTTTCATATAATAGTTTTGGAGATGTTGAAACGAGTTCTATTAATTTAGTCAACCTAGATTCATCGTCGACTTTAGCTATCATGCTAGTGAACACAACAGGTGAATCTGTTGATGGTACTTATGTGTTTCCTGGGGAATTAACTGATTTAAGAAGGTTAGATGGAACCAATTATATGGCTAATTCATCGATGACGTCAATTAAGGAAGGAACTGTATCTGTTTCTAAGGATGGTGATATTTATACCTTAGTTATTGATATTACAATGGAAGATGATACAACTTTTAAAGGCGAATACACTGAGGAATTAGTAGCAATGTAATAAGAGCACAAGTAGAGCTCATATATATCCAAGCCCTATCAGGAAATGTTTTTCTGATGGGGCTTTATGTTTTAATCCTTCGCACTTTTGATCAAGCAAGACTTACGTATAGAACTATACCGCTATGGCACGTGCCCCCGCTACTGTGCGTGTCCTCGCGCGTGGTGTATGAGAAACATTAAGTATAAAAAAACCTGATAGGAACCACTCCCATCAGGTTTTCTATTTTATCTGCTAAACTCATCAACTCCTGCTAAGCTGTAAATCATCTAAAGTCTAGTCTCTATTAGTCTAATTAAACAGCTACATTATTATCGCGCAAAGCATCGTTTAATGAAGTCTTCTTATCTGTTGACTCTTTACGCTGACCAATAATCAAAGCTGCCGGTACCTGGTATTCGCCTGCTGGGAATTTCTTGGTAATGCTACCAGGAATAACCACCGAGCGTGGAGGTACATAACCTTTGTACTCTTTAGGCTCGTCACCGCTTACATCAATAATTTTTGTAGAAGCAGTTAATACAACATTGGCACCTAACACGGCTTCTTTACCAACTCGTACACCTTCAACCACAATACAACGTGAACCCACAAAAGCATCGTCTTCGATAATAACCGGAGCAGCCTGTACTGGCTCCAATACACCGCCAATGCCAACACCACCACTCAGGTGAACGTTTTTACCAATCTGTGCACAGCTACCAACCGTTGCCCAGGTGTCAACCATGGTACCCGAACCAACATACGCACCAATATTCACATACGATGGCATCATTACCACACCCGACTCAAGGAAAGCACCGTAGCGGGCAACAGCATGAGGAACTACACGAACACCCTGTGCAGCATAGTCTTTCTTAAGTGCAATTTTATCATGGAATTCAAACGGGCCCACTTCTATGGTTTCCATTTTCTGAGTAGGGAAGTAAAGGATAACTGCCTTTTTAACCCACTCATTAACAATCCAGTAATCACCATTTGGCTCAGCCACACGAATTTCACCTTTGTCCAGTTTCTCAACAACTGTTTTAATGGCATCAACTGTTTCCGTGTTACTTAACATTGACCGGTCACCCCAGGCCTTTTCAATGATATTCTTCAAATCGCTCATTGTTATTTCTTTTATATAGTTTTTATTTATTTCTCTTGCTTGTGATAAGCTAATGAACTGATGATCATTTGGCGCAAAAATAATTCTAATTAATAAGATTATACTATAAAAAAATGTTAAGCACTTTTGTTTTAACTATTTAATCATAGCGTGTTAAAAGCTGTTAATTATAGGTTCGTTTGTTGAAAAAATAACACCTGTCGATGAAAGATGAATTATATTGACCTTGCCTAATCCAGCTGAATGGGAAAAAAGAGTTTAAAAATAGCATTCATTATCCTGTGGATATTGCCTTTGTTGGCCAATAGTCAGTCAAAGCTGGTATGGTTGCATGGAAAAGTAATTAGCCAATCGAATAAGCGCCCCATTCCTCTGGCACAAATTGCCAGTTATAAAAAAATGAATGTGTACGTGGCCGATTCAGTAGGTGAATTCCGAATCATACTTGATAGCAAGGATAGTATCCGAGTTCTGGCTTTAGGTTTTGATGCGCATACTTTTTCATTGAATAGTTTTGAGGTCGATGCTGATAGGATGTATACGTTTTCGCTCAAACCCATCGCGTATCAAATTGAGCAGATTGACATTAATGCGAATAAGCACTATAATGATTACATGGAGAACTTAAAAGCCATGCGTCGCAAACAAATGGAGATGGATTTGCAACTTCCTTCTCATATTCAATTGGGCAGAAAACCAGATGTGCCGGTTGATATATTGCCAAGCTATCGAAGAAATCCACCTGTGCTTGCTGCTATTCTTCAGCCGGCTAATTTTATTTATTACCATACTGCCAAGTCAGAAAAGCAAAAGCGAAAAATGATGAAGGTTTTGAAGTACGAGAAGCAACGGCAATACATGACCAATGAAATGATGCAGAAAATTAGCGGGTTAAACGGTGATAAGCTTAATGGCTTTATAATCTACTGTAATGCTAATATCAAATTTGAGAAGAATGATACACCCTTAAGTATCAAATATAAAGTGGTGGATTTGTTTGAAGCATATAAACGAGATAAAAATGATTAAAGTTTGACTACTGATATGTGCTGCTTTATGTTGCATTTGCGGTCTTGTAAGTGCTCAAACAGACGATGATTTCGCCAATCAACTTATTGGAAAAATCGTTCAGCAAGATAGTATTACGCCTGTGCCTTTTGCCTTTGTTGGAAATAGTCATTCGGGCTTAGGTAAGGAAACAGGTGATAATGGAGTTTTTAAGTTAAATACAAGTCCCAATGATACCATCTTTTTTCGATGTCTGGGATTTCAGGATTCAATGCTTGTTGTTAATGAGCAAATGCTGGCCGATACCTTGCTTTGGGTGGTAAAAGAAAAGAACTATGAGCTTGGCTCTGTTGATGTATTAATGTTTAAATCCTATGCATCTTTTAGGCATATGGTGGCTAATATGGATATGATGCCCACGGAAGGCATTAGTATGCCCGTATATGTTGATGCCCGTGCAGTTAAAAAATCTATTCGGGAAAAAGATCCGCGTTTTGGACCTGGTATTGCATTTGGTAGCGGAGTTACACGAAAAGAAAAAAAATATGCTGCCTTTGCCTATAACGAAGCACGCTATGAGCGCTTTCGGGAGATGACTTCACGTGAAAATATGAGGTATCTCACCAAACTAGAGGGAGCCCAATTGGATTCATTTATGGTATTCCTAAGAACTAAACATAAAATAGATCCCACACTTACTGATTATAAAATGATGGAAGCTATTAATATGGTATTTGAGCATTACATGGCTTTGAATACAGATACCATAAAGTAGTAAAACATGACGTTTGTCACACAGGTATTTGAACTTACATTTGATGTGTTTTTCAATTCTTATTCAAATGCGCTGTAAGTAATTGAAATAAAGGCCTTACAAATAGGATGTGCGCCTCTTTAATTTGAGTCGATTTTTCGAATCATACTATATATATAGAAAGAGTGTTCAAATAGTAACTCAAATCGCATTGAAAAATACGAATTGTAAAAATATTTGATATTTATTTGACTATTTCTTTGGCATTATAAAAATCAATCCTACATTTGCTAACGTAAAAAGCAGAAAAAAGGGAATTTCTTAATTGAAGTTTCTTAAAAGCAAAAGAAGATGAAATTCAATTTATCACTCATTCTCGACATTATTATTATTCTCGTGGTCATTATTATTAGAACCTAGAGGAGTGAGAATGCTATGTAGATAAATCAAACGATATAAGATACAGAAGAGCTTTTCTCACAAACGAGAAAAGCTCTTTTTTTTGATACAAACAGAAACAATAAAATGAAAATAACACTAAGAAGCGCAACATCAACACAAGGACGAAGAATGGCGGGAGCTCGTAGCTTGTGGCGTGCCAATGGTATGAAAGAACAGCATTTTGGCAAGCCTGTAATTGCTGTTGTTAATTCCTTTACGCAGTTTGTGCCGGGGCATGTGCATTTGCACGACATAGGTCAGATGGTAAAAAAGCGCATCGAAGCCAAAGGATGTTTCGCGGCTGAGTTTAATACCATTGCTATTGATGATGGAATTGCCATGGGGCATGATGGTATGTTGTATTCATTGCCATCTCGTGATATCATTGCCGACAGTGTTGAGTACATGTGTAATGCACACAAAGTAGATGCCATGGTTTGTATCAGTAACTGTGACAAAATTACACCTGGTATGCTAATGGCTTCTATGCGATTGAATATACCAACCGTTTTTGTTTCGGGTGGCCCAATGGAAGCTGGTAAAGCTGGTGGTAAAGCCTTGGATTTAGTTGATGCCATGGTGATGGCCGCTGACGATACGGTATCTGATGAAGAAGTAGATGAAGTGGAACGCAATGCGTGCCCTACTTGTGGCTCATGTTCAGGTATGTTCACGGCTAATTCAATGAATTGTTTGAATGAAGCTATTGGATTGGCCTTGCCTGGTAATGGTACTATCGTAGCTACGCATGTTAATCGTAAAGGATTGTTTGAAAATGCTGCCGATTTAATTGTAGACATAACCAATAAATATTATGGCGAGGGTGATGAATCTGTTTTACCTCGTTCCATTGCATCTTTTAAGTCCTTTGAAAATGCGATGACTCTGGATATAGCGATGGGAGGATCAACCAATACGGTTTTGCATATATTAGCCATTGCCCATGAGGCAGGGGTAAACTTTACGATGGATGATATCGATCGTTTATCACGCAATACACCTGTATTGTGTAAAGTGGCACCTAACTCGCATTATCACATCGAGGATGTGAACCGGGCTGGAGGTATCATGGGTATTTTAGCTGAGTTAAATCGTGGTGGATTGTTACACACTGATGTGAGTCGTGTTGATTTTCCTTCATTAAAAGAGGCTTTAGAGGCCTATGATGTCATGTCGGATTCTGTTTCTGATGAGGCTAAAGAAGTTTATACCAGTGCACCGGCAGGTATGTTCAACCTGACTATGGGATCGCAAAAGACAAAGTATGCCGAATTAGATTTAGATCGTGAGAAAGGGTGTATTCGTAGTATTGAAGGTGCCTTTTCGCAAGATGGTGGTCTGGCTGTATTGTTTGGCAATTTGGCCGAGAAAGGTTGTATCGTTAAAACGGCTGGTGTTGACGAGTCCATCTTTACTTTTAACGGTATAGCTCGTGTTTACGAATCACAAGATGATGCTTGTGAAGGCATTTTATCCGATGAGGTGAAGGCCGGAGATGTGGTCATCATTCGCTACGAAGGACCTAAAGGAGGGCCAGGTATGCAAGAGATGTTGTATCCTACATCCTATTTAAAGTCAAAGCATTTGGGTAAAGAATGTGCCTTGTTAACCGATGGACGTTTCTCTGGCGGAACATCTGGTTTATCCATTGGCCATGCATCTCCGGAAGCAGCAGGTGAAGGAAACATTGCCTTGGTGCAAAATGGCGACCCAATATTAATTGATATTCCTAACCGGAAAATAGAATTACAAATAAGTGAAGACGAGTTAGCTCAACGAAGAGCTACCGAAGAGGCCAAAGGAGATATGGCTTTTAAAGCAGTCAATCGCGAACGTTATGTATCAAAAGCTCTGAAGGCCTACGCCAGTTTGGTAAGTGCCGCCGACCAGGGTGCAGTAAGATTAATTGATTAGAATTAGACCAATAGACAGAAGACCAATAGACTATTTGATTAACCATGTTGTACATCATCTAAGCATCTATAATCTAACAGTCTAAAAATCTATAATAGAATGGAAACACAAACGCAAACAACAACCATGGAAGCCAAAGAGATGAAACAAAAACGCATGAGCGGCTCCGAAGCAGTAATGCAATCTTTATTGCATGAAGGAGTAGATTTGTTATTCGGATATCCGGGTGGGGCAATTATGCCTGTGTATGACGCACTTTACCACTATCAGGATAAGTTGAATCATATATTAGTACGTCATGAGCAGGGCGCTGTTCATGCGGCTCAGGGGTATGCGCGAGTCACTGGCAAAGTTGGCGTTTGCTTTGTTACAAGTGGACCGGGTGCAACCAATGCGGTAACTGGTATTGCTGACGCCATGGTAGATTCTACTCCTTTAGTAGTTATCAGTGGTCAGGTAGGTTCTGCCTTATTAGGTACCGATGCTTTTCAGGAGACAGATGTTGTAGGCATCACGCAGCCAATTACTAAATGGAATTATCAGGTGAAGCGTGCCGAAGAGATTCCGGAGGCCATTGCGAAAGCATTTTACATTGCTCGTTCAGGACGTCCGGGACCAGTTTTGATTGACATTACTAAAGATGCACAGTTTGCACAATTTGATTTCGAATATAAGCCAGTTGACAGGGTACGTAGTTACAAGCCTAAGTCATTGATTAATAAAGAAAAAGTTGCTGAGGCTGTTCAGTTGATTAATTTGGCTAAAAAACCTTTGGCCTTGATAGGACAAGGTGTGGTATTAGGTAGTGCCGAGAATGAATTGATGGATTTCTTGAAGAAAACAGGTATACCTGCCGCGTGGACTTTATTAGGCTTGTCAGCGATGCCAAGTGATTTTGAGCAAAATGTGGGTATGTTGGGTATGCACGGACACTATGGGCCTAATGTTAAGACTAATGAAGCTGATTTAATCATAGCGATTGGTATGCGATTCGATGACCGTGTAACCGGTAATGTTCAAAAGTACGCTACCAATGCTAAAGTGGTTCATTTAGAAATAGATCCTGCTGAAATCAATAAAATAATTTATGCCGATGTGCCTGTTTTGGGTGACGTAAAAGATTCATTACCAAAGCTAACTGAGATGGTATCTAAGAATAGCCATGAGGCTTGGTTAGGCGAATTTAAGGCTTGCGATAAAATTGAAAATCAAAAAATTATTGAGCCTGAATTACATCCGACAAAAGAAGGCTTAACAATGGGAGAAGTAGTCCGCAGAGTAACTGAACAATATGATGACGATGCCATTGTTGTGACTGATGTGGGGCAACACCAGATGTTTGCATCGCGCTATTTTAAATTTAAACAGTCGCGTAGCCTGGTAACTTCAGGTGGACTTGGTACGATGGGCTTTGGTTTACCGGCAGCATTAGGTGCTAAGTTAGGTCAACCCGAACGTCCGGTTTGTTTATTTGTAGGTGATGGTGGATTTCAAATGACTATTCAGGAATTGGGAACTATCTTTCAAACACAGGCTGATGTCAAAATCATTTTATTGAATAATAACTTTTTAGGAATGGTTCGTCAGTGGCAAGAGCTTTTCTTCGACCGTCGCTACGCTTCAACTGAATTAGTTAACCCCGATTTTCAAACCATTGCAAAGGGCTACGGCGTTGCTGGTGAAAAGGTCGACAGCCGTGATAATTTAGATGCTGCCGTTAAGCGCATGGCGGATCATAAGGGTGCTTATTTATTAGAAGTTGTTGTTGAGAAAGAAGGTAATGTATTTCCGATGGTGCCAACAGGTGCCTCAGTTTCAGAGGTTCGCCTTGAGTAAGGATTGACATTATCTAAAGATGTAAGTTATCAATTGACAATTAACCAATTCGACAATTAAGAGAAATGAAACAAGAATTCACATTATCAATATATTCTGAGAATCACGTCGGCCTGCTAAACCAGGTAACAACAGTGTTTACTCGTCGCCACATTAATATTGAAAGTCTGACGACTTCAGAATCCGCCATACCGGGTATCCATAAATTTACCATTGTGGTATTTACATCGCGTGAACAAGTCAATAAATTGCTGTTGCAAATTGAAAAGCGCATTGATGTTATCAAAGCCTATGTGTTTACTGCTGATGAAATAGTACATCAGGAAGTGGCTCTTTATAAAGTAAAAACGGAGTCGTTACTCAACAGCAATGAAATTGAGCGCCTGGTACGTCAATATGGAGCACGTATCCTGGAAGTCACAAAAGAATATACAGTCATTGAAAAGACTGGTCACAAACGAGAAACGCAAGAGCTCTTTGATAAACTTGATCATTTTGGCGTTCAACAATTTGTTCGTTCCGGACGCATTGCGGTAACGAAGCTAAAGGATGAGTTATTATCAAATTATCTGAAGAAACTCGAAAAAGAAAAGACTCTATTAGATTAAACGATAGAGATAAGAAATAAGACTAATTGAAAAAAGCTAGTTGCTAGCCGCTAAGAGCTAGTTGCTCAAAAACATAAACATTAATCAAATAAAATCATGGCAAAAATTAATTTTGGAGGAACTGAAGAAAACGTTGTAATGAGGGAAGAGTTCCCATTGGAAAAAGCACGTGAAGTATTAAAAGACGAAACAATTGCTGTAATTGGTTATGGCGTGCAAGGTCCGGGACAATCACTTAACCTTAAAGACAATGGTTTCAATGTAATTGTTGGTCAGCGTAAAGAATCAAAGACCTGGGATAAAGCTATCGCCGATGGTTGGGTTCCTGGTGAAACTCTTTTCGAAATTGAAGAGGCGCTTGAAAAAGCAACAATTATCCAGTACCTGCTTTCTGATGCTGGGCAGATTCAAATGTGGGACACCGTTAAGAAGTACTTAACACCGGGTAAAGCCCTTTATTTCTCACACGGATTCGGTATCACATACAAAGAGCGTACGGGTATTGTACCTCCTGCTGATGTGGATGTTATCCTGGTTGCACCTAAAGGTTCAGGTACATCGTTACGTCGCATGTTCCTTGAAGGACGTGGCTTAAACTCGTCATACGCTATCTTCCAGGATGCTACTGGAAAAGCAAAAGATCGTGTTATCTCACTAGGTATTGGAGTTGGTTCGGGTTACTTATTCGAGACTGATTTCAAACGTGAAGTTTACTCTGATTTAACAGGTGAGCGTGGAACATTAATGGGATGTATCCAGGGAATTTTTGCTGCTCAGTACGAAGTATTACGTGCTAATGGTCACACACCATCTGAAGCATTTAACGAAACGGTTGAGGAATTGACTCAGAGTTTGATGCCATTAGTAGCTGAAAACGGAATGGATTGGATGTATGCCAACACATCAACAACTGCTCAGCGTGGTGCATTAGATTGGTGGAAGCCTTTCCGTGATGCAACTAAGCCAGTTTTTGAAAAACTATATTCAGAAGTGGCTGCAGGTAACGAAGCGCAACGTTCGATTGATTCTAATAGTCAGGCTGATTATCGTGTGAAGTTAGATGCAGAGCTAAAGGAGTTGAATGAATCTGAAATGTGGCAAGCAGGTGCTGCTGTCCGTAAATTGAGACCAGAAAACCAAGATAAGTAAAGACACAGGGTATAAGTATCAAGACGCAAATAAGTCTTGATACTTGTGTCTTTCATCTTTTAAAAAACAAAAACCGAAGGGGATAGGAATTCGGAATATTCATTTGTAAAACATTAACCATGGATAATAAAGTTCATATATTCGATACAACATTAAGAGACGGTGAGCAAGTACCGGGATGCCAGTTAAACACTATTGAAAAGATAGAAGTAGCCCGTCAGCTCGAGAAGCTCGGCGTGGATGTTATCGAAGCTGGATTCCCCATTTCGAGCCCCGGAGATTTTAATTCGGTGGTCGAGATTTCTAAAGCCGTTCAGAATCCAACGATTTGTGCATTAACTCGTGCTGTTAAAAAAGACATTGAAGTAGCGGCCGATGCATTGAAATTCGCCAAGCGTGGTCGTATCCATACAGGTATTGGTACTTCACCTTATCACATTAAATACAAATTAAATTCTAACGAAGACGAAATTGTGCAGCGTGCTGTTGAGGCAGTTAAATACGCAAAACGATTTGTCGAAGACGTAGAATTCTATGCAGAAGATGCCGGTCGATCAGACAATGAATATTTAGCTCGCGTGGTTGAAGCGGTAATTGCTGCTGGTGCAACAGTCATTAATATTCCGGATACTACTGGATATTGTTTGCCTAAAGAGTATGGTGAAAAAATTGCTTACCTGGTAAATAATGTACCTAATGTGGATAAAGCTATTTTATCAACCCACTGTCATAATGACCTTGGAATGGCAACCGCCAATACCTTAGCAGGTGTTACCAACGGTGCTCGCCAGGTTGAGGTAACCATCAATGGATTAGGCGAACGTGCCGGAAACACTTCTTTGGAGGAAGTGGTTATGGCCATGAAATCTCATCACGATTTGGATTATCAAACAGGGATTGATACGACGCAAATTATGAAAACCAGTAAATTGGTTTCGACCTTAATGCGCATGCCGGTTCAGGCAAATAAAGCCATTGTTGGTCGTAATGCTTTTGCTCACTCATCTGGTATTCATCAGGATGGCGTATTGAAAAATCGTGAAAATTACGAAATTATCGACCCGGCCGATGTTGGCGTTAAAGAATCGAGTATTGTATTAACGGCTCGTAGTGGACGTGCTGCTTTAAAACACCGTTTACACGTTTTAGGTTATGAGTTTGAAGGTCCGGAGTTGGATGATATTTACAATCAATTTCTTGACCTGGCTGATAAG
This sequence comes from Carboxylicivirga marina, assembly GCF_016612505.1. Lineage (GTDB taxonomy): Bacteria > Bacteroidota > Bacteroidia > Bacteroidales > Marinilabiliaceae > Carboxylicivirga > Carboxylicivirga marina. The sequence goes on from NZ_JAENRR010000014.1 coordinate 86,889, forward strand.
AAAAAGGATGTGGCTGATGAGGACTTAGAGGCATTGGCTGGCTCTGAAAAAGAAAAACAAGACCGTTCAATTAAATTAGAATCATTACAGGTGATTTCGGGTAGTTCGACCATCCCAACAGCGACTGTTGCTGTTAACTTCAATGGCGATGTCTTTACCGAAACGGCTTCAGGTAACGGACCAATTGATGCAGCTTTTACGGCTGTTAAGAGCCTGGTGAAACGTAAGGTACATTTGGAAGAATTCCTGATTCAGGCTATCACACGAGGTAGCGATGATTTGGGTAAAGTACACGTTCAGGTTGAGCATAAAGGCCACACCTACTATGGTTTCTCTGCCAATGTTGATATCATTACAGCATCTGTAGAGGCTTTCTTAGATTCTATCTCAAAAATTGGTTAAGTACGAATATGTAAATCATCGATTCGGCAATTAACCAATTAAGCGAATCGACAACAAAAGAAAAATGGGAAAAACATTATTTGATAAAATATGGGACAGCCACGTCGTCAAAACCATTGATGACGGGCCCAATGTTCTTTATATTGACCGTCACTTTATTCATGAAGTAACGAGTCCGCAAGCTTTTGGAGGTATTAAAGCAAGAGGTAGTAAAGTCGCACGACCTTCGCAGGTTATTGCAACACCTGATCATAATATTCCAACCATTAATCAGCACCTGACAATTCAGGACGAGTTATCGCGTGTGCAGGTGGAAACTTTGAAGAAGAATTGTGAAGAGAATGGTATCACCATGTATGGTTTAAACCATCCGTATAATGGGATTGTGCACGTAGTTGGACCAGAATTGGGGATTACACAACCAGGCATGACCATTGTTTGTGGCGATAGTCATACTTCAACGCATGGTGCTTTTGGCAGTATTGCTTTTGGAATCGGTACCAGTGAGGTAGAGATGGCCTTGGCAACACAATGTATTATGCAGCCTAAGCCTAAAAGTATGCGCATCAATATCGAAGGGGAGTTGGATAAAGGAGTAGCATCAAAAGACATCATCCTTTACATTATCTCTAAGATAACAGCCGCTGGCGGAACAGGTTATTTTGTAGAGTTTGCAGGTTCGGCTATTCGCAGCTTGTCGATGGAAGCGCGCATGACGGTTTGTAACATGAGTATCGAAATGGGTGCCCGTGGCGGTATGATTGCACCTGATGAAACAACCTTTGAATACATCAAAGGACGCGAGCAGGCACCTCAGGGTGTAGCTTGGGACAAAGCAGTTGCTCATTGGGAGTCTTTGGTTACTGACGCTGATGCGCAATTTGATAAAGAATTGACCTTTGACGCAGCCGACATTGAACCGATGATTACCTATGGAACAAATCCTGGAATGGGAGCCAAGGTATGCGAAAATATTCCATCATTGGATACTATTGAGGATAGTTCTAAAAATACTTTCCAGAAATCAATGGAATACATGGGCTTTGAAGCTGGTGATAAGTTAGAAGGAAAGCAAGTGGATTATGTATTTGTTGGTAGTTGTACCAATGGTCGTATCGAAGATTTGCGTGCTTTTTGTGAAGCTGTAAAAGGCAAGCAAAAAGCTGAAAACATAACCGCCTGGATCGTTCCTGGAAGTAAGCAGGTTGAGAAGCAAGCTATTGAAGAAGGTTTGAAAGACCAATTGGAAGCTGCCGGATTTGAATTACGTCAACCTGGTTGTTCTGCTTGTTTGGCTATGAATGATGATAAGATACCGGCCGGTAAATACGCCGTTGCTACATCAAACCGTAATTTTGAAGGTCGACAAGGTCCTGGTTCGCGCACCATGTTAGCAAGTCCATTGACTGCTGCTGCTGCTGCCGTTACAGGTGTTGTGACTGATCCACGTACCATCTTTAACTTTTAATCAGGAGGAAGAAATATGCCTATAGATAAATTTGTAACAGTTCAAACGTCGTTTGTGCCAATGCCAATCGAAAACGTGGATACAGACCAGATTATACCGGCCCGCTTCCTGAAAGCAACCACTAAAGATGGTTTTGGTGATAACTTGTTTTACGACTGGCGATACGAAAAAGATGGTTCACCAAAGGCGGATTTTGTTTTAAATAATCCAGCATACTCGGGTACTGTTTTAGTAGCCGGTAAAAACTTTGGAAGTGGTTCGAGTCGCGAGCATGCTGCCTGGGCTATCGATGGTTATGGTTTTAAGGCTGTCGTATCTAGCTTTTTTGCTGATATATTCAGAGGTAACTCGCTGAACAATGGTGTGTTGCCAGTTCAGGTATCCGAAGCGTTTTTAGCAGGACTGTTTAAAGCAGTAGATGCTGATAATAAAGCTGAGGTAAAAATTGATTTGGAGAGCCAAACAATTACGAATGTAAACACAGGTGATTCAGAGGGCTTCGAAATCAATTCATACAAAAAGAATTGCCTCATGAATGGCTATGATGATATTGATTATTTATTAAGCCTGAGTAAGGAGATTGAGGCTTATGAAGCTAAGGCTGTTAAGTTTTAGTACTACAGTCTACTTAATTTTAGCAGAGTCTGATAATAGATAGAAAGTCATCTCGACTACCGTTCGGTGCACCATCACCGGACGGAGTTGGATGATGAAGGACACGAAAAGTTTATAGTTTATAAGTTTATTTTGAGCTTCTCATCATGTAAATCATCTTGTGTCTTATGTCTAGAATCTTGAATCTCAAAAAACATTAACCACAATAACCAAAGGATTACATGACTATAGAGCTAATGGATACCACCTTACGCGACGGCGAGCAAACTACCGGTGTGTCGTTTAACGAATCGGAGAAGCTGGCCATGGCGACCATGCTGCTCGAAGAGTTAAAGGTGGACAGAATAGAAGTGGCATCAGCACGAGTCAGTGATGGCGAGTATCGTGCTGTGCAGAAAATATGTGAGTGGGCATCAAAAAAAGGTTTGTTAGATAAGGTTGAGGTACTTGGCTTTGTTGACGGCCAAACGTCTTTGGAGTGGATTCAAAGTGCTGGCGGAAGAGTTGTCAATCTTTTAACCAAAGGTTCGCTGAAGCATGTTACCAGCCAATTAGGAAAAACTCCTCAAGAGCATGTAGCGGATATTAAAAAGGTAATTGCTGCAGCTGAAGAAATGGATATTGATGTCAATATTTATCTTGAAGATTGGTCGAATGGTATGATTGATTCGCCCGAATATGTGTATTTTGTTCTGGATGAGTTGCAGCAAACGAGTATTAAGCGATTTATGTTACCTGATACACTTGGGATATTAAATCCGGCTCAGGTTGAAGAGTTCTGCGCTTCTATTATTACGCGTTATCCTGATTTGCACATTGATTTTCACGCTCATAATGATTATGATTTGGCAGTGGCTAATGTTTTTGCTGCTATTAGAGCCGGTGTGCAAGGAATCCATACCACCATTAATGGCTTGGGTGAACGAGCAGGAAATGCACCGCTTGCCAGTGTTGTTGGTCTATTTAATGATCAACTAAATGTTAAAACCAATATTGAGGAGTCGAATATTACAAAAGTTAGTCAACTGGTTGAAAGCTTCTCAGGTATTCGCATTCCCACAAATAAACCATTAACCGGAGAGTTTGTGTTTACCCAATGTGCCGGTATTCATGCTGATGGAGATAATAAAGATAACCTTTATTTCAATCGATTAATGCCAGAACGTTTTGGTCGTGTACGTAAATATGCACTTGGTAAAACATCCGGAAAGGCCAATATTCTGAAGAATTTAGAAGAATTGGGAATTGATTTGTCATCTGAAGAAATGAAAAAGGTGACAGAGCGTGTGATTGAATTAGGTGATAAAAAAGAAACAGTTACCACAGAAGATTTACCTTACATTATATCTGATGTGATTAAAAGTTCATCAATTAAAGAACATATAAAAGTAAAAAATTATAGTCTTCAACTAACAAAGGGGCTTATGCCTTTAGCCAATGTGAGTATCGAAATTGATGAAGAGGTACATCAGGAAACCGCAAATGGGGATGGACAGTACGATGCGTTTATGCATGCTATTTGGAAGATTTATGACAAGCTTGGAAAAAACCATCCGGTTTTAGAAGATTACATTGTCACTATTCCTCCGGGAGGAAAAACGGATGCATTGGTTGAGACAGTTATCTCATGGGAGTTTAAAGGCCGATTGTTTAAAACTCGTGGACTTGATGCAGACCAAACGGAAGCCGCTATTAAAGCGACCGTAAAAATGCTTAACTTGATTGAAAACGGAAATTTTAAAATTATAAACTAGACTATTAGAATTTAGACGGATGGATACCTAAACTAAAATGTACACCTGAAATTTATTTCTTATGTGTTAAGTCAAGTTGTCTATTGTCTAACAGTCTATTGTCTAATAATCTATTATCTAGAGATGAAATTAAATATCGCAGTTTTGCCGGGAGACGGCATTGGACCGGAAATAGTAGCACAAGCACAAAAAGTAATGGATGCAGTTGCCGTAAAGTATAACCACGAGATCGTATATACTAACGCATTGGTTGGGGCAACAGCAATCGACAAAGTAGGTAATCCATACCCTGATGAAACACACGAGGTTTGTATGAATTCAGATGCGGTACTGTTTGGTGCTATTGGAGATCCTAAATATGACAACGACCCAAAAGCAAAAGTTCGACCTGAGCAAGGCTTGTTGGCTATGCGCAAAAAACTTGGTTTATATGCCAATATTCGCCCGGTTACCACTTTTCCATCTTTATTAGATAAAAGTCCTTTGCGCTTGGATATTGTTGAAGGAGCTGATTTTGTGGTTGTGCGTGAGCTTACTGGCGGTATCTATTTTGGTGAAAAGGGTCGTTCAGAAGATTTGAAGAAAGCCTTTGATACATGTACTTATACAACTGAAGAAATCGAACGCATTCTGAAATTAGCATTCTCATATGCTGGTAAGAGAGATAAGCGTTTGACAGTTATTGATAAGGCTAATGTTTTAGCAACCTCTCGTTTGTGGCGCGAAACTGCCCAAGGTATGGAAGCTGATTACAAAGATATTGAGGTTGATTACATGTTTGTTGACAATGCAGCGATGCAATTAATTCAATGGCCTAAGAAATTTGATGTGATGGTAACCGAGAATATGTTCGGCGATATCATTAGCGACGAAGCATCTGTTATTACTGGTTCTCTAGGTTTGTTACCTTCAGCATCGGTTGGTGTTCACACATCGGTGTTTGAGCCAATTCATGGTTCATACCCTCAGGCTGCAGGTAAAGATATAGCTAACCCTATAGCAACTGTTTTATCGGCTGCAATGTTATTAGAATCGCTTGACCTACTCGAAGAGGCAAAAGCTGTACGCGATGCTGTTAACCAATCGCTCGATGCTGGTGTCGTCACCGAGGATATAGCTAAAGATGATAATGTCAGTAAAACATCGGAAGTTGGTGATTGGCTCGCTAATTGCATTAAAAAGTAAGTAACTTGTAAACCTGTCAGGATGATAAATCTTGACAGGTTTTTTGATTTTCTATACTAGATCAGTTTTTTGATTCTGGTGTATTGATACATTATTATTTAATACCCCAACAACAAATGACAACAAACAGTAAAATAGCAGCTTTTTCAGATTATTACCCCTCACTGGATGCTGTAAAAAAAGCCAAAGAAACCATCTCTGATGTGGTAGAAACCACACCATTAATGCGTAATCTTAATTTATCAAAGCAGTTTTGCTCTAACGTATATCTAAAAAGGGAAGACTTACAAACGGTTCGTTCTTATAAGATTAGAGGTGCTTATAACAAGATTAAAAATCTGACAAAACAGCAGGTTGAATCAGGTATTGTATGTGCCAGTGCAGGCAATCATGCACAAGGTGTAGCTTTTTCATGCCGTGAATTACATATCAATGGCTATATTTTCATGCCGGCTACCACACCTCGTCAAAAGGTTAATCAGGTAAAAATGTTTGGTCAGGGCTTTGTTGAAGTAATACTCAAAGGTGATACTTTTGATGATGCTTATAAGGCAGCTATGGATGAATGTGCACGTACTGGCAGAACTTTTATTCACCCATTTGATGATCCACAAATTATCGAAGGGCAAGCAACGGTTGGACTTGAATTAATTGAGCAGACAGATAAGCCCATTGATTTCATTTTTGTACCAATTGGAGGTGGGGGATTAGTGGCCGGACTAGGAGCTTATATCAAACAAATCACTCCAGAAACAAAGATTATTGGTGTTGAGCCAGCTGGTGCACCTGCCATGCAACGCTCTATGGAACAGGGTGAGGTGGTTGAACTATCCGAAATCGATAAGTTCGTTGATGGTGCCGCTGTTAAAAAAGTGGGTAGTATTAATTTATCTATTTGCCAGCGCGTATTGGATGATATGATTTTGGTTCCGGAAGGGAAAATCTGCACAAAAATTCTGGAGTTGTATAATTATGAAGCTATCGTTGTTGAACCTGCAGGGGCTTTAAGTATCGCCGCTTTGGATTATTATGCTGACCAAATCATCGGTAAAAATGTGGTTTGTATTCTGAGTGGTAGTAACAACGATATTACACGTACCGAAGAGATTAAGGAGCGCTCTTTGCTTTATGAAGGATTAAAGCATTACTTTATTGTGCGTTTCCCTCAACGTGCCGGTGCATTAAAAACCTTTGTTAATACTGTACTTGGTCCTGGTGATGACATTACGCATTTCGAATATAAAAAGAAAACGGCACGTGCCATGGGACCAGTTGTGATTGGTGTTGAATTGCAAAAGCCAGATGATTTCGATGGGCTGCAAAAGCGTATGGAGGAACATGGTTTTGTAGCCGAATACTTAAATGAAAAACCAGATCTGTTTCAGTATTTAATATAACACTGAAATTAGGTTATTAGATACAAAAAGAGCAACTTCATTTGAAGTTGCTCTTTTAGGTTATTCGATTTCTTTTTTTGATTCTTTATCACTTTTTTTCAGTCGTTTAGCATCTTTTAAGCACTTGTGAATCATCCATTCAAGCTGACCATTGACACTTCTGAATTCATCATCCGCCCACTTTTCGATCTGCTTAAATGTTTCAGGGTCAATTCTTAATACAAATGATTTTTTCTTGCTCATAGCATTAATTGTGTAATGTGCCTGTGTTAATTACAGGCGTCGCTTCTTTATCGCCGCACAAAACTACCATTAAATTGCTAACCATGGAAGCTTTTTGATGTTCGTCAAAATTGATTATATCATCTTCAGCTAGTTGGGTTAAAGCATCTTCTACCATGCCAACAGCACCCTCTACAATTTTCTTACGTGCTGCTACAATGGCAACAGCTTGTTGGCGTTTTAGCATCGAACTGGCAATTTCTGGTGCATAAGCTAAATAGCCAATGCGTGCTTCCATCACCTCAATGCCTGCTATTGCTAATCGTTCGGTTATTTCATTTTCCAAAGCTTCGTTAACCTCGTGCATGCCTGAGCGTAATGTGACTTCAGCCTGAGCGTCATCAAAATTGTCGTAAGGATACGAACCGGCAAGCTTTCTTACGGCTGCATCTGTTTGAACTCGAACAAACTCTTCATAATGATCTACCTCAAAAGCAGCTTTGTAAGTCTCTTTTACTTTCCAGACCAGGATTACATTAATCATGATTGGATTACCAATGCGGTCATTTACTTTAAGTCGTTCACTATCGAAGTTACGGGCGCGTAATGAAATCCTTTGTTTTGTGTAAAATGGATTGGCCCAGAAAAAGCCATTTTCTTTAACCGTTCCTTTATAGGCTCCAAACAACACTAATACCTTTGAACCATTAGGGTTAACGATGAAAAAGCCAGGGAGCATGGCTAAAATAAAAGGGATAGCTATTATTAAAAGATATAGCTCTTGGATCACAATTGTTGCTATGGTGGTAGCAAGCAATACAAAGAATACCATCAGCATCAGGTATCCATTTTTTGGTTTAGTTATTTGTTCTTGTTTCATAGTGATATTAAAATAGTATCACAATACTATTAAAATAAGTTTACATTGTCAAGTCATTGTAATACATTCTTAATTGGAAATTAATTCGTTTATCGTATTTTTAATTCAAATATGAATTATGAAATTACTGCTTACGTCTCTGGTAATACTTTTTATGAGCCTACCTGTTTCTGCTAAATGGGTCGATGGTTATGTTGTTGATAAGGAAGGCACAACAATTAAAGGAAAGGTTTATCTGAATAATCACACCGTAAAATCAAGAAGTGCATATGTTCGCGATGGCTTATTCTTAAATGATTATCATCGGGAAGTTTTTTTTAAAGAGAACGGTAAAAGAAAGCGAGCGTATGGACCTGAAGACCTAAGAGAATACAGCTTTGAATACAAAGGCAAGTTTTATTATTTTGAAAGTTTTGAGTTAGAGTATAAAAGTATTGTTAAAGCAGAGCGACAAACAGACAGGTTTCTTCAGGTAATGTATAGTGGACATTGCAAATTGTATCGCAATATAAGCGAAAGCCTGTATAATGATGGCCTCGTAAGAATAGAGCCTACAATTGATTACTATATATATAACAGTGAGCTTGGTTTAACCATGGTAGCTTCTGTAAATGATTATAAACATTTAAAGGATATTTTACTGGCATATAATTTTGACCAGCGTTATGTAGATGGTTTAAAAAAGCGGCTAAATATTCGTGATATTCCGCAAATTATCATTGATTATGAACTGTGGAATGAAGAAAACAGGCAGCCAGTTTTTAATACTTAAAAAGCTTAACAACTCGTAATATTCCGTATGATATTGTTAAAGTAAAAATTATAGTTGCTCCGGATGGCAGGTCCAAATAATAGGCAATAAGTAGTCCGGATACACTGCCAATAACACTGATAATTACCGAATTAATCATCATTTTCTTCAAATCCTTCGAGAATAGATTTGCTGCCGAAGCTGGAATGGTAAATAAAGAAAGTACGAGAATTATCCCCATTACTTTAATTGATAATACAATAGCCATGGCAACTAATATGGCGCTAATGTATTTAATAGCTTGCACAGGAAGTCCTGAAACTTGTGCAAATTCTGAATTAAAAGCGACAGATAAAACAGTCGGATAAAAGAATTTTAGTAAGGCAATACAAATTATAGAAATAACCGCCAACCAAATTAAATCTAGCATCTGAACAGTTAGGATATCACCAAATAGAAAACCCATAAGGTTAGGCGTGTAACCTGGAGTTAGAAAAACAAATAAGATACCGATAGCCATACCCAATGACCACAGAATAGCTATGGAACTATCTTCTCTGATTCCTGCTTTATTGCTACTCCATTCAATTCCAACCGCTGATAAAACAGCAAATATGGCTGCACCCACAAAAGGAGGAAAGCCCAAATAATAAGCAATTCCCATCCCGCCAAATGAAGCATGCGTTATGCCACCACTGATAAAGACATTACGACGCGCTACAATATAACTGCCAATTATGCCTGCAATAAGTGAGGTTAAAGTAGCCGCTATTAACGCATTTCTGAAGAAACTAAAGCTTAATAGTTCTATTATTTCATTCATGTTCGTGGTGTTTTAAAACCCTGTGTGGAACATGACCATGACTGACTAGTTCAATTGGGCAATTGTATGACTGAAGTACTTCATTGGTAATTTTATTTGAATGGTGGTAGTGGAGGCCTCCATTTACACATGCAATTGTTTTTACCATCGATGAAATGGTTCCAACATCGTGTGACACCAATAAAATTGCCATGTCTTTATTTAATTCGCCAAGTAGATTATATAAGCTGGCTTCAAATGTTTTATCAACATAAGTATTGGGTTCATCTAAAATGAGAAGATTAGGGTTACTCATTAGAGCTCTGCATAAGAAAATTCGTTGCATTTGTCCGCCCGAAAGTTCTCCTATTGGCATGTTGTGTACATTCTTAAGACCGATGAATTCCAAAAGCTCATCTACTTTTTGCAGTGTTTGTTTGCTTGGTTTACTCCACCATTTATCATTAACAAATCGTCCTGAAAGAATCACATCTCTAATAGTGATTGGAAATTGTTTGTCAATAGAATTTACTTGTGGGAGATATCCAATTTTGAGATTAGGATCCTTTTTAATTACCCCGGAAGCTGGTTTTAATAATTCAATTATGATCTTGAGTAAGGTCGTTTTACCTCCTCCATTCGGACCTATTATCCCAATAAAGTCATTTTCATTCACGTCCAGATTAACGTTGCTCAGAACAACGTTGTTGTCATAGGCAGCCGTAATATTGTGAACTTGAACAAGTGGTTTCATTGGGTTTATTGGTTTTCAAGATGACTGATAAACCGCTCCATTTCTGCCATCCAGTTTTCTGAAAGTGGATTAACCTGCACAGTGTTAGCTCCAATTTCTTCAGAAATAACTTTGGCATTTGATTGGTCAAATTCTTGCTGAATATAGATGGTTTTAATCTGCTTTTCCCTGGCAAGTTCAATGGTTGATTTCAGTTTCCCCGGTGTTGGTGTTTTACCTTCGAACTCTATGGTAATTTGTTCAAAGTTATATGCTCGGGCTAAATATGTATAAGCCGGGTGAAAAATCATAAATGTTAAGTCTGGATTGCGTGTTTGAAGTTTATTCAAACGTTCATCCATCTCGTCTAGTTCACCAATGAAAATCTCATAGTTTGAACTCACTAAGTCTTTATATTCAGGGAATAAAGCTAGTAAATGCTTTTTTAGATTTCGTGTTAATATTTTTACCTCTTTTGGTGAAGTCCATGTATGGGGATCAACACCTCCGGTGCATATATGGTCGTGGTCGTGGTCATGATGATGATGTTCGCCCTGTATGATATCGATGCCGTCAGACAAATCAAACCATTTCATATTTTGATTGGCTGCATTCAGTTTATCATTCCAGCCGGCTTCGAAACCCAGATGTCCCATTTTAAAATAGGCGATTGATTTTGAGAGTCGTTTTATTTGTGCTGCAGTAGGTGCATAACTGGCGTGATCTGAACCTTGCGGGATCATAATATTAACATCAAGCGAATCGCCCATGAGTCTCTCAATAAAATATTTTTGAGGTGCAATGCTTACTGTCACTATTGGCTTGTTATCAATTTTTGTTTTGGTGTTGCAGGCAGATAGTGCTGTTAAGGCAATTAAAATTGCTAATAATATATTCTTCATGTAGTAATCTTTTGTATCGGAGTGTATTAGATTTATTTATCATACACGTAAGTGCGCAAAAATACACGTTTATGAGGAATAATGCAACATTGTTGCAATAAATAAGAGACCTTTAACTCCTTATTGGTTTTGTCCGAAAAATTGAAAGACCGTATCTGAATAGGTTTTAGATACCGGAATTTCTATAACAGGCTGGGTATTAAGTTTTATTCTTAAGCCCTCTTTAGTTAGTTCAATAAGTTTTACTTTCTGAAAGTTAACCATGTAGGAGCGATGGCAACGAACGACTTCCATAGGTTTTAAAGATGATTCAAGTTGCTTTAGAGTGTTTCGCAATAAAAATTTCTCATGCTTCTGATGATCGGAATAATAGATGGTCACATAATTGTCGGCACCTTGCAAGTATAGTAAATCATCAATCTTTAAAGAAAGACGCATTGTGCCTTTTTCATCTTTAAACAACACCATACCACTAGGTTCAAGCTTTTCGGTATCTCCTTCAGAAATGGCTTCAAGCTTTTCTTTATTATCAATCCAGGCAAAATACAGCCAGGTAACAGTATAAGGTATCAAAAGAACCAATGCTGTATTTTGAGCCGATACCTTCAATGCTTCATCAAATTCTCTTGGGTCGTTAAGAATGAGCATCTCATAAAGTGTGTAGAACAACGACATACTCACAATTTCAATGGCGATCCATATCATATAGTGGCCAATTGAAATGTGTTTGCCTTTTTTGGCGGAATGATACATGATAATGCGACTGACCACGACCACCAATACACCTGTCAGTATAACCAGACTGGAGTAGAAAAAAAGTTGCAAGCGTGTAATCGGAAACCAATTACTAACATCGAAAGGCTCATAAATATTGATGAAAACTAAAGCAAAAGCTGCAGTGAAGAGAATAAGGCGAACGATATTCTTCTTTTTTATAAGATATGCCGGTATTGCTTTACTTAAGTCCATGACTGCATAAAGATGCATTAAAAACTTTAAAAAAGAATGTCATCAAGTGCCTTTTTGTCTGATGAGATGAAAAAATGAAAGCAAAATTTCACCCCGGTATAATAAATTTCACCCCACAATACGTATTTTAAGCCCTATACACGCGAGTGAATCACATAAAATTGCACAGTACATAATTGTTCGGTTTGTTTGTATCCGAAGATGTAAATGAACAAGAGAACATCGCATATTTATGAAACTCCATGAATTATTTTTTTCTATATCAAACTCTGAAGGCACAGTTTTCGTCGGGAGCTGCCACACACACTCCCGATGGAAGTGCTTTTGGTATTTATTCACACGAGTTTCATTCTAACACATCTGTTTCGTACCCCATCGATTCTACATCGGCCTTTGATATTGAGTATTCTGATAATAATTCTAATCAGGATTTTACCTATCCGATATTTCATCCGAATAAGGAGAAATCAGATGATTGTATCATTCTATTACACGGTTTAAATGAGCGAAGCTGGGAGAAATATTTACCATGGGGATATCAGTTAGCAAATTATACAGGAAAAACGGTCATACTCTTTCCCATTGCTTACCATATGAATCGTTCACCTAAAAACTGGTGCGATCCAAGGCAAATGAGCTCATTTGTCAAAGAACGGTTATCTAAATCTGATCATATCCAACAACTGAGTGTAGCCAACGTGGCATTGAGTGATAGGCTTACTAATCACCCTGAACGGTTTTTGTTATCGGGCTATCAGGCAGCTTGCGATTTATTGGATCTTGTGAATAACATTAAGGCTGGTAAGCATGCTTTTGTAAAGGCTGATGCACGAGTTGATTTCTTTGCCTATTCGATAGGTTCATTTCTGTCGCAGATTATGTTTTTAGCGCATGGTAATGATGTTTTAGATAAAAGTAAGCTCTTTATTTTTTGTGGTGGAAGCGCTTTCGCCGATTGGCAGGGCGTGTCAAAGTTTATTATGGATAGCAAAGCGTTTGACAAGCTTCATTCATATTATAACAATAATGAATTTACGAATTGCGAGGTAAAGCGGGTGATTGAAGAAACTGCTTTGGGACAGTCCTTTGTAGATATGCTATCAATTGAGAATTTGCGAAAAAGAGGGAATGTTTATTATTCCTCATTACGAGATAGAATGGCAGCAGTTGCCTTAAAGAATGATAAGGTGGCAGTTGCTGATAAAATTAAAAATGCACTAAAGGGGGTTAATGTAGATGAGTGGAACTTGAATTATAGTTATTCCCACATTATGCCGTTCCCTATTGCTTCTAATAAATTGGTAAATCAGATCAATGAAGCGTTTGATAAATTGATGCTTCGTGCTTCTCTGCTTTTTACAACTTGACGAGAATGGGATTGGTCTGAAAAAAAGGGTGATTGGTTAAACGTAACCATCACCCTTTTTTAGAAATATGTTATAGAATAAACTATCCTAACATCTCAGTAACCTGATTGAATACATTCTCACCGGTAAAGCCAAATTCTTTATCCAGAACAGTATAAGGAGCTGAATATCCAAAGTGGTTCAATCCCCAAACTTTACCATTAGCACCAACTAATCCTTCTAGTGTAACAGATAATCCTGCAGTCATACCAAAACGAGGTGTTTCAGCAGGTAAAACAGCCGCTTGATAAGCAGCATCCTGATTGCGGAACAAACCTTCTGAAATTACAGAAACCACATTTACCTTCAATCCTTTTTGCTCGCGTAACAGTTTAGCACCATCTACTAAAGTAGATACTTCAGAACCAGAAGCTAAAAGAACAACGTCGGGTGTATCAGCATCTTTTTCAACAATGTAAGCCCCTTTTTCGGCTTGCAAAGCTGATTCGAAAGAGCTTCCTGGTAAGTTTGAAATATTCTGACGAGATAAGATTAAAGCAGTCGGTGTTTTGGTATTCTCCATCGCCATTTTCCATGCAACAGTTCCTTCGTTCACATCAGCCGGGCGAACAACCAACATACCGTTATCACCATGGTGGTTTTTCAACTTCTCTAATAAACGAATTTGTGCTTCCTGCTCAATTGGCTGGTGAGTTGGACCATCTTCTCCTACACGGAAAGCATCGTGTGTCCATACATACTTAACCGGCAATTGCATCAAAGCAGCCATACGCGCTGTTGGTTTCATGTAATCAGAGAATACAAAGAAAGTACCACATACAGGAATAATACCACCGTGAAGAGCCATACCATTGGCAATAGCACCCATTGTTAATTCAGCAACACCAATCTGAAGGAAAGCCCCAGAGAAATCACCCTTTTTAAACACAGTTGTTTTCTTTAAGAAACCATCTGTTTTATCTGAGTTAGCCAGGTCGGCCGACATCACAATCATGTTTTCAACCTGCTCGGCAAAAGCACCTAGTACTGTAGCTGAAGCAGCACGGGTAGCAGCTCCTGCTTTTTGCTCAATAGCAGCATAGTCAACCTTTGTTTCACCAGAAATGAATGATGCTAATTTAGCAGCTAATTCTGGATTCGCTTTTTCCCACTCAGCCTGTTCGGCTTTTTTATCAGCTACATAAGCTGATTTTTTAGCGTGAGCTTCAGCATATAACTCAGTAACTTCAGCAAAAATCTGGAATGGATTTTCAGCATCAGCTCCTAAGTTTTTCATTGTATCGGCAAATGACGCACCTGCAGCACTTAAAGGCTGTCCGTGTGTTGAAACTTGCTTTTCAAAAGAATCACCAGCGTCAGTTACAGCACCTTTACCCATAATGGTTTTACCAATGATTAAGTAAGGCTTCTCAGTTTCTGCGTTGGCTGCATCCAATGCTTTGCGAATCTGGTCATGGTCGTTACCATCAATCGTCATGGTGGCCCATCCCCAGGCTTCGTATTTTTTAGCAGTATCTTCAATTGTTACATCATCACAAACAGTTGATAACTGAATGTCATTTGAATCATAGAACATTACAAGGTTGCTCAATCCTAAATGACCTGCTATACGTCCTGCTCCCTGCGAAATTTCTTCCTGAATACCACCATCAGAGATGAAGGTATAGGTTTTGTGTGCCATCCACTCACCAAAGCGAGCAACTAAAAAGCGCTCAGCAATCGCAGCACCAAGAGCCATTACGTGACCTTGTCCAAGTGGGCCCGATGTATTTTCGACACCTCTTTCAAAATCAACCTCAGGATGACCTGGTGTTGGGCTTCCCCACTGGCGGAAGTTGGCACAATCGTCCATGCTGTATGTGCCTGTTAATGCTAATCCAGCATATAACATTGGCGACATGTGGCCAGGATCAAGGAAAAAACGGTCGCGGTTAAACCAAGTACGGTCCGTAGGGTCATAGTTCAAATACTCCGAAAACAAAACGTGCATAAAATCTGCACCACCCATGGCACCACCCGGGTGACCTGATTTTGCTTTTTCAACCATGGCGGCTGATAAAATCCGAATGTTGTCGGCTGCTAACTTTGAAATGTTCTTGTCCATTACGTTTTTAAAATTTTAAAATTTCATACAGTCATTCGTTCTGTATGGAACTTGTTAAGCAGCCCGGCTCACACCGAGCTACTAAACAGGTTTCTATTGTTGTTAATTTACCCGGTAAATACACAACAGTAGAACAGTCTTCAAACTGAGCGCAAAAATACACTTTTTTCTATATCAGATAAATTTTATAGCACATGACTTTTATTGTTTTTGTCTGATTTGCTAAACTTTAAGTTCATAAGGCCTGTAAACGTTAGTGTTCAGCCGGGTATTAACTTATCTGAGTTTATTATTAGTTTTGTGCTTCACTTTATACAATGACCATGCTTAAGATAGTTGCAGATAATAAAATTCCTTTTCTTGATGGTGCTTTAGAGCCCTATGCCGATGTTTGTTATTTGCCAGGCGGTGATATTTCAAGTGATGTACTAAAAGATACTGATGCGTTGATTACGCGAACGCGTACAAAGTGTAACGAATCGACTTTAAGTGGAAGTAAGTTGAAGATGATTACTTCTGCTACAATCGGTTTTGATCATATCGATACAGCTTGGTGTGAGCAAAATGGTATTGAATGGACGAATGCACCAGGATGTAATTCTGAATCGGTAAAGCAATATGTTGGTGCTGTCTTGGCTTTGTTAGTATTAGAAAAGGGCTGGCAACTAAAGGAGAAATCCATTGCTATAGTTGGCGTTGGCAATGTGGGGAGTAAAGTGTCAACCATGGCGAGTGCTTTAGGAATGACCGTTTATGAGGTTGATCCACCTCGGGCCCGTCGTGAAAAGGATAAGTACTTTTATCAATTACATGATGTTGTGCATAAAGCTGATATTATTACATTTCATACTCCATTAACAAGAGATGGTGATGAAAGGACTTACCATTTGGCTAATGAGGGTTTACTCTTAAAAATGAAATCCGATGCCGTGCTTATCAATTCATCGCGAGGAGAGGTGGTGGATGGAAATGCCTTAAAGAAGACCCTTCAGAATAAAGGAATTGGCAATGCGGTGCTTGATGTATGGGAAAATGAACCAAACATAGACACAGATTTATTAAACCTGGTTTGGATTGCAACGCCTCACATCGCTGGTTATTCACAAGATGGTAAGGCCAAGGGCACGCAAATGAGTGTTCAAGCCATCAGCCGTTATTTTAATTTAGGTATTGATGATTGGGAGGCTACTGGAATACCCGAACCAGAAGAGAAGTTGATTACTATAGATTGTGACCACTTAAGTGATGGCAAGGTGGCTGCTTTAGCCATGTTACATACTTACCATTTAATGAGTGATGATGCAGCTTTACGTACTGATTTAGCGAAATTTGAATATTTGCGTGGAGCATATCCTGTTCGCCGGGAGTTTTCGGCCTATCAGATTGATTTAATCAATGGCAGTGAAGGTCTGAAGGAAAAGCTACTTAAATTAGGTTTCTCAAAAGTAGTGTTAAAATAGAGCAGCAGAGTCGAATGACCCTACCGCTCTTCAAAGAAAATCCAGATTTATACTTTGCTTAACTGTAAATCGTGAGTTTTAACAAATTCGATTATTGATTCATCTAAAGTGGGCTGACCAATCTCTTGCAGATCGTAGTAAACACGCGTATTTGGCTTAGTGATATTTACGACCCTGTTCAAATCAATTGGGGTGCCAATTATAACCGAGTCGCACGGTACATTGTCAATGGTCGCCTGTAGGTCTTTGACCTGTTCATCACCATAGCCCATGGCTGGAAGCAAGGTGCCAATATTCGGATAGATTTGGTAAGTTTCGGCTAGTTTGCCAATAGCATATTCGCGCGGATCGATTATTTCAGCCGCACCAAACTTTTTAGCAGCAACAGTGCCGGCGCCAATCTTCATCTCCCCATGTGTTAAGGTTGGGCCATCCTCAATCACCAATACACGCTTTCCTTTGATGACTGAAATATCATCAACACGAATGGGCGAGGCTCCATCAATTACAGTTGCAGACGGATTCAGGCTATCAATATTGGCACGTAACTGATTAATATCTTCAGGAGCTGCACTGTCCATTTTATTGATGACAATGATATCGGCCATGCGAATATTTACCTCACCAGGATAATAGCTTAGTTCGTGATTTACACGATGCGGATCGGCCACCGTCACAAGCAAATCGGGTTGGTAAAACGAAAAATCATTGTTGCCTCCATCCCATAGTATAACGTCACAGCCGTCCGGGTCATTTTCGGCTGCGTCTAGTATCGCTTGATAATCAACACCAGCATAAATGACATTGCCACGTACTACGTGTGGTTCATATTCTTCCATCTCTTCAATGGTACATTTGTGATAGGCTAAATCATCAATGCTTGCAAAACGTTGAACCTTTTGTTTTACCAGGTCGCCATAAGGCATCGGATGACGAATAGCCACTACTTTTAAACCTTGCTTCATTAATAATTCGATGACTTTTCGAGACGTTTGACTTTTACCGCAGCCGGTGCGAGTGGCACATACAGAAATAACAGGTTTATTACTCTTTATCTGCGTTTGGTTGGGGCCAAGAAGCATAAAGGAGGCACCAGCTGCATTTACACGAGCCGATAGGTTCATCACGCGATTGTATGGCACATCGCTGTAGGAGAATACACACACATCGGCTTCTTTTTCGATGATTAGTTTTTCAAGATCGTCTTCAGCGAAGATGGGTATACCATCGGGGTAAAGACTGCCAGCTAACTCGGCCGGATACTTACGCCCATCGATATCAGGAATTTGTGCTGCAGTAAAGGCAACAACCTTGTAATCCTGGTTATTCCTGAAAAAGGTGTTGAAATTGTGAAAGTCTCTTCCGGCAGCGCCGATAATAATGGCTTTTTGCATAATGTTGTTGATTTGGTTATTGATTATTTAGGTGACTGGATTTCAAATGGATGTCCCATATAAAATTACCCTTTGCCCAATTAAAAGGCCAATAAAATAAACATGTTAAGAAACAGGGTGTTAATCTTGAAGTACTAATAGTGTTAACGTATTTTTATATGTTTGTCCAATGAATTTTCTGGCTCATTTATATTTATCAGGCGATAATCCACGCATACAGGTTGGTAATTTTATTGGCGACCATGTAAAGGGGCGTGCTTATGAGAAGTATTCGCCAGAGATAAAACAGGGTATTCTTCTACATCGTAAGATTGACGATTTTACCGACCGCCATACATTGGTTAAACAGAGTGCCAGGCGATTAAATGAGAGATATGGTCGCTATTCGGGCATCATCATTGATGTATTTTACGATCATTTTTTAGGTGTCAACTGGGCGCACTTTTCATCAATATCCCTTAAGCAATATGTATCAAAAGTGCATAAGGTACTATTAAGCAATTACTTTAAGTTACCTGCTGATGTGAAGCGCTTTTTGCCTTTCCTGGTTAAGAGTCGTCGCCTAGAAACTTATGCCACCAAAGAGGGTATTGAGCGGAGTTTGCGTATCATGTCAAACTACTCATCTCTGCCCGATCATACAAGTTGGGCCATGGAACAAATGGATGAACATTACCAGGCATTTAACGATGATTTCATGGCTTTTTTTAATGAAGTGAAACTGATGGCAGAAACGGAGCTAGTGAGGGATATGTGATGTAGGGTTTCATGATGGACAGTTGTGGAACGTCTGAGACGACTAGTTCGTGAGGCAGTGTGTTTCGGGTTCTAAGTTGCGAGTCTTTTAGTTTACAAAATGACTGTTTGTCAAATCATCCCTATTATTATGAGCTTCAAGCTTGTTCTCCCTTCTCACCTCTCATCTCTTACCTCTTTACTGCTTTCATCATTCTATCTTTGCCGTTGATATCTTTGCGGCACTCAATGTTTGAATAGCCCAATTGGCTAAGCATATCCGTCATGTCTTTTGCCAGATACTCGTTTATTTCAAAATAGAGGTGGCCATTAGATTTTAGTGTAGTCTGTCCAAGCTGAGCTATGGTGCGATAAAAAATGAGCGGGTCATGATCTGAAACAAAAAGCGCTGTGTGTGGCTCGTTATCTAATACGTTAGGGGCCATCATCTCTTTTTCCAATTCGCGCACATAAGGCGGATTACTAACGATGCAGTCATACATTGCCTCATCGGCCTGATGAGTCAATACATCTACTTGAGCGAAATGAACAGCGTGACCAAGTTGAGTGGCATTGTTTTGGGCTGTTTCAAGTGCTTTATCAGAAATATCCCAGGCAGTGACCTTGGTATTCGGTAAGTTGGCTTTTAGTGAAATGGCAATGCAGCCACTACCTGTTCCAATGTCCAACAAGCTTTCTGGTGCCAGCTTATCCTTCAATATCCAGTCGACCAGCTCTTCTGTTTCGGGGCGCGGAATCAAAACCGATGGGTTGACTTTAAACTCCAGACCATAAAACTCTGTTGAGCCAACGATGTATTGCAAGGGAATGTGTTCTTTTAGTTGCGCGGCATATTCGCGTAACTGCTTTAGTTGCTCTTCTTTCAGCAGTTCCTGACTCATCATTAATAATTGGGTGTTACTAAGCTGCAAAATGTGCTGCAGTATTAGTTTGGCCATCTGCCGAATCTCATACTCAGGGTACTCGTTCTTTAGCTCGATTAGCAAGTTGGAAGTAAATTGTTGAATCGTAGTGCCACTCATTTTTTGTATCTTGAACGGCAAAATTACGAAACTCCAATGAATCATTTGTCCGTTGAGGAAAAATACATGCAGCGCTGCCTGCAACTGGCACAACTAGCCGAAGGGAATACCTATCCTAACCCCATGGTTGGTAGTGTAATCGTGTGTGATGGTAAAATAATAGGTGAGGGCTATCACCGTAAAGCGGGTGAGCCACATGCTGAAGTTAATGCAGTGAATGCGGTAAAGGATAAATCACTTTTAAAAGAATCAACTTTGTATGTTAACCTGGAGCCATGTGCGCATTATGGAAAAACACCGCCTTGCTCTAAACTGATTATCGATAGTGAGATACCTAATGTGGTGATTGCTTGTATCGATTCCTTTTCTGAGGTGTCGGGCAAAGGCGTTGAAATGATGGAGAAAGCGGGTGTAAAAGTAAAAACTGGAGTGTTGGAGGAGGAGAGCCTCGAACTCAATCGTCGGTTTTTTACCTTTCATAATCAAAAGCGACCGTACATCATTCTGAAATGGGCCGAAACAAAAGATGGTTTTATTGATATTGAGCGAAACGAATCGAACTATGGTCAGCCCACCTGGATAACCAATGCATGGGCCCGCAGAGCAGTGCATCAGCAGCGTACCACCGAGCAGGCCATCCTGATAGGCACGCAAACAGCCATCAAAGATAAGCCATCTTTAACTGTGCGCGACTGGTCCGGACATCAGCCGCTACGATGCGTGATTGATAAGCAATGTAAATTAGACGATAGCTATCAGTTACTGGACAGGCAGCATCCAACGGTGGTTTATAATTCCTTAAAAAATGAAGCGGCCACCAAGCTGGAGTATGTCAAAATTGGCGAAGTAGATTTCATGACGCAAATACTGAATGATCTTTGGCAGCGAGGCATACAATCAGTGATTGTAGAAGGTGGTAGCGCCACCTTACAGTATTTTATTAAAGACGACTTATGGGACGAAGCTCATCGCTACATTGGTGATGTGTTTTTTGAAAAGGGAGTAGCCGCGCCAAATATAACCGGGAATATAGTGCGAAACCATACATTTGGCTCAAGTAAATTATTGGTGTATCGCAATAATTTGTAAATTACCGCTAAACGAACACTGACCGCAGTCTATGGATTTTATTGAAAGTATTCCCCCTTTGGTTATCAACATTGTTAAGGTGGCTTATGTGTTTGCCATGCTTGCCATTGTATTTGTAGTGATGCTCGAAAACAGAAGCCCGCTCAAAGCCATACCATGGATGTTGGTATTATTATTTATCCCGGTTTTAGGCGTTATCTTCTTTGTCTTTTTTGGACAGAATCTGCGGAAAGAGAAAATCATCAGACGAAAAGGCCTTAAGAACCACGATTTAATTAGTGAAATAGCCCACTCGCAAAGCCATAAGATATCGGAAGGTAGCATGGATGATATTCCTTCGATGGAGAATAATAAGAAGCTGATGCAGATGCTGCTTAATAACTCATCATCAATTTTAACCATTGGCAACCAGGTGGATGTATTAAATAATGGGCGAGCAACTTTCGATGCCATACTGGAAGCATTAAGAGGTGCTGAGCACAGCATTCATCTGCAATATTATATTTTTGATGAAGATGAGATTGGTAATCAGGTGCTGGACATACTCAAAGAGAAGGCACAAAAAGGTGTTGAAGTTCGCATGATAGTTGATGATGTGGGTAGCTGGGAATTAAAACGTTCTTTCTTCAGGTATTTACAGAGCTATGGCATTGAGATATACAGTTTTCTTACTGTGCGATTTCCATCTTTAACCTCCAAGGTGAATTATCGTAATCATCGGAAAATTGTGGTGGTTGATGGCGAGATAGGATTCTTAGGTGGCCTCAACGTTGCCGATCGCTATATAAAAGGCAATCCGGCTTATGGCATTTGGCGCGATATGCATTTGCGCATAACAGGTGATGCCGTCAATGCCTTGCAATCGGTCTTTTTTATCGATTGGTATTTTGTGAGCCAGAATGACATTGCCGACCCTAAGTATTTTCCACATAAAAAACCTGCTGGTGATAAGCTGGTGCAGATAGTGACCAGTGGTCCAGACTCCGATTGGCCGGGCATTATGATGGGTTATTATCAGGCTATTTCCAACGCCAAAAAGTATATCTACATCACCACACCTTATTTTATGCCAGGTGAAAGTGTGTTGATGGCACTTAAAGCATCAGCGATGGGCGGTGTTGATGTGCGGATACTCATCCCTGAAAAAAGTGATGCTTATTTTACGGCTCTGTGCACCAAATCCTACATTAAAGAGATGCTTCTCTCAGGGGTGAAATTCTATTTTTACAAACCGGGCTTCCTGCACAGTAAGATGATGGTGGCCGATGATGAGGTGTGTACCATTGGTACCACCAACATGGATTTCCGTAGCTTTGAACAGAATTACGAGGTTAATGCCTTTATTTATGATGAAGAAATGTCAAGGGAAGTAAAGGGCTACTTTATGGATGACTTAAATGAGTCGTACCTGATTAACCTCGATGAATGGAAAAAGCGTCCGCGATGGCAAAAAGCGAAGGAGTCGTTTGCACGATTGTTTAGCCCCTTGCTTTAGAATGTTGTCGAATTGTTGAATCGATGATCTGTCGAATCGCTTAAGTGAAAAATCGCCGAATTGAAAAACGGATAATTAATACTTTGGACTAAAATTACAACGTCGACTTCACCGCTCCCCCTTCTAAAGCATATACCTGACCAGTTGCAAACTCCGCCATGGGAGATAATAGCCAGGCTGCTAATTGACCCAGGTATTTGGGATTGCCAAATTGCTTTGCCGGGATGCCTTCAATAAAAGCTTCTTTCGTCGTTTCAAAATCCTGACCCGTCATTTGGGCTTTTTTATCGATGAGGCGATTGATAGCGGCTGTATCATGAGAGCCGGGGGCAATCATGTTAAAATTGATGTTTTGTCCACTCACCTCTTGCGATACGGTTTTCATCATGCCCACAACTGCCAGTCGAAGGGAGGTGCTCAGTACCAAATTTTCATACGGTTG
This sequence comes from Carboxylicivirga marina, assembly GCF_016612505.1. Taxonomy (GTDB): domain Bacteria; phylum Bacteroidota; class Bacteroidia; order Bacteroidales; family Marinilabiliaceae; genus Carboxylicivirga; species Carboxylicivirga marina. The sequence goes on from NZ_JAENRR010000014.1 coordinate 110,098, forward strand.
CTTTACCGATGAACTCTCAATATACACGACGCGACCATAGTTCTGGCTTTTAAAGTGTGGCAATAGCTTTTGTGTTAGCTCCACTTTCCAGCGCAGTATATTGCGGTAAGCATCGTCCCAGTCCGACAGGCGCGTTTCTTCAAACAGTTTGGCTGGTGGACCACCAGCATTAATCAATATGCCTTTTACCTCGTGCTCAACAGCCAGGCTAATGGTTTTATTAATGGTGTCGGGTGTGGTCATATCGCCTTTAACAGCAATAAAGTGACCTTGGTATTCTGCAGCCATTTTATCCAGTCCCTCCTGCTGGCGGGCAATGCCAATCACCTTGGCACCATCGTTCATAAGAGCTATTGCCGTGGCACGGCCAAAACCGGCTGTGGCGCCGCAAACTATGTAGGTGTGGTTTTTTATTTGTAAGTCCATGGTTTGGAAGTTTCCTATATTGACAAATTAAGGCGGAAAAGGTTTTAAAGCTTACACCTGGGATAATGAGATAAGAAAAGATAAATATACCAGTGATTTCAACTTTACTCACGCCAAGAAGAGTGATTATTGAGTAGTTTTATGTTTGGTCGCTTTTATATATAGTATATTAAAAAGCGGCATACGAAAATGATGAAAGCACCATTGCTAAGATATAAAGCATAGTGCTGTATATTGATTAGTTGGGCGCAACCAAACCCAAGCAAACAAGTCCAAAAGAAAAATAGGATTAATCAAGCATGAGAGAATTAGGTAAAATATTGCTAGTCATACTAATAATTGGACTTTTGGGGTGCGGTCTAGTGTTGGCTGTTCTTAGTCTAGCTTTTAGTGACAAGAAAGAAATAGTAGAACTGTATAATAAAACAGCCAATGAAAAAATTTATTTAATAGAGACTTCATGGGGAATGGATGATTCGCGAATGGCAATTGGATTAGACAAAGAATTAAAAGGCGGATTTGGAAACTTATACCCAGATAAATATCAATACAATGGCATGTGGTTTCAATACATTTTGTACAAATTCCAATCTGACACTCTTCATATTTATGGTAATGACTTTATTAGTCCTGAACAAAACCATTTTAGGACACCAATAATACTACATGACTTAACTGATTCTGAAAAGAGGAGAATAGAGCATAATTATAAAGAAAGAGGAATTAGTATTTTTCCTGAGTCAAAAGCATATATAATTGAAAACAAAACAATGGCAGCGCCCAACAAACCGCAATAGTGCATAAGGGATTCTGTGCAATTTGGAAGGTTTGCGACTTCGGCGAACAACGCCAAATCGTTGATTTGACTTTAAAAATAAAATGAAAAGGTAAAACCCAACCCAACGCTTCGGCTCTCCAAAATTTGAAAGGTTAGTAAGGCCAAATTTCCCTTACACACCATGCGGCAGGCCGTTAGCGAGAATTCCAGAACAAATCATAATGAATAGAACATCAATAGTAATAGTAAATAGAGTGACTCTTCAAATTATTTTAATTGGAGGGTATATATTATTTGGCTACTTCTGGATTGAAATTCTAGCGAAAAGTCTTGCTGAAAATTATTTTATTGATGCTTTCCCAATTGAAGAAACAATAATTGAGGAACTATCGATAAAAGACATAAAGAATCAAGACATTAATAAAATATTGTATTCATACAAGGTCGGCAATGAAACTTTCACTGATGAACTTAGGGTTAATATTAAGGCGTTCGAAACTAAAGTTGGTCTTGAGAAAACAAATATAATTGCATGCTATAATAAGTATTTCCCACAGTATAATTATATTAAAAACTGGAAGTTAACAGAGTATTATAGACTAATGTTTATAAGTTATTCATTTTTCCTAGGGTTAAATATTGTCGGAGATTGTATTATAAATCGAGACCATTTTATACGGAATTTAATAAAAATACTTATTAGAAATATAAGAACATCTCGCTAACACGCTGCTATAGCGCATTTCGGGATTCGAGTAAATTGGTAAGTACTTAGCTTCGGCAAGCAGCGCCAAATCGCTGATTTGGCTTAAAAATGAAAAGTTAAAAACAAATACAACGCTTTGGCTCAGCTCGGTTTGGAAAGATTGTAAGGATAAATTCCCTCACGACGCCATGCAGCCACCGTTGTAAACAATACGGCAACCAAAAAACTTAAATGAATATGATTAAAAGCAATACTGAAAAGTCATTTAGAATAGCAATGGTAATTTTATTACTATTTGCTTTTACTTATTTAAATGTGTTTTTAAAAATCTGGAATAAGTTTCACAATGGAGAAATATTAATAGCCCTTCCATTCATAGCTACAGGAATTTTAGGGACTATTGGTCTGATCTATTCAATAAAGGGGCGAAAAGAGAATAGATCAATAAAGAAAGTAGTATCGGTCCTGATTAATGTAGGTGTAATTATTTTATTTATTGGACTAATGCTTAAAAATATCATTGACATAACAAATGCCTTTAATTGAGTTGTTGCCTAAATATAATAGAAAAGAATAAATCACAGGTTTACAACAATGCGTGCATAAAATAGAGTGGCAGATGATCATCGATTCTATTATAAACAATTATCGTTGTGTGCAGATGAATCAAATATGCTGATTATTTAACAACAAGACAACATACAAATTAGATAAACAAACCTTAACAAAATGATTGAAATTAAAGAAACAACCAAGCAGAATATTCAAAATAATAAGACCATAATAATTGGACTAAGTTTAGGTATGCTCATTGGAACTGGACTAGGAATATCCTTAGGAACAATGTTTGACAATCAACTTGCAGGAATCTTATTAGGGATTTGTTCTGGTTCAATATTTGGCGCAATAATTGGACTCGCATTTAAATCTAACAAAGAATAAAAGTACTGTTTACAACACGCTGCAATAGCGCAAAAGGGGTTCGCATCAATTTGAACTATCTCAGCACTGGCAATCATCGCCAAATCCTTGATTTGGCCTTAAAATGAAAAGTTAAAACTAAATACAACGCTTTGGCTCCGCTCAATTTGGTAAGAAAGTACGGTCTAAATCCCCTTTCGACGCCATGCAGCCACCGTTGGTAGCTATTGAAAAAACGCAATGCAGTTAATATTTAATAAACGCATTAAAAAATATGACATGACCTTTAAGGAATTGGAAATTAACATTATGAATTTAAAAATGCCATTCAGGAAACAGGCTTCTCAGTGTATCGGACTGACTGCGCAACGTAATATCCCGAACGCGCAATGGATTTTCCTGTTCGCTCAGTCGATTGTACCGGTTGCGCAATCAATTGTAACGACGGCGCAATGGATTTCCTCAAGCTCTCAATCGAATTCGTCAAGCTCTCAATCAATTTCGACAAGCTCTCAGTTGATTTCGACAATCTCTCAGTTGATTTCGCCGCTTGCGCATACTATTGTAACTGATGCGCTATGATATGTAACATTGGAATAATTGAATTTGACAGTAGAAAATAGCAAAGCAAGTCCTAAAGAGATTTGGGGATTCGATTAGAATTATGCAGACTGAGAAATATAGACGAGAAAAATATAAGCAACAGCTACCAACAATGGCTTATAAAGCAAAAGTGAGCCGACTAACTTTGGAAGGTTCGTAGCTCCGGTAACCACCGCCAAATCGTTGATTTGGCTTTTGAAAAGTAAAAGATAAAAACAAAACCAACGCCTTGGCTACTTAGCATTTTGAAAGGTAAATTTGGCAACAAATCACTTTCGCTTCATAGCCGGGACCGTTGGCGTGCATTAGATAGAACGAACTAACAGATAAAAAATAGAATAAATTGGATAAGACATTAAAAACCCTACACCTCAGATTAGATTCGACTTCAAGGTCATTAACTAAAAATGCAATATCCCAGTTGATAATTAAAGTATTATTCACTAGTGATTTACCTTTGACTATTAAAGAAATAGGTAATGGTATAAAGGATGTTTTAAAAACAGCAATTGCACCAAATAGAATTGAAGAAGGGATTGAAAAACTTTTAGAAAAGGAAGAAATCATTTATGCCAAAAAGAAATATTCATTAAGCAGAAGTAATAGAAGAACATTAAATAAAAGGTATGAGGATTCAACTGAGCGATTAGATAGGCTAGTTGAAACTTATTTCACACCTTTTCATTCAGATAAAGCATTAGTAATCGATTGGTTTTCTGATGCAACGATTGAGTTTTTTAAATCTTATTCGAAGGAGTGGATTTCCGATATTTGCCATAAGAAATCTGAAAAAGTAAAAGAGAAAAGCTCTGACATCTTTCTGCATATAAAGCGTAGAACTTTTAATAACAAGGATTTAGACAAAAAAGATTATGCGGTTCTTGTAGAGCGATTTGTTGATTGCATTATAAATAAAAAAGATGCAGATTTAGATGCTCATTTATGGGAGTATGGAACTTCTGCATTTGCAGCAAATTTGTTGCAATCATCAATCGGCGCAGACCCAATTTCAATTGCAGCTTTTAGAGATTCAAAATGTGTATTAGATACAAACGTTCTAATGAACATAGGATTAGAAGCAAGTGAATATCATAATACAATAAAAAAACTAGATGGTATATTTAGCCAATTAAATGTCACTCCTGGATATTTTCATATTACTGAGCAAGAATATATTAATACCGTCTCAAATCTAAATAAAGAAATTCTTAGAAATGTTGAGAAATTTGATTATTCGGTAATAAAAGAAACTGATGACCATTTTATACAGTCTGCAATTAAAAGAGAGTGTTCAAATTATGAAGATTTCCAAACATTTTGCCAACAAATAAGTACTCCTCCTGAATATATTGAGTCTAAAAAGAAGATTGAAATTTTTAATGATGACCCAAAGCTAGATATTGCAATTGAAAATGCTCAAAATGACGAGAATAAGAAAACAGAACTCAATACAATATACAAGAATGTTACCCGAAAAGATAAAAGAGATGCGCCTTTAGTTCACGATGTAGGTATAATTGCAGGTATTGAATATTACAGAAATACTGAGAAAGCCTTTATATTGTCTCAAGAAATCTCGGTTAATAAATATTCCCATACCAAGCCTACAGTCGAAAATTTACCTTTGGCAATTCGTTTAGATACTATAATTAGTATGCTTGCAATTGATAATGGAGGTACTGATGTTAATCCGACAGATTTTTCGAATTTATTTGCTGACATGATTCGGTTTAACCTTCAACCTGACAAAAACACCTTTAAAATTACGGATTTATCAAAGCTATTGGATACTGAACTGCAAATTGAGCAGTTGCCAGCAGAAGAAGTTGTCAAAATTGCAAATTCGTTACACGGTAATATATCAAAAGGTTTATCTGATGATGAAATAAGTCTTGAATTAAATAGAGAATTTCAAGAAGTTAAATTGAAATTTGTTGATGATTTAGCTGAAGCAAAAGATAGCTTATCCTTTGAGAAAAGTGAAAAAGAGAGACTAAAAAGACAAGAAGCTAAAAGCGCAAATGTAATAAAAGGACTTTATCGAAAAGAGGAAGTTGAGAAAGTTGATAAATATATTAAACGAAGTAGACTCATCTTTTTTGGGGGATTACCAATCGGGATTAGCCTATTAAGTTGCTTAGGAGTTTATTTATATCAAAACGATTCAGAATTAAGCAACTTTCTTTCATATTGGATTGCTTTAGCTGTTAATGTTATTGTCTGGTTATTGACAAGTGTTTTCATTTCAAAGCCAATGATTGCAAGAAAATCAGCAAAACAGATGTTAGAAATTGAAGAAATTGTTGAAAGAAGATATGAAGAAGGAATAAAATAACGACACGCCAACACGCGGTATAGTTAATAAGGGTTTCAGTGATTTTCGGGGTGCAGTATTCCGCTCTAAAGTTTGCTGTAACTTGATAGTTAGTTAATCCTTAACAACATCATAAGTCATTAGTTATCAACAATAAATGTGAATAACTAATGGCTTTTAAGCATTCT
>NZ_JAENRR010000150.1 GCF_016612505.1 Carboxylicivirga marina
GAAACCTTTGCAAGGTAAGAACATCATTAAGTCTCAGATTAATAGTTATTTAAGTTGGTTTTTCTTTAGAGTTTTATTAACTTAAAGATGTGATTAAAAAGGAGTTACATATGAGTTTTGTATCGCATCATGTCGAGCGTAGAACGCGAAAAAACACATTTTTACGCCAAATTAACCAGATCATCGACTGGCATCCCATAGAGAAGGAAATAAACAAAGTATATAAGCGCGGACATAGCGTAGATGGGCGTCCATCATACCCCGGTTTGTTACTTTTCAAAATGCTGCTTTTACAGACATGGTATCGTTTAAGCGATCCCGGTGTTGAAGATATGGTCAATGATAACTTGTCTGCTATGCGGTTCTGTGGTTTACAGATTGAGGATGATGTACCTGACCATAGCGTCTTGTCACGGTTTAGAAGTGAACTAACAGTGAAGAAAGCTTTTGATCGTCTATTAAGGAAATTCAACAAGCAACTCGAAGAGCGAGGTATCATGGTCAAAGAGGGGGCTGCCCTGGTGGATGCTTCTATAACCAATACTCCAAGACGCCCCAAAGGAAAAACAAAATATGAAATTGCGGAAGACCGCAAAGAGGATTTGCAGAGTGAAGAATCCAAACTGGAAGAAGGCAAACAACTCAAGCTGGTTAAGCTAAAGCAACCGGGTGTAGATGAACAAGGCAGGTGGCTGAAAAAAAGAGGAAAACTTCATTACGGATTTAAAAAGCATATTGCTGCTGACCAGGAAGGATTGGTGACAGCGGTGCATACCACTACTGCAAACGAGCATGATAGTAAGGGCTTAAAACCTCTTTTGAAGAAGACACCACGATCAAAAGTAAAAAAAGGCACCTATGCGGACAAAGGCTATAAGGTTCCGGATAATGATAAGCTTTTAGAAGAACTAAATATCAAAAATCGTTTACAACACAAGGCTTACCGCAATAGACCTCTGACTGAGTGGGAAAAACGATTCAATAAACTAATTAGTAAAGATCGCTACAAAGTAGAGCGCACCTTCGGAGGTATGAATAGGTGGTTCGGAGCAGGAATTGCGAAATATGTTGGGCTGGATAAAACCCATACCCAACATGTACTGGAGGCAATAGCCTATAACTTATACAGATCTCCGGGGATTGTTATGTCCAATGCTCAAAATTA
>NZ_JAENRR010000151.1 GCF_016612505.1 Carboxylicivirga marina
CAATTTACAGCATGTAGTGAATATTTTGCCGTTCACTACTTCTCGGCACACGATGAAGCGATTGGCAATTTAACGAAACCTTACCTCCAAAATCATCTGAGCCAAATCTTTTATTTGTTTTTATCTTTTCATTATTAAAGCCAAATCAAAGATTTGGCGGTGCTCAATTGCCCAACCTAACTTCTAAGTACTCACGAATGCCAATTGCTTTATACTAGCGTGTTGGCAGCTGGCTTTTAAATAACTTATGCTCGAAGTAGAAAATATTTATCCATTTTCTCAACAAATTGTTGCTTTGCATTTTCGGTCAGTGGGAAGAAATAATAAATATCAAATTCATAGTCGATTTTTCCTCTATCGATAGACTTAATATTTAACTTCCTCCCGCCTTTTGCTATACCTATTAAATCATGGTTATCGAAATAGATGAACATTCTAATATCACAAGTCAATTGGTTATCATACTCATAATAAGTGAAAACGGAATAATCCGAAACCGAGTGATATTGAAAACCGAATAAACTGATTAATTCTTTTAATTCTTCATTTCTTTCATAATCATCTTCTATAGATACTATTCGTTCTATTTCGCGTTCTAATATTGTGGAATTTCTAATGTTGCTCTTAAATGTATATGATTCAATATGGACAGCAGTATAGTTTTTGCCTCCTGCATACCATTTGTCAAGATATGTTTCAATATCCTTTTGGAGGACTCCTATTACTTTGCCATTTATGTCATACAGCTTTGCACCTTTTACAAGGTGGCCATTTTTATAATCTTTTTCGTCAACATGAGCATCTACTCTTATTTTGAACCAGTTGTCTTCTGGTTCTCTAGCATAGATAAAGGTGCTATCTTCCAGTACATACAGAATTTCTCCATTTATTCCATCTCTGCAATTAGCTGGTCCATCTATTTGCTGTCCATATATGCTTTGCAATGGATTTAAAACAAGTAAGATTAAAAATAAAAGGTATAATATTGAATTTTTCATGTTGAATTTGTTTTTAGTTTTAGTGCGAATCAAGCTTGCTGCCAACGGCTAGGCTATGAAGCGTTGGCTTGTGTTGCGCCTGCGGCAAGCCCATGCTTTATAAGCCATTGTTGCCTGCA
>NZ_JAENRR010000152.1 GCF_016612505.1 Carboxylicivirga marina
TTAGAGATACTCTAGAAAAAGGACTTTTAAACAAAGAGAAGAAAAGCAATGCAGGAGCCAAGCCATTTGATGTAGTAATGATGTTTAAAATATTGGTATTACAGCGTTATTATGGGCTTGGCGATTCACAATTAGAATACCAAATTATTGACAGAATCAGTTTTAAAAAGTTTCTTGGTCTTGAAAGTGGCGACAAGGTTCCAGACGAAAAAACGGTATGGGCTTTTCGTGAAAAACTTACAAATGAAGGTTTGGTCGAGAAAATTTTTTCACAATTTAATGATTATCTCAATTCTAAAGGGCTAATAATGAATGAAGGTAAAATGATTGACGCTAGTTTTACCGTTGCACCACGTCAACGCAATACCCGTGAGGAAAACAAGAAAATAAAGGAAGGTAAAGGCAACGACTTATGGAACGACAAGCCCAACAAGAAGAAACATAAAGATACAGATGCCCGTTGGACAAAGAAAAATGGGGAGACTTTTTACGGCTATAAAAATCATGCAAAGGTAGATACCAAAAGTAAATTCATTGATAAATATAAAGTCACTGATGCCTCGGTGCATGATTCACAAGCTTTGGACGATTTGCTTGAAGAAGAAGATAAAGGACAGGATTTTCATGCAGATAGTGCTTATACTGGTGAGGATCAGGAGAAAGTAATTGACAAATACGAAATGAACAATAAAGTGCATGAAAAAGGATATAGAAACAAGCCTTTGACTGAGCTGCAGAAAGCAAATAACAAAAAAAAATCAAAAATTCGGGCAAGAGTTGAACATGTATTTGGATTTATGGAACAAAGCATGAATGGCTTAATTGTTAAATCTATCGGAATAAAAAGAGCAACTGGTATTATTGGGCTAATCAATCTAACGTACAACATGTTTAGATACGAGCAGGTAATACGATTAAATATTTTTAGTTAATACTATGGTATTGTTAATCAGTTAGCTAGTTAAATGCGAGCAAATAGAAATTATGATAATACATCCTTAGCAAAGATTGTATTTTTGAAATGATTTGAAAATTTCGTTAAAGGGTTCTGCGATTTTATCAAGTCAAAAATTGAAAAAACTAATTTTTAGAACCCACCT
>NZ_JAENRR010000153.1 GCF_016612505.1 Carboxylicivirga marina
CCATTGTTCTCAAAAGCGGGTGCAAAATAAGGGAGTATTTTTCGTATCTCCAAATTAAAAAACGAAAAATTTATGAGATAGCTTGAAAGAGTATGGCTTAAGAGTTGATTTGGTGAGGGTTGGTAGTGGAAAGTTTTTTATGTCTTTCCCAAGTTTGACAGATAATCTACCTATTACTCTCTGTAGCCCCTATAAACACTGATATTAATTTCTGAAATTTCAAAAGTGTAGTGAACAACTTTTCTTCGTTCTATTGATTTTTAGGGCATTGTACCTAAATTGAAGTAGAAAACAAGGACAGTATGTTCATTAAGACAACGAAAAATAGTAAAGGCACGGCTTATTATCACTTAGTGGAATCCTATCGTGATGCCGGAAAGGTCAAACAGCGGACTTTAATGTCACTTGGTCGCGTATCAGATGGTAAACTTGATTCATTAGCAGAAGCCATAAGTAAACATACCGATAAGCTTGAAGTTTTCAGTCTGGCTAAAGATGTTGATGTTCAAGACACTTACCATTTAGGCCCTTTGCTTGTTATTAAGAAAATGATGGACGGACTGGGTATTAGCAAGTGTTTACAAGTCATTCAAGCCAAACATCCAAAGCTTGAGTTCGATTTGCAAAAAGTTATTTTTACCCAGATTTGCTCACGCTTTTTAAAGCCGGTATCAAAGTTAGCTTTGTATGATAACTGGTTACAGCGGATGTATCCGCAAATGATTGACCATGATATTGCCGTGCAACACATTTACCGGAGTATGGATTTATTGTGCAAACACAAAGAGGATATTGAAAGCTTCTTATTTCGTTACGGCAAAGACCTATTCAATATTAACGTTGATGTTGTTTTGTACGACCTGACCACCCTTCGATTCGAAAGCACCCGAACAGATTTGGGGGAGCTTCGACAATTTGGCTATAGCAAAGAAATGCGCAGCGATTGCACCCAGATTGTACTGGGGTTGTTGACTAACACAGAAGGCATTCCCTTGTGCTGCGAAGTTCATCCGGGCAACACCTTCGAAGGCAATACGCTTGATGGCATCGTTGACCGCATTGGTA
>NZ_JAENRR010000154.1 GCF_016612505.1 Carboxylicivirga marina
CATCTCAATTTACAGCATGTAGTGAATATTTTGCCGTTCACTACTTCTCGGCACACGATGAAGCGATTGGCAATTTATCAAAACAAAACTTCCAAAATCCCTCTGAGCCAAATCTTTTATTTGTTTTTATCTTTCCATTTCTAAAGCCAAATCAAAGATTTGGCGGTGTTCAATTACCAAACTAAACTTCCAATTGCTCACGAACGCCAATTGCTTTATACTAGCGTGTTAGGCTTTGTAATTATTTCATTTTCATTCGCTTCTTTCTAATATAAGAAACAGTCAAACCTCCAGATACTCCAATTACAATTCCAATAATTGTTAATGTATCTAAGAATCCGCCATTTGGTTCTAAAATGAAAGAGAAAAATATGCTTACTATTGCAATTCCAGCAAAAATCCATTCTGCAATTCCATATTTTGTGTCTGAACAAGCTTTTAACCAATTTTTGTATTTGTCATTTTCTGGAAAGTTCTCAACTAATTTTAAAAAATCAATTTCTGCTTTCTGCTTTTTCTGCAAATTGAAGTTTATCATTCCCCTGTTCCAAACCAAAGCTTCATACATAGGTTCTTCAATAATATTTTTGTCCTTCAGTTTTATATCATTTTCAAATAGTAGAATTGATTTTTCAATATATGGTAATGCTTTTTTTAAATATCCATTATTAACTAACTGTATTGAATAATCAGACAATAACCGTGTTGATTTAAAATATTTCTCGTATTCGTCATTTGAATAATCTTGTCCAATTACTATTAAATACGGTTCAACAATCCTTATAAAATTTTTAGGTTCTTTTATTGAATTGTCATTATAAATTAAGTCGTATATTTCTTCAAGTGTCTTTTCCATCCTATTTGGTCTAGCATGTTTTTTTATAAAGCCTAACGTTTGGCTAGTCGAGTAGGCAAAGGGAATTTCACCCTAAGCCTCTCACAGAACCGTGCTTGATAGTCTCCCATC
>NZ_JAENRR010000155.1 GCF_016612505.1 Carboxylicivirga marina
ACCCAAGGCATATAAGCAAAGAAAGGAATCTCAGCTAACTTTTGGATTTACTTAAAAAAATGGGGTAACTCCAAAATGTTCGATAAATTGACTTTTAAAATTAAAAGGGCTTTATTATTCATCTAAAAATCGTACCAAAGCATGAAAAATTTTTCGCTAGTTATTATCCTACTAATATTGATATTTTGCCCTTGCAATACCCAAAGTCAGGAAACAGTAAGCAACTGGGACAACCAGTTTTTTATTGGCAATAAAGTAACCTGGGGTAGTGAGAACTGGAGATACTCAGGAGAATTACAATCCCGTTTTATTGACAATTATCAAAGCCTTGATCGTTGGTTAGTGGAAGGTGTAGCTACGTATATGGCATCGCAACACTTTGAATTGGTACCTGACCTAAGGATAAGTGTTCGTCCAGAGTTTATGGAATACCGACCTGGTTTTGGTGTCATTAGAAAAGACATCCTTGGTAAAGGCGAAAATCGCCATCAACAATTCGTTCAACAGCTAAAGTACCAGGCCGACATTGGTAACAACAGAGTGAACCACGGTGTCAGATACATTCTATTTTATAACAATGTATTGAACGAAAAATTAATCGCCACAGGTGTTGGTGGTGTATTTTACAGCTGGAAACCCAACTACCAGGGACTTGAATTTATCAGAGCGGGCGGTGGTTTGGCCTATGTGCTAAATGACCAACATACCATTAACTTTACCTACTTTGCTGGTGCCGCTGACGCAGGTGATGACTGGATATATTCAGGAAGTTTTGTGGTACAATTAATCATTAACATTCGGAAAAAATACAAGTATATACCTGCGAAATACATTATGTTCTAATTCATAACCAACTCTTTCATGAAACCATCAAAATATTATATAACTGACATTTCCCATGTCTATTAGGCAGCACTTGAAAGCTGCATTTCTATTAGCCTGAAGATTTTGTTG
>NZ_JAENRR010000156.1 GCF_016612505.1 Carboxylicivirga marina
AATGGTGTTGGTCTGGAAGTATTGGGAGGTAGTAACTACACGGTTAAGAATAATATTTTTGCCAATAATGGTGGAGGTTATGCTTCTGTATTTAAAGAAACTTTGAACGGTGTTTATGATTACAATAATTATTACAGCACTAAACAAAAACTGGTGCGTATAGGAGGTATTGACTATACCGACATTAATAGTTTTCAAACAGCCATTGGGCAAGAAGCCAATAGTCTGGCAAAAAATCCATTCTACACATCCGACTCCTTGCTTCAAGCCAATCAGGTATTGTTAAATGATGCAGCACAATCCGGTACCGGCATTACAACAGATATTGATTTAACTACACGGGAAACAACACCTGACTTTGGGGCAATGGAATATACGCCCTGCGCACAAGATGCCGGGGTCAATGAATTTGTTGGACTGGTTAATCCTTTATCTGTTGGCAGTCAGACTATAAAAGTTGAGTTGCAAAATCAGGGGACGAATCCCCTGAGCAGTGTCATTATCCATTGGGAAGTTAATGGTGTGGCCCAAGAATCCTTTAGTTGGTCAGGTTCTTTAGCCTACAAAGCCAATGAATTGGTGAGTGTTGGTACCTATACATTTGCAGGGGGAGAAAGTTACAAGTTAAAAGCCTGGACAGAGAGTCCCAATGGTGGATTGGATTGCAATCAGTATAACGATACAACCAAGGCCTTTGATTTGGCTACGCCCATGTGCGGAATTTATACCATTGGGGGAGCTGAGCCTGACTTTACCAACTTTACAGATGCCGCTATTGCTTTAAATAACGCGGGTATTACCTGCCCTGTCATCTTTGAAGTACGCGATGGTGTTTACGACGAGCAGATTAAGCTCTATGAAATAAAAGGCAGCAGCGAGGTCAATACGATTACTTTCCGGGGTGAAAGCAGGGACAGTAGTTTGGTTCAATTGCATTACAGCACCAGTAA
>NZ_JAENRR010000157.1 GCF_016612505.1 Carboxylicivirga marina
AAAAATAAATCTTAGAAATGAATATAGTTCAAGTATTTTTTGCAATCCTATTGATAGGACCAGTATTATGGGGATTGATTAACTGGAATTGGTATAAAGGGGTTTCTGCCCCAAAAGGTATAGTCGCCTTCACATCCTTGATTAATTCTGCTGTGCTCTATGCATTAGCATACAATTTAGTTTTCTTTCTACAAGAATTATTTCTTGTTCTGGGGAAAAAGGCACTTGGCTTGGAGGCATATTTATATCATAATAATCATACCTGGGAAGGGGAACATCCATTGATGTCTTTGATGCAAGGTTCTGGAGCTTTGGCAATTTTCTTAATTGGGTTAATTTGTTTGATAATTTACAGATTCATAGCAAATTCCCCCAGCAACTGGAAACTACTCATCTTATGGCTTGCTTTTCATGGACTTGTACAATCACTCCCGCAAGTAACGGTGGCATATTTGGCTCCTGAGACTGATCTTGGTGAAGCGCTTGTGGGGTATTTAAATTTGAGTCAGCCGCTTCTCATAGCTCTGGCGATTATGTGCATTTTGACTATTCCCATGATTAATATTTGGTTTAGTAGACTTCTATTAGAATTTGCTTCTCGCGATGACGATTTGAATAATCCAAGAGCAAGGTTTAAATATATTCAGTTTATAGCAGTTGGAGCTGCTTTTTTAGGCAGCATACTTGTAATCCCGTTCAGAGTGCCTCCGATAAGTCAAGCTATTACCCCATTATTTGTTTTCGTCGTTTCAATTCCATGGATATGGTCATCAGCAAATGTAGCCAAGCATATCAAACATACTCCGAACAGAATTAATGAAAAAATATATTGGACTCCTATAGTATTACTAATTCTCCTTTTAATTTTCTTTCAGTTGGTTTTAGCTCCTGGAGTGAAGTTTTAATAAAAACTGCAGGCAACAATGGCT
>NZ_JAENRR010000158.1 GCF_016612505.1 Carboxylicivirga marina
CCTCCAACTCTTTTTCAAAATCACGTTTAAAGGTTGGGTAACGTTCTTCGGGCATCCGGGCAATGTATTTTGAACTGGTTCTATCCGGTGTTTTTTTACCATCTTTTTCTACTATGTTGTAGCGCGAAATACTTCCGCACATTGCATTTTTATAGGATGATGACGTGATAGTCGCACCCTTGTCCGTGGGGCGTTCCAATGGCCTCCCTTTTTTCTTCCCGGGCTGGTTCAACAATACATTCACACCATCAAGGCTGCATGCCAATATATCAGCGCAGGGTTCTTTCTCATTCTGACGAACATTATTCATGATGCCTGGTTCTGAAGCTTCCAAGAATTCACTGGTACTTGTTACTGCATTTTTTATTTGTGTGGCGTGAAGCTTTATGAAACCGCACTTTTCAAGCATCCTTGAACTTTCTTCAGGCGTGTTGTAAGCACATGAAAACAGTACTACTTCTTTCACATCAGGCATCAGTATTTCGCCATTTACTCCAAGGTTTTCATCCAGCGGAAAAAGGCTCTTGCCACCGGAGCGGTGCTGGTAATAGCTACGGTTGATAGTGATTTTACCCAATGATGTCACAATTTGTTTTGGGCTTTTACCCTTGTTCAGATACTTTCTTTCATCCAAAACAATGGAAGGAACCTCTTCATCCCTTGACTCGAAATACCCTTCCAATATTTGGCAACCCAATTCGCCAACTAAATCCTTTATTTTTCCGATAAATCCAATTGCAGAATCAAAGTCCAGCTCCTTTTTATACTCTTTTTCACAAATCGAATGCATTTTTTGTTTGATTTCGTCAATTGATGTATTGATGATTTTCTCTATTTTTGACTTTTGCTCCTGCATAACTGTTAATATTTAGTTGTTTACATACTAACAGGCGGGAGCAATTTTTGATCAAATT
>NZ_JAENRR010000159.1 GCF_016612505.1 Carboxylicivirga marina
GAAGTTGTTTAAAGTTGTCTAAGAAGAATAATGCAAAAAGCAATGATGTTTAGCGCTTTCCAATGCAATTTTTTGGTCTCAAAACGCACAAGTATTGCCTTGAAAGCATCTAACCATGCATTTGTTCTTTCAACGACAAAGCGTTCTTTATAAAGAGCTTCATCAAAGAGTGAAACGTCATTCTTGCCGTTACGTTTATTGTTATCAATATTGTCAAAGATGTCGTGTTTGAAAAGACAATTTCTAAATGGTACTGTATCGAAACCAGCATCTGCATTAAGGAAAAGTCCACCGACACTAATATTTGATTCTTCTAATGATGTGACCATGCTATCAAAATTTTGTGTAAGATTAAAAGCATCATTATGGTTTCCAGATATTGGGTCACTACAGGCAATTGGTATACCCTTACTATCGGAGAGAATAAGCATATTACTTGTCTTGCACTTTTTTCTCCCTTGGTAAGCAACTGCTTCTCCACCACGTTTGGCAGGAGTATGTGTTCCATCTAGCTGAACTGATGACATATCTAGTGATGATTTATATTCCTTGAGTAGTGCTTGCCATAGCTTCTCCCAGCTACCATCTTTACACCATTTGCGGTAGTGGGCATAAATGCTATTCCAACTGTACTTTACTCTAAAGAATTGTTTTATCGGTATTTCACGCCACTGACAGCCTGTTTTAAGACGATATATGATTGCTTTGACCACTTGGTGGAGTTTAACCTTAGTATTGTTCCATGAGTTGCCAAAAGCTAAATATGGGCTTATGTTTTTTTTATAATTTGAGTACTTAACACCTGATGAATATTTATTAAATATACCATTTAATCATCAGAATATCAATTAATTAAACCGCTTAATTTATTCTATTTTAGGACTTTAAACAACTTC
>NZ_JAENRR010000015.1 GCF_016612505.1 Carboxylicivirga marina
GTGTTTGGACACCTTGAAAATACTGATATTTCAGAAGATTCAAGGAACACTTATCCCTTTTTTATGAATAATTCAGGTTAGTGTTGATAAAGAAAGCCGGAAAGCTGCTTTGGATAAAATGGCCAATTACTCCGGCAAAATGAACAAAGGAGAAAAAGTACTTAAACAATTTGCCGTCAACGTTAAAGCCGACAAAAAATACAATGCAATACCTGAGATGCGTCAATTGGTTAAATTGTATCCTAAGAACATTTTTGCCAAAACAATGCTGGCATACAACCTTGGAGGTGAAAAAGAGACAAGACCTGAGGCATTAAGTATATTGGATGAATGCGCCAAATTGAATCCCAATGTGGCTTCTATTCACAATATTAAAGGCTATTTGTTACTAAGCGACAAAGAATTTGACAAAGCTAAAGTGGCCTTTGACAAATACATTGAAATGGCACCAGACAAAGCCAATCCTTATGATTCAAAAGGCGATTATTTCATGGCTGTTAATGCCTATAATGAGGCAGCAAAAAGTTACAAAAAAGCGTGTGAGATAAATGATGAATTTACCATGTCGAAAACTAAAGCCAAGGAAGCCAAGTGGATGATGAAGCGTGAAAAAGTGGCATCAGAAGTAAAAGTGCTGGCAGACCAATTAGTGGCTGATTACAATTCTATGGACATGGCAAAATACACAAAGCACTATTTTAGAGGACCCGAATTTTGTTTTGTATTGAATGGCAAGACAACAGAGTCGTACAGTGACTTTACAAAATCAGTTTTTGATAATCGTGAAAAGTACAAAGAATGGAAAGTTGAAGTGTTAGATGAAACCATTCAGATTCCTGCTGAAAACATTGCTGTCGTTTCGCAGGTTTTTAGTTATTCAGGTACTCCTATAGAAGGTGAAACCTGGGGTGTAAAAGGCAACTTCACTACCGTTTGGCGTAACATTGATGGCAACTGGAAAGTAGTTGAGGCCATCAACACGAATCCATTAAAAGAATAAGCTATCGTAGACCTTAAGGTTTCGCAGCCTTAAGGTCTTTATGCAATATCTTTATTTCACAAAACCATCCAAAAACTTATACAGGAGCTTATTGGCCATATTGTAGCCGTTAGTGCGTAGTTGCTCTATCGATTGTACAAAGGGCTTGCCTTTTTCCTGTTCCAATTCGCTGTGGCAATTTTCAATCATAGCGCTAATGGTACTTGGGTTAAACTCGAAGTGGCACTGGAATGCATAAACATTAGGTGCAAAACGAATAATCTGGCGAGGGCAGGCTGTGCTTTGTGCAATAATAACCGCCTCATCAGTTAAACCTGGCATATCGCCATGCCAATGGCCACAGGCAAATGTTTCGGGAAAATCAGCAAATAAAGGATCATTTTTTCCGGCCTCGGTTAATGTAACCGGAAACAAACCTATTTCTTTGTTCGGACTGGCTATTGTAGTACCACCCATGGCATTGCTTATCAGCTGCGAACCCAGGCAAACTCCCAATACCAACTTATTGTTTTCAACCGCCAGCCGAATTAATTGCTGTTCAGCTTCAGAGTTAAAATAAGAACATTCATCTGAAGTTGTACTGGGCGATTGCGGACCGCCCATTATCAGTAGTAAGTCAAAATGGCTACAGGTTTTTGGAAGTGAATCACCCAGATATAATCGTGTGTATGAACTTGAATGCTGATGCTTTTCAATCCAGCTTAAGAAAGCTCCCGGGCCTTCAAAAGCTTCGTGCATAATAATGTGAATGTGCATGTTATTTGTTTGATAATAGTGATTTAAGAAATAAAACGATGCCGTAAAACGCACTTATAACAGCAAAAATAACAATTGTAAGCACTACAAATTCAAGTGCTGTTTGGTGCCAGTGTTCATACGGAAGATCATTGTCGAGCAGATAGCCTAACGGTGTTATCGCTATAGCAATTAACAAGAATGCAATAAGATTACGTTTGTGTTTCATGGTAACAAGTTTGGCAGTGCTGTAATATAGTAGGGTAAAGATAGTTGCTTAGTTTATTTTATGATTCACCTTGTTTTTCGTTTCTCCATTGAGGCATATTTAACAAGCATAACGACGGATATAATCATTGTTAAAATAAAGAATAAAAGACCAATGAATAGTAATTGTTGCGCATCGCTACTAAATGTTGGAAATTCTTTGACCTCAGATATAAGAGCCAGCAACATATAGAAGCATACAAAAATAATTATTGTTGGTATGAGAATGCCTGTAATACGATTTTGAAAGATTATCTGAAGTGTCAATATGCCAATAAGCACAATTGCTATTGGGTTAACTATAATGCCTGCTGATAACCAATAAAATATTGTATAAGCAATAAGAATGTATTCCGGAAGTTGTTTAAGATGTTTTTTCAGGTTGGTCATGATAAATATTTTTAAGCTTAGGTTATTAAATAACGTAAGTATTAGCTCATTAGTGTTTTTATTGTTATTCACAATAGTTATAATTAATAGATGCGGATTCATTTTTCACATCTAATTAACAACTGTAACATTGTCTGGGATGTTCCATTCTGCTATTTTTGTCGCCTGTAAAATTGCATAAGCATGACTCACACACTAAAAACGAATAGTATTTATAACTATCTCGTTATCATTTTACTTTTGCTGGCCGTGGCCATCAGGGGAGGGGCTAATTTCGATTGGCTCAAATCATCTGACCAACTGGTGTATTCACTGGAAGATATGAAGGCCATTTATAAAGATGCGAATAGTATTAAAAAGCAGGCCGATAATAGTTTGGCAGTATTTGATGCCAATAATAAGCTGTTGGGATATGCTTTAGTTTCTGAAGAGTTGGATGCGCGATATTCTGGGTATGCGGGCCCGATACCAGTATTAATTGCCCTGAATATCGATAAAGAAGTTATTTCAACTACCTTATTGAAAAATGATGAAACTGGTGAGTTTCTCGATCATGTTAACGATACTAAATTACTAAGCACATGGGATAACATGCCCATGGATACGCTGCTTCTATCCGTTGAGGTTGATGCTGTTTCAGGAGCAACAAAGAGTAGTAAGGCCATTATACGTACAGTGCATTATACCATTGGAAATTACTTAGATGCCAAACACCAGCATGCAGGTATTTCTTTATTGCGAATTATCCAGCTATTGCTGATGGCCATTCTACTATTTCTGTCCTTAAGCATGCAGATAGGAAAGCGCTTTAAAAAGTTCTACGTTTATTATCTGGTGACCCTATTTTTAGTGATGGGGCTTTGGCTTAAAAAGATGTTGTCCATTGAATTATTCAATAATTGGTTGACTAAAGGATTGCCCTGGCAGAGTAATTGGGAGCTGATTGCTATTTTAATAATTTCGCTTGCACTAACCATTTTAGGTCATAAAAAATACTATTGTACCTATATGTGCCCCATGGGAGCTTTGCAGATGCTTGTGTCAAAAGTATCTCCTTTTAAAAAGCGTCCGTTTAAGCTTAAGATTTCAGTTCTCAGCCTACAAGATATTTATCTAAGTTTCATTTGGGTGAGCCTTATACTTGGCTTTACACTGCCACTCGCTAATATGGAACCATTTCTGGCTTTCTCCTATAAAGTGGCATCGTGGATAATGCTTGGGGTTGGAGGAATAATCATACTGCTATCGCTGTTTTTCAATCGCCCATGGTGTCAGTTGTGCCCAACTGGCTGTTTACTCGATAGTATGCCATCTTTTAAAAATGTAAATAATTATCGTCATGCGAAATAAAGCCAGCTTATTAAACGTGTTATTAGCCACCGTAGTGGTGGTTTTGGTTTATCAACTTGTTACACAAGAAAGGGCACCAAAAACTGAAACAATACAAAGTCAGACTGTAACGAATATTCCTGATAGCATTCCGTCAAAGATGGTGTCTGTTGGCCCAAAGGGACATATTCACCCAAAACCTGCGGTTGTGGTTGGCTCGTATAGTACCGAAGGCGAACCAAACATTATGACAGCTGCCTGGGCTGGTGTGGTTAACTCAACGCCCATGAGCATTGGTGTTTCTATTCGTCCTTCGCGAAAAAGTTATGACAATATCATAGCCACCAAGGCATTTACAGTGAATGTGCCGTCGCCTCAATTTGTGGCGCATATGGACTATGCGGGTAATGTGTCGGGTTACGACGATGACAAATTTAAAACAATGGGCCTGACACCTGTGAAGGGTGATTTTGTAAATGCTCCGTACATTGGTGAGTTTCCAATTGCTATAGAGTGTGAAGTAACCGATATGATTGACCTTGGTTCGCATGTGCAGTTTATTGGAAAAGTTATCGACACCAAGGTTGATAGTAAATACCTCAAGGCAAACAATGAGGTGGATATAGAACGTATTAACCCAATTATATTCGGAGGCGATTATTACTATGGATTTGGTCAGCGCTTGGGTCAACCATGGGATATTGGTAAGTTGTTTAAAGAAGGAGAGGCTCCCACTTATCAACCTTTAGCGCATGAGAATCCTACGCTGGCGAGTATTTATAATCGAAAAAGTGTTCGGCATTATACTGATCAAAAAGTAAGCAGAGAGCAACTAAGAGAATTGGTAAAAGCAGGTATGGCTGCTCCAACTGCTGCAAATAGGCAACCGTGGGCTTTTGTGGCAATTAGTGATCGCAGTATACTCGATAGTTTATCTGGCATATCACCTTATACCAAAATGCTAAAAGAGGCTACAGCAGCCATTGTAGTGTTTGGTGATATGAATAAGGCTCTAGAAGGGAAGGGACAGCCTTATTGGATTCAGGATTGTTCAGCTGCTTCACAAAATATATTGCTGGCAGCCGAAAGCATGGGTTTAGGCGCCGTGTGGACAGGTGTTCATCCTATTAAAGAACGGGAAGAGGTAGTGCGAAGAGTGCTAAATGCACCAGAGAATGTTATTCCTTTAAATGTGATAGTAGTAGGCTACCCAACAGGCGAAGATAAGCCCAAAGACAAGTGGGTGGAATCAAATGTGCATTGGGAGAAGTGGTAAAGTTTCACACGGTTTGGTAAGATGGGTTGTCTGACACAATCACATCATGTCTTAGATATTGGCAGTTAAATTGACTTCACTACTTCCCAATTTTCTATTTGACCATCGATAACCTTAAATAATGGGTGTGGAGCGGGCTGCTTCACTAGAGAGACTTGCTTGTATAATTTGGGTTCCCTAAAGTTTAATTTAACAAGAAGATGCTTTAATTCGTATTGCATTTGCTCTTTGTTCACAGTCAAAGTAAGGTGTTCATCCCTTGGGATAAATTTTGTTTCATCAAAATGATATCCTCGCTTGTTGGCCTCATCAAAAACAAATTCAAGGTATTTGTCGATGTATTTAAGCGGATTGTTAGTGTGTTTGAATCGCTCCAGTTGTGGATGATTCGTATAGCCTTTGGTTTTGCCATTCAGTACTTTACGTGCAAGAAGGGTTTCGCGCCATAAGGCAACCAGTCCTTTTGTATCCAGATATTTTGGGTGAATTGACCAGATTCTCATATTGTATGCTTTTTAGTCAACTAACTTTGTTGGAGGGTGTTTTGTTTAAATAGAATCATTCATTTTTAAACCAAAGTGTTAATGTAGGGTTCTGTAGGCCCTTAAAATTCAAGAAAATGCTTACGGAACACAAAATTGAAGCTACGGAAGTTCATTTAAGGTCTACGGAAGCCATTTTTAAACCTACGGAACATGAAAACAGGTCTACGGAAATGAAAAAAAAGAGCGACTCTTTCGAATCGCTCTTAATTATCGTATATGTTTGGATTATTTGACTTCTACTACCGTGGTATTGCTCCAGGCATCGTGCCAGCCTTTGCCGGCAAATAAAAAAGATAAACCATCGAATGGTACAATACGACAAAGCGAACGTATAAAAGCAGTACCAAAACTTGGCTTATTACCATCTTCGTCAACAACTTTTGTTTTGGTTAATAGCTTGCCGATAGTTCTACCAGTTAAAGATTCCATTAAGGTATAGTAGATGATCGAAAGTAAAATAAATACAAGGTTCTCGATTAGGCCCCCATTTTCTTCTAATCCATCAAGGGCATTTGGGTTTACGGCGGCTAAGTAAATTCCATATATCGTGGCAAAGAACAATATCATTAGATACATAAATATTGTGTCAATGATGTAATTGACAAAGCGCTTACCTTTATCTACTTCCTGCACGTAGAGTTGATTGCGAATGGCGTCCATCTCTGCTTTGTGCTTTAGTTCAGGGTCTTCTTTATACGTTGTGCACGATACCTCAAACTCTGCCGGATTGTTAGTTAAGCTACAAATGATTCCTTTGTGTGTGTCAAACTTCTGGTGTGTACAAGCTTTACAATACCTTAGTCGTTCCTGTCTGTTCATATTTGATTGGTTAGAAAATTCTGTTCAAACAATGTACGTATTAATGATGAATTAGGTTCTACGCTTTTTGAATTAATTATTATTGCCAATGCTAATAACGCAACTCACTTTCTCCTCCATAGTTTTGCCAGATGGATAAACGCATTGGATATAAGTAACATATATGCCAGGTGCTAGTGTAGTGTGTTCTTCACTGAGGCCATTCCACATAAAATAGCCTGTGTCGGCCAGGCTCTGGTTATTGACAAGGTACCTTACTTCGTGTCCTTTGGAATTGAAAATACGGATGGTCACCATGGCGCCTGCTTCTTTACTGTTGAAATGGATATACAATTGGTCGTCGATACCATCTCCATTTGGAGTAAAAACTTCAGGTGATATGCTAACAAAATCTTTAGTGGCTTTAGTCTCCGAAAGGTTCTGCGAATTAGCATATGCTGGTGTGGCAAATCCTGCCGTTGAGGCGGCCGAGTGCCAATTGTTGGCTTCATTTGTAGGATGGTCAAATGATAAACGTTCCAAACTAATACCTTCCTTGTTTTTCAGAAGCTCAAAATGCATCTTTTCGCTGTAGTCAAATTTATCGAGCATGATACCTTTCTGATTAGCGATAGCTACGAGACCTTCATCATCAGGATAGGAAGGAAGTGATGGTGTTTCAATAATGGCATCAGGGTTATTACATTTGTAATTTGTTAGCAGACTTTCTTTATCGGTAGTAATAACCTTGTATGATTGAGGTAGAAATAAATGATTCGTAGTACTTGCCTGATGCAGTTTATCAATCGAATTGTTTTTTATGGCTGCAAAGTAGATGTCTGATACATCAATGATTTTATCACTCATGTTATATATTTCAACAAAATCAGCAGCATCAGGATAAGGGTTAAAGAGTACTTCATTTATAATAATATCACCATGCACCAGAGTATCGGGTATGCCAAAAGGAATGGCTTTATCCATGATTAATTGATTGCCTGCCAGGTCCTTCATTGATAGTTGTTCTATATTGTGGATTTCGTTGGTTTGAAGTGTTTCATTAAATTCTATATTGAGGTAATTCAGAAATGTAGTGTCGTATGTAATTTCATTTATCTCACTCATTGGCGTTAAATCCATGTCAATGTTTGTAAAGAGCATGGTTTCGCTAAACGTAAGCTGAAGCGTTTTTGTGTTGAGCAGTTGTGTATGCGTAATGAATGGTGAAGAATCGTCTGTATTTATGGCCATTACTGAGTTGGTACTTGTCGGCGTACCTCCGTTTAAGTCCATGCACCAGTTATAGTTGGAATTCGTGCCACTCAGGTTGGTGGCATCAATGCGTTCAACCGACCAGCCGCCATCTTTTTTAAAGCCTTCGCCTGGTATGTTAGTTGGTAGATACTTGCAAGCATCAATAATGTGCATTTGCTTATTAAGTAGTACCATGTCGAAACCTGAATTATTTAATGCTGGCATCGCATCAACAAAAATCGTGTTTTTATTGTTTGGCCAATAGCTCATTTGGCTTCTGGCTACAAGGCAAGCATAAGCTTTGGTACTAATGGTAGAATCGGGTAATTCAACAGCCTTATCATTAATCATCAAACACCAATCTCTCAGGGAAATGTCGTAATCGGTATTGTTGAAAATCTCAATGTATTCAACTTCAGGCAGGCCCATAGAAGGTGTTGGATCGGCCATCCACTCATTGAAAACTACATCAAAACGATTTGCCATGAAGTACATGATTTGTGTAGAGCTTTCAGGTGCCAGATCTTCAATGGAATCGTAAAGTTGGCTGATTTTTAATGTGTATGATTGCTTGTTCAGCAATGAATCACCTAGTTCGATGATATAATCATGCTCATTCTCTGTTGAAATACGGTTGATTAAAATAGGGACATTGTCAATTGTAATAGATGCTTCGAGTAATTTCTCCTTGCTTACCGGTTTTGAAAAGGAGAGAAACAGTGTTTCTAAATCAAGTAATTTAATCGTTCTGATTTTGATTCTGTAATAGCTAAAGGAGAACGAAGTGCTCTCGATGACGTTACCATCTATATCAGCGAAGTTCGAAATGAGTAGCTGGTCATCGTCAGTATCGCCTATTATTGGGTCGAAGTTTAATAATATCTGATGGCTTGTATTATCATAATTTATAATTGTCGGATGTTGTTTGCTGTTTGCCAAAATGAAATCGGATGGCTGTATGCTTGATTCATCAATAGCTTCGTTAAACGTAAGCATTATTTGACTGCCATTAAGTAAATTAAAGTGTGTTAAAGTTGGAGGATTTGTATCGGTATAAGGTAAGCCATCAACAATAATGTCATCAAAAAAGAATTTGTCAGCACGTGTTTTAGTGTATTTGCAATACAAACCAAAATAGGCAGATGGGTAATTAAACTCAAAATTAGATGTGCCAAGCTTTTCCCAACCATTTCCAAAGTCAGCCTGCAGACTCCAGTCATTGGCATTGTGCGTTATTTTTATCATCACATCAACTACCGATGTGTTGAGTTGATCGAATGGACCTTCAATCATTTGTTGCTTTGTGCCATTCTCAATTTTATAGAGGCAAATATTATCGTTACTGCTACCTATTTCAATAAAAATAGCATTGTCGGCATCAGTTAGCTGCTCTTTATCACTTGCCAAATAAACTCTGGCATAATTGCTTGAAGAAGGATTAAAAGCCATCCTTACTTTAAGTTGTGAGGTCGCTTCTTCAATGCTAGTACTGGGAGTGGAGAGGTAGGAATCACCTTCATCCGTCATGCTTAACTGTAGTTCGGTATTTGCATTAACAATGAAGTTACTAACATCACCGTTCCATGTAGGGTTGGTATTTATTTCGTCATCGTTAAAGGATTCATGAATTTGGGAATGGCTTGTCAGGGGCAGACATACCAAAAGAATAAAAATTAGTCGCATTGAGTTAAGGGTTAAAGTATTTATTTCTATTTTTGTATCGGAATGTAAGCAACTTAACAATCCACCAACACAAATCAATTTAATACAATTTGCTTACTAAGTAAAGTTATTTCACCGTTGAGGTTGTATTTTTTAAATCAGTATAAAGAATATGCCTAAGCAATTTTAAATTTATTCAAAAATGAAAGTAGCAATCGTTGGTGCTAGTGGCGCTGTAGGACAAGAATTCCTAAAAGTATTGGAAGAACGTAACTTTCCTATGGATGAGTTAGTTTTATTTGGTTCAAAAAGAAGTGCAGGTAAAAAGATTACGTTTAAAGGACAGGAGTTAACCGTAAAGGAACTTCAGCATAATGATGATTTTAAGGATATTGATATTGCCTTAACATCAGCTGGTGGGGGTACTTCTAAGGCTTATGCCGAGACCATTACCAAGCATGGCACTATGATGATTGATAATTCAAGTGCTTTCCGTATGGATGATGATGTGCCGTTGGTTGTACCTGAGGTAAATGCCGTTGATTGTAAAAACGCTCCTCGTAATATTATTGCTAATCCGAATTGTACTACCATTCAGATGGTGGTGGCTTTAAAGCCTATAGAAGAGCTATCGCACATTAAACGTGTGCATGTTTCAACTTACCAGGCATCAAGTGGTGCCGGTGCAAGTGGCATGCAAGAGTTGGAAGACCAGACGAAAGCGATTGTTAATGGTGAGGAAACTACGGTTGATGCTTTTCAATATCAACTGGCCATGAATCTGATTCCACAAGTTGATGTTTTTACCGATAATGATTACACCAAGGAAGAGATGAAGATGTTTAATGAAACGCGTAAGATTATGCATAGCGACATTAGTGTTAGCGCTATGTGTGTACGTGTGCCTATTCTTCGTGCTCATTCTGAGTCAATTTGGGTGGAGACAGAAGCTCCTGTTACGCCCGTTGAGGCAAAGGATGCATTTTCAAAAGCTGATGGCGTAGTACTAATGGACGATCCTGCCAATAAGGCGTATCCAATGCCGTTGTTCTTAGCTGGTAAAGATGAAGTTTTTGTAGGGCGTGTTCGTCAGGATCTAGCGAATCCAAATGGTTTAACTTTTTGGTGTGTTTCAGATCAGATTAAAAAAGGAGCTGCCTTAAACGCTGTTCAGATTGCTGAATACATGATTAAAGAAGGTTTGATAAAGTAATCATATACAAAATGTATTAAAAAGGGGGTAGTCAAATAATGATTGGCTACCCTTTTTTGTTGATAAATAAATGTAACCATTCGGCTTGTCAAGCGGTAAAAACAGATGATTTTGTCTCACACATCAATGCAATGTTTTCAGTTGAAAAAATAAAAATCTGGTTTAGCATATTCTTTAGATCGTATCTGTATCATCAGATATTTTGGTTATTGGCTTTGGCCGGGTATGCATTTTTCACGCAGGACGAGCGCTTGTTTGTTAATTACCTGAATCTGCTCGAAAAGAATGATATATATGGCAATACGGTATTATTGTCTTTTTTCGCAGCATCGTTTTTTACATTCCTGGACGCTATATTTATTGGATGGGTCGTACGCAAACTACCCATTCGTATTATTGCTTTTTTTCGTCATGTGCTATATGTGTTACTGGCTTTGTTAATTATCTTTTTGTCAGCTAATCAAAACCTGACTTTTGAAGAATTAAGGGATTATGATATCTATTTTGACAGAATGCCCGAATTAGGTATTCGTTCATTGCGATTTACGCTTTGGTTCTACCATTCATGTATTTTTAGTACGCTTATTAGGGGCATACTCCGTAAAATAGGCCTTTCGAATGTGCTTCAATGGCTTATGGGCACTTTAAATAAACCACAAGTTGAAAAGCGTATTTTCATGTTTGTTGATATGCGTTCATCGGTAACAATCGCCGAAAAGCTACAGCATAAAAAGTTTAGTTACCTGGTGCAGGATGTATTCAATGACCTGGCTGTGGTTGAAAACTATGGCGGAGCAATCTATCAATACCTTGGCGATGGGGCCATTATTTCATGGAGTTTGAAAAAAGGTATACGTAATAATAATTGTCTTAAGGCTTTTTTTGCATTTCAGAAAGTAATTAAACGTAACCGATTTTGGTACAATAAAAGGTATGGGCTAGTGCCTGAGTTTAAGGCCGGGCTGCATGTAGGTGATATTATGGTGTTGCAGGTTGGTCGTCTAAAAAGAGATATTTCATATAACGGCGATACGCTTAACACAACTGCTCGCATCGAATCTATGTGTAATGAATACAAGCAAGATTTATTAATTTCCGGGATACTTTATGAAAGCCTTCCGCATATCAAGAAGTTCAATACAAAAGAAGTTGGTAATCTGAAATTAAAAGGGAAATCACGAGGTGTTCAGGTTTACAAAGTCAAGCTACCCAATAAATAGTATTGATGTGAAAAAAAGGATGTCTATCGACACCCTTTCTATAATTTATTACTCTACTTGTCCATCCTGATTATATGAATTATACAGATAATCATTAAATGGAAAGCGTTGTGCATGAATCGTTTTTACCTTGTCGTAAATGAGTTGTTTGAATTCAATAAAATTCACTTTATTGAGCGCAGAAATAAAGATACAGTCTTCTTGCTGTCCCATCCACGTTTCTTTTAAGTCACCCAAGGAGTAGTTTTCGCGCTTCTTAGGTGTTAAGTCATCTTCGTCTTTAGGTGTGTATTCGTATGCATCCACTTTATTAAAGACGAGTACGTGAGGTTTTACTTTTTCATCAATTTCACTCAATGTTCTGTTAACGGTTTCAATTTGCTGTTCAAAACCCGGATGAGAGACATCCACTACATGCAATAATATATCAGCTTCTCTTACCTCGTCGAGGGTCGATTTAAATGACTCCACCAAATGGTGAGGGAGTTTTCGGATAAACCCAACTGTATCAGCGAGTAAGAATGGGATGTTATCAACGACTACTTTGCGAACAGTTGTGTCCAGTGTAGCAAATAGCTTATTCTCAGCGAAAACTTCTGATTTGCTCAAGACATTCATCAAAGTGCTTTTGCCTACATTGGTGTATCCTACTAAAGCAACCCGAACCAGCTTGCCGCGGTTTTGGCGCTGGGTGGCCATTTGTCGATCAATCTTTTCAAGGTCTTTCTTTAGTTTAGCAATTTTATCCCGGATGATACGACGGTCGGTTTCAATTTCTTTTTCACCGGGTCCACGCATGCCAATACCGCCTCGTTGTCGCTCCAGGTGAGTCCACATGCGCGTTAGTCGGGGCAAGAGGTATTGATATTGAGCTAATTCAACTTGAGTTTTAGCATGAGCCGTTTGTGCACGACGGGCAAAAATATCGAGTATGAGATTGGTACGATCGAGTACCAAAACTTTCAATTCACGTTCGAGGTTACGAAGTTGCGATGGTGATAATTCATCATCAAAAATGATTGTTTTCACCTCATGAACCTTCATAAAATCAATTATTTCCTGAAGTTTGCCACGTCCAACAAAAGTCTTTGGATCGGGCATGGTCAGGTTTTGAGTAAAGCGTTCAAAAGGAATAGCACCTGCTGTTTCGGCCAAGAAAGCTAATTCATCCAAATATTCGTTCACTTGCTGTATTGATACTTCCGGTGTTTTAACGGCTACCAATACAACTTTCTCCAGTTCCTTTTTCGATGAAGGATTTTCAATCATTTACTACCTCTTTTAAGTCTTTCTTAATTAGAACGACAAATATAACTCAATTTTAGGGCAACAAAAAACCCCGCATCAGCGGGGTTTTTTATATTGTTACTGTAGTAGTTACTACTGCAATACAAAGTTGATAGGCACAGTATAAGATACTTTTACCGCTTTACCTCTTTGTTTTCCTGGTTTCCAAGCTGGCATGGCATTAACCACACGAATTGCTTCTTTGTCCAGGTTAGGGTCAACACCACGGGCAATTTTCACATCAGTTACTTTACCTTTTGTGTTAACAACGAAAGATACATAAACACGCCCCTGGATACCATTTTCCTGAGCAATTACAGGATACTTCACCGACTGTGCAATGTACTTACGTAATGCCTCTTCACCTCCAGGGAATTCAGGCATGTCTTCTACAATAAAGAAGACTGGTGCATCGTCTGACTCTTCTTCTTCCATGGCTAAGTCTGAGAAGTCAATCTCAGTATCATCATCCATTTCAGTGTCTTCGATGTCTAACTCTTCATCCAACTCCACATCATCTTCTACGATGTTTAACACGTCAGCAACCTTTGGTGGTGGCGGTGGTGGCGGTGGTTTTACTTCTTCCTGCCTAGTAATAGGCATGATTTCCTCCTCGGCTTCAAGCTCTTCTACCATCTCAAACTGAGATGCATCCATATCGGTAGTGGTCCATTCAAAAGCAATTAATACAATTGCTAATGTAACAACCAACCCGATCTGCATGAAGACGCTTTTCTTGTTTTCAAGATCTGCCTTCGGCGACTTTTTTACTTCCATAATAGATCAAAGTTTTGGTGCCTAAAGATAGCTATTATTACCAGTTTTTCTCAATTCAAAAGAGGACCTAAAAGGCCTCACCCAAATTTTGAGTGCATAAAAATAGAATTTTAAAATCAAATTCCATTCAAATTTCCATAGTTTTTGATACTTGTGTCAAGTGTATCGGCATAAAAAGTTGTTTGGTGATTATTATCACTATTGTGAATTGAAAAAACAGCTTGTGGAATTTAAAAAAACATATATATTTGCATCGCAATTGGCAAGGGTCAATAATTTTGCAAGAATGATGGGGGATTAGCTCAGTTGGCTAGAGCGTTTGACTGGCAGTCAAAAGGTCAGCGGTTCGATTCCGCTATTCTCCACATTGAAAATAAAGGCGTTCGGAGGCTTCCACTCTGGGCGCTTTTTTTTGTGCCCTACATTTCACGCCACTATTCCGGCTTAAAACTTTAACGAATTATTGTATTATTGATTGCTATTGAAAATTGCTTGAAGAATCAAGGCATTTAGTTACTTTTGAAACCTTGCATATCTTGCTTTTAGGGTAAAAGGTGTTATTTAATTTATAATAGACGATTATGGATAAAAGAAAGAATATTTCTGGTATCTACGCATTAGTGATATTTCTTTTGTTATTGAGTTGCAATCATCCAAACAAATCCGGGAAGGACAGAGCGAAAACAATAAAAGACCATCAGAGTATTGCCAATGGTTTGGAAAAGCCATACACAGATTCTTCATTAATTAATATTCCGAATGGCAACATAGTTACCTTACCCAAGAAGGTTAGTATAGCTAATTCAATTATTCGCTCCGACCGTTTAAATCCCAAGAAACTTAAAGAACCAAAAAGTATACCTGTCAACCTAGCTCAGGTAAAAAGGAATTGTTCAGGTGTAAATAATTTTGAATTACCACTTAAGTTTTCTATTCCTGATACAGGTTTTTTATTGCAGAATGGAGATACGATTTTTGCTCCTCGCAGAATTACAGATATTCGAGCAAGTTCTGTAAAAGCATTACCATTTAAGTATAGCGATAATGCTGCATTAAATATGAAGAACCTTGATGTTGAGCAGGGTTTAACTTCTTCGTATATATTATCAATGATAACCGATAAACGTGGTAACCTTTGGTTGGGCACAAACGGCGGAGGTGTATGTAGATATAATGGTGAGACATTTACGATTTATAATAAAAAAAACGGATTACCCAGTAATCATGTGAGATCCATATTACAAGATAAAAAAGGTAATATCTGGTTTGGTTTTTATGGAGATGGGGTTTGTGTTTTTAATGGGAAAGATTTTATTCAGTATGATATTAAACAGGGTTTAGCAGGTACATATGTCTGTGAAATTATAGAAGATAAAAATGGTCGTATTTGGATTGCCACAGATAATGCAGGAATAAGCTGTTTTGATGGAAAGTCTTTCGTCAATTATACTGAAAAACAAGGTTTAGTATGTAATGATACCAAATGTATAGCAGAAGATAATAATGGTGATTTGTGGATTGGAACCAAAGAGGGGTTAAGTCATTTCGATGGTAAGACATTCGCCTCAATTGGTAAAAAGGAAGGGCTTTCAAGTGATTATATATGGACCATTTTAGTAGACGATAAAAACAAGCTTTGGTTTGGAACAGTATTAGGAGGAGTAAGCTGCTATGATGGTAAGGTATTTAAAAGTTATACCGATAAGCACGGATTGCCTAATAACGATGTGTATGCGTTATGTCAGGATAAAGCTGGAAATATTTGGATAGGAACCTATGGTGGAGGCGTAATGAAATTATTGATAGACGATAGTTTGAATGAAGCTAACTACTATATTAATTATAGCGAAATAGATGGTTTGCGGGATAACTATGTGCGAAAAATAGTTGAGGATATTAGCGGTAATATCTGGTTAGGTCTTGATGGCGGAGGTGTGTGCTGTTTTAATGAATACTCTTTTACAAATTATAGAGAAAAAGAGGGCTTGACTGATGATGTTATCATGGCCATGTGCGAAGACCGGAAGCGTAATTTATGGTTTGGAACTTATGGCAGTGAGCTCATTAAATACAATGGAAAAACATTTGAAAAAGTTAAAATTGCAGGATCGGCTATTAAATCCATTTACGAAGATGATGACGGTATTATATGGATTGGAACTGGAGATGATGGGGTATTCCAATACAATGGTACTGCATACAGAAACTTCACAAAAGAAAATGGCTTTCCTTCAGATCAGATTATGTCGATTACCCAGGACTCTAAGGGGAATATGTGGTTTGGTACGTACGCTAAAGGGGTTTTTTATTATGATGGCACACAAGTCATTTCTTATGGTGAAGAACAAGGCTTGCAAGCCAAGAATATTATAAGTATGCTTGAAGATAAGCATGGTAATTTATGGTTAGGTACAAATGAAAAAGGAGCCATTAGGTTTAACGGGAAGGAGTTTGCTGTTCATAGCCAAGGAGAGGGGCTCGCAGGCAATTATGTGAGCACAATAATGGAAGACAATAACGGAAACCTATGGTTTGGCACCTATGATAACGGCTTAAGTTTTTATGATGGAAATACCTTCTCTACAATAGATGAAGAATGCGGATTATCAAATAATCGTGTATATACGATTATAGAAGACAATGAAAAAAACATTTGGGTTTCGACAGAGAATGGCTTGAACTGTATCGTGTTTGATGGTGAAGCAGGAGAAGCAGCTCCTACTACCATAAGTAGCCATACAAAAGAAACAAAGACTCCTACGAAAAATTTAAATAACTACTTGGTTGAAGGAGCCAAAATACGTCAGTATAAAATTGTAGATTTTGGGGTGAGGGATGGATTGAAAGTATCGGATTTTTTTCGAACTTCAGGTTGTATAGATAGTCAAAATCGTATCTGGTGGGGAAGTGGAAAAGCTCTTGTGATGCTGGATCGAAATAAATTCTATTTGCCAGCAGGTTCTCCTAAGATTCAATTCGAAGGTATAGATTTAATGGGCGAGAAGTTGAATTTTGATTGGTCTATGAGTGAAGCGACGTGTAAAAAACACAAAGGTATTCGCTTTACAAGTATGGCTGATTTCCACCACTATCCCTTGGGATTATCATTACCCTACCATCTAGATCATCTTGTTTTTAAATTTTCGGCAATAGATTGGAGTGCTTCCCATAAAATACAATACCAATATCAATTAGAAGGGTTGGATAAGGAATGGAACTTGCTAACAAGCGAAAATAAAGCTGAATATAGAAATATACCTCATGGGTTCTATACGTTTAAAGTTAGGGCAAAAGGTGCTGCAGAAAAGTGGAGTGAGGTAATTGAGTACAAATTCACTATTCGGCCTCCGTTGTGGCTCAGGTGGTGGGCTTATATAGTATATTTAATTTTATGCATTCTGGCAGTTTGGCTCATTGTAAAAATATATACCCGCCGACTTATAAAGCAAAAAAGAGTTCTTGAGAATACGGTAAAGGACAGAACAAAGGAAATTGCTACAAAGAATAAAATATTGGAAGAAAGCAATGTGGAGATATTTCAACAAAAGGAACGCATTATAGAGCAAAAGGAGGAAATAGAAGCTTCATTTAAGAATGTTAAAATGCTTTCTGAGATGGGCTTGGAGATAACATCGAGTCTCGAAATGGATGAAATAATTGAAAAGGTTTATCTTAATATTTATGCTTTAATGGATGTTTCATTCTTCTCAATAGGAATCCTTAATCAACAAACAGGCTTACTTGAATTTAAAACTCCTAAAAACTGTGCTAATGCTACTTCCACGCATAAGGTTGATATAACCAAAAGTCACTGCTTTGCGGCTACATGTTTTAATGCCTCAAAGGAGGTTGTCATACAAGATTTTCACATGAATGGACACACATGTCTTTTTGATGGAACCGGGGCAAAGTGTGGTGAATTTTCAAAGTCTATAGTTTATATACCCTTAATTGCCGGAGATAAGAAAATTGGAGTCATATCTATTCAGGGAAGCAAGAAAAATACTTATACACAAAACCAAATTAATATTCTTAAAAACCTAGCCATCTTTGTTGCCACTGCCATAGAAAATGCAGTGTCCTTTGAAAAGATAGAAGATCAAAATAACAAACTTATTAGCCTTAACAGGTTTAAGCAGCTTATGACTGATACCATAGTACACGATCTGAAAAATCCGCTCAATATTATCATTAATGGCTCTGAAAATAATATTCCGTTTTTTCAACAACGCTTAAGACAAACTGGTCAGCACATGTTAAATATGGTGACAAATATTCTTGATGTACACAAGTATAAAGAAGAAAGTTTACAAATTAATGCATCGAGTCATCAACTCTTGGCAATTGCTAATCATGCCATTGTGCAGGTAGAATATCTAGCAGATCAAAAGCATATTGAATTAAAAAATAATATTAATGACAGAGCCTATGCCCTGGTGGATTCAGATCTAATGGAAAGAGTATTTGTAAATATTTTGGTAAATGCCATCAAGTACACACCCGTTAACGGTATTGTAGCGTTGCGAAATGAGCATGTGGAAGGGGATTCTGGTAGTATGAATGCATTGGGCAATAAGGCGTTTAACCATAAAGTATTTATTACTGATTCCGGGCCAGGCATACCCGAGGATCAAATTCATAAGGTGTTTGATGCTTATATGCAGATAGATGCTAAAAAATCGGGTTCAGCCCGATCGACCGGTATAGGACTTACATTTTGTAAAATAGCTATTGAAGCACATGGAGGAAAAATAGGGGTGGATAGCGAAGCTGGAAAAGGGGCAAGTTTTTGGTTTACTATAAATGCTGCTGATTGGCTTATTTCACCTGAGAAACCCATGGCCGACTTAAAAAGGTATAATGTTATTGCGGGTAGGTTAACTAAAGCCGAAAAAATGAAACTTAAACCCTACACAACAAGTTTAAGGTCGTTGATGGTATATGAGAATTCAGAAATAGAAAAAATACTGAATGATATTAATATTGATGAAAGTGAAAATATAAGAGACTGGAAAGAAGAAATGAAAGAAGTGCTTTTTACACTCAATGAAAAAAAATATGCACAACTGATTGATATTAAATATTAAATGGGAAAAAAAGAAAACATAACTATATTGGTTGTCGATGACCAATTGGAGAACTTACAAATTATTGCTGATTGTTTATCGGAATGTAACCCTCCTTATACTACTATAAAAGTACCAGAGGCACAAATAGCTTTAAAAATATTAGAGTCAAAAAGGCCAGATCTTATCATTACAGATTGGGAAATGCCGGGTATGAATGGCATTGAGTTTATTATAACATTGAAAAATAATCCTGCTACTGCCGAAATACCTGTTATAATGTGTACCGGGGTGATGGTAGAGTCTGAGAATCTACAAAAAGCATTAGAAGCCGGAGCTCTAGATTATGTGCGCAAACCCATTGATAAAATTGAACTATTAGCCAGGGTTAATTCAGCTTTAATGTTGGCTAAAAGCTATAATACTCTTAAAGAGGTTAGTGCTTCAAAAGATAAACTATTTTCAATAATTTCTCATGATTTAAAAAATAACTTTAATAGTATTCTTGGATTGAGTCAATTACTAAAGATTAGTGCTGATGATATGGAAAAAAAACAAGTTCAGGAACTTGCAACGCTTGTTAATACATCGGCTTCAAACAGTTTTAAATTGCTCGAAAATCTTTTAGAATGGTCATGCACTCGTATTAATAAAACTTCGTTTACTCCGCAATATTTTAATATAAAAAAAATGTATACCGATAACATTAATATATTAAGTGATAGTGCAACTATAAAAAAGATAGAGATTGAAGCTTTTATTGATGAAGACACTGAGTTGTTCGGTGACGTCAATATGTTAAATACAGTTCTACGTAACTTGCTATCCAATGCCATTAAATATACCTCTTCTGGAGGCAAAGTATTGGTGTCTCACGAAACGGTTGCAGGCATGGATGTGATAAAGGTATCAGATTCAGGAGTCGGAATTAGTAGGGAAAATATTGACAAATTGTTTAATGAAAGTGAGAATCTATCAACCTTAGGTACGGATAATGAAAAAGGAACCGGATTAGGACTGATTTTATGCAAAGAGTTTATAAACAAACATAAGGGTGAACTTAAAGTCAGCAGTGAAGTAGGAAAAGGGACTGATTTTATGGTTATATTGCCTAGGGATTAAACCTATGAGTAATGTTTATGGCATTTTTATATTGCTAAGCGATTTAAAATTATTTTATCATTTCTGACTTAAAAAAATAGCAAAAGTGCAGCCATTTACGCTACTAAAAAAACTCCCGGTTCAGAATCATACGGTAGTTTAATTTTCACCCTTTTATGTAGGGGTAATTTCCTATGGTTTTCTTTTCTAAAATACTCAATTGCCAAATGTGCTCAATCCAAATAAAGAACAATTTGTTCTTACTCTAATTCTACTCTAACAGATAAAAAGAGATCCTTAAATTATATTAATATATAGATGTTCGGTGTCTTAGGTGGCATTTCTTCATTCATGGTTTACGATGTAAACACACCAATCATCAAATTTACCTTTATCAAAGACAATTTTTTGACCATTTAAAAGTGTTTTAACCAGTTGAGACATTATTGACTAGGTAGGTTTGGGTAAAAACAATGAGTATTATCTCAAAAAGATATTTGGCTCTTCACCTTCAACATTGCGCCTGATAGATAATTCTTTGATGATGACTTCTTTTTCTTCATTTGTGTATTTCGACCAGTTTCCTGCCTCATCAATTGTTCGTCTGCATCCGAAGCATATGCCTTTACTATCATATTGACATACGCTTATGCATGGTGATTGTACTTCTTTCATGTTAAAATTGTTTACTCAGAAAACGTTAAGCGACCTTTTATGTTTATGAAATATTTAAGAAAAAATAAAAAAATACATTGAATGCTCTTTTTAATGTATAGGTATTTCATCAGATGAATTGATTAGCATAACTTTGTCAACTATGGCCGATAACTCTGGTAAAATATTAAAAAGTATACAGCCCGGTAAGATTACGCTACCTATTATTATAGGTTTGGCTGTGACTGGCTATTTCCTTTATCAAGAATTTGATCCGTCGGTATTGAATTATTTTTCATTCACAATGCAATCATTATTTTGGTTTTTTATTTCCTTTTTGATGATGGCCATTCGTGATGTTGGTTATATTATTCGTATTCGTTTACTCACTAATAATATTCTTACCTGGAAAAAGGCATTTAATACTATTATGTTGTGGGAATTTACTTCAGCCATTACACCGTCGGCTATTGGAGGAACCAGCGTTGCTATTTTTTTCATCAATAAAGAAGGTGTTAAGTTAGGTAGAAGTACCGCTGTAGTTATGGTGACTTCATTTCTCGATGAATTATATTTCATCATTACTTTTCCATTAATTCTTTTGTTCATTGGGCGTACCGATATTTTTGCTTTCGGTGATAGCATGATGGAAGGACTTCCGTGGTACAAGAATCAGTTTTTCATGTTCGCATTTACCGGATATTTATTAAAACTAGCTTATACTATTGTAATTAGTTATGGTCTGTTCATTAACCCGCGCGGTTTAAAGTGGTTACTGCTCTGGATTTTTAAACTACCCATCATCAGGCGGTGGCGTCCACAAGCCAATGAATCTGGATCCGATCTGATTTCTGCATCAGATGAGTTTAAACGCTGGCCATTTATTAGCTGGTTAAAAGCTTTTGCAGCAACAGCACTTAGTTGGACTGCCCGATATTGGATAGTAAATACATTAATACTTGCATTTTTTGGTTTTCAACTACTTGGCTGGAATGAACATATCCTAATATTTGGCAAACAGCTGGTTATGTGGATTATGATGCTGGTTAGCCCTACGCCTGGTGGCAGTGGTTTTGCCGAGTGGGTATTTAAAGAGTTCCTTTCTAATATGGTTCCAGTAGGTACGGGAATGGCGATGGCATTTATGTGGCGATTGGTTAGTTACTACCCATATTTGGTTATTGGAGCATTTGTAGTGCCCAAATGGATACGGAAACACTTCATTAGTGCCTGATTGGATTTGATAAACACATAGTTTTTAGTGACAAATGACTGTTAAGCGGTACTGCTATTCACTAACTTGCTTGTCATTAAATGAAGAACTATGCCTCTAACCAAATATTTTCTCACTCTTTCTATTGGTTTGTTAATTTTTAGCGGTGGATGTCGTAATAATCGCCCCAAAAAAGTTAAGAAACTGGTTGATGCGCCAAAAGAACTCATTATTTATTGTGAGAATACAATGCTGAATATGGTGGTTGACCTAAAATACACCTTTGAGCAAGAGAATAACTGTAAAGTGATAATTCAGAATGATTGTTCAAAAAACTTAATGGGCAGCATCAATTACTCATCAAAAGGTGATATTTATATTCCTTCGTCCGGACATAGCTTTAAAGACTTCTATAAAAACACTGGCTTCCATTTGAGTGATTCTTTATTTCTGGGATATAATCATTTGGTTTATATGGTGAAAAAAGGTAATCCTAAAAAGTTTAGCGGAAATACTGCCCCTTTGATGCTCAAAGGTAAATATGCAGTAATTATAGCTAATCCTGAAACCAGTTCACTGGGGCATGAAACAAAATTGTTCCTTGAAAAACAGCGTGCTTACAATAAAGTTTTCGAGAGTGTTGTTGCTTTAACTTCAGATTCAAAAGGCTTGGTTAAGGGATTAAAAGGTGATCAGGCTGATGTGGCTCTTAATTGGAAAAGTAATATTAATGTTAATGGCAATAGTGATCATATACAGGTGATTCATCCTCAATCACCATATAATAATGCTATACCAATGTACGCTGCCGTTATATCATCGAGTACTGAACCATCATTAGCAAAAGCGTTTCTTCATCTGGCCTCCGAAGAACTGAGTGAAGCGAAATTAAGTCACTATGGATTTTCGAAAAGGCCTTCTATTATTTTTTAAATTAGAGGTAAAATTCTATTTTTAGGAAAATTCATTTCTGTGAGCAAGCGAAATAAGAACCTCAAGCTATCATATTTTAAAGAGCCAATCATAAATAAGTTATACTTATTGTTGGCTATATTTCTATTGACCATTGCCACAATTCTTATCATTGAAAATTACTTTGATCAGTCATATAGTTCACGGTATAGGAGTTCAATTGAAAATCAGGAAAAATTATTAAAGCTAGAAAATCTACTCAATCAGAGCTTGTTAAAGCTTAATTTGGCATTTAAATCATACTCATCAGTCAATCTTACGAAGGCCTTAGAAAATAACGATATCGAAATTGAACAGCTAACTACCAAGAGTAAGGCAATTTTGAATGTGATCGATCAGGGTGGAGTTATCGAGGATGTAAGGCCGGTAAAAGATTATTCCAAAGATTCAATTACAATTAGGATACACTATTTGGAAGATGAATATACCGGTACTATAACAGAGGTGAGTGAGCTTATACCGATTATCGACGATTTATATAATCAGTCTACACGAATATCGGATCAAGTATTAAAGAATATTACGGTACATAAGGGAGAAAATGAGCATTTAAAGAGTAATGTTGAGCAGTTAATTAAGGGAGCCACTCCCGAATTTGATCGCATGTTGGAAATTGAAAATACCATTGCTTACGAGATTAATAAACGATTGGTGAGTCTTAATAACAAGGGTGTTACAGTTTTAAATAAGTATAATAATCTGAAGTATACTTCGCTGATATTCTTTACTTTATTCGTTATTTTTCTTTCTTATTTTTTATTCTCACAAATAAGAAGTGTTATTCTGTACCGTAAAAAGGCAGAGGAAAATAACAAAAAACTGATTCAGGCAGTAGAGCAAAGCCCCATTTCAATAATGATAACTGATACACAGGGCAATGTTGAATACGTTAATAAAGGTTTTAAGTCCTTAGATAGTTATTCGAAAAGTGAACTTGAAAGTGGCAATACAAACTTTTTTAAGCTCCAGAATGAAAAGAATGAACTAGCTGACGTGTTATGGCAAACCATTCAGGAAGGCAATGTGTGGCAAGGCGAAATATCAAGTACTAAAGAAGATGGTAATGTCTATTGGGAAAAAGTATTGATATCTCCGGTGTTGAGTAAAGACAAAACTATCTCGAATTATGTGGCAATTAAGGAA
The DNA here is from genome assembly GCF_016612505.1 of Carboxylicivirga marina. Classification (GTDB taxonomy): domain Bacteria; phylum Bacteroidota; class Bacteroidia; order Bacteroidales; family Marinilabiliaceae; genus Carboxylicivirga; species Carboxylicivirga marina. Next base: position 23,903 of record NZ_JAENRR010000015.1, read on the forward strand.
GATACGACCGAGAAAAAACTATTAACCGAATCCTTAAAGGAATCGAACAAGGCGCTATCAACCATTACGGATAATCTTCCGGTAGGTGTGATGATTGTAGATAAAGACCGACAGATAATTCAGATTAATAAAACGGCCTCAAAAATAATGGGCTTCTCCAGCGGCGATGAAGCTCTAAAGCACTTAACCAACTCGTCGTACGAAGATTTATTTCATACCAATAAAAAAGAAGAGTATACTGATGCGCAAACCGGTGTAAATGTAGCCTCTCTTGAAGAGCTTTTGGAGATAAAAGAAAACAATGTATCACGAGAGATTCTAAAGAATATTATACCAATTTCACTAGAGCAAAAAGAAGTATTTCTTGAAGCCTTTATGGATATTAGTGCTCAAAAGGAAATTCAAAAGAAAGAGGCCGAATCCAATAAGGCAAAATCTGAATTTCTGGCCAATATGAGTCACGAAATTCGAACACCTATGAATGGGATAATCGGCGCAACTGAGTTATTGGCAAAAACACGTTTAAGCAAAGAGCAGAAAAATGTGGTGTCAATCATCGGGCGTTCGTGTGATAACCTTCTGAACATTATCAACGACATTTTAGATTTCTCTAAGATTGAGGCAGGAAAGATGAAGATAGAATCTTATGCTTTTAATTTACGTTCGACCGTTGATTATTTGATGGATCAGATGTCTTTCCGTTCTTTAGAAAAAGGCATTGAGATATTAAATGATGTTGAAGATACCATCTCTCCCGTGCTTATTGGAGATGAAAGTAGACTGATACAGGTTTTGGTTAATTTAATGGGTAATGCCGTTAAGTTTACGTCAGAAGGTGAAGTGGTACTTAAAGTCGAAATAGAACAGCAAAAAGGTACCAATGTTGTGTTGCATTTCTCAGTTGAGGATTCAGGTATTGGCATCCCTAAAAATAAGCTTGAGAAGATATTTGAATCGTTTACTCAAGCCGATGGTTCAACCACACGTAAGTTTGGTGGTACTGGCTTAGGAACCAGTATTTCTAAAATGCTGGTTGAACTAATGGGGGGTAAAATATGGGTCGAAAGTCCGAATCCAAATTTTATGTGGTCTAAAGAGAATCCGGGTTCGGTATTTCATTTTACCTTACCATTTGTGATCGACAAGAACCATAAAACTCTGGAGTTGAATACTCAGCAATTTTCACACATTAATGCATTAATTGTTGATAATCATAAAACGAACTTATTATTGCTGAAGAAAACGCTTAATAATTGGCAGATAAAATCGGATACGGTTAATGATGAAAAGTCAGCATTAAATGTGCTCGAAAAAGATTCGAAGTACAACTTAATGATTATTGATAGCCATGTGTTTAGTAAGGCAGATGATAATTTTTTAAAGACAGTAAAGCGTAAGCAAAAGAATATTAAAATCATCTTGTTTTCATCTGAAAACAGGTGGAAGAACCCAGAAGAATTTAAAGGGGTTAATACTGTGCTGCAAAAGCCGGTAAAGCATACCGATTTATTCAGTAGTATTGAGAAGCTATTGGTTGAAGGAAAGGGCGAAGTAAGCAGCGCTGATGCTCAGGTGGCTGAGTTGAAAGAGCGTATTAAAGATAAACAGATATTATTGGTTGAGGACAACATCATAAACCAAAAAATTGCGGAAAAGATGTTATCACGACTAGGTTTGCAAACTAATATAGCCAACAATGGGCAAGAGGCTGTTGATATTCTCACAGGCGACGAAAGCGACAAAATTGACCTTGTTTTTATGGACGTTCAAATGCCTGTATTAAATGGCCTGGATGCAACCCGTAAACTAAGGGAGGAGAAGGTTGAACTACCAATTATAGCTATGACTGCCAATGCTCTTAAGGGTGATCGTGAAGTATGTATTGAAGCTGGTATGAACGATTATATAGGTAAGCCGGTAAAGATGGATGATTTGGAAGCCATTATTGATAAGTGGTTATAATTTCTGAAATTTCCCGTTAATAACAAGGCCATCTAATTTCATGTTTTTTGCCGATTTTATTGCACCCTCAGAATTATGAACGATTGGTTCTCCACGTACGTTAAATGAGGTGTTAATTAGTGCTTTAACGTTGTATTTACTATCCAGGTGAGATAGTAATGCAAATATATAGGCATTGTCGTTCTGTTCGATTGTTTGAATGCGCGATGTTCCATCAACATGAACTACTCCCTCAATTTCGGCTTGTTTGGCTTTCTCAATCCTAAAATCGAGTAGCATGTATTTTGCAAGATGATGGATTGACTTTATACCAGTGAAATAGCATGCATTTTTAGTCAGCATAATGGGAGCAACAGGTCTATACCATTCTCGCTTTTTGTGCGCCATGCTTACTTTATCGGCTAGTTTTTTACTATTGGCTAATGCAATAATTGAGCGATTACCTAAAGCACGTGGGCCAATTTCACCTACGTTATTGCAAATGGCCACCACTTTGTTTTGGATGAGAGCTTCAGCACATGCTTCGATATCCTGCGTTGTAAATTCGCATGTTTCCTGGGCTAATTGCCAATTGTTCAGATAAGGTGAATGGGTTTCGATATGACCATGTTTATACCATTCGAGCATTGCAGCCCCTCCAAGCGATAGACCACTATCTTCGGTGCACGGTGGAATATAAACATCCTTAAACAAGCCTGATTCTACAATCTCGGTGTTAGCCACAATATTAAGTGCTGAACCACCAGAGTAATACAAATAATCGAATTGTCCTATCTGCCTTAGTTGTTGCAGTTTGGTTAATATCTCTCGCTGAAAGATGCCTTGCATGGTTGCCACAATGTCCTGCAAGAAATCATTATCCTGATTAAGGTGTTTGATGTCTATATTGAAGTCAGTTTTAGCGGCTTTAAAAAAATTCTTTTTACTACCCCAAATATCTGTGAAGTAATTATGAGTTACCAGCCAGTCTTCTATTTCACGGCGGTAAGTACCATAGGCTGCCAGTCCCATCATTTTTCCTGGCACACTGTTTTGCTCTTTAAATTTGGCGCCGATGATGCCAAATACAAGCGCATTGGCGTTAAATAATCCTGATAAATATTTAAAATCCCAGTGGTGTTCAATCGGTTTTAATTGCTTATTAACATAGCTAAATGCCGAAAAGTTGCTTAAGCTACCGCCACCATCGAAATGGACTAATAAGCTATTGTTATTAAAATTGCCGTAAAAAGGCAGGCACGCACCCATATGTGCCAGCTCGTGATTGATGGCATAAGCTTCTTTTTCTTTATCGAGCCACCAGCATCGCCCTTTTTCTGGGCTTGCCAATAAGCTGTTGTGCAGTGGTGCTTCAAAACGGAAGCGGCCGCACGACGATAAAAATGTTCGTCCGACCACATTGTCTGTAAATGCTAAATCGTAATCTGTATTTTTTAATAAACCTTCCTTTTTAAGAATGTCATAGAGCTGTTCGTGAAGGGTGTTATCGTGCTTCTTACGTGTTAAGCGTTCAAGTGAGAGGTGTTTAATGACTTTGCCCTTATCCATTAAAGTTATGGCATGATCGTGCACATAAAAAGGTGTTTCACTATTGATACGATCCTGTATGCCATAAATGGCCAGGGTTGGCTTACTGGTATCCATGTTAATTAAATAAGAAATTGGGCTGCAATGGTACACACCATTAAAATCAAAAGAAGTAACTCCTGAATAAAGCGACGGCGGATAAGGGAAAGGAATCGACCAACGATGATGGCGGTTCCTATTGCCCAAATGGGCATAACTTCTAACGAGTAATATGGTGTAATAGCGGCCACAATACATAAGGTAATGAGCCAAATGAAAATGCGGTAATGCTTGCGTGTAATGATTTTAATGGCCGGCAGTATTCTCACAACCGACAGGATGGAGATAAATACCAGAAACATGATTAAACCATTGTATAATTGCGAGTAGAGTGTGTGTTCAAAAAAGGCAATGGGCGAAATGAAATTTTCATATGCTGTATCGGTAAACCAACTTGAATCATCAAACCAAAAAAAGTAAGCAAATGAAAACAGATAAGGCAATATTAAACCTAAAACAGATGCGATAAAGGACCGCATATTCATAAGGCGCAGAATAAACATTATCATCCACAATAGGATAATAAAATAGATGCCTTTAGCATAAAACAGGCTTCCTAATGACAACCAAAAGGTGGCTTCGAAACACCATGTCATTGGTTTTCGCTCTCCTGAAGCTACAAATAATCGCTCTATAGAAAGCATTAGTAGCGGCGTATAAAACCAGACAGGATGTAGCTTTTGAGTCATTAAATAGCCACTAACCAAAAGTATGTAAACAAATCCTGGTAAGTTGGTTTGCCCGTTAAAAAGGGTATAGCGATTAACGATTCGATTAACGCTAAACATCATAATTAGCGCAATTAACATGCTAATAATTGATGCCAGAAAATGATTACCCTTTAAAGTATTAATAACCAATTCCCAAAGTGGCATAGGGTTATTATCATAAGGGAAGCTTGGAGCTTGATCAAATAAAAATGTATTGGTCCAAAAAACAATTAGCAACAAAGGCATAAGTGCCAGGGCAACAATGTCATTTCTATTGAATACTCTAAAAAGCATAATCAAATAATAGCTAATTGTTAGTGGTCAGTAGCAGTCGAGCTAATAACCACTAACGTTTAATGTTTTTATAAGTCAAATCCGATATCAGAACGGAAATATTTGCCTTCAAAATCTAAAGATTGAGCATTGTTAAATGATTGCTTTAATGCTTCATCTTTATCGCTGCCGTATGCAGTTAGGGCAATAACACGTCCTCCGGCCGTTACTACTTTGCCATCTTTTTCTGTTGTTCCGGCATGAAAAACAAGTCCTTCCTTAATTGCCTCCAGGCCTGTAATCTCTTTTCCCTTCTCATAAGAACCAGGATATCCGCCAGAAACACACATGACGGTTGTGGCGCTGCGCTCATCAACTTCAATGGTTTTTTTGCGCAATTCGCCAGCGGCAACAGCTTCAAATAAATCAACCAAATCAGATTTTAAACGCGGAATAACAACTTCTGTTTCCGGATCGCCCATACGTACATTGTACTCGATAACTTGCGGTTCGCCTTCGACACTCATTAAGCCGATAAAAACAAAACCTTTGTAGGGAATGTTGTCTTTTGCTAATCCTTCAACAGTAGGTTTAACAATGCGATCATTAACTTTTTTCATAAATACACTATCGGCAAATGGAACTGGTGAAACAGCACCCATGCCTCCCGTATTTAATCCTGTATCCCCTTCGCCAATGCGTTTGTAATCTTTGGCTTCAGGTAATACCACGTAGCCGTGTCCGTCAGTCAAAACAAAAACAGATAGCTCAATACCACTAAGGAATTCTTCAATGACAACAGTGCTCGATGCATCACCAAATTTGCCTTCCAGCATTTCTTTCAATTCAATTTCGGCTTCAGATAAATCGTCTAAAATAAGTACACCTTTACCGGCAGCCAGACCATCAGCTTTTAAAACGTAAGGAGCTTTTAGTGTTTTCAAAAAAGCTAAACCTTCTTCGAGGTTAGATTGGGTAACGGATAGATAACCAGCAGTAGGAATGTTATGACGTATCATGAAGGCCTTTGCAAATTCTTTACTGCCTTCAAGTTTTGCACCTTCTTTTCCTGGTCCAATAACAGGAACATGAGCTATTTGAGGATCATTAAGCACGAAATCCTTCACACCTCTTACTAATGGTTCTTCGGGACCAACAACTATCATATTGATTTGCTTGTCCAGAACAAAGGCCTTAAGCGCCTCAAAGTCGTTTGGATTCATGTCAACATTTGTTCCAACAGTGGCAGTACCCGCATTGCCAGGAGCAATGTATAATTGTGCTAATTTTTCACTTTGTGCCATTTTCCAAGCTAAGGCATGCTCACGTCCTCCGGAACCTAATAGTAAAATATTCATGTCAAATCTGTTATTAGCAAGGTAGTAGAAAGGCTATTTCTAATCCTTGCTGATTTCTATGTATTGGTTGTTAATGTAATTTCAATCAATAAAATTTACATCTCTAATTTCTTAAACTGATACCCTTCTTTTAATAATTGATCCAAAGCGGCTGGAAGTGCATAGTGCATTCGTTTCCACGCTTTTTTCGAATCATGAAAAAGCAATATAGAACCTTCGCGTGTATTGTTTAAAACATTATTCAATACATCGTGCTGACTCAGGCGTGCATCATAGTCCATTGACAATACATCCCACATAACAATGTGTTTAAACTGATGCTTAAGTTCAGTCATATACCACGGATATAGCTGCCCGTGTGGCGGACGAAACAATCCGCCAGGAATAAATGGCTTTGCTTTTTCAATATTATCAAAATACTCTTTGCGCGAACATTTCCACGCAGGTAAATGGTTGTAGGCATGATTACCCACACTGTGCCCTCGCTTCAAAAGCTCTTGCATTAAGTGAGTGTTATTATCAGCATTTTCGCCTACACAAAAAAAGCTGGCTTTAATTTTATAGTCGTCAAGAAGGTTCATTACCCAAGTGGTTTCTTTTTCAACCGGGCCGTCATCAAAAGTCAGGTAAAGAGTCTTGCCTTCGCCCTTAGCTCTCCACAATGTATGAGGGAAGAGCTTTCTTAAAACTTCTGGTGGTTGAACCTTCCAACTCATAATTTATTCACCAAAGAAACCCATACGTCTGATGTTTTTCTCGTAATCCTTCTCCAGGAATTTTATTAAATCCTCACGATTATATCTTTGAGCGGTCTTAACAATTTCCATGTAAATGGCCATTGCTGTTTCAGGATCGCGTCCTGCAGTAGCTCTTTTATAGTCGGGCAGTGAGTTAAAATAGTCCATCTCCTTTAGTCGGTCGTTGGCTAATTCTTTTAAAATCTCTTCACCCTTTTCAAACTCATTAATTCGGAAATAACCTTCGGCCAGGAATATGCTGAAATAGTTGTGAGGCACACGCTCTCCACTAAGTACCTCCATGCTTTTATCCAGTATATTTTCAGCTCTGTCAGCATCACCTTCATCAATTAAAGCATTGGCCAGTCTCGATAGATTGTTTCTGATATTCGTAGCCATGCGCAGATGATTCTCATCAAGGTACACATTAGGATTATCAAAACCACCCCACTTAAAGTCTTCCATCACATTCTGGTACATACGCTCAGTATCAACCCGACCAAACTGACCATCCATATTTGTGGTCTTAATAGGCACCACCTGATAAGCAAAACCTTCAAGTTGGAAATAGTCTTCAAGACTCACATAGTTATCGGTACCTACTGTAACTGCAAAATAAACAGGACGCTCCCAATCGTTGTTTGACATTAAATCCAGAATCATTAATTCATTCTTTAGGATCATGTCTTTCTGTAGGTTAACTTCTACCTTGTTTGTTAGTAAGTGGGCAGCCTCTTCAGATACGATACCCCTCTGTAGCACTTTTAAGCTATCGGCCGGGATCGTAAATTGTTTAGATGGCAGATATTCCAAATAACCTGCATATTCAGGAACTTGTTTCGTTTTTGGATTATCACTAGCCACAAAATCAATCGCCTCCTTTAGATCGATTGAGCCTTTAATACGATCGAGTAGGTATACCACATCACGACTACCAGTTACATATTGATCGTGCTCAAGTGAGAATGGCATCGGATCTGATTTATATGCTTTTCGCTTCATCTGGTCGATGTACCATTCAGTTTGTAAATAACTCAGGTTACAAACACGAACATCTGTGCGAATACCTTCCACCTCTTGTGCATACCACAGTGGGAAGGTGTCGTTATCGCCATTTGTAAATAAGATGGCGTTATCGGCACAACTATTCAGGTAATTGTGGGCCAAGTCGCGTGCAACATAACGTTCAGAACGATTGTGGTCATCCCAGTTTTCGTTGGCCATGATGCCAGGAACCAATACAAGAGATACACCTGTTGCGATGCTGGCGGCAACCGATCCGGGAACGAATCGTTTAATGCCGTCTACAATGGCTAGCACTCCCAAGCCAATCCAAATGGTGAAGGCATAGAATGAGCCGGCGTAAGCATAATCTCGCTCACGCGGTTGTAGTGGCGATTGATTCAAGTACAATACAATGGCTAATCCGGTTAGGAAAAACAGTAACATCACTATCCAAAAACCCTGTTTGCCATTTTTTCCAGCATTGTATTGGAATAGCAGACCTGCAATCCCAAGTATTAGCGGTAATAGGTAGTATTTGTTGCGGGCTGGATTATTGGCATACACATCTGGCAAAAGTTCTTCTTTGCCTAATCGCGATTCATCAATGAATTTAATTCCTGTTATCCAATTTCCTTTATGTATTTCACCATGTCCCTGGATGTCGTTCTGGCGTCCGGCAAAATTCCACATGAAATAACGGAAGTACATGTGGTTTACCTGGTAATTCATGAAGAATTTAAAGTTTTCCCACATTGTTGGAATTTCAAGGGTGCTTGGTCTGCCAGTTTCATCCTCCACTGTTACACGTTTTCCGTTAAAGTTTGTCCAACGCTTATACTCGCTAATATGTCTGCCTTCACGGCTATACATTCGAGGAAATAAAGTGGTGGTTCGATCGTCAAAAACATATTCAGGACGATGATCAACTGTTTTATATTCACCATCTTTTTTAATGCGTACAGGCGTTCCTTTTTTATTTCGCATCGCTTCACGATCGAGTGGCGAATTAAAGTTTTGTCCAAAGAACAAAGGACGATCGCCGTATTGCTCACGATTCAAATATGACATCAATGAGAAAACATCCTCAGGTGAATTCTGATCCATTGGCGGGTTGGCAAATGAACGAATCACAATCATCGCGAATGATGAGTAACCTATCATGATAACTGTAACGGCCAGAATGATAGTATTGGCAATTACGAGTTTCTTTTTATATGTAATCCAGATTCCAGCTACTAATGCACCTAAAAGTAGTAACATGTAAAAGATAGCTCCCGAGTTATATGGTAAGCCAAAACCATTTACAAATGCTAGTTCAAACCAACTCGCTACTTTAACCACACCAGGGATAATACCATATAATATTCCACCCAAGATAACAGCTGAGATAGCCAGTGCTTTAAGGGTATTGTTACGGTTTACTTCATACATTTTAAAATAGTAAACCATTACAATGGCCGGAATAGCCAATAAGTTAAGGAGGTGAACACCAATTGACAAGCCCATTAGGTAAGCAATCAGAATCAGCCATCTGTTAGAGTAAGCTTGTCCGGCTACATTTTCCCATTTAAGTATAGCCCAGAAAACCACTGCCGTAAATAAGGATGACATGGCATAAACCTCACCTTCAACAGCTGAAAACCAGAATGTATCTGAAAAAGTATAGGTCAAAGCACCAACTAGGCCGGCGCCCATTACAGCCCATGTTCTCCAAATTGGAGGCTCTTCTTCTGTAATAAATATTTTTTTAGCAAGATGTGTAATTGTCCAGAACAAAAACATAATGGTGAGTGCACTGGCAATTGCCGACATCATATTAATCATAAAAGCAACGGATGATGGGTCAGGGGCAAATAGCGAGAAGAAACGTCCCATTATCATAAAGAAAGGTGCTCCCGGAGGGTGACCCACTAATAGTTTGTATGAAGTTGAGATGAATTCGCCACAATCCCAGAACGATGCTGTTGGCTCAATAGTCATTGTATAAACGGTGGCCGAGATAAAAAAAGTTAGCCATCCGAGTATAAGGTTCAAACGCGTATATTGCTTCATAATTACATTGTTTCAATATAATAAGTTCACCTTTTGTGTGATAATAGTGAACATCTTTTTTGACAAGTTCCAAAAATACAATTTTTTGTTTGTTTGGCCTTTACAATAATTGCAAGATAACGCGTATTGCCTAAATAACTTTTCAGATAAAATGTAAAAACGAAAAAAGCCTGCAAAATTTGCAGGCTTTCATTCAAATATTGTAACTGAATTTGATTAATCGGTGTGAGTAATGCTCATCTTTATTTCATACGGATGATAATCTGCACTATCGTATTCATCAACCACTATTTCAAATTCAATATTGTCACGTGTTGAGCTCCAGGTTCCTTCATTTATTGACTGACCTGAATTCGATTGATGACGAAGTTCCATATCGAACTTTTCTTCAAAGGCTGTTTTTACCTTTTGAAATTCATCTTCAGTGATGCTTCTTATGTGATCGCCTTCAGCAGGAACGCCTTCTAGGCGATAAACTTCACCGTCTTCGTTCAATTCTGAAGTGAAATAATAATCTTCACCAACAATGACTCTTGTTTGGCCTGTTTCGTTAATTCCATCAATGGCACCGTATTTTGATATGTTTATTTGAGCTGAGGCACCAATCGTAATTAAGATTGTAAATAAAGCTATTGTAACTCGTTTCATGGTAATATGTGTTAATTGTTGTGTTGTGGAGAAGCCAATAAATGTGCCAGATAAAAGGTGCTATTGTTAATTAAGCCTAATTGCTGTATTTTTCTAATAAATTATCCTTTACATTAACTGATATGATTATTAGATACTTTATAATACTGTTTATTGGTCTGTTTCTTATTTCCGTTTCATCTGAGGCACAAAAGAAAAGATATAAACGACAGGTTAAGAAATATAAGAAAGCAGGTATTGAAAACCCTATTAATACCAATGAAGTAAAGCCCGAAGAGGTGATGACCTCTGCTCGCTATTTTTTAGGCGTTCAGTATAAAATGGGCGGAACAGGGCATGATGGCCTCGATTGTTCCGGATTGATCTATGTTAGTTTTGAAAAACATGGGATACAAGTTCCGCGTACTTCAACGAAGCAAGGGCGAGTAGGGAAGTTTATACCGTCTATTAACCGATTACAATATGGCGATATGGTGTTTTTCCATATGAATTGGAATCGAAAACAGTTGGTTAATCATGTTGGCTTTTATTTGGGAGGCATGGAGTTTATCCACGTTTCATCTTCTAAAGGTTGTACAATTTCAAGGCTCGATGATGAGTATTGGAAAAAAGGCTTCTTGTTTGGAACAAGAGTTTGGTGAAGACTACAATATTTAAAAAATAAGGTGCCATTTTCGATTCGAATATGACACCTTATTTATGACTGTATTAGGCCTCTAAGCCTAATTGTTCGTACACAATTTTTAATTGATCACTCATAGCCGGATTGTTGATTGTATCCAACACCATTTTAACCAGGTGGCCTTTTTCAACCTCGCGTTGAAAGGTGCTTGCCGCGGCTTGTTGGCTTTTTCGATCTAATGAGGCATACCATAGCAGGTTATTTAAGTGGCGTTGCAGCAGAAAGTTTGCCAGATGTTTGGCATCTTCTTCAAATCCACAAGTGTATGCCAGATGAACCAAAGGTAAGTTGCCACTTACATCAGGTGCTACATCAATAGGAAGCTCTCTGAGGCTTTTCTCAATCACTTTTTTAGCTTCCTCCGCTCGGCCCGTTTCAAGCAGTTCGGCTGCCAATAAATTGCCAATTTGACGATACTTAATGACGTCAAAGGTACGTCGACAGTAGTGGTCGTAATAACTGTTACTGCCATCGCCCAAATCGATTTTATTTAAATAAGTATCCAGAAGGATGTCTGTTTCAAAAAAGATGGGCATCTCAGTACTTTGGCTATATGGCATTAGTTTATAAACGAAACCATCGTATCGTAAGTGTTTCTGTAAGCCTAGGAAAATTTCCGGGTCGGCACCAATCGTAAAATAGATGGGGCGCTGCCAATTGTTGTTGGCAATTATATCAAGTAAGGCAATGTCATTTTTATAAAGCACTCGCTTGGTACACTGCCATTTCAGTGTGTCTTGCTCATCAAAAGGTAGTAAAAAACGATTGACAGGCGAAAAATCAACTTTCATTCCATTTTGCAATGGAAGTTTAGATGATTCCTTGGTGTCGCCTATAAAACGAACAACACTGTTTAGGGGTGCATATTCTTTGCTTTGCTCCAGTAATAAAGCATAGTCCAGATTGCCGGTTTTGTATCGCTCTTGCTCAATGCTCAATGTCAGGCCACTGGTTTTATTAACGGCCTTTTCTAATTGTTTAATGCACCAATCAGCTCCCATTAAGCCATAGTTAACTACACGTACATCGGTTCTATACCCTTCAACTTCCTGAACATACCACAGTGGATACGTATCGTTATCGCCGTAAGTAAATAAGATGGCATTAGGGTCGCAAGAGTTTAAGTAACTACGAGCTTGGTTCAATGCAAATTCTCGTTGTGAGCGATTATGGTCATCATAATTCTGACTCAGCATTAATAATGGCACAGCCACCGTTATCAAACCAATGCCAAGGCCTGTTGTTATGTAGCTTTGAGATTTTCTGTAAATGTATTCGGCTATGCCAAATGCACCAATAGCGATAAAAATGGCATAAGTATAGAAGGAGCCTACAAATGCATAATCACGTTCGCGAGGTTCAAAAGGTGTTTGATTGAGATATAGAATTATTATTGGACCTGTCATCAAAAATAGCAGTCCGATAACGGCGAGGTATTTTTTGCCAGTATTACCCGATTTCAGGATGAATAAAATGCCTATCAGACCCAATAAAAAAGGTAATAAGAAATAAGTATTGCGCGAAGGGTTATTGTCAGCAAGGCCATGCTTATGTGAGCCTTCAATGCGCTTATCGAGAAACGAAAAACCGGTTATCCAATTGCCTTTATGTATTTCGCCATGGCTTTGTTCATCATTCTGTCGACCTGAGAAATTCCACATGAAATATCGAATGTACATGTGGTTTATTTGGTAGTTAAAGAGGAAGCGCAGATTTGTAATAAATGAGGGCTTTTCGGTGCTGGTAGCATCGGCACCTGCCCATTGCTGATAGCCATACTTATGCGTTTGACTACTGCTGTGCATCCTCGGGAATATGCCGCAGCCATCATCGTCATACTCGTAGTTGTCCGATTTTTTGTATAACTCGTATTGGTCGCCATTTCTACGGTAGGCATCTTTGTATTGTAAATCGCCGGTTTGCGTATTGTAATACTGACCATAAATCAGTGGGTTTTGAGCATACTGCTCGCGATTTAAAAAGCTATCAAGCGAAAAAACATCCGATGGATCGTTTAAGTTAATAGGGGTATTGGCATCAGCTCTGATAATAATCATCGCATACGATGAGTAGCCAATCATAAAAACCAGCGAGATCACCGCAATCAGGTGTTGCCAATTGTTTTTTGTTCTTGTTTTGAAAACAGCATAAAACAATCCGCCGAATACGATGATAACAAAAAGAAGTAAGCCTGAATTAACCGGTAAGTTAAACGTGTTTACAAACAATACCTCAAGCTTACCTGCCAGCCATAGTCCATTTTGAATTAACCCGAACAGTAGTATGGCTAATATCGTAGCACCAATCACTAATGATTTGACGAGAATGGTCCATGAGAATGACCTTTTTCGTAAAGCAATAAGTAATATTAATACAGGAATGATTAATAAGTTTAGCAAATGAACACCAACAGAAAGGCCGGTGAGGTAGGCAATTAAAATTAGCCATTTCAAACCAGAATCAGATTGTTGTTTGGCTTCATCCCATTTAAGAAATAGCCAAAAGCACAAGGCTGTGAAGAATACTGATAAAGCATACACTTCAGCTTCCACGGCAGAAAACCAAAAGGTATCAGAAACAGCAAATGTTAATGCGCCAATAGCACTAGTTGCTACAATTAGCAAGTATGACTTTGTTGACTCAGTGTATTTTTGATAAGTGCTTCGCAAAATGTGTTCGGCAGAAAAGTATAATAACATTACCGTGCCTGCCGAAGAAAATACTGATAGCAGATTCGCGGTGTAGGCGATTTGTGAGGCGTCAAGAGCAAACAAGTTAAGGAGCCGTCCGAGTAACAGGTAAAAAGGAGCACCTGGAGGGTGTCCTACTTCCATTTTGGCCATGCAGGCTATGAATTCGCCACAATCCCAAAGGCTTACGTTAGGAGCCATAGTGCTCCAGTATAGTATTGTAGATAGTATAAATAGTGTCCAGCCAACAAGTAGGTTGATTTTCTTTGATGTAGCCATGGTTTATTAGTATGATTAGCACCTAAAGATAGTTTTATGAATCGTAGAACACATGTTTTAGCTTTGATAATTGCAGCCAGGTTGTGTAGATTGACAGGATTGGATTATTTCTAATAATCGAAATACCTGAAACAGACAGCCTAAAAAGGATAGCGCAATAATTTTAATTAAATTTCTTGCATTGAAAAAAAAACTCTCTATCTTTGCATCGCTTTTGAAATAAAAGCATGGGTATTGTCTCATGGTGTAATGGTAGCACAACTGGTTTTGGTCCAGTTAGTCCGGGTTCGAATCCTGGTGAGACAACGACTTAACCTCCTTAAAAGAAGGGGGTTTGTTTTTTGTCTTGATTGTCTCATGGTGTAATGGTAGCACAACTGGTTTTGGTCCAGTTAGTCCGGGTTCGAATCCTGGTGAGACAACACCCGAAGAACCTCTCAATATATTGGGAGGTTTTTTTATGCTCAAAATTCTCATGTTGGGTGTCAATTAAAGAGGAGCAGTTCCAATTTCTGGGTCTAGTGTAAATTCATCAATAGTATTTTAAATAGGGCTTATCTCTTCATAAAAGTTTGTGTTGTACGCAAGTAGTTGATTGATGTACACAACAAAAAATGATATAGAAGCAATTGTACTGAAGAAATGAGTTGCTATCAGGTTGTTATACGCAATAAAAACATCAACGGAAGGAATTTTAGAATCATTAAATATGATTAGCATGCAGATTAGCGCAACTAATATAATTAAGGAAGCAAGCTGCCGGACGTTTTAATTAAATAGCCTGCTGTTTTAGGTAATAATAAATGGGTTTGGCGCAAGTATTCTTTGTTCTCTTTATGGTGTAGACTAAAACTCAGATTATGTAAGAAGTGCTTTAGTTGGTGAGTTATTTAATAACTCTTTTCATAACAGAAGCTGGTGTGAATTGAGGCTGGTGACCTTGAGTTAAGTTGTCACATGGACACCAGAATTGAGTGAAGAGATAACTCATTAGGATAGAATTGCAAAGAAAAAGGGGAGCCGTTTGGCTCCCCTTTTTATATAAAGTAGATATCTACTAGCTTAATCCGTAACGTTTGAAGTCAACTGCTTTCAAACCTTTGCTTGCTCCATCAAGGTATTGTTTGATAGTCATTTTGTTGTCTTTAACAAACGCTTGTTCCATCAAAGTGCTTTCTTTGAAGAATTTGTTCAAACGACCCATTGCGATCTTTTCCAACATTGCCTCAGGCTTACCTTCTTCGCGAGCTTTTTCTTTACCAATTTCTAGCTCTTTTTCTTTAACGTCAGCAGGTACGCTATCAGCGTCGATTGCTACAGGTGCCATAGCAGCAGCTTGCATAGCTACGTCTTTAGCAACTTGCTCATCAACACCCTCCTGGTTGAAACCAACCATTGTAGCTAATTTGTTACCAGCGTGAATGTATGCAACAACTGAATCAGCAGAAATAGCTTCGAAAGCAGCTAAATCAAGCTTTTCACCAATTACACCACTCTGCTCAGAAACAACCTCAGAAACTGGACGACCGTTTAATTCTAACGCTTTTAAAGCTTCTAAGTCAGCTGGATTTTCAGCAACAGCTAAATCAAGAATTGACATTGCGAAGTCAACATAGCTTTCGTTTTTAGCAACGAAGTCAGTTTCGCAATTAAGTACGATTAACGCACCTCTTTTCTTGTCAGCAGTAACTTTAGCTAAAACAACACCTTCAGTTGCTTCGCGATCGGCACGCTTGCTAGCAATAGCCTGACCTTTTTTACGGATGATATCAACCGCTTTGTCGAAATCGCCTTCAGCTTCTGTTAATGCTTTTTTACAATCCATCATACCGGCACCGGTACTTTTTCTTAGTTTGCTTACGTCAGCAGCAGTAATAGCCATGATATATATATTTAAAGTTGTTAGACAAAAATTACCGAATTACTCTTTTGATGCTTCTTTAGATGGAGCTTCTTCTGCTGGTTTTTCAGCTGCAGGAGCTTCTTCTTTTTTAGCTTGAGCTTTTGCAGGCTCAGACTTCTTAGCACGAGCTTTCTTCTCTTTCGATCCTTCGTTGTCTTTCTCCACTTTGCGCTCGCTTAATCCTTCCTGAATCGCTTTTGTCATCACATCAGTAATCAACTCGATAGACTTAGTGGCGTCATCGTTAGCTGGAATTACATAATTGATTGGTGAAGGATCAGAGTTAGTATCAACGATACCAAACACAGGAATATTCAAACGGATAGCTTCTTTAACAGCAATGTGTTCTTTCATTACATCAATAACGAACATGGCTGCAGGAAGACGAGTTAAGTCAGCAATAGAACCTAAAGTCTTGTCAAGCTTAGCGCGTTGACGAGTAATCTGAAGACGCTCTCTCTTTGATAAGTTTTTCCACTGGCTTGGGTCAGCCATCATCTTATCAATAGAAGTCATTTTCTTCACCGCTTTACGAATAGTGGGGAAGTTGGTTAACATACCACCTGGCCAACGCTCAGTAACATAAGGCATGTTTACACCACCAACTTTATCAGCGATGATTTCTTTGGCTTGCTTCTTAGTTGCTACGAATAACACTTTCCGACCCGATTTTGCAATCTGTTTAAGTGCTTCAGCAGCTTCGTCAATCTTCACAGCTGTTTTGTGAAGGTCTAAAATGTGGATTCCATTACGCTCCATAAAAATATATGGTGCCATGGCTGGGTTCCACTTTCTTTTAAGGTGTCCAAAGTGTACACCTGCTTCCAATAATTCCTCGAAATTAACTCTTGGCATTTTAATTTTTTTAAAGTTGTTTACTTTCTGTTTAAACCAATCTTTAAGTAGTTCTTCAATTAGATTTATAGATAATAGACTTTTAGATTGTTAGAACGATTTCTCAATTCTTATCTAGCTGTCTCATGTCTAATAGTCTAATGTCTAAAAGGAGTCTTAAAGATTTAGATACTAAACACACCTGATAAATATTAACGTTTAGAGAACTGGAATCTCTTACGTGCTTTAGGACGACCTGGCTTCTTACGTTCAACAACACGTGAGTCACGCGTCATGAAACCTTCAGCTTTAAGGGCCGGCTTATTTTCAGCATCAATTTTTACAAGTGCACGGGAAATAGCTAAACGAACTGCTTCAGCCTGTCCCTTGAAACCACCACCATAAAGATTTACTTTAATGTCGTAGTTTTCAGCAACACCGATGGTGTTTAAAGGTTGTTTTACAATGTATTGTAATGTTGCAGCAGGAAAATACTGCGCTAATTCGCGCTTGTTAATGGTGATGTTACCATTTCCTTCGCTCAGGTAAATACGAGCAACTGCTTCTTTTCTTCTACCAATAGCATTAATTACTTCCATAATACTTATTTAATGGCGTTAATATCGATTACTTTAGGTTGTTGAGCTTCGTGCTTGTGTTCTGTTCCAGTATAAACATATAAGTTTCTGAAAAGATCACGTCCAAGACGGCTCTTAGGTAACATACCTTTGATAGCTCTTTCAACTAATCTCTCTGGCTTCTTAGCGAACATATCAGCTGGAGTAACCTCCTTTTGTCCACCAGGGTAACCACTATGATAGAAGAATACACGCTGGTCCCACTTGTTACCAGTCATTTTAATTTTGTCTGCGTTTAAGATAATCACGTTATCTCCGCAATCCACGTGAGGTGTATAATTTGGCTTATACTTACCTCTAAGTAGTTTAGCAACTTTAGATGCCAAACGACCTAATACCATATCAGCAGCATCTACCACAACCCACTCTTTGTTGGCAGTCGCTTTGTTGGCTGAAATCGTTTTGTAACTTAACGTATCCACAGTCTTCCTTTTTAAAATTCGACTTATTAATTAACAGTTTGCAAAGGCAAAAAACATCCACTTTGCCATAATTAGGTCCCACCCCAATTATATTAAAACAGACGCCTGTACCTTTCGGCTCGGATAATAATCGGCCGCAAAAGTACTGCATTTATTTTTATTGTGCTAATTATTTGATTAAAAAAGCACTAAAGTTTGTGGTTTTCAATAATATCACCATAATTTAACTGATAGCACTAATGATGGTTAATAAAATAGTATGATTAAAGAATGGCGACTTGGCAAAGAATTTTATCAACGAGATGTTCTCATAGTAGCAAAAGAGCTACTCGGGAAAGTACTTGTTCGGCGATTCGAAGGTCGTGGTGAAGAGCGGTTCGTAATATCTGAAGTGGAGGCCTACCGAGGAGAGGAAGACGCTGCTTGTCATGCACACAAGGGTCGAACCTCTCGCACCGAAATTATGTATCATGCAGGAGGAAAAGTCTATGTTTACCTAATATATGGTATGTATTGGAACCTTAATATTGTCACTGGGTCTGAATGTGAGCCTCAGGCTGTACTTATAAGAGGGGTGAAGAAGATAAGTGGTCCTGGTCGCCTTGGTCGATATTTAAAGCTTGATAAAAGCTTTTACGGCGATTCGCTTAGTGAATCAAATCGATTATGGATTGAAGAGCCTGTTGTAAAGAGTAAGATTGCTTTTGAATCAACAGAACGTATAGGTATTGATTATGCGCCGTATAAGTGGCGTTCTAAGAAATGGCGATTCGTTTTAAAAGACTTTTAATCAAATTTTATCTTTGAAATATAAAAGTTAGGTGTGAAAACCAGGTTGATACCATAAGAATAGTCAAACTGACTGGCCGGAATATCATAATAGGTTTCTACCATTGCACTAAATTTTATCTGTTTCATAAAGGTTTTAGTGAAACTTAGTTTAGTGGTTAATAAATTACGATATTCGGTGTAATAACCGGGCTTGTAATTTGATGTTGATTGAAATATTGAGCTACCCTTGGGCGCTAAGAAATTGTGCGCACGCCAATAACCGGCCATAAAAGTTCCGTATTTGTAATTGATTTCTCCAACCGGATAAAGGGCATTGCCACTTGTAAAATCCCAACCGGTATGACCTGTTAAATCATGAAAAGTAGCGTAGTAGGTTGCAATACCTACATCCTTAATAAATCCATCACCAATATTATAACTTAATTTTACACCAGTTACTAAGTTGGCTAATGACTGCATGCGTTCTGAGTAGTTGCTTATTTGTCCGCCCAGGTGCGTGGCCACCATTTGTCCGGGAATACTTATTTGAAAGTCATTTTCGTCATTTGTAATTTGATATTCTGTACTTACTCCTGCTGTAAACTTCTCAGGCTTTGTGTCGCCAAGAAATATAAACTGCTCCCAATCAACCCAGGCGTCGAGCCAAAGCTTATTAGAGTTATAAATAAACTGGAAGCCATTTTCAATTGGACGAGTATATTGATTTTCAGGATTGAAAATGGGTTCAATGAGTTTATGGTGCACATCGCCTTGTAAACCCCCCATTATCAAATCGAGATTGTCGGTCAGTTTTGTGTGAATTGAAAATGTAGGAAGAACCTCTGTGAAATCGCTCATGCCACTAAATTGAACGAGGTGTACGCCGGCTTTAATTCGAAGGCGTGAGCCGGCATAATAAACTAACGATGGTTGTGCCGTGTATCCCATCATGGTAAACCCTTCGATGTAGTCACCAAAGTATTCGTTGTTTTTAACGAAATTGTTATTTTCCAATCTGAAATAGAGGTTGTTATCTGCGTTCTCTTTAAACTCAGGATAGTAATAACGCCAGGTTTGATCAACCTGAGCAACTCCAATATTCCACCACATTGCTATACAGCAAAGCACAACGATCCAACGTAGCATTCTAACACCCTTATTAATTGTATTCCCAAAAATTAAACACTCAATGACTAATACTATAATTGAGAAAAAAAGTTATAGTATTTGTGGATTTTTTTCGAGAAAGGGTTAGTTTAGAACGTTTAAGCGTATTCCTTATTGTGCTCGAGTAAGTCTAATAATTGGTAATAGCGTCGATTTTCATAGGCTACCTCATCGCCCGTTCTCATTTTAACTCGCTGATGTTCGGCTTTGATGTCTATGACATGCTGTAGGTTAATTAAATAATGAGGATGGCATCGAAAAAAATAATGATCGGTGAGCATGGCCTCGTAGCGACGCAATGGCTTGGCTACAAAAAAGTAACTGTTGTCTTTCATGTAAAAATTGGCGCCCCCCTGAATTGCTTTACCCCAAACAATTTCATTCACATTACATGCTTTTAAATTATCGCGACCTTGTAATATTATTTGATTCTGATCTTGTTCTATATTGTTGAATAAGGTTTCGAGTTTCAATTGGTAGTCCTTGTCTTGCAACTGGTCAATGGCTTTGTCAATAGCTACTACCATTTCGTTAATGTCAAATGGTTTAAAAACAAAGTCTACAGCAGCATACTGCACTGCTTTAATAACATATTCGTGGTAAGCCGACATGAATACGATCTTAAAATCTAAATCGCGACACTGTCTGATAACATCAAAAGAAGTACCGTCGATAAGATGGATATCCATTAATAGTAAATCTGGCTGATGAAGCTTAATTTTATTAATAGATTCATTAACAAGTGACGCCGTGTCAACAATTGTTATTTCGGGGAAATGATTTTCAATGATCTTGGAAACGGCCATGATATTGAAATTATCATCTTCTACTATTATGGTTCTTATCTTATTCATCAGAGGGTAGTTTTGTGGCTTCTTGCATGGTTAATGGTAGTATGATGCGGGCAATCGTACCTCGTTCGAAAGGATCTTTTCTTTTCTTGTCAAAGATTTCCAGATGAGTCTTCTTACGAGTATCTCGGCTTAATATATTGAGGCGTTCCTGAGTGATTTTAATGGCCATTGACTCATGTTTCTTCTCTATTTTGCTTAATTGATCAGAATAGTCAATGCCTAGCCCGTTGTCTTCAACTTCCAATACCATATTTTTTCCATCCTTTACTATGCGGATGATTAATTTACCACCTTCACCAAGTGGTCTTAAGCCATGTTCAATGGCATTCTCAACAAATGGTTGAATGAGCATTGGAGGAATGACAACCTTATTGTTTTTAATTTCATCACTAATGAAAATGTCAAAAGCAAAAGGTGGAGAGAATCGTAATTGCTGGATTTTTAAATAGTATTGAAGCATTTCTATTTCCTCATGAATAGGAATGAATTCGTAGTTGCTGCTCCGTAAAACATGCCTCATGAGTTTGGAGAAATGAGCAAGAAATCGACTCGATTTATCCATGTCATTTTCAAGAATAAACACCTGAATAGCACTTAAGGCATTAAAGATAAAATGCGGATTCATTTGCGAGCGCAATAAGCGTTGCTGAAATCTTAGGTTTCGATATCGACTACGTAGCCGTCCCTGAAAGATGATTAAAACAGCTATTACCACCAGAACAATTACTAATGTGACAACTGCAGCCAGTAAAGAGCGCTGTTTCGAAAGTAATGTTTTTTGGAGCAGAGCTTCCTTGTTTAATTCGTCAATCTGAAGTTTTTGAAGTGTATTGTTATATTTAGCTTCAATGGAGGCCATGTGAAAAATATTCTTTTCATTAAGAATGCTGTCTTTAAAAGATGTCGCTTTCTTAAAGTATTCGAGAGAGAGCCTAAAGAATTGCTTTTCTTCATAAGCCATTGAAAGGAGTGATGCGGCTTCTTCGGCCGTGTATTTGGAGCCAATATCGGTTGCCATCATTAAGCCTTTGTCTAAATAATAGATGGCTTGTTCAGGTAGGTTATCATTCAAATATGTTTTACCAATTTGTGTGTAACTAACCGATGTAAGCATTCGATCCTCCAACTCCAGGTTTATTTCCAGGGCTTTCATCAAATAATCAAGTGCCAATCTGTTCTGTTGTTTCTCAATGTAGGCACTGCCAATGCTGTTGTAACAAATTGATTGACCTACCCGACTGTTAATTTGTGTGTTGTAATCGAGCGAACGAAAGTAATAGTGCATGGCAGAATCTAACTGGTTCAGCTTGAAGTACGCTTCCCCAATATTATTGGTATTGATGGCCATTCCTAAGATATTATTCATCTTTCGTGAAATGATTAAACCACGGCGGAAATACTCAATGGCTGAATGATGTCGCTCCATTGCAATGCTCACGTTGCCCATTCCGTTAATGGCTTTGCTCAGACTTAAAGAATCATTACATTCTTCGGCTAATTGCAAAGCTTTCATGTGCATATCCAGAGCCTGTGGATTTTCATCAATTCTTCTGTAGATAACACCAATCTGATTGTAGGCCCTTGTTTGAAAGTGGATGTTATCAGATGATTCGGCAATATCCAAAGCTTTTTGGAGCATCATCATGGCATCAGAATAGTATGATTTATTCCGGTAGCGTTGCCCTACTAACGTGTAGATGTTAAATAATTGACCACTATTTTGGCTTTTTATGGCCATGTCTTCAGCCTCTTTTAAATACTGGTCAAATGGATTGCTGTGATTTAGTTTGTCGGCATACGTTTCTTTCGATTGGGCGATAAGTTGTTCAACCATTAAAGAGTCCTCACTATGAACAATCAATGGTTGTACAGTTGGTTTTGATGTTTTTTGCTTATTGCATCCACATAAAATTATAATAGATAATATGACGATTGTATTTCTCACTCTAACTGTCTTGATTTGAACTCTTCCCGTGGTGTATAGCTATTGCTTCATACAAATTATGAAAATTTAGAGTGGTTAAAAGCTTTTTGTTTCGGAAGTTATCAACAGAGTTATTAACAGGCGGGTACTTGGTTTTATTAAAAATCTATCTTTGCAAAAAAGTTTAATAAAGGATATTGTGAAGATTGGAGAGCTTGATTTAGGAGAAAAGCCATTGTTATTGGCGCCGATGGAAGATGTGACAGATCCTTCATTTAGAGTATTTTGTAAAGAGCAAGGTGCTGATATGATGTACACTGAGTTTGTATCAGCTGAAGCATTGGTACGTAACGTCAACCGTTCATTGCGAAAACTCGAATTGGTAGAGGAGGAAAGACCTGTTGGTATACAAATATACGGTAAGGATGTTGATAAAATGGTTGTGGCTGCTCAAATGGCAGCTGAAGCTAAGCCAGAATTAATAGATCTGAACTTTGGATGTCCGGTAAAAAAGATTGCTGGTAAAGGAAGTGGTTCCGGTTTGTTGCTGGATATTCCTAAAATGCTAGCCATAACAAAGGCGGTTGTTAAAGCTGTTGATGTGCCTGTAACAGCCAAAACGCGTTTGGGCTGGGATAGTGATTCATTAGTAATCGAAAGTGTTGCTGAACAGTTGCAGGATGTAGGAGTGCAGGCATTGTGTATTCATGGCCGTACGCGCGAGCAGATGTATAATGGTGAGGCCGACTGGACTTTAATAGGCAAGGTGAAGGCGAATCCGCGGATGAAGATACCTATTATTGGTAATGGAGATGTGGATAGTCCACAGCGGGCAAAAATGTTTATAGATAAGTACGGTGTTGATGCTTTAATGATTGGAAGGGCTTCTATCGGAAAGCCATGGATTTTTAGAGAGATAAAGCACTTTTTGCAAACGGGTGTGCTGTTGCCGCCTTTAACAATTAAAGAACAGGCCGATTTGATGGATGACATTGTTAAGAAGTCGTGTGCAATGATTGGTGAGCGAAGAGGAATCTTGCATGCCCGACGTCATTTAGCGATACCATTTAGGAGTTTACCAGATATTCGTCCGTTACGAATTCAACTACTGCGAGAGAAATCAGTTTCAGGTATTTCGAATGTGTTGAAAGAGATTGGAGAAAAGTACGCCAGTTACCCCATGTCTGAACTGGAGTAATACTTGTCAACGATTACTCGCACGGGATACCAGGCAGCCAAGGCGCTTATAATTGATACAGTAATAACTACCACGATTACATCGGTCCATATTAAGGCAATTGGGTAGGCATCGGTAATGTAATGACCATCACCCATGAATTTGATTATACCGAAGTGCTCTTGTATCAATACTATTATAACGCCCAGAAATGAACCTAGTATAATGCCAGCAACCGAAATGAGCCAGCCTTCCATCATAAAAATACGAGTTATCAACTTCTTATCGGCACCCATGCTTTTTAAGGTAAAGATGCTTTCTTTTTTTTCGAAGATTAGCATTGCCAGATTAGCGACAATATTAAAGGCGGCAATGGCAATGATGAAGCTGAGGATTAAATAGGCAAACAGTTTTTCAACCTTCATTACTTTGTAGAATTCAGCATGTTGTTCCTGTTGGTTAAGTACGTTCATTTTATTGCCAACAATTTCCTGAATTCTGTTTTCGGCCTTGGTTATATCTTTATTGTCGTCAACCTTTATGGCAAGTGACGAGATGGTTTTATCATCATATTGTAAAAGTCTACGAGCCTGCTCAATATCAATAATGAGATATTGTCCGTCATATTCTTCCTGATTGACGGCAAAGAAGCCTGATGGACTAAGGTACTCTTGTTTGAAAGCATTTTGAGGAGCCATCATGTTGATATTTCCTTTTCGTTTGGGAACGTACATGCTCAAAGGTGTTACAAAATTGAGTCTGATGGCCAATTGATCGGCCAGGCGTTTGCCAATAACTCCCCGAAATTCTGATTTAAACTTTAACTCATATTTGCCATCAATAATGATTGAATCGATGGAGCTTACTTTGTTGAAATTAGAATCGACACCTAGTACAACGCCCGGAATCTTGCGATCTCTAAATTTAAGTAAGGCCTGATGTTCTAAGGTTTCCGACAGGAATAGAATGTCATCTGATGATTTGAGTTGCTGGTAGTTTAATGAGTCAGTTGAGATGACTTTTCCGGATGTGGGTACCAGTTTGAAGTCAGGATCAAAGGCCGTGTACAAATCGCCCATAAAATTATGAACCCCATTAAATACTGATAGCACAATTACCAATGCCATGCTGCCTGTTAAAACCCCAAAAATTGAAATCATCGAAATAATATTGATGATGTTCTGCGATTTTTTGGCGTATAAATACCTGCGAGCAATGTCAAAGGCGAGTTTCATATTGTTATTTTTGAGCAACAACCATTAGTCCTGTTCCTGTTTTATGTGTTTGGCTGATGTCTATCCAATTAAGTAAATAGGCCAAAGGATAGGTTAGGATGTAATAAGCTGGTAAGACAATAAAGAATAGCTTAGTAGTATTAAGTGCTTTGATTGGAAACTTCATAGATAATCGCCATGAAATGTTTCCGGCCTTACCATAAGTGTATGATGTCTGAATGTTTTTGAAGCCAGCTCGTTTGAGCTTCGTTTTAATGTCTTCTGCATTGTAGCCGTCGCGCACATGCTCATCGATAAATCCATGGACGCCATCTTCTTCATGTTCGTGGTGTGCATCTGAACCACCTTGATCGGATGGGGTTGAGATAATTAAACGTCCGCCTTCTTTCATTGACTTATAAAAATTCGCAAAAACTAATTCGTCTTCCAGTATGTGCTCCATAACGTCAACCGATAGAATCAAGTCGTACGTATCTTCTTCAATGTACTTCGTTAAGTCGGCATATTTAAAATGTACTCTGTCGCTACGTTTTATTTTTTTGAAGAACTGATTGCAATCAGCAATTTGTTCCTCTTTTACATCGGCTCCGGTTATTGTCCAGTTTTTGCCAAGGCTTGACATGTAATAATCATATTGCCCAAAACCGCTACCTGCATCCAGAATGTTAAGAGTAGCCTGTTTCAGTTTACTTACTTTCCTTAATTCGCGGCGAATGTACCAGGCACGTAATAGTAGTAAATCGAGTAAGCGGTAAAAAAAGATTCGCAAAGCAGGTGTTTGATTAAACACTTTGCCAAGCGATCGTTTAATAGGATCGTATTGCATGTTTATTCTTTTAAAAGGCGATCAATATTATCCAGGTAATCGAGGCTGTCGTCAACAAAGAATCGTAAATCTGGTATAATACGCATTTGCTTGCCCACTCTTTTGCCAAGTGCGAATCGAACCTGTGACGTTTGATCGTTAATCTCTTTCATTACCTCTTTTATGTTTCCCGTAGGGAAAATGCTCAAATAGGCTTTGGCCTGGCCTAAATCAGGAGATATTCTAACTGCTGTTACAGATACCATTGTACCCAAACAAAGCTGTCGCATCTCACGTTGGAATATTTCACTAATCTCTCTTTGCAAAAGGCGCGATATTTTTTTTTGTCGTGTTGAATCCATATTGTTTTTTACTCAATCTTTTACCAAACTATGTATTGTCTACAAGTCATCTATTGTCAACTCGCAAAATTACGCTTTTTCACCGGATAAATCATAGCTAGAGATAAGTCGCTGTGTCTTTTTTAAATAAAAAAACCTGCAACTCCTTTGAATTGCAGGCTCTCAAACCAAAACTTTTACCAATTATGAAAAAACATGGGTTATCTTTCGCCTCTTCCTCCTCTTCGCCCATTTCTCATTTCTTTTGCTCTTTCCTCTTCGAGCTTTATATATTTTTCGAATTGCTCTTCGCTTAATACTTCTTTGAGCTCATCGTTTTTTTTGTTTAATAATTCACCTCTCAATGTACGCATTTTTTCTCTATCTCCGCCCGCTTCCTCTTTTAATTTTTTAAATTTTTCAGCGTATTTGAGGTTTAATTCACTTACGGTTTTTGACTGTTCAGAAGAAAGATCTAGACTCTTCTCCATCATTTCAGTCTGATGTTTAGCCATGTCTTCTGCCGATGCACGTTTGCGTTGTTGACCGTTGGTGTTACAAGCTATCAAACTCATCATTAATAACGCTATTACAACTAATTTATTACCCATTTTGTTCATGTTTTTTGTTTAACATTTTGAGTAGGACGTCGAATGTTATTCTTTCCTGTGTTTTGGTCGAAAAATTCGCAGATAAGAATGGGTGTTGTATGTGGTTGATGTTTAGTTTAATGGGGTTGTTGATGAGGTTGGTAAAATTTGATTTATACAAAAATTAACATTATTTGATTTGATATTGAGTGATTTAGTAAAATTTGACTTATTTTGTGCAGAGAATCGAGATTTGGGATATCTATATGATAAATTTTGGAAACAGATTTATCCTGTCAGTTATCACTTTTGTAATAGTGCTAATGGTATCGGCACAAGATAAGAAAGCACAGAGGCAGGAGAGTAAAGCATATTTTAAAGCTTTAAATTATGTTGAGACAGATGATTATGATAAGGCAATTGTAGCATTCAAAAATATAGTTAGTGATTCACCGGCTTTTGTAGAAGCCTATTTGCAGTTAGGACTATGTTACTTGAATACGAATACCGGGGCTGATTCCGCAATTGTTGTACTGCAAAATGGCATGGGTTTATTAAGTGCCAATGAGCAATCGCAAATACTGGGTCAGGATTTCTTCATGGCCTTGGGTAAGGCTTATCAGGTTTCTTTGCAGCCCGATTCAGCGTTGCTTGTTTATGATGAATTGTTATCGCGATTAACAGAAAAAGACAAGGGGTTTAAGAAGGAGATAGAGTTGGAGATGCAAAACTGTGAAAACGCAAAGGTTTTTTTAGCCAACCCGATTCAATTAACTATTACCAACCTGGGGGAAGAAGTCAATAGTCGGTACGATGATCATAGTCCGCTGGTTAATGTTTATGACGATTTATTGCTGTTTACCTCGCGTCGCAAGGGAGGTAAGCTTCCTGAGTTAGTAGATGGGCAATACCCCGAGAAAGTATATTATACCGAAAGGGATACGGCAGCCTGGGAGAAAGCAGAATTACTTAATGTGTTTTTTAAAAATCAGGAGCACGAGTCTGGTTTATCTTTATCGGCCGATGGTAATAGTTTATTCATTTACCGAAACGATAATGAAGGGAAGAGTATATACGTTAGCTACCTCGAAAACAATGAGTGGACCGAGCCGGTTAAAATGCCGCACCCTATAAATAGTATAGCCAGTGAAACACATGCATCAATATCAAGTGACCGTAGTACGCTGTTTTTTACAAGTGATAGAGAAGGTGGTTATGGCGGTATCGATATTTATATGTGTAAGAAAGATGCTTATGGCCGTTGGGGTGAAGCCAGAAATTTGGGGCCTTCTGTTAATACACGCTTTGATGAAGAAACCTCAATGATTCATCCAGATGGATATACTTTGTATTTTGCCTCTGAAGGGCATAATTCTATGGGGCGCATGGATGTGTTTTATACGCAAATGAATGCTGATAGTACCTGGTCTCTGCCTGTAAATCTTGGGTATCCGATAAACACGCCTGACGATGATTTTTTCTTTTTGCCTACCTTAGATAAAAGCCATGCTTATTATGCATCGGCACGATTTAATGATAATCATGGTGGTTCTGATATTTATCGGGTGGAGTTTGATTCGGCTTTCGAAGGAGAACTTGCGGTAATTGAAGGGCAGGTAAGTGAGGATGATTTAAATAAGGGGTCGGTGCGAATAATGGTAACCCGAATGACTGACAAGCGCCTTATTGGTGATTATCGCCCCGATAATAATAGTGGTAAGTATACCATGTTTCTGGAAACGGGGCATGAATATGCCATTGAAGAAATGATCGAGACTCAAAAGGTTGGAGAATCGATGCTTAATATTGAGTCTGAAATGGCCTATCAAACAGAGAAAAGTGTTTTTTCGTTTGAAGAGATTAAGATGACACCACCACTCAAGCGGACAATTATTACTCTTACGCTAGAGGAGCAAAATGAAGCCGCTGTAGCAGCTATCGAGCATGAAATTCAAAAAATTGAACGCGCACCATATTATACGATTCAAATATTGGCATTAAAACGCAGGCCCTTGTTCGCATCATTATATTTAAAAGGTCTCGATGTTGACGATATTCAGGTTGTTAAATGTAAAGATGGGTATTCGCGTTATATATATGGAGCCTTTCCAGATTATAAAGCTGCAAAAATAAGACGAAACCAAATTTTGAAATTAGGCAAGTTTGAAGATTCATACGTAAGGCGAATCACCGAAATTGACGAATTGAGGGTTGAATAAGACTAGGTGTTTGTAATTAAAAATAAATGAGTCTTATTTTTGTATATTTACATTTATTGCTGTTTTAATAATCCATATTTTTTCACGAAAATGGTCTATTTATGGCCTATAGCTTCAATTTTAATTCCTAAGCCAATTATATATCTGGCTTGTTCTAAATAACAAGGTTTTAGCAAGAGTGAATATTGGTATCACCAACGTATCTGCTTCGTGCCTGCAATGGATCAACCTCGCTGGGAGCGTAGTTAAGGCGAAGGTGGTACGATGAAGACCTGAAGTTGGTGTGAAGAAGACATAAAGTAAGTACGAATAAATGCGAAGAAACTCAAAATAGACTGATGAGTAAACGAAAGGCTATTGTCGAAGAGATTCCTTCGGATTCGAAGGAATTTGCTACGTATTGATGATGAGTTTAGACTATTTGCCCGATTTAATCAATAGAATTCCTTGAGACTTACCTTGGGTCGTAACAGAGGAAAGTTAGAAAATCTAAAGGTTTTCATGACGTTTTGAAAAAACGTATTAATTAAAGAAAAGGAGGCTGTTCTAAAAAAATAGATCATCAAAAAAGCTCTTAAAACAAATGTTTTAAGAGCTTTTTTTGATTGGTACCCGAGGATGGTAGATGTCTTATCGGATTAAATTCAGCCGTTGCTGAATTTCCTCCCTTACCCGTTTTGAAACACCACTATCATTAGCAATTGAATCCCAGTGGCAAATAGCTTCAAGTACTTCTTCGATAATTTGGTTCGCTTTTTTAACTTTGAATGTTTCGGCCAGTTTAAACAAGTGTTCTTTGCCAGGATTTTTACTTTCACCGGCAACCATTGTGCTATGAAAGCCATAAGCTGAATTAGAAAAAGTCAGGTCATAAGCCGGTGCAAAGCGCCACTGTCCTTCACCGTTCATTAAAAAAGCAAAATTCTTACTGTGGTCATCGTGGTTGTGCGCAAACACATTAAAGGCAGCTAGCCGAAGGACTTTTTGGTAAGCATTAACATGGCGTTCCAATTGAAAAGCACAATCCATCAGGTGGCCATAATCCATGGTACTCATCCGAAAGTTATCGTGCATGATGCCACAAGCCGTATGCATATGCAAACGTTGTCCCTGGATGCGATCAAAGCGCCTTGTGCCAAAATAGGCCTGCCCTGATTGACCATGGAATATCTGGCATTCACTCATTTCAATTCCGGCAGCCAATGCCATTTTATAATAGGTATATTCAATATTGGCTATCTCCTGATTATCCGAAGAAGATGGAAATTTAATGATCCAATCTTCAAATTCTTCCGGCAAATCATTTACTCCATGAATGAGCTCTGAAGAATTCTTATTGTACCCAACCAGTATTTTAGGACGAGCACCACCAGAAGAACCTCCGATTGCAAATAGCTCATCCAATAGTTCTGTACTTTCACCTTTTAATATATGTGACATTTCCCGAGCAACAATATCTAATTCCAGCTTTTTCTGGTACTCTTTATCCTCGAATTGAGGTTGGTAGCTTAGAGCTCCCATGCCTTTGTCTCCCACATAGGCCAATCTGTCTAAAGGGGTTAATCCATGAATATCAATACCTTTAGAACTAAGTGTTCGGTCTAAAAGTAAACGTCCCCAACCATCTGGCAGTGAATCGTTAAATACACCATAGAGGCCATCGAATGGTTCTTTGCTGGTAGTATTAATCTCATTATTAAAGGGCAGTCGGATTGGGGAAATATTTAAGCCGCTTCTAAAAAAATCAAGATGATAGCGAAAGTAAATAGTTTGATTGTTGATGGCCAACTCCCCAACTTCATATGTCTTACCTTCGATATTCAGTGAGACCAGTATGTTGCTTATTTGATCCATCACTTAGGGTTTAGTTGTAAATAATCGTTCCAGCTCTTTTTTGTCCTCTCGTGGAACGAATATACTATCAAAATCAGATAAGCGATTAAGTAGGTTGGCCAGTTTCAATAGAGACTCTAAAGAAATCTGTCCAGAGGTTTCAAATCGTTTTAAACTACCAAGAGATACACCGGCTCGATCAGCCAAATCAGTTTGTGTCAGTTTAAGTTGTTTGCGCAAAGCTTTATGGCGGCTGGCCAATTCTTTACTGACACTATCTGGAGTAGATGAAATAGTATACATACGGCTAAAATATTAGCTAATATATTAAAAATATTTCGATATAGCTAATATGTTAGCTGTGCATTAAGGAAGGGAGAAGTGAAGATGATAGCAAAAAGTACCTACTTGCTTCAAGGGTATTGACAGGAGATTAGGGATAGAAATTGATGTCTTTAAACACCCATTTTAACCACTTTTTTTGAAGTTTTCTGAAAATAAAAAAAGCGCCTAAAACTTACGTTTTAAGCGCTTTTAGTTCTAGATGAATCTAGATTGGTACTCGAGGCGGGACTTGAACCCGCACGTCCAGATGGACACAAGATTTTAAGTCTTGCGTGTCTACCAATTCCACCACTCGAGCATCCTTGGAGCGAAAAACGGGACTCGAACCCGCGACCCCGACCTTGGCAAGGTCGTGCTCTACCAACTGAGCTATTTTCGCAATTTGTATTTCACTAATCTTCTTAGTTTCCTACTTTCAATAATATTGTCATCTCTGCGTATCAGAAATTGAAAATAAAAAGCGCCTAAAATATAAGTTTTAAGCGCTTTGGGTTCTAGATAAATCTAGATTGGTACTCGAGGCGGGACTTGAACCCGCACGTCCAGATGGACACAAGATTTTAAGTCTTGCGTGTCTACCAATTCCACCACTCGAGCATCCTTGGAGCGAAAAACGGGACTCGAACCCGCGACCCCGACCTTGGCAAGGTCGTGCTCTACCAACTGAGCTATTTTCGCAATTTGTATTCCGCCAATCCTTTTGGGCTTCCTACTTTCAGTATCATTTGCCCCTCTGCGTATCAGAGTTGTTTCTCAAATGCGGATGCAAATATAGTGCTTTTTCAATAATGGCAAATAAAAAAAGTGCCGTTTTTTACAGAAAAATGCGATGTGCTCTATATTTCATTTGTCCTCAGTATGTTTGGGAATTGAAATTTTAATACTATTTTAATAGCATATTAAAGCGCATTTCTCATTTCTTATCGTTCACCACTATTTCATTTGCCGCCAACCCACCTTTTTATGTCGTTCAATTTGTTTAATGCTTCTACTGGCGTTAGGTTGTTAACATCCAATGTTTGTATCTCGTCACGTATTTGGGTTAAAACCGGATCGTCTAGCTGGAAAAAACTTAATTGCATACCATCACGATTATTGGCAATATCATCCATTGGCTTATTAAGTTCGCCTTGTCGGTTCGATTTCTCTAATTCACCCAATATATCGTTGGCTCTTTTAACAACACTTTTAGGCATGCCGGCCATTTTGGCTACATGAATACCAAAGCTATGATTACTGCCCCCTGGAACCAGTTTGCGAAGGAAAATCACCTTGTTATCTACTTCCTTTACCGATACATTATAATTCTTACAGCGCTTATGCGTCTTCTCCATTTCATTTAGCTCATGGTAGTGAGTGGCGAAAAGTGTTTTGGCTCCGGCGCGCTTATTCTCATGAATATATTCAACTATTGACCAGGCTATAGAGATACCATCGTAGGTGCTGGTGCCTCGGCCGAGCTCATCAAATAGTACCAGACTTCGGGGAGTCAGGTTGTTCAGAATGCTGGCCGCCTCATTCATCTCTACCATAAAGGTTGATTCACCCAAACTGATATTGTCAGATGCACCAACCCGCGTAAATATTTTATCAACAACACCAATGGTTGCAGCCTCAGCTGGCACATAACAACCTATTTGTGCCATTAGTGTAATTAATGCCGTTTGGCGAAGTAAGGCTGATTTACCGGCCATGTTAGGCCCGGTTATGATGATGATTTGTTGTTTGTCATTATCTAGCGAAACATCATTTGGAACATACTCTTCACCAGCGGGCAATTGCTTTTCGATTACAGGATGACGACCAGCTGATATACTTAATTCTAACTCGTCATTAACAACAGGGCGCACATACTTATTAATTGTAGCCAAATTGTTGAACGATATTAATACATCAATTTTTGCCAATAGAACCGCGTCGAGCTGAATAGCCGGAATGAATTCTGAGAGAGCCAGCACCAATTCATTGTATAATTTGGCCTCAATGGACTGTATTTTCTCTTCGGCACCCAATATTTTTGATTCGTAATCTTTTAATTCCTCGGTGATGTATCGTTCAGCATTCACGAGTGTTTGTTTACGAATCCACTCTTCAGGTACTTTATCCTTATGGGTATTTCTGACCTCTATGTAGTATCCAAAAACATTATTAAAGGCAATTTTAATACTTGGTATGTTGGTTTCTTCGCTTAAGCGCTGTTGTAAATTGTTAAGGTAATCTTTGCCTGAGTAGGCGATTTTTCGCAATTCATCAAGTTCTGTGTTAATGCCAGATTGAATGACACCTCCTTTAGCAACGAGAGTTGGAGGTTCGTTTTCTACTTCGCGATGAATGCGTTCACGAATGGTTGTACAGGCATTAAGCTGATCACCTATATGTCGCAAATGCTCATTCGTACTATTTAAACAACTTTCCTTAATGGGCTCAATGGCAAATAAAGCCGTTTTTAGCTGGATGATTTCTCGTGGCGTAATACGGCCGGCAGCTACTTTAGCAACTAATCGTTCAACATCACCAACGGCATGTAGTTCTTCTACAATTTCGCTTTTTAGAGCAGGTTCCTTAAAAAAATGCTCTACAACACTCAAACGATCTTCAATGGGTTTCACATCTTTTAGCGGTAAGGCTACCCATCTTTTTAGCATGCGCGATCCCATTGGACTTATTGTACAGTCAATGACATCACTAAGCGATTTGCCGCCGTCATTAAGTGAGCCAAATAATTCGAGGTTACGAATTGTGAATTTGTCTAACCACACATATTTATCTTCATCAATTCGCCCAAGTGCAGTAATGTGTTGCACTTTATGGTGTTGTGTTAAGTCCAGGTAGTGCAGTATGGCACCTGCTGCAGTTATGCCGTATGTTAGATTATGAACGCCAAAACCTTTTAGAGAATTGGTTTCAAAATGTTTTAATAAGCGATCGTGAGCCGAATCAGGAGCAAAAGCCCAATCATCAAAAGCATAGGTGTAATACTTATCGCCAAAGTGGTTTTCAAACTCGTTTCGTTTACCCTTTTCAAACAAAACTTCTTTAGGTTTGAAGTTTGTTAGTAGCTTTTCGATGTATTCAAATGATCCTTCAGCTGTCAAAAATTCACCGGTAGATATATCTAGAAAGGCTACACCAGCTATTTTCTTTTCGAGGTGAACGCTTGCTAAGAAATTATTCTCTTTATGCTCAAGTATATTGTCATTGATGGCTACACCGGGCGTCACTAACTCCGTTACGCCACGCTTCACAATCTTCTTGGTCATTTTGGGATCTTCCAATTGATCACAAACAGCCACACGTTCGCCGGCTCGCACTAATTTTGGCAGGTAAGTGTCTAAAGCATGATGCGGAAAACCAGCAAGTTCTACATACGAAGCGGCACCATTGGCTCGTCGGGTTAAAGTAATGCCCAGTATTTGAGATGCTTTAATGGCATCATCTGAAAAGGTTTCGTAAAAATCTCCAACTCTAAATAGCAATATGGCATCCGGATATTTATCCTTAATACTATAGTACTGTTTCATTAATGGTGTTTGGACTGGAGCTTTCTTTGTTTTAGCCAATGTATTTGCTTTAAGTGAGTTCGATGACAAAAGCGAAAACGACCAAAATGGATAGTCATTTTCTTTGGCATCAAAAGTAAAATTTATCCATTGAATTTCCGAAGAAAGTTATTTATACCTTTTTCTGTTTTCGACCTGCTGGTTTTGCATCATCAATATTAATCGATACTGTTCCTTTTGTATTCATACATCTCATGATATGTATATGGAATGAGATTAAATCAAGTAATTGTTCATAATGTGTCTATAAACGAATTGATTACGTTATTGTAATGTAATTGCAAGGTTGTAGATATAAAAATATAACCCTTTAGAGTTAGAATGTTAAAACATGTTGACTAACATGTAAAAGCTATTTCGAGCACATTGTAATAAATGGAAAATAATTGGATTGAAATATGGGAAAATAAAAAGAGAATAATGTCTCGTTGCTAATAAATTGTTATTTCTCTTGGTGGTTCTGACTTTTGTCATTAAATTTAAATGTTAAAATATTTTAAAATTAAATTCATTGTGTTATTTTTGGACCTTTGAAAATAACAATTGTCCTATTTATTAATTTTAAACCTTTTAGTCTATGAAGAAAGTACTATTTGCACTTTCGATTATGGTTATGGTTGGTCTGCAGGCTATTGCCCAGACCGCAAATGTAACCGGTACAGTGACTGACGCAGCGGATGGTAGTCCGATTCCTGGCGTTTCAGTATTTGTAAAAGGAACAACAATTGGTACGGTTACTACGCCTGATGGTACCTACAATTTAGCAGTTCCAAATGACGCAACAGCAATCGTATTCTCATTTGTTGGTATGACAACTCAAGAAGTTGCTTATACTGGACAAACAACTATTAATGCGGTTATGCAAAGTGATGCCGTTGATGTTGGAGAAGTAATGGTAGTTGCATATGGTACTACTACCAAAGAAGCATTTACAGGTTCTGCTTCCGTTGTTGGAGCAAAAGATTTGGAAACTCGAGCAGTAACTTCTGCAGTTCAGGCTATTGAGGGTTCTGCGACTGGTGTGCAGGTGCTGTCATCTTCTGGTCAACCAGGTTCTTCTCCGCAAATCGTTATTAGAGGTGTTGGAACACTTAATGGTGTGTCTGATCCGTTGTTCATTGTGGATGGTGTGCAATATGAAGGTGGGTTAAGCAATATTAATCCGGAAGATATTGAGTCCATGACCGTATTGAAAGATGCCAACTCAACTGCTTTGTATGGAGCACGTGCTGCTAATGGCGTAGTTGTAATTACTACTAAGAGTGGTAAAA
The DNA here is from genome assembly GCF_016612505.1 of Carboxylicivirga marina. Classification (GTDB taxonomy): domain Bacteria; phylum Bacteroidota; class Bacteroidia; order Bacteroidales; family Marinilabiliaceae; genus Carboxylicivirga; species Carboxylicivirga marina. The sequence continues at coordinate 59,814 of NZ_JAENRR010000015.1, forward strand.
AAGGTGATGGAGGCCTCAAAGTAAATGTAAGTGCAAGCTATGGAACAATTTCACAGGCTGTACCTAACTATGATGAAGTTAGCCCTGGTCAGTATTATGAAGCAATGTTTCAAGGGTACAAAAATGCTTTGGCAGCTGATGATGAATTTACCGGGGATCCTGCTTTGGAAGCTTCTTTAAAGATTGCCGATCGCTTAGCTTATAATCCATTTAATGTGCCTAATGATCAAATTGTTGATGTAAATGGTGTATTAAATCCAAATGCCCAGGTGATTGCTAAGAGTTTGGATTGGTACGATGCATTGACTCAAAAAGGTAAGCGTGAGCAGTATTCTATTAATTTAGCTGGAGGAAACGAGAAGTATGATGTATACTTCTCGACATCTTACCTTGATGAAAAAGGATATGTAATTACCAGTGAATATGATCGTTTAACAACTTTCTTAAAAGCGAATTTTCAGCCAAAGAAATGGTTAAAGGTTGGAGGTTCATTAAATTTGTCAATGTCTGAACAGGCAGGACCTATGTCACGTGGTACAGCCTATGCTAACCCATTCTTTTTTGCTAAATCAATTGGCTCAATATATCCTGTGCATGTTGTTGACCCATCTACTGGTGATTATATTTTAGATGAAGGTGGTAACAAACAATATGATCTTGGAGAAGGTTACCCAGAGTATGGAATTAAAGCTCGTCCTACATTGGTTGGTCGCCATACGATTGCTGAAACCAATTGGAACAGTGATGTTACAAGACAAAATAGTTTTATAACACGCTACTATGCAGATTTTCAGATTGTTGATGGGTTGAAGTTATCTGTTAATTACGGAGCAGATGTTCAAGATTACATGAATAAAGAATATGAGAATAATGTTGTAGGTGATGGAGCACCTGGAGGACGATACAGTGAACTACGTTATAGAAGAACGGTTGAAAACTTCAATCAGATTTTAACTTATAACAAACGCTTTGAGAATGGCCATAACTTTGATGTTACGCTTGGTCATGAAAGTTTTGAGAGAGAATATACCTATAATTCGGGTATGAAAAACACTCAAACGGCTACTGGTATTTTCGAATTCGATAATTTCTCAAAAGTCTCTGATTTATCTGGTTCAACAACAGATAAAGCAATGGAGGGTTATTTCTTAAGAGCAAATTACAACTTTAATGACAAGTACTATTTCAGTGGTTCTGCGCGTCGTGATGGTACTTCTGTATTTGATAAAGATGTTCGTTGGGGTAATTTCTTTTCTTTAGGTGGCTCATGGCGTATGGATCAGGAAACGTTCATTCAGAACATTTCTGTAATCGATAAATTAAAGTTAAGAGCATCTTTTGGTCAGGTTGGTATGGATAATCTAGGTGATTATTATATTTCTCAACCCCGTTACTCATTATTTCCTAATGCTGGTGAACCAGGTATCTATTGGTCAGATCTTGGTAATAATAACTTGACATGGGAGGTTCTTGAAAGCTGGGATGTAGCCTTAGAATTCGCCATACTAGATCGTCGTATTGATGGTTCTATTGAGTATTGGAAGAAGATAAACTCTGACTTATTGTATAATGTGCCTATTCCATTGTCAAATGGTTTAAGTGTGAAACCAGAGAATATTGCGACTATGCATAACGAAGGTTTTGAAATTGGATTAACGGGTGCGATTCTTCGTAACTCAGATTTGAAATGGAATCTAGGCCTACAAATTTCTACCTTAAAAAGTGAAATTACCGAAATACCAGATCCTGTTGTTACTGGTTCTAAGCGTTGGGCCGAAGGTCGTTCGCGTTATGAATATTTTATTTATGACTACGCTGGTGTTGATGCAGATAATGGAGATGCATTATATTATAATTGGGAAGAAGTTCAAGATGAAAATGGAATAGGAACTGGCAAGTTTGAACGTGAAGTTGATGAGGATGGTGAGTTTGTAACTTACAACGATTACAACGATGTTGGTAAAGGATATACAGGTGCAACCTCTCAGCCTGAGGTTTTCGGTTCAATAAGAAATGACCTTTCTTATAAAGGTTTTAATCTTAATTTCATGTTTACTTATGGAATTGGAGGAGAAATTTTGGACTATGGGTACGCCAATATGATGCATGAAGGAGAATATGGTGAGTCATTACATCCTGATATTATGAATGCATGGAAAGCACCAGGTGATGTTACAAATGTTCCTCGTATGGAAAATGGCGAAACTACATTACTTCAGACGATGTCGACGCGTTTCTTAACAGATGCATCGTATATTGCTTTGAAGAATGTGAACTTATCATACACATTCCGTCAGCCATGGGTGAAAAATGCAGGCATTGGACATTTAAAAGTATTTGTAGTAGGAGAAAACTTATTTTTGTCAAGTGCTCGTAAAGGCTTAAATCCACAGTACAATTTGGCAGGAACACCTGACGGTTATGACTACAATCCAGCGAGAGTATTCTCAATGGGTGTAAATGTTTCCTTCTAATTTTTAATGATAAAACAAGAACAATATGAAACGAAATATTAATATATTATTACTGGTTTTATCGGTGATGCTAACTGTTGGTTGTGCTGATGACTTCTTAGATCGAACACCAACTGATGCTATTTCTGCAGAAGCAGCATTGTCATCTCCAGATAACATGATGTTAGTCCTAAATGGATTGCATCGTCAAATGTATGCACAGTCTCCTCTTCCCGATGCTTCGTGGTCGCGTACAGGACAGAGTCATTTTATGCCATCTTTAGATGCCATGGGAGGTATTGTTATTCATACATCACCGGGTAATGGTTGGATGCGTTCTGATTTGCAATGGCAAACACACATTCGTTCTGATTACTCAACGCCTCGGAACCTTTGGTATCAGCGTTATCATTTTATTGCGAGTGCAAACTCTATTATCAATAAGGTTGAGGAAGCTGGAATGGTGAAAGATGAGTTGATGAATAATATCCTTGGTCAGGCACATGCTTATCGTGCTTGGGCTTATCATCAATTGGTGACGACATACGCAAAAGGATACTTAGTAAGTGCTGATCCTTCAACACAACCAGGTGTGCCGTTGTTGTTCAAAACTGAAGCGCCATATACGAGTGAGCCACGTGCATCTGTGCAAGCTATTTATGATCAAATTGAATTAGACATTGATCAGGCAATTACATACTTAAAGGATGCCAGTTCACCTAATAATAAATCTCACATCTCTTTGAATGCAGCCTACGGTATTAAAGCTCGTATCGCATTGTCTAGTGGAAACTGGGCAGATGCTGCAGAAAGTGCTGAATTAGCGCGTCAGGGATATCCATTAATGGATGAAGCGGCTTATACAAGCGGGTTCAATACATATGATTTATCTGAGGTAATCTGGGGTGGTCGTGTTATCGACTCAGAAACGAACTATTACGCAGCATATTTTTATTATTTAGGAACTAATTTTAATGGTAGTCAAAATAGAGGTAATCCGAAAATGATTAACAATGCTATTTATAACGCATTACCTGCGACTGACTATCGTACTAAGTTGTGGTTACCTCTAGCTCCTAATACCAATGCATCAGCATCAAATGAGCAAGGTGGTAGTTCTACAACAGATCCAAATTATGACAATGATGATGATTTCTGGGCAGCATGGTCTAATGTTGTTTCTACTTATAAGATGACAACCGGTCACCATACGCACCCATACATGTCAGTGAAGTTTCTTGGTAAAAATGGAGGTACAATCGATCCCGATGATGTACCATACATGCGTTCTTCTGAAATGATACTAATTGAGGCAGAGGCTTACGCAATGCAGAACATGATACCTGAAGCACAAACAGCTCTGGCTCTTCTTGGTGATGAGCGAGATAGTGCATTCGATGAAGCACAATTTGATGACCAAGCTAAGCTAATGGATCAGATAAAGTTTCAACGTCACGTCGAGCTTTGGGGTGAAGGATTTGGCTTTCATGATAAGATTAGATGGGATGAAGCATTGGATCAAACAGGTTCAGGTGCCGCATCTGTTCTTTATCAAGATGGATTTAAACAGCCAAAAGCTTCTGAAAATCCTAAGTGGGTTTGGAGAATACCTCAAGAAGAGATTGATTCCAATCCAAATTTAACCGAAGATGATCAGAATAAATATTAATAGAATTTTAAATTCTAGCATATAAAGGAAAAGGCGCCCCAAAGGGCGCCTTTTCCTTTATACAATTTCAAATAGGTACTTTCAAATGAAAAAGAGAAGATGTATAAGTGATTACAGAGAAATCAATTTGATAGTGCCTTATGGTTGGTAGGTAAATGCATTATGATTAAACACCCATACTTACACAGATTTTCTTCCCACTTTTTCAATTTGAATATGTTTCCAGAGCATACAAATATTAGAATCTAATGTTAAAAAATTTTAAAATACAATAGAAAATGTTATTTTTGACACAATTAAATTGTCCTATTTATTAATTTAAACCTTTAGTCTATGAAGAAAGTACTATTTGCACTTTCGATTATGGTTATGGTTGGTTTGCAAGTTTTAGCTCAAACCACAAATGTAACCGGAAAAGTGACTGACGCCAGTGATGGTAACCCTATACCAGGAGTGTCAGTATTCGTAAAAGGAACCACCATTGGTACTGTAACTACACCTGATGGCACCTACAATTTGGCTGTTCCTAATGATGCAACCACCTTAGTTTTTTCCTTTGTGGGTATGACTCCGCAAGAAATTGCGTACACAGGTCAAACTAATATCGATGTTAACATGCAAAGTGATGCTGTTGATGTTGGTGAAGTGATGGTTGTGGCCTACGGAACTGCGAAAAAAGAATCTTTTACAGGTTCAGCAGAAGTTGTTGCTGCTGAGAAACTGGAGAGACGTGTTGCAGCCAACGTAACAAAAGCGATTGATGGTCAGATTGCTGGTGTTCAAACAACATCTGGTTCTGGTCAACCAGGTTCAGGAGCTTCCATTCGTATTCGTGGTTTTGGTTCTATTAACTCTAGTAATGCACCACTTTATGTTGTAGATGGGGTGCCTTACGATGGTAATCTTAATGCTATCAGTAACAGTGATATTGAATCGGTTACTGTGTTAAAAGATGCTTCTGCCGGAGCACTTTATGGTTCAAGAGGAGCCAATGGTGTAGTTTTAATCACCACCAAAAAAGGTAAAGAAGGTAAAACTTCTGTCGAGTTAAAAGTTTCTCATGGTTTTGCTAATCGTGCCATTAAACCTTACGAAACATTAAATTCTGAGCAATACATTGAAGCTGTTTATCAAGGGTATAAAAATCAATTCATCTATCAGGATAACGTCAACCCGGCATTGGCAGGTCAAATGGCTGTTGATATGATGGGAAGTAGTGCTGGTATTTTTGGTGTTGATGAGCAATACAATTTCTATGATGTACCGGTGGCTCAATTAATAGATCCGATGACAGGTCAAGTCAATCCAAACGCAAGCATTGCTAATGAAAGTGATTGGCTGGATGAAGTGACTAACCAGAATGCTGTACGAAAGGAATATCAGATCCTGGTAAATGGCGGAACTGAAAAAACCAAAATGTTTTCTTCATTCTCTTATTTAGATGAAGAAGGTTTGTTAAAGAATACCAATTTTCAAAGGTTCTCAGGTAGAGTTGGCGCCGAAGTAGATGCCAAAGACTGGTTTAAGTATGGAGGTAGCCTTAACTTTGCTCAAACCACTACTGATTTTCTTGCCTCTACCGGAACATCAACATCCAATGTTTGGTATTCGGCACAATTTATGGCGCCTTTGTACCCTGTTTATATTCGTAATCGTGATGGTAGTTTGGTTCTTTCTGAAACGGGTAGTAAGCAATTTGACTACGGTATTAATCGCCCAAGTGGAGCTCAACCAAACTTTAACTCCGTTGCAACCTTATACGAAGATGAGAGTAAGGTTAAGTATGATAACGTTTCAGGACGTTTCCATATTGATATTTTAGGAGACGGAATACATAATTCAGTAAAAGGCTTAAGTGTTGTTACTAATTTAGGTTTCGATTATGTTACTGCCAATCAATATGAGTACTATAATCCTGATTTTGGTAACTATGTAAGTTCAAATGGTCGACTTGAAAAGTTAAATACCCGTAAGTTTGCCTATACATGGAATCAACTAGTTCGCTATCAAAAGCAATTTGGACAGCACAACCTTAATGTACTTCTTGGGCATGAAAATTACGCCTATAAGTATAACTACATGACAGGTACTAAAACTGGCTTTCCATTTCCTGGTATTATTGAATTAGCACCTGGTACAACTACGGTTGATCTAACATCTTATGAAGACAATTACGCGATTGAGTCATATTTCACTAATTTGACTTACGATTTTAGAGACCGTTATTATTTTAGTGCAAGTTTCCGCGCCGATGCTTCTTCAAGATTCCATAAAGATAATCGTTGGGGTAACTTCTGGTCAGTTGGTGCATCATGGCGAGTTTCTGAAGAAAGTTTTATGGATGGTGTATCTTGGGTTGATAACCTGAAATTAAAAGCCAGTTATGGTTTGCAAGGGAATGATAATATCAGCACTTCAACATCAAACAATTATTATGCATGGCAGTCATTGTATAATTTGGATGTGCCTAATGCAACACTGGGAGGCGCTCGACTAGCTTCGCTTGGTAATGAAAATATTAAATGGGAGGAGAACCTTAACTTTAATATAGGTGTTGAAGCTCGTATTTTTAATACAGCAAGTTTTACAGTTGAATATTACAACCGTAAGACGATTGATATGCTAATGCAAAAACCAATGCCTCTTTCAACTGGGTTTGCCAGTTATTGGGATAATGTTGGTGAAATGCTAAATAGAGGTATTGAGTTTAGTACAACGGTAGATGTGGTTAAATCTTCAAATTTCCAATGGTCTGCAATTGTTAATTTATCGACTGTTCATAACGAGATTCTCAAACTTGATGGGGAAACCGATCAGATAATAAATGGAACACGAATTAACAAAGTTGGCGAGGCTATTAATTCTTTCTGGTTGTCAGAAAGTGCTGGTGTTGATCCAACAAGTGGAGCCCAGTTATATCGCGTTTACGAAGAGGATGAAGATGGTAATCGTACTTACTCTATCTCTGATAGTAAAAATGAAGCGGTAAATTCTCGCAAAATTATGGGAAGTCGTATTCCTGACTTCTATGGTTCATTTGGAAGTGATTTTAAGATATTTAAAAACTTTGATGCTTCATTTTTAACTACATTCTCGATGGGTGGTGATGTTTATGATGGCGTATACAGAGGTTTAATGAACCCAACATATGTTGGTGCCAATTACCACAAAAATATTGAACGTGCTTGGAAACAACCAGGAGATTTAACTGATGTTCCAAGAATTGAAAATGGTACCGGTTTTGACCGTGCTCAGACTAATGCAGACCTAATTGATGCTTCTTATTTTGCAATTAAGAATATCACAGTTGGTTATACACTTCCTCAAGATATTGGTGCAAGAATTGGTATGGAAAAAGTTCGTATCTATTTAACGATGGATAATCTGGCCTTATTCTCACATCTTGACGGAATGGATCCTCAGTACAACTTCTCAGGTTCAACCGATTTTGTTTATGCACCTGTAAGTACAACGCTTATTGGTCTTGATATTAAATTCTAAAATGGCTCAAATTATGAAATTATATAAATTATTATTAGCTATATTTCTGGTTGCCGGCTTTTTAGCCTGTGAGGATAATCTGGATACATTTCCCACCGATCAAGCCTCAGGACCAGAGCTTTTTTCAGATGTTGATAAAGCAATGAGTACCATTAATGGCCTTTATAGAGCTATGTTCCAAACCGGATGGGGTGGTGGATGGGAACATGAGCAATTTGGTCATGTAGCCCTTATGCACTGTGGTGCTTTAATGGCTGAAGATATGGTGCAAAATGAACAAGGTAGTGGCTGGTTTTACTATGATTATAAGTATCAGGTGAAGTCGGATTATACACATACTGCCGGACGACCATATTCTACCTGGAACTTCTATTATACTTTAATAACGAATGCAAACTCAATATTAGCCTCAAAGGAGACCTTGTCAGGTGCGCCTAGTAAAGTGAATTCTTTGATGGGACAAGCATTTGCATTACGTTCGTTCTGTTATTTTAACCTTGCACGTTTTTATCAGCAAACTTATGTTGGTAATGAAAATTTACCAGGTGTGCCTATTTATACTGAACCGACAACGATAGCAACAGAAGGTAAAGGACGTGGGACGCTTGCAGACGTGTATATACAAGTAAATGCAGATATTGATAGTGCATTGTACCGTTTACATCCTGATAGAGCTGCTGAGAAGGTTCATATTTCTAATATTGATTATTACACTGCAAATGGAATTAAAGCGCAGGTAATGATTGAGCAAGAGCGTTGGCAGGAGGCATATGATGCCGCAGCTGAAGCTTTAACAGGTTCAACGTCAATGTTATCTGAGTCTGATATCAGTGGTGGTTTCGCTTTCAATGATATCTCAAGTAATTCTGTATTGTGGGGGTTCGAAGTAATTGATGATCAGGTGCCAGGTGCAGGACGTGCTGGAATATTTGGGCATATGGATGCAAGTGCTGATGACTATTATGCTTTTAAATCGAGAGTTTGTATCAGTAATTGGTTATATGATCAAGTTGATAATGGCGATGTTCGTAAAAGTTGGTGGAATGGTGCTCTTGCCGAAGATGAACCTTCTGGCACCAACTTGAGTTATAATCAATTTAAGTTTCAATTTGGAAATGTTTCTACTGGCGCAGGTGATTACATCTTTATGCGTCATGAAGAAATGATGTTAATCATGGCTGAGGCTGAGTGTATGCTTGAGCGTTATGCTGCCGCCCGTCAGATATTATCTGATTTGATGGATGAAAGATTGGCTGGATATGACATTTCAGGATTAACAGATTCTAAAATACTTACTACGGGTGATGCTAACGGACCAACGACACCAAGTGTTGGAAGTTTGACTCTTCTGGATGAGATTTTCTTACAAAAGCGTATTGAATTATGGGGGGAACATCCTCGTATTTACGATGTGAAACGTAAGAAAACTGGTTTTACCAGAGATTTTGCAGGAAGTAATCATTCTAACAAGATTAGTGGTATTGATACTGAAAATCCATTATGTCCTGATTGGGTAATGTCTATTCCTCAGGCTGAGTTTGATGGTAATGAAGCGATGGACCAAGACAAAGATCAGAATCCATGGTAAAATGTTGTATGACTAAAAAAACTGACATGAAGAAAATAATATTACCAATATTGTTATTAATGGGCGTCTTGGTTGGATGTGATCAAGACGTTGAAGGGCCTCTTTTTGATGCGGAAGGTGTAGATTATGTTGCTGTAGGGACTACGTTTGTAGATGGAGCGTATGCTTTAAATGGCGATAATGAATATTCCATCATGTTTCCAATTCATCGTACAGATAAAAATGCAGCCGGAACAGTTGCAAACCTTGAGCTTACTGAGGGTACTGGTGTCTTTGAGTTAGAGACAGCACAACTTAGTTTTACAGATGGAGAAGGAATGGCATATGCCATTGTAAAACCAACTGATGCCTCGTTAATTGATCCAGCTACTATTTATTCATTTACCTTAAAAGTTACAGGTGATAATGCTTCACCTTTATACAATACGGCAGAATTTAGTGGGCAGCTAGAGCTGACTCTGGTTTCCATGGGAGATGGTCATTTTACTTCAGACTTTTGGCCTGGAGATTGGCCACAGGAAATACTTAAAGCTGATGGATTGGATATTTATAGCTTGCCTGGATTATACGAAGAAGGATCTGATATTCTTGTAATAGAAGATGTAACTGCTGGAACAGTTTCAATACCAAATCAAAAGGTGTGGTATCATAGTGCGGGTTATCAGGTATTCGTAGTTGGTAGCGGAACGGTTTCAACTAATGGTGAAGGTAAAAAGGTTTTTTCTATGAGCCTTGAGCATTATATTCCAGATGTACATTCTTGGGGAGCTTGGCCTGAAGTACTTGTTTTTCCATAAATATGAAAGTGGTCGGGAAAAATATTTCGATGATTTGATATCATTAAAAAGCTGCCTTTTGGCAGCTTTTTTTTGCCAACATTTATCACTTTTACCTTTGTGAAATTTTCCTACCTTTATGCGCTTGTTGTTAGAATATTAAGCCTTATGAGATATATCTTATTAATTTGCATTTCAGTTATTCTGGTAAGTTGCCAGTGTTTAAGATCATCAAGTCAGAGTGCCGAAAACGTTGCTTTAGAGCAATTGGGAACGGATGCTACAGTAACATACAATATTCCTAAAACCTATGCCTTAATTTACTCAAAAAATGAAAAGGCAGAAGGACCATTGACACCTTTGAAGTACATGATTTACGATGTCAAAAACAGTAAGATCGTATTTGAGGAACAAAAAAGAGACGGCTCCGTTGAATGGCATAATGCTGAGTATGTTGTTGTCAATTCAAAACCTGAAGTACAATCAATAAATCGTGAAGAAAATAAGAAGATGTCAAGGTATTATATCAATGTTAATACGCTAGAGAAAGTATATAGTATCGAGAAATAAAAGTCTAAACCCACATTTAAACCTATAATCTAATTTGAATGAAGAAACGTTACTTTACTCCCATTTTAATAGCACTGGTGCTTTCAGCCACTGTGTTTTACTTTGTTCCTAATGAAACAAAGTCGCCGTTAAAAGGGCAAAAAACTTATACTGCGCAAGAGTTAAGGGCACAAGAGATTCAAAAGAAATTAAAACGTCGTGAAGCTGGCTATGCTAAGCCAGATAAGCCAGATGAATATTTGAATTATCTCTATTATTTAAAGACGAATAACGATCCAAGTAAGGAATATCCACACAATCATCATCTAAATGAACTCAAAAGTGCAAAGCTCAAATCAGCTCAGCTTAAATCGGCCAAAGAGGACCTTAATTGGATCGAACGAGGTCCGGGTAATGTTGGAGGGCGAACCCGTGGTTTTATAATTGACCCTACCGATAACACTGGGAATACATGGTTTGCCGGCTCAGTTGGTGGTGGTATATGGAAAACCACTGATGCTGGTCAGAATTGGACAACTGTTTCTGATAATTGGCCGAACCTGGCGGTTAGCAGTATGGCTATGGCACCTTCTAATTCCGATGTCTTATATGCAGGTACCGGTGAGGGTTTCTGGAATCTTGATGCCATTATGGGTAATGGTATATTTAAATCAACTGATCATGGAGCTACCTGGAGCTTATTAAGTTCAATCGAGTCTAATGGTGCCTTTCGTTTTGTCAACCGTTTGGTTGTTGATCCTGATGATGAGAATATTGTTTATGCAGCTACAAATTGGGGCATCTATAAAACAGCAGATGGAGGCTCAAGTTGGAATAAGGTATTTCAAGAGCTTTATAATAACGAAAGCAGTGCCAGAAGGGTGCAGGATTTAAAGATGTCACCCGATAATTCAAGTATATTAATCGCAGGTGTTAATGATTATGGCGTTATACAATCATTTAACAAAGGTAAAAGCTGGAAGCTCGTTAACCCCAAAACACAAGGTCGTGTTGAAGTCGGAATTTCGGAATATAATACGGATGTAATGTACGCGCTAACATCCGAATCTAACCTATCTATGTCGGTAGATGGTGGAGATAATTGGGTTGATGTTAGCTTTTCCGGAACGGAAGTAAAATACCTTTCTGGTCAGGGGTGGTACAATAATACCTTAGTTGCCTACCCTGATGATGAAACAAAGTTATTTATTGGAGGAGTAGATTTGTATAGAGTTACTACCGAAGTGGGTGCTGCTAATGGAGTAATTGGCTTCGATGTAAACGATAATACAACAGCTTACTTTGAGTATACTGATGTTGAAGGGCAATACCTTGGCGGTGGTGTTAAAATGACTAATGGAAACGTTGCCGGCATCGGGAATGTTGAAATGCGCTTTGGAGGTACGAATTCTCAAAAAGCTCATCGATTTACAGTGAGTAGTTCTGAGGCTGTAGTAGATGAAAGCACATTTATATATAATGACTATGTAGATGTGCCTTTTGAAGTATGGGACACAGAAAATAACCAACAATTAATGGTTTCATTTAGAGATAGTGATGATAATGGAGCCTTTAATTTGACAGATACCAGTATAGAGCAGATAATTGTTCATAGTAGTAGTTATAGCAGTGATAATCCTTCTGCTATAATAGGAGTTGATGGGGGAGTTGTTACTGAACAGGTGGCTTATGTACATCCAAGAATGCAGGAAAGTATTAGCTGGGATCCGACGGGTTTTGTAAATGTAACCTTAAGCTTAAACAAGGTTGAGATTAAAGAACAGTCAATGACTTATGAGAAGCTTAGTGATTGGAGTGCAAACACTAGCGCCTCTAACTATGTGCATGCCGACCATCATAACCTTTTGGTTGATGATACACAAGGAGCACCCTTTAGGGTAATCAGTTGTAACGACGGTGGTGTTGCCTTTTCTGATAACGCAGGTACATCATGGTCAAGTCCTAATAATGGCTACAATACATCTCAATTTTATGGAGTAGCCAAGCACCCAACATTAAATCAATATGCAGGTGGTTTGCAGGATAATGGTACATGGATGTCAATAGAAAATCCAGAGAAATTAACGGTATGGAGTGAGGTTGCCGGTGGTGATGGATTCTCTACTATCTGGAACCAGAGTGATGCTGATAAAATTGTTGGATGTTACTATTATAATACGTTGTTTGGTTCATACGATGGAGGTGAAAACTGGGTAAGTATACAGGGGGTTGATGGCTATAATGATGATGAAATCTCACCTTTTATTACACGAATTGAGAATTCAAAAAGTAACCCGGATTTATTATTAGTTGGAAATGCTAATGGTATTTCAAAATCAGAAGATTTTGGATTAAGTTGGAAATTAATTTCAGTTCCGGCCAGTGCATGGAGTGATGGTGGCTATAATCCACATACTGCTATAAGTCCCGTTAATTCAAAATATATTTGGGCAGGAACAAAAGTGTCTGCGAATCATCCTTTAGCATTATCTAAAGACGGAGGAGAAACATTTGGCTTGGTAAATACGCCATTTGATACACATTCAGCTAATATTTCAAAAATTGTAGCCCATCCAACTGATGAGAATTCGGCTTACGTACTGTTTTCGTTATATGGTGCTCCAAAAGTGTTTGTAACAAGTGATTTAGGAGAAACCTGGAATGAACTATCAGGTTTTGGAACTGCAGGAAGCAGTTCTAACGGATTTCCTAATGTGGCAGTTTATAGCTTAATCGTTATGCCTCATAACACCAATGTTATATGGGCAGGTACCGAAATTGGCTTGTTTGAATCAATAGATGGTGGAGCTAATTGGTTGTATGCTGATAATGGTCTTCCGGCGGTTTGTATCTGGGATATGAAAATTGTAGGACAACAAGTAGTTGTTGGAACACATGGTCGAGGTGTATGGACAGTTGATATGCCTGAGCTGCCTACAAATATTAAACAACCATTTCTGAGTTCAGGTAAATCTCCAACAGGGAAAATTGCTTTTAAATTGGAGCTTGAACAAGCATTTGACAAAGTTGATTTGTACATAGACGATGAAGTCGTAGCGACTTACAACAATACTACTGCTGGAATTCTATCAGATGAAATTGAAACCCAAATTACTAAAAGTAAACTTGGAGTTCAAGCTAAGGCGTCTTCTGATATTGTTGTAGTTATATCAAACTATGTCATCATGGAGAATTACAATTTAAAAGAACCAATCGAAAAGTACATGAATCCTTTTACATCAGAACGATATGACTTTATAGGTTCTGATTTCAGAATTTCAAAAGAATTGTTTGATGATTGGGGTATTCATATTGATCGAAAAGAAAATGATGATGGTGATAAAGTATATGAAGCAAGTGTTAATCCAACTTATGTATTGAGCTATCCAATTACAGTATTAGATAATCGTGATAATGCTATCATGTCATATCGTGATATTGCGCTTATTGAATCAGGAGAGGCAGGTACAAGCTTTGGTGATGATGAATACTGGGATTACGTTATTGTTGAAGGAACCAAGGATGGTATAAACTGGTTGCCATTAGCCGATGGTTATGATGTCAATTATTCGGACAAGTGGAAGGATTTTGCCGATGCAGATAATGACTATAGTAATATTAATAAAACACCAAGCTCGGCAACTATTTTTGAAGAGCATACTATAAATCTTCATGATACATTTGAAGCAGGTGATGTTATATTAATTCGTTTCAGATTATTCTCAGATGCTAATGCAACTGGTTGGGGATGGGTGATAGATGATATCATTATCCAAGAAACAGGCACTTCAGTTAATGTTGATGAAACAGCAGGTGCAACATTTACCGTTGGTCCTAACCCTGCAACAAATTATATTGATGTTGTAATTGATTCAGAGGAACGTGGTGATATTGCTTTAGCTGTTTACGATATGTCAGGTAGGTTAGTTGCTGTTAAGGATGCCTATAAAGATATGGATAGATGGAGTGATAGGATTAGTTTTAACAATCAAAGAAAAGGCGCATTAATTGTTACATTGAACATTAACGGAAAGACTTATAAGAAAAAGATTATTTGTCGTTAAGCTTTCCTAAATAGATATTTTAAAGAGGCGCCATTGGTGCCTCTTTTTTGTTTAACTGATAGTGTCTGAAAAATAATTTAGAATGAACAATGTTTGCTGTTTAATTTATTTGAAAATTAAAGGGTTAAATCAGAGATTATTTAGAATTAAGAGTTAATAAAAGATAAAAGCATCTTAAAATATTGGAAAGTCATGTGAATTGATGTATATTTGTTCAACAATTACGTAACGAGATAAAACACAACGATATGACCGCAGTTCAGTTTGACCAACGATTATTAAGCATGCAGGACAAGCTTCTGTACTTTGCTTTGAGCCTGACGGCTAATGATGATGATGCACGCGATTTGCTTCAGGAGACAACTTTAAAGGCACTTACGTATCGCGAACAGTTTGTTAATAATACCAACTTTAAAGCCTGGGTATTCACCATTATGAAGAATACCTTTATAAATAATTATCGTCGCGATCAAAAGACACGAAATACATTTGATAGTACCGACGATGCTATTCGTGTGGCTTATAAAAGGAATTACGCATCCGAAACGCCTGAAAATGTATATGCAGTAATGGAAATGAATTCAAAAGTTGAGAAACTAGATGATGAATTCAGAATACCATTCAAATTGCATACGCAAGGCTTTAAATATAAAGAGATTGCTGAGAAGATGGATTTGCCGATAGGTACTGTTAAAAGCCGTATTTTCTTTACACGTAAGAAATTACAGGAAATGTTAAAGGACAAATAGTAGTGATGTGATATAATGGTAACCGGTGTAATTTTGTAAATTACACCGGTTTTTATTTTATAAGAATCAAATGTAAGTTATTGAGTATTCAGAAGTCGAATTAAGACAAATTCTTTAGTGCAATGAATGAGAAAAGTAAGGTCAAACGCTACGAACGTATATACGAACAGATTAAACAATTAATTGAAGCAACTGATAACCCGGTTTCCAGAATGGCAACCATAAACGCCATTTTACACCATAAATTCAATAATTATTATTGGACAGGCTTTTATGAACTGATAAAAGGTGATTTAATAGTGAGTGCTTACCAAGGCCCGGTAGCCTGTCTGAAACTAAAGAAAGATACGGGGGTTTGTTGGGCTGGTATTAATCAAAAGGAAACAGTTATTGTACCAAATGTGCACGATTTCCCGGGGCATATTGCTTGCTCATCAGCAAGTAATTCTGAGATTGTAGTGCCAGTGTTTAATAAGCAAAAAGAGGTAGTGGCTGTACTTGATGTTGATAGTAAGGATTTTGATTCTTTTGACGAAGCCGATAAAACGGGTCTTGAAAAAATTGTAGCACTAATTTATAGCTGATGCAGAGAAAAGTTCTGATAACAGGGGGAGCCAAAAGAGTAGGATATAGCTTATCTAATTATTTTGCCGGCATTGGTTACGATGTGCTTATACATGTGAATAACAGTATGGCCGTTGGTGAAGGATTGGTTGCTGAACTTCAAAAAAAATACCCTGGACAGAATTTTAGCCTTATTAAACACGATTTTAAGGAGTGGAGAAGCTTAGATGATTTTATAAATAAAGTATTTGAGAAATTTGGTTTGCCCGATGTCATAATCCATAATGCGAGTTATTATTTAAGTGGAAATCTAGCTAGCACACAAGCTGATGATATGGAAAACATGATGGGCATTCACCTTTTTTCGCCCATGATAATTGATAAAGCATATCGGCAGCATAATGGAAAAGGGAATATCATATCCATACTCGATACGGCCATTACAAGCAATCACTCAAGTCACGCCATGTATTTGCTTGCCAAAAAATCGTTAGCTGAATACACCAAAATGGCAGCACTCGAATGGGCACCTGACATTCGGGTTAATGGCTTGGCATTAGGCCCGGTATTACCTCCTGAAGGTAAGAGCGATGAATTTTTTAGAAGCGTTGTAGAAAAGACACCCCTACAAAAGCAAATCGACTTAAGCAGCATTGCTCAGTCAATTGACTTTATTCTGGGTAATAAAAACATAACGGGGCAAATTATCAATTGCGATTCGGGTCAACATTTGTTATAGTAATTCGTTTTATTCTTAGACCAAATCATTGATGATGGGAAAACTGAGGATAAAAAATTTGTTACTAAGAAGCTATGTGGGATTTAATCCACATGAAATAGGAAAGCGTCAGGATTTGATGTTCAATATTACAATCGACTATCGCTCAGGAGAGGAAGAATTGAGTGATAAGCCAGAAGACGCACTCGACTACCGGACGATCACCAAAGAAATCATTGACAAAGTAGAAAATAGCCAATTTAATTTATTGGAGGCCTTGGCGCGAATGGTATTGGATACAATCATGGCACATGAACGTGTGCAGGCGGCTGAAGTTGAGATTGATAAACTACATGCCTTGCGTTTTTCTGAAAGTGTTTCAATAAGTTTAGCAGCAACAAAATGAGAAAAATTCATGTTGTAATTGGTTTAGGTTCCAATATAAATGCAGAACAAAACATACCTGCAGCTATTGAAGAGTTGAAACAAATTGGTGAAGTACTCAAATCTTCTGAAGTATTAATCACTAAACCAATCGGAATTACCAATCAGGATGATTTCTTTAACAGTGCAGTTTTACTTCAAACAGATGATGATTTCGATATCTTAAACATAAAGCTCAAAGTGATAGAGGATAAAATGGGGCGCAATCGTTCCAGACCCAAGTTTGGCCCTCGTGAGATTGACTTGGATATAGTGGTGTATGACAATGAAATAACAGACGAAGATTATTACACACGAGATTTTCTACAGAAACTGGTTGCTCAAGTATGGTCAAAAAAATAGAGTTGGCTCGCCAGAACCAACTCTACACCTTTATCACCATTATTAACCTAACCTTTGCTAGGTATGAAAAGAAATTACATTTTAAAACTCTTACTAATGCCAAGCGAAAACCATACCAAATTTTTATCCATTCCGGTTGGTTCAAGTGCATCAAGCGTGCGCTGGTAATTAATACCTGTGCGCAAAGATACCAGCTTAGTAGGGATGGAACATGACAAATGTTGCGAGAAGAAGCCCCAACCTGGATCAATAGCATAGCTTACAGCGCCTTGATTGTTGCTAATCACCGACTTAGCTTCGACACTTACCTTTTTATATGTTTTGTTAAATTTTATTAAAAATTCATGAATACCAGCTGCTCTTATGTTCATATCACGTCCTAGTTGGTGATAAAAATAAAAATCATATCCAGTTGTTATTTTAAAATCAGAATCTTCTGAGATGAAATAAGGAAAGTGTATTCCTGCATTATACTTCATCCCTTGGTAATAATCTTGTTTATCTGATTCATTGTTCACCGGCAAATACCAATAGTTGACATAGCCATGGAGATTTACATTCCATTTCTTGTCTGTATCTAAAAGATTGATGTTATGATCAATGATAATATCCCACTCATCTAAAGCACTAAACTGACGGTCGTATGGAAGACTAAACCATGCCATTATTGTTGGGCCCTTATTAATGCCATAGTAGATGCCTGGCTGAAAGCACGCCTGATTAGCACTCAATGTACGACCATGCGCAATATAATTGGTGGTATTTCCCCAATCAAAACTCAGGCTGTTTTGTGAGTTGAGCTGTAATGCAATAATAACCCCTATCGTTATTAATACTAACCTTTTCATTCTGTTCCCTTTAAACTTGTACTTGATAAAATCGCCGCAAAAATAGCTTGGGAACTACTTGAAAACAATGACATTATAAGGCTTAAAACATGATAAAAATCGCTGTGTTAAAAATTGTTGAGTTCGACGATAAGACGCGCATTGGGAAACTTTTGATCAAACACATCTTTTAATTACAAAATCTTTTCTACTTTTAAACAACAATCACTTACTCTTTCGTGTGCTCAGATGGACTATTTTAAGCAGTTTTTAACCCGCGTTATTCTTCTAGTTATATGTTTATTAATGGCTGTAGTTGCCTTCGCGCAAGAAGAAACGGAGCGAGAGTTGCTGGATAGATTAAAAAATGCTAATAATAAAGAAAAGATTAAACTCAATAATAAGTTAGCGAGGCTAAAAATGTATGATGATCCTCAGATGGCCATCAAGTACGCGGAGAAAGCACTCCAGGCCGCCGTTCGAATGGAGGATAAAAGAGGGAAGGCCGAAGCATACAATAATTTAGGACTGTGTTATTATTTTGCTGATGAATACGAGTTATTACGTGATTATTATCGAAAATCATTATCTGAATATCGCTCCATTGGTGATAATCAAAGTATATCAAATTTATCTTCCACATATTTTAGATTGAACCAGTCAGAAAAGGCTTTAAAAAACTACAAACAATCACTCCTGCTTTATATCGATGAAAAGAACTGGGAGAAAATGGGAGAAACGTATAAGAATATGGCCGATGTTTATAAGAATATTACCGATTATTCAAAGGCCTTATATTATTATAGAGAAGCTCTGAAAATAGTAGAAAGAGAACGTGGTGATGCTTCAAAGGGCGAAGTAATCCGGTTGTTGGATCAGATCGGACAGATTTATTTTTTCCAGAATGAATACGATACAGCCCTCGTTTATTTTACCCGTATGAAGCAGATGCTTGAAGAGAGGGGAGATAATCAGAATGTGTCCATTGTCTTAAGTAATATTGCTAACTCCTATTATTCGAAGGGTGACTTCATAAAGGCACAGGCATTTTATAAAAAAGCACTTAAGATGCAAATTGAGCACAATAGCCATTGGGAAGCGGCAATGAGCTTGATGCGTATTGGTATGATTGAAGCACAACGAAATAAATATGAACTAGCTATTGTAAACTACAATAAAAGTGTTCGTTTGGCCAAAGTAGCCGAAGCAAATGAATTACTACGAGATAATTACCTGGTGCTGTCAGAAGCATATGAGGCTCTAGGAAACTATCGAAAGGCTTACCATTATCGGATTCAGTATTCCGATTTATCTGAAGCAATGGTAATGGACGAAAATATTGCAAATTTTGCCAATGTATTATCTGCAAAGGCTGTAGAAGAAAAGCAAAGAGAAAATGAAATTCTTCAAACAAAAAATAAGAATATTTTACTTGAGCTAGAAAAAGAAAACCTGGTAAGATGGCGCTTGTCATTTGGTTTTACAATTATTATCATGGCGCTCTCGGTCTTTATTATTTATTATCGTTATTACCTGAAGGGACAGGAAAATAAAAATCTGGAACAACGAATTGCTGAAGCACTAAAAAAGCAGGAGGAACAGCAACAAATAATTATGCATCAGAGTAGTTTAACCTCTTTGGGTGAACTGGCAGCTGGTATTGCACACGAAATTAATCAGCCGGTTCAAAATATCTCCTTGTCGGCCGAAAGTATCAAGTATGAATTGGAAGAAGAAAAGGTTGACCATGGCTTTTTAAACAAATCAGTCAATGAAATATTCGAAGATATTGTGCGTGTGCGACAAATTGTGGATCACATTCGAATTTTTAGCAGCGGACAAAAAGATGAGGTGGAAGAGGAGTTTGATGTAAGTGAATGTGTTAGGGCTGCGGCATCTATGATTGGTAATCAATATGCCAATCATCATATTCAGCTAAGCATGACATTGTCAAATAATCTGCCTTGTGTGCTGGGTAATCCGCACAAACTGGAGCAAGTGATACATAACTTACTATCAAATGCAAAAGATGCTGTAGAGGAGCGAAAGGCTCTACAGTCCGATTTAAAAATGCAGGTTAAAATCGAAACGTATAACAAAAATGAGCAGGTATACCTTCGTATAATCGACAACGGTGTGGGTATTTCACAAAATAGGAAAACGGATATATTCTTGCCTTTTGTTACGAGCAAACAATTGGGAAAAGGTACCGGATTAGGCTTATCTATTTCTTATAGTCTAATTAAAGAAATGCGCGGACATATTGAGGTAGAGAGTGAAAAAGATAAAGGTACGGCAATGGTTGTTATTTTGCCCTTGGCCGAAAACTTATAGAAAGAGTATTGAATGAATGATTTAAAAGTACTTATACTGGATGATGAATCCAGAATTACAGAAAAGCTTAAATACCATCTGGAAAAAAGAAAGTTTAAAGTGTATACCGCCAATACACCAAACGAAGGCTTTGATTTGCTCGAAAGAGAGCGTCCGGGTGTGTTGATATTGGATGTAATGTTGCCGGGGATGAATGGTTTGGATATTCTGCAAAAAGTGAAAAAAGAATATCCCAATCTGGAAATTATCATGATAAGCGGTTATGGCGATATGGACATGGTCATTCAGGCGATGAGGCAGGGAGCGTCTGATTTTATCCGAAAGCCATTTCAGATTATGGATATACAATTGGCCATTGAGCGCACTGAGAAATTTCTACTGATGCAATCTAAACTGGAAGCAGCCGAGAATCGTGGTGTTCTGGTGTCAAAGGAACTGGAGGGAATAATTGAGAAGGATTTTGTTGGTGAAAGTGAGCAGATTAAGAAAGTGTTGAAAATGGCACTGAAAGCTGCTGAAGATGGTGATGTGAATGTGTTGGTGACCGGTGAGAATGGCACAGGGAAAGAAATTATCTCGCGAATTATTCATTTTGGAAGCCCGCGTAAAAAGCAGGTGTTTGCGCCGGTTAACAGTTCGGCTATTCCTGAATCTTTGCTCGAAAGTGAGTTCTTTGGTCATGTTAAAGGTGCATTTACCGATGCGCGAGATGAGAAAAAAGGTTATTTCGAATTGGCCAATAAAGGGACACTGTTTTTAGATGAGATTGCAGACATGCCATATGCTCTGCAGGCCAAGCTTCTGCGGGCAATCGAAGAAAATCGAATAAAACGTGTTGGTAGCAACAATGAAATTCCAGTGGATGTCCGCATCATTTCCGCCACCAATAAAAACATTGAAGATCTGATAGGTGAACAGCAATTCCGCATTGATTTATTTCATCGAATTAATACGATTGAGATTAATATTCCTCCATTGCGCGAACGCCCCGAAGATATTCAGCCATTATTGGAGCATTTTATTAAGAGCATTGCTAAGAAAAAAGGCAAAAGAGCACCCGGTATAGCTAAATCGCTGGTTAATAAACTACAGAAATATCACTTTCCGGGTAATGTAAGGGAGTTGCGTAACATGGTTGAACGAGCCATGATTCTATCTGATAATGACAGCTTGTTACCCGAGGATTTTCCGCTCAGAGGTGAAGATAGTCACAGCAAAGCTTTTGTGTCGAATGGGAATCTAAATATTGATGTTAATGAAAAGCAATTAATCGAGGCTGCACTTAAGGAAACAGAGTTTAATCAAACTCAGGCAGCTACTTTATTAGGTGTTAGCCGTGATGCTTTAAAGCGCAAGATTAAAAAGTTTGAAATAGAAATCATCAAAGGTATAGGAGATTAGAATGTTAGGTGATTGAGATTAAGTCGATACTAAGGCCTATAATCTACCTATCTAATATGGTATTCTATATCAAAAAATAAACCCACCCGACATGTGGAAGTCGGATGGGTTTATATAACCAAAAGGAATGTATAAAAAATAATCGAGTGGCTAAATTGTTGCTCGTTAGCAAACAACCAGTCGCTTATGTGTGTAATCTAAACAGCTGCCTCCTCAGACTGAATCTCCTGTATGGCTTTTTTGAGTTTGTTCTGACTTACTTTTAATGGAGATACGTTTACCGGTCCATTGATACAACCGCCATCGCAAGCCATAACCTCATAAAATGACGCATCGGTCACTTTTTTATTTGGTAATGAACGAAGCAATCGAATGCTTTTTTTGTCAATGCCGTCTATTAATTCAGTTGTAATATTATGCTCGCTCGAAAGAATGGTTTTTATAGCATTGGTCACTCCACCCGATGCCGCATAGCCACGACTTTCTGGCCTGACTACCTTAGAAACAATAGGCGAATCATCAGTTTTTACTAAATCAAATTTTAAAGCTGCAAACACAGCACCTAACTCTTCAGTCGTAATCACATAATCGATGTTCTGATTTTGATAGACTTCAGTTCGCTTGGCCAGGCATGGACCAATGAATACTGCTTTATGTTCCGGAAAGCGTTTTTTTGCCAGCATTGCAGTATAGGCCATAGGCGAAGGCGTGTCACTAATAAAGGGTTTTAGTTCTGGTGCATGTTTTTCTGAAAATTCAATGTACGATGGACAGCACGATGTAGTCATAAAAGTGGCACCACTATTGAGTCTCTCGAGTAATTCATTGGTTTCGTGGTCGGTTGTCATATTGGCGCCTTCGGCCACTTCCATTACTTCATCAAAACCAACGGCTTTAATGCTGTTGAGTATTTGTGCCGATGATGCTTTAAACTGACTTAGAATGGCAGGTGCCACCATGGCCACCGTCTTTTCTTTTTTGTGTTTGATGTTATTGAAGAGGTTAAGAATCTGTGACTTTTCAGATATGGCACCAAAGGGGCAGGCTGTCATGCATTTACCACAATGGATGCATTTGTCAAAATCAATTTCTTCAATACCATCGGCATTTTTTCTGATGGCTTTTACCGGGCACGATTCCTCGCAAGGGACCGGTAGATAAGCAATAGCATGAAATGGACAAGCTTTTTGGCAAATGCCACAATTAACACACTTTTGGTGATCGATATTAGCTTTGCCATTAAGAACCATTATGGCGTCTTTAGGGCAATTAACCTGACAAGGTCGTCCTTCGCAGCCCTGGCAAAGGTTGCTAACTGTATAATTAACCTGCACACACGAACTGCAGGCTTCATCAACTACGGTAAGGAAATTTCCATTTTGAGTATAGCCTTCCAAAGCTTGCTCGGCATATTCTTTTAATGGTGTCAACTCATGCTGCTCGTCGGCAATATTAAAGCCAAGTAATGCCATTAATTTATATTTGATTACAGCTCTGTCTTTGTGAACACAGCAACGGATTGGTGAGTTGGTGCGTGGCCTCATCTCCAATGGTATACGATCAATGTCATCCAATAACTTGTTCGTATCAAGCAATTGAATTAAACGAACAAGTAGCTCGTGTTTGGTTATAACAGCATTGTTATAATAGGTCATTATTTTCGAGAGTTAGAAGTTGTTTGACGATTTTTTGACTTGTGGCGTTGTTTAATTCCTCACCATTAATTTTTACGCATGGGTGATGCTTTTCTTTGGTATCACACTTACCAATACACGGAATGCCTTCGATGCTTACTTTGTCTTTTAGGTTTGAGGGCAGATGATCGTTAAGCAGATGTAGTTCGGCACCTCCCATGATGTAACACATCGTGCCACAGCAAATTTGAATTTTGTATTTGATTGAATCAATCATTGAGTGTTGGCTATAAGTATTCTATTTCAATGGTTTTAAAAAACTTTTCTTCGAGTGTTGAAGCAATCTTTTTAATGATATTACGACGTATTTCCAGCTCTACCGGCAGGTTTGGATCCTGATGCGCATTATTAATTTGAGTACCTGCCAGTATCAATATAGAATCACTGTTTAGGAATAGTTTCACCATCTGTTCTGCTGGTCCTGTGCCTTTTACGGTGTTGCTTTGCAATTGCTCCAGTATTGATGAAACAGCTCCAAGTGTAAGTATACCTTCTGTAATCAGATCAATTCCAGGCATTTCACCTACTGGTGGTAATTCAGGATTGTAATTGTTTAGTTCGATGTGGATGTTACGCTTTAATTCACGCGAAATAATTTTTGATGTTGTTCCGCCACATATTATCTTCTTACCATTAAAGCTATCAATGCGATCGGCTAACATGCTGTCGCAATTTTTATGATACGGTGGGCCAGAAGCAAGTACCAATTTTCGCGGCTCACGACAATAAATAACCTGGCACGTGGCATCATCTTTAAAGTTGTCTGCATCATTGGCTTTAGCGCGTTGCATAATCTTGAGAGCCAGTTGTCGTGCCGATAGTTCAGGATTGTTTTTTATACTTTGTTTGATAAATGATTTTAACCCATCTATACCCCAGCCAAATGGTGTTTTTGCCGTGCCCATTCCCGATTGCGTAATACCGTCGGAAACCATAATAATGCGATCTTCTTTCTGAAGATGAAGGTGTGAGTATTGTACTTCAGCTGCGATGCAATCAGGACGTTTGACAGATTTTGACTCGGTTTCTAAATTTACAAATCGATCATCTCTAAAGATAAGAACAGGTGGATTGTCATATTCAACAATGCTGGCATCGCCAAAACAGTTGATATCAAGAATGCTAAAAGTAGAATAACTAATTTGTCGTTTTGAATCTACAGGTAGTGTTTTCATGATAAAATCAGCGGCATGCTCCAAGGAATCATTCTTCGCAGTAAACTGAAGTGCCATGCTTGTTGTCATGGTTGCTAATATATTGGCTTTGACGCCCGAGCCTAACCCGTCTGATAAAACGGTTATAAGACGATCTTCTTCTTTTAGTTTTCTCGATTCGCAGGAGTCGCCACATACATTCTCATGTGCCTTTCGTTCCTGGCATAATTCAGCTTCTATGTAAAAACACTTATTATGCATTTTCCTGCTTTTGGCTATCTAAAATAGAGTTGAGTAAAGAGTCAGTAAATGAGGCATTTTCACCTAACAAAAAAGCAATCTTCTGTACTGTCTCCATGTTTTTCTTAATCACTTCGCGTGTGCGTTTTTCAACAATTTCCTTTCTGAATTCGGGTTGTTGCGCGCTTTGGATTATACCGGTAACTAGCTTGTGTTTTTGTATATTAAAGATGGATAATTGAAGATTTTGCTCGTTTTCTACAGCTGGTAAGTTGTAATATTCTTTTCCTGTTAACAGCGCGGTTTTAAATAGTTTGGCAAACGAGCATAGTTTGTTCATTTCAGCACCTCGCATGCCAGGATTGGCTTCGTAGCATAATTCAGTCTCAGTCCCTAGTAGGCGGGCAAAACTGGCATTCATCTCAACTACTTTGCAATTATCATCGATAATAACCACGCCTGATGGTATTTTTTGCAATAGAATAGTGGCTTTGTGATGAGCAACCATTCGCATGTATGAAACACACATAGCTGTTTCGGCATTGCCTGTTAATAACGCATGTGCAAAGTCGCGGCACGTGTCATAACCGCAACCACTACAATTTAATTCATCGGCTACACTGTTTTTTCCAATGCTGTGCAGGGCTTCTTTAATTTGTTCGGCTTTGAATTGTTCGTTGGGAACTGATTCAATATTAAAAAAGTCACGTTCAATATTAAAAGTATGGCTTTCTTTAATTACGTCGCCTGTACTCTCAGAACGACATGTATAGCATTGACGTATATTAAGGTGCTTGCCTGCAATATTATTGCTTTCACTCATGCCCGGTCCGTTAAGGCATCCTGTTTCGCATGCTAACAATTCCAAAAACAAGGGTTTATCTTTACCAAATTCTTCCAGATTATCAAGCACATTTCGCACCATATTTTGGCCGGTAAAACTTATGAAAGTGCTTTCGCCACTATTGTTTTCACGTTTGATAGTTTCAACCATGCCGCCATCAAGTGGGTAGATAACACCTTCACGAGCCTGGTGGGGTTTAAAGTCTGGCTTATTATCTGTTTGTGTAGTTGATAGGCTTATATTTTCGGTTGCCAACCAATCGTTTAATTCTTTAAATGTAAGTGATACATCAACCAAGTCTGAGTCATCGGCTTCAGATTTTTTACCGATACACGGGCCTATAAAAACAATGCCAATATCATCGCCATACCATTGCTTTAACATGCGGGCATGTGTTAGCATGGGTGACATGTACGGTGTGATGGCCATGGTGTGTTGTGGGTAGTATTTTCTAATGAGCTCAACAACTACAGGGCAAGCCGACGATATATACGTGCCTGTTTGTCGTACTTTTAAATATTGGCTGATTTGTTTGGAGACTTCTTGGGCACCCAATGCTGTTTCTGATACTCCCTTAAAGCCAAGGGAGGTAAGTGCTTCAATTACGGAGTGTGGAGATGTGCCATACTCGGCAACATACGCCGGAGCCAATGAAACGTATACCTGCTTCTTCTCTTTAATGAGTTGTTTAGCTCTGGAAATACCGTCACGGACTTTTTTAGCATCAGACGGACAGATGGCTACGCAATGACCACAATAAATGCAATGAGAATCTATTACAGAAGCCCTGTTGTCGCACACTTTAATGGCTTTGGTGGGGCATTCCCTGATGCATTTATAGCAATCTTTACAGTCGTTGGTTTCTGTATATATTGGTTTTAAATGCATGCGGCTTTATCAAAGTGGTTACTTAAAATAGAATTGATATTACTCTGAGTAATACCTTCAAACACAATGTCATCAATTTCAATAACAGGGCCTCGTTTACACATTTCGTTGCATAAGTGGCCTCTGAAATCAATTCTTGACTCAATTTGTCTTTCTTTTAAAAAATCCTTGATAATTTTTAAATTATCAGCATTGCCGCGCGAATGACATGAGCTGCCAAGGCATATCAATATTTTGTGAGTAACACGTGCATCCATTGTTCAATTATTTGTGATAGCCTAAATCGAAGAATGTGCCAATGAGTGTAAGTCATTGGTGTTTATGTGGATGCAGTTTTGGTATTTATGGTGTTATCAAAGAGGAGAACGAAAGTGTCATAAAATAGTACATCATCGAGATGATTATGTCATAAAACAATACAGTGTCATAAAACAACACGCCTGAGTAATCAAACTAAATTGTACTTTTTGAGTTTGAGGTATAAGGTATTTCTGCTAAAGCCAAGAGAGTTGGCAGAGTGGGTCATGTTATTATTGAAATGATGAATCGTTTTGAGTATCAATTCACGTTCCATTTCGCGAACGGTAGTTAATGGTGTATTTTGAACAGTCTGATGTGGAGTAACTTCAGTGAGAGGTTCTTGATTGTTGTTTGATGCTTCTTTCTTAAGATTCTCAAAAGAGATGTCCCCATCAAGAATGACGTATTGTTCAATAGCATTTTCTAACTCGCGAATATTGCCTGGCCAGTCATAATCAAGAAATTGCTGAAGTGTTGAGTAGCGGATTTGTGGAACGTCTTTTTGCAAGCGAACCGATTTTTTATTTAAGAAGAAGCGTATTAATGATGGTAAATCCTCCATGCGCTCTCGTAGTGCCGGTATCTTCAAAGGAATAACACTCAGACGGTAAAATAAGTCAAGTCTGAAACGCCCTTTGTCTACTTCTTCCTTCAGATTTTTATTGGTGGCCGCAATAATGCGAACATCAACGGGTATTGTTTTTTCTCCACCAACACGTGTAATGGCACTTTCCTGAATGGCACGTAATAGCTTCACCTGCACTTCGGGTTTCATATCGCCAACTTCATCTAAAAAAAGTGTTCCGCCGTTGGCTAGTTCAAATTTACCCGGATGTCCACCTTTCTTGGCGCCGGTGAAAGCTCCATCGTCATAACCAAATAGCTCGCTTTCAATTAAGTTATCGCTGATAGCAGCACAGTTAATGGCAACGAAACCTTTATCGTGCCGGCTACTGGCATTGTGAATGCTTTGTGCAAACACTTCTTTCCCGGTGCCACTCTCTGCTTCAATTAATATGGTTGACGGACTGTCTGATATGTTTTTCGCATAATCTACCAACTTTCGCATTTTTTGGCTTTTGGCAATAATGTCTTTGAAGGTAAAACGTGCCTGCATGCCGGTGTACTTATTTACCAGGTGATATACATTCTCAAGCTCCCGAATGGCTACAACTAATCCAATCAGCTTAACCTGCTCCTGATCTAAAATAGGTGTTACCGTCACATTAAATTTAGCTTTTTTATCGGCTGTATTAATGGCAATTTCTTCGTTAATAAATTTCTCACCTGAACTTACCAATTGATAAATGTTACTCCAGACAGGTATCAGGTTTTTAACCGGAATCTTTAGTAGATCGCGTCTTCTGATGTTAACCCATTGGCAAGCCAGATTATTGGCATATTTAATCTCTCCTGTAATATTCACAGAGAGTACTCCGATTTTTAAAGCATTCATCATGGCAAAAGTAAATTGATGTGTGTCATCCATCTGCTTTTGCATGCATACATCCTTAAGCCTTGCTTTAATGTTTGTATCAAGGGCCGCCATGGCCATATGCAACCAGGGAAATTCAATATCAATGGAAGATATAAGGTAAATTTGAAAGGGTATGCGGCTGTTCTTGCTGTTCTTGTATTTTACCAGGTTATAAACCGAACTGCCCAAATGAATAATGCCACAGTCTTCCTTCTGCTCCCATTGTATGCGGTCTGCTACAATTTGCCAGTTTTGATCATTGCTTAATTGATACCGTTTTGAAAAGGTGAGATTTCCATGTAATTGAACGATTAAGCCTTGAGCATCTGTTACAACTAATTTAAAAGATGCACTGTCCATATTTGTAACAAAAGATTGCAACGCCTCGGAGATAATGATTGTTTGAGATTTACTGGTGTTGCTTGAGCTCATGGTGTAACCTGGTTGGATAATTATTCGATACAGTTGGTAAAATTAATCTTTTGAAATGATATGTGAATTAAGAAAGCTCTGTTTTCGCCCATATGGGCGCGTATTCGATATGGAATAAATGACACAGATGATTTCTGACATTATTAATTAAAGCTTGTAAGGGGCAGTGAGTCAGCGGTGTATTGATGATGTGATTAGGCGATTTATAAAGGCTTCCTTATTGTGGTACGTTACTTGGCTTTAGCTTACCAACAATATTAATGTTAAACCTCAAAATAAAAGCCTATGGAAGTGAAAAAGAGTAAGAAAGCCGACCTGGAGCGAAAACGTGCCTTGTTCTTTCAAATTGGATTAATTGTAACACTCGGTGTAGTATTAGTTGCGTTTGAGTGGAGCAGTACCGATGTTTCATCAAACAGCCTGACCATGGTCGATGAAGAAGTTTTGGAAGAAGAAGCACCGCCCATTACACGGCAAGAGGAAATTCAACCTCCGCCACCTCCGCCACCACCCAGAGCGGCCGATATATTGCAGATTGTAGATAATGATGTTGAGCTGGACGAGGAGTTGGAAATTGAAGATACCGATATGGATCAGGACTTAGAAATTGATTTATCGGAATTTGAAATGCAAGAGGAGGAAACAGAGGATCAAATTTTTATGATTGTAGAAGATATGCCAGAATTCCCTGGCGGTACTGGAGCTTTGCTAAAGTACATTGCCAAAAATGTGAAGTACCCCGTTATTTGTCAGGAAAATGGCGTTCAGGGAATGGTGAGCGTATCATTTGTCATTGATGAAAAAGGAGATGTAACCAATGTTAAGGCCTTTAGGGGCGTTGACCCAAATCTTGAAAGAGAAGCAATTCGTGTTGTAAAATCGATGCCCAAGTGGGAGCCCGGTAAGCAACGCGGAAAAGCTGTAAAGGTATCGTACTCGGTACCAGTGAGATTTAAGCTGCAATAGCAGCCATGTTTAACATTTGTATTAGAAATTATTTTTATGAAGAAAAAGTTTAATTAACAACACCTTATCGGGAAAACGTTCTCGAGAAATTTTTCAGAATTAAAGCCGATGTGTCCAGCATGACCCTGCAACTTCGAATTGAAAGACGAATAAATGGAACATCGGCTTTGGTGTGCGATTTTGTGCGATGAGGTGACGCATAATCGCCCAGGAGGGCGAATGTTTATAGTGCTTATTTTGACTATGAAAATATTATAATCAAAAAAATGCACGTGTAAACATCACATATACAGGTGTTACTGGTGGGGTGGTTTGTTTTTTATAACAAAGGAAGAAGAAGTGGAACGCCTATTGGGATATACTTATCAACTAACATTAGTAACCTCATAAATATACCGCCATGAAAGTAAAAAAACATAGACACGCCGATTTAGAGAATAAGCGAAGCATCTTTTTTCAGATAGGTTTAATAGTGGCTTTAGGAGCATCATTAGCAGCTTTCGAATGGGGTTCCGATTCAAATATATTGGCCCAGCCTATAGATGAAGATCCATATGTTGAGGATGTGGAGATGATACCAATTACGCATCCTGAAGAACCAAAGACAGCTTTACCAAAACCTATTCCATTAGAGAAGATAATAATTGTTGATAATACCACGCCAGTAGTGGATGACTTGCCTGATTTTTCATCGGAAGATACCGGTGAACCCGTCTTAATTCCTGAGATGGCAGAGGAAATTGATGATACGCCCATGACTTTTTATAATGTGCAGAAGATGCCTCAATTTCCTGGAGGCTCAAGCGCCTTATTAAAGTACATAGCAGAGCATGTTAAGTATCCGGTTATTTGCGCCGAAGCAGGCGTGACAGGCAAAGTGTACGTATCGTTTGTAGTGAATGAAAAAGGTAATGTTGTTGAAGCAAAAGTGGTTCGTAGCCCCGATGCTAATTTATCGACAGAAGCATTAAGAGTGATAAGCGGCTTGCCACAATGGACGCCAGGAAAGCAAAGAGACAAAGCTGTTAGGGTTGCTTATACCATCCCGGTTAACTTTGTTTTGAATTAGCTCTTCAAACCAATCTATATATAGAATCGACGCTGGTTGAGATGTAATAGTATTGTTTCATCCGTGCCTAAAGATTAAGCGATTATAAAAGTCTCAATCAGTGTCGTTTTGCCTTATGTATGCCAAATAAAGAACCGAATGCACCCTTCTGTCCAAAGGGAATAGTGAAACTTATTTCCGTTAACATTTTAAACTTAAACCTATGAAGAATTATACAAATCATATAAATAGTAAAGTCTGGTTACTGGCTATAGTCGTTGTTATTTCAATAATCGTTGTGGCTGCATGCACTGATAAACCATCGGGGTTTAAACCTCGTGCCATTGGTTCGCCGGGTGAATTACTCGTAGTGATGGAAGATGACCACTGGAATACTTGTGCCGGGCAAGAATTAAAAGCCTTACTGAAGGATGAATTTCCGGCCTTACCTCAGGAAGAAGCTATTTTCAAGAAAACACGAATTGCCTATAAGCAGTTTGAGCGTCACTTTAGAACTTATCGCAATGTATTGTTGGTTTCAATTAAAGAAGATGAAAGCTCTAACCGTGTTGAATATCGCCGACAGGAGTGGGCAATTGGCCAAAGTGTAGCGAAAGTAATTGCACGCTCACCCGAAGAACTGGCAAGCTTGCTGAAGCAGAAATGGCCTCGCATAAAAGGATTTTTTCACCAGGGCGATATTAACTCAATGGCCGATTCATACCATAAAATTTATCAGCCAGAAGCGGTTATGCATGTTCAAAACAATTATCCCTTTACCATGTATTTTCCTAAGGGTTTTCACTTGAAGAAGTCTGAAGGGCATTTTTCGTGGTTCGACGCACAACGTCTCGGAAGCCAGTTAGGTATTTTTGTATACCAGTGTTCGCTCGACTCGCTTAGAGATTTTAATGCGCAGACTCTATTGAGTTTTCGTAACAACTTGCTTCGTAATCAAGTGCCGGGTGAAAATATTGGTTCCTTTATGACGACGGAGGAACATTTCCCTGTTTCGATTAAACGAACAAAGTTTGCCGATCGTCAGTGGACCGAATTACGTGGCCTCTGGAAAGTAAGTGGTGATTTTATGGGTGGCCCCTTTATCGATTATTTTTATGAAGATGAAGAGAATAATCAACTCGTAATGCTTAGTGGTTATGTATATGCGCCTGCCAAACCCAAGAAAGCTATTTATATGCGCGAAGTGGAAGCCGTGTTGAAAACATTGGAAGTGAATTGATTTAATGAAAGATTTTAGCTCATAAACTTAATGCTTTTCTAAAAAAAAGAGGAGCAAAGTTGCGTGACAGGGAAATCGCTTTAAGTAATATCGACCTAAGCAATGTAGCTTGGGCCCCATCGTCGTATGTGGAGGGAAGAAAAATTTGAGGCATGATTTATAAATCTTTAAATTTTTCCCGCAACAATGACGTAATGGGTAAGCGAATGCTTTAGTCGACGACATTTTTGTCTACTTTTTGGGCTGGAGGCAAAAAGTAGAAGCCATTCCGGCTTGAGGAAATAAGCTAAGTACAATGAAATTTTTAAAAGCGATAGCCCTGTGGCGTGTGAAGAATTTAAGTTTATTTGATTTAAAAAAGATACAATGAAAAACATATCATTCTTATCTGGGATTATAACCTTTTCAGTGTTGCTTGTAGCATTCACAATGATTCCAGTTGATTCTACCGCACAAAAAGAAGTAGTAAAGAAATATTACTTGTCATCAGACAATATAAATTTCGGAACGTTTAATCAAGATACAATAACAATTTTCAAAGAAAACAATAAACTATGCACGGCTAGACTTGAGCTTTATAAAGATCAAAGCTTTTGTTTATTTTACCATCTTAAGTATGATAAAGTCATCGTTACTGATTTAGAACTGGGCTTAAAACAGACAAAAATCAAGGAATATGCCGATAAACTTCAAGGAAAATTTGAGGTACTTTGGGTTCAGGAATCTGAAGATTATACACGAATGGCAATTTTACATCTTACTACTGAAAATAAAGAGAAATTAGAATATGTTGTTCAAGATACAGAAAAAGGATTGGTTCTAATAAGAAAAGTAACGCTATAATATATGATGAAGTTGAAACTGTGTTAGAAACTCCGGAGATAAAATAGTTCTAATACAAATGTATATCGACAAAAAGTTTTATTAAGAGGGGAATAAATGTGCTTAAAAGAATGTTAAGTCAATTAAAAGATAAATAATCATTTGATATAAGAAGTAATTAGTAGTGTAGCAATAATTACCAAGTTATATCAATAGCAACAAGTGATATGGCAGTAATTAATCATTTGGTAACGGCAAATATGATTGATTAGGAGGTAATAAATCATCGCATTTTTATTGGAGTAATAACTAAGTAATCATTAACTTAGAGAAAATATTCTACATTGTTATGATTAAATATAGTTTCGACAGAATTTTTAAAGCACGAGGAATAGCACGCCCCTTTAGTTTTTTAAAGAAACATGGTTTCTCAGATAATTTTGCCTCAAGGCTAAAAAACAATCGGGTATCACGACTTAATTTGCATCACCTCGAGAAGTTGTGCCTGGTTTTAAGGTGTACGCCTAACGATATTATGGAGTGGAAGCCTTCGGATACAACCGGAATTGATGCAGAACATCCACTTAATTTAATTAAACGCCCCGATCAAAAAGTTGACATGGTAAAAACCATTAATTCTATTCCGCTTGGTCAGCTCGAAGAAATTGAAAAACTGATAAATGAGCGGATCGGAAAAGGAGAATAGCGAATAATACCGATTAAACATTAAAATGAGCTTTATTTCACTTCGCTTTATAAAACTCAATTAATCTAATATCGGCATTAACCAATGTAATTAGCAAAACGACTTAAAGCGCGTTTTGTAATACATTTGGTATAAGATGTCAAAGCTCATATCTTGTTAAGAAGCGTTAAACCATTTCCACTTGTTGAAATAGTTTGATGAATAAAGAATAAAAGTCTATCATTACAGCATGAGATATTTAGCAGTGTTGTTATTGATGGGCTTTTTTACCGTTCAGGCCCAGCAAACAGAAACCGAGAAGTTGATAAAGCAAGGACAAACCTTGTTGAGCCACGATTTATACAAGGATGCCATTGGTAAATTTAAGCAAGCCATCACGTTTGATAAGAAATGTATGGAAGCACATTACGAGTTGGCTTATACCTATCTGACCATAAACGATTATGATGAAGCATTGCATTATAGTCGAAATGTATTAGGCGAAGAAAGTGAGTTTTACCTCGATGCGCTACTTATTTATTGTGCTGTGTTAAATGAAAAAGGCAATGCCAAACAATCTATTCGTGAATTCAAAAAGGCACTGAAGAAATATCCCGATGAGTACCTGTTGCACTACAATATGGCTAAAAGTTACCTTGTGCTTGATGAGGTGAGCAGGGCCGAACAGTGTTTGATTACTTGTTTGCGAATGAATAAGAATCATATTCCGAGTCATTTGCTATTGTCCGAGATGATGAAGAAAAAAGGCGAAGTGCTAAAGAGTATGCTGCCCATCTATTATTCGCTGTTACTTGAAGTGGATGAATTAAAGAAAAAGGAATTACTGGAGGATTTACAAGTGCGCTGGCATGTAGCCAAAGTTCAAAGACCTGCAAGTAGTAAGCCCATAAGTCAGCACTCCTCTGTTTCGGGGCTGCGTATTGCTGAGGGAAAACTCAATGCCATTGCTCGTGAGGCTGAAGCGAATAACCCAGATGAACCTTATCGTTTCGTTAATCAAACCCTTTCGCTTTTATCGATGTTAAGCGAGGAGCAAACTGGCGAAATGGACTTTTTTGATATTCAGTATCTCGATTTTTTCAATCAGATGCAAATAGCCGGGCATAGCGAATCATTTGCCTATTTTATATGCAGTGCTAAATATAACCCTGAAGTGTTATTATGGGTTGGTGATAACCAGTCGGCATTTAATGCCTTTATCAA
Organism: Carboxylicivirga marina; assembly: GCF_016612505.1. Taxonomy (GTDB): domain Bacteria; phylum Bacteroidota; class Bacteroidia; order Bacteroidales; family Marinilabiliaceae; genus Carboxylicivirga; species Carboxylicivirga marina. The sequence continues at coordinate 94,807 of NZ_JAENRR010000015.1, forward strand.
CTGGATGGAATTGCAGTAAGAAAATAGGCTCTCGAAATACCATTGCTTAATAGGAATAATTTTATAATTCTTAAAAAATAAAAAGGTTTTTGTATCTTAAATAGGACTCTAACGTAGGAGATAGAAAATGATGTAGAATTTTTTAAAAAAAAGGTGATATGAGTAATATTTTAACTAAACATTTTCAATATACAGGAACAGATGATTTTGACCAGTCCTTAGACGATCAAATAAATGATTTTATTGGAAAAGAAGGCATTAATTCCGAGAATTTAATTGATATTAAATTCAGTGGTCATTCCGATCAGGGCGTAGCTACCTATTCGGCGCTTCTGCTTTATAAAAAGTAATTAAGAAAAATATAATTAGCAGCCTCCATTTAGTTAAGTGGAGGCTGTTTTATTTAATACGAAAGGCCCCAGGCCGCAAATTGTGTGTCAGTGTTAAATGGGGTAAGAGGGAAAAAACCTTTAGCAATTTTTCCATTCTCGACCTTTATCGGGTAATTATTAATGTTTTCTTGATAGAATAGTGGCGCTTCGCCAGTTTTAAAATGCCTGATCAGCCAGGTTCCTTTCGTGTCAGGAGCCAATAAGTCTTTGAGGTGCAGGTTCACCAAGCCCATGTTGCACCGCAGGTTGGCTTCAACAAATGGATAAAACTTTAATTCATTATTTACATTCTTAAAGAATAAGGTATCGACACCAATGGGACCGGTGTATTGTTTGTGAATGCTAAGTGACTGTATGCTTTTAATAATGGCTTTGCTTGTTTGTTCTATCCAGGTATCATCATTGGGCAATAAGTCTTTAATAGCGCTAGGCGTATGAAAATACTCTTTACTAAAATGGCCTTGTCTGTCAGCATCAAAAAAATTAAGGCCTAAAAATCGAACAGTACCGCCATCATCAATCTCGAATTGTAATGAAGCATCTTGAACTTTGTTATAGATGGTTTCAACTATTAGCGCTCCGTGTTTTTTAATTTGAGCATTAATCCAGTTGCTTGCATCATTTAACTGCTTCTTATTTCTAATAAACATTAAACCTCTGCCCGATGAACTCCATAGGGTTTTTAAGACAATGCCATTTTCTTTTTTAAAAAGCTCGACAATTGACTTCATGCTGGATACAGGCAATGGTAATTGCGGAATGGAAACGAAATCAGGAAGCTTATGCGTATTTAATTCATTGATTAATCTCAGGCTAGTCTCTCGGCTATAAAAGCTTTTTAACAAATCCGGTGTTTTAAAGGATGGCATTTCGTTAAAGTGCTTAATGTACTTCCCATATTTATGCTTAATTAGTTGGCTCCATCCCCAGGGTTTTAAAGCATCTATGTTAACGTTCTCAAGCTTTTTGTTTGAAATTAGCTGAGGTAATTCAAAACCCAAATTGGTCCAAAAAGAAGTAAATGAGCTATGATTGGCGATTTCACTTAATAGAAAGTCGTCTGGTTTTCCAATGAAAGCTAGTAAAGGGCTAATGTCGTGTTCAAACTTAGATAACAGTTTGGATGGCATAAAACTGAAAGTGCCATTTTCAACTGCCATGTCACACGTTGGATTGTATATAAATAAGTTGGCCATTGGCTACAAAAGTAATGGCTTAATATAAATAATTGGGGGTATTACAAGCCATTAGACTTGACTAATGCTTATTTCTTAAATATCTTCTCAAAAAAAATGAAGGATATGAATTCAAAACTTATAACGATACTTCTAGGATGCACATTATCTTTTAATGGATGCAGTGCAGATAATACTCAAAAAGAAGAAGAGCTTAAAGAGCCTGAAGTAACTTCTATCATTCAGGAGTTAAAAGGGAATAAGTTTATTGCTGATTATACTGTGGCCAAAGAGTCGGTTTTGCGTAGTATTCCGGAAGAATACATTAATAGTGCACGAGAGAATCTTTGTGTTGCATATCAGCACACATCGCACGGAACGCATGTGAGTCGTGGTTTGTATGGCTTGCCAGACTATAAAGCAGGTGATGATGCGTTATTTGGTATTGTTCGAAATGATTTTAAAACAGGAGTTCTGGACTTTCTTGACTATGCAATTGAAGATTATGCTGAGGATGGGAGGAGAGCAGTCGATTTAAGTCGCGATGAAACAGCTTTCATTCAGGCTACGCGAAATTTCTTAGATGATTCGAAAAACGAAAAAGTAAATGTGGTGATGTGGGCTTGGTGCAATATTGCAGGTCATGATGTTGAAGGAAATTACCTTCCCGGAATGCAAACACTCATTGATGAATATGGAGTAGGAGGTTCTAAAATTGGCGAGGGAGAAGGAAAGCGTCAGCAAGCTGTTTATTTCGTTTTTATGACTGGGCATGCCAATAGGGGAAGCAACACCGGAGAAGGCAATCCTGCCGAACAAGCGACTCTAATTAATGATTTCTGTAATAAAAACAAGTTACTCTGCCTCGATTATTATAGTATTGATACCCATTGTATGAATGATCATTATTGGGAAGATGCTGGTGATAATGGCAAGTCGAGCAGCTATGGCGGTAACTATTATGAAGATTGGCAAAATAGCCATCAGGAAGGCATCGATTATTATTTAAATAAAAGTAAACCGGGAGGAGACGTAGAGCTTGGTTCACATACAACACAGCATATCACTTCTAACCGAAAAGCATATGCCATGTGGTGGATATTGGCTCGGATTAGTGGTTGGGATGGCACACTTGTCAATTGAGAAGTGATGTAAATCAGATGTTAAAATTTTGTAAGGGTTTGCAGAATTTAGTTCTTTTGTAGCTGATGAGAAATCTTCAGTTGAAATATAAAGCAATAAGTTTTGCCTTGGTAGTGGCTATTTTGCCATCGATACTTGGCGTGCATATATTTCAACACCATTGCACAGGTTGCGATGAGGATGAAACGATAACCCGCATCATTACCACCATGCATGACCACGAGCATGCTTGCTCTGATTGTACCTGCGAACATGCGTGCCAAAGCTGTGCCGAGGAGGTCGGTAACCATGTGCATCATCTGCCTGAAGATGGCGCATGTAAGCATGAGTTTAAAAAAGCGTCTTTTGATGCGCAAACAACAGCCGCTAAAATAAAGTTCGAAGCAAGTGCTGTTGATTTGTTGTTTAATAACAATTTATATGCTGATGTATTATCAGAATTAGATAAACCATTAAGACTTCATTACGATGTAATTCAGAAGATTCCCGACGAGCCTTCGCCGGAGATGAATTGCGTTTTTCTGTTATGATCCATTCATCCATGCCTAAGTAGCTTTTAAACTATAAGTTGCTTGAGGTAATTGATTAACCAAACAACCTTAGTTGTATAGTAACCTAAAGTTGATGTTTGGCTATTGTGTGCGTCAAATATCGCTAATCATATCAGGATGAATCGAATTATTATAGTTTCAATACTATTCTTGTTAACCGGTTTTTCGGGTTTTGCGCAAGCAAACAAAGAAATTACTGGTGTAGTTAAAGCCAACGATAAAAATAAAATTACCGAGTTAGTTGGTGCTAATGTGTATTGGGCCAATACGCAAACAGGTACGGTAACAGATTTTAATGGCCAGTTTGTTATTGAACAAACCAGTGGGAATCAATTATTAGTAGTAAGTTATATCGGCTATCAAGCTGATACCATCCATGTAACAGATAAGCAGCATTTCGAAGTGGTTCTTAAAAGTGATGAGTTGGATGAGGTATTGGTCGCTGGTAAAAAAGCTGGTTCTCATATGTCGCGTCTCGATCCAATGACAAAGGTGAATATCACTGGTGCAGAATTGTGTAAAGCAGCATGTTGTAATTTGAGTGAAAGTTTCGAAACCAATGCATCAGTCGATGTGTCTTATTCCGATGCTGCAACAGGTGCTAAGCAAATTCAATTGCTGGGTTTGTCAGGCAATTATGTGCAGATGATGACTGAGAATATTCCAAACTTCAGAGGGCTGGCTACTTTATATGGTTTAAATTACATTCCCGGGGCCTGGATGGAATCTATCCAAATTTCCAAGGGAACTGCTACCGTTATAAATGGTTATGAAGCGCTAACCGGACAGATTAATGTCGAATATAAAAAGCCGGTAAATTCAGAGAAGTTCTTTCTTAACCTGTATGCTAATAATACGGGACGATGGGAAAGTAATGTTAACGGCTCTATCCATCTTAACGATAAATGGACAACGGCAATATTAGCCCATTACTCCGAAGATCAAAAGTCAACCGATGATAATGATGATGGATTTCGCGATGAACCATTGTTGAAGCAATTAAACTTTATTAACCGTTGGGACTACAATAATAAAAAAGGTTTTACTTCCCAGATAGGCATTAAAGTGCTGGATGAAAATCGACTTGGAGGTCAAAGGGGGTTTGAAGGCAGTCAGCCATCGGACCAGAATGTTGGTTTACCCAACCAGTTATATGGTATTAATATAGACACACGTCGCTACGAAGGGTTTTATAAAGCAGGATACTTATTTGATGATGAAATGTCCAGTGTGGCTTTGGTAGCTAATTATGCTTATCATGAGCAGAACTCTTTTTATGGTCGAAAACAATACGATGCCGAGCAACGGTCTTTTTACGCTAATTTAATTTTTCAATCCATCATAGGAAATGAAAATAATAAATATAGTACGGGACTTAGCTTTCAATCAGATGAGTTCGATGAGGTATTAACGATGGATTTTCAACAGCCCGATCAGAGGCAACTGCTAAACCGTGAAGAAATTGTGCCGGGTGCCTTTTTTCAGTATACTTATAATGTGCCCAACCGATTTACGCTTATCGCGGGTGGTCGAGTCGATTTCCATAATAATTTTGGTACTCTCTTTACACCACGAATTCATGCCAAATACAACATTGCTCCTAATACTATACTGAGGGCATCAGCTGGGAAAGGCTATCACACACCTAATGTTTTAGCTGAAAATAGTTACTTGTTGGCAAGTTCGCGACAAATCAACATAGCTAACAATCTCGATCAGGAAGAGGCTTGGAACTATGGCGCTAACATTACACAGTATATTAATGTTGCAGGAAGAGAGTTGACATTAAATGCCGAATTCTATCGAACCGATTTTACCAATCAATTGATTGTTGATGCCGATCAAAGTGTTGATGCTGTCTATTTTTATAATCTTGATGGAGATTCATATGCGAATAACTTCCAGATAGAAGGTAAATATGAGTTATTACGGGGGCTTGATCTGGTAGCCGCCTGGCGTTTAAACGATGTGAAAGCAACTTATAGTGGTGAGTTGAAGGATCGTCCATTGATTAGTAGAGCGAAAGGCTTAGTGAACTTGTCTTACTCAACACCATTAAAAAAGTGGCAGTTTGATTTTACAACGCAATTTAATGGAAAAGGTAGGGTGCCATCAACAGCAACTAACCCGGTTGAGTATCAAAGGCAAGATGCATTTGATCCATATCAAATTGTTAATTCACAAGTGACAAAGTACTTCCGTAAATGGAACGTATACCTTGGTGTTGAAAACCTGGGGAACTTTAAACAAGATAATCCAATTATAGCAGGCGATGATCCTTTTGGCGATTATTTTGATAGCTCACTAATTTGGGGTCCAATTATGGGGCGTCGGGTGTATTTTGGATTGCGTTTTTCAATAGATAGAGAATAAAATAATAATCTTAAAAATAATATCATGAAGAAATTACTAGTTGTAGCAATGTTGACAATGTTGGTTGTCAATACATTTGCGGATGAAAAAAAGAAGAAAGTAAGTGAAGTAACTTACAAAGTAGAAATGGATTGTCAGAGTTGTGTCAATAAAATAACGAAGAATATCCCATTCGAAAAAGGCGTTAAAGATCTTAATGTGGATATGGAAGGACAAACGGTTACTGTAAAGTATCGTGAGGATAAAACTACCAAAGAAAACTTAGTAAAGGCATTTGAAAAACTAGACTTTAAAGCTGAAGAGTTAAAAGAAGGGGAGTGTAGCTCGCAAAAGAAAAAATGCTGTAGTGGCTGTAAAAACTAAAACAATATAGAGGCTCCTACTTGGAGCCTCTTTTATTATAATTAAGTATTTACCTCCCATCCAGCATTATAACAATTACCCAATTGCGAGTTGCTTAATTCATATTTTACTCATATTAACTTCAGTTTCGATCGACTCTAATATCTGCTTAATGCATCAGTAGAAATGTAAAACCCAATAGATGCTCACTATTTTGAGCCGACTATGCGCCGTTCTTAACTAAAGACATAAAAAACTTTCCACCACCAACCCTCCCGAGTTTGACAGATAAAATTCCATAGTTACTGATAGCTAGACGAATAACAAGAGCTGTAGTGGTTTGTGCCACTACATTTTCATTCGCTACTGCAAAATTTTCGGAGGGATTTTCAAGCCTATTGCTTTTAATA
>NZ_JAENRR010000160.1 GCF_016612505.1 Carboxylicivirga marina
ACTTCAAAAGTAAGCCCCCTATATTTCGGGGAATAGCGAATTTTGGTATTTGTATTTATCTTCTTTAATCTGTAAAAGCCAGCTTTTTTCTGGATTCTCCAGAAAAGCGTAAATATTGATGTAATTCATCAGTTGCTGTCTGATAATGGACACCATATTTGAGAATGCCCAGTTCCGTTTGAGCTTACTTTTTACTAGGGTTATCAGGAAATTGGCAAGCATTGCAGCCCAAATCTGTATTTCTATAGCATTCTCATTATCGCCTAGAAAATACTTTAGTGGGAAGTTTTGCTTTAGCTGCTTGAAAAGCAATTCTATCTGCCACCGTTTCTTATAAATGTACGCTATTTTCTCTGCTGGAAGTTCTATGTTGTTGGTTATAAACTCAAATAACCGTTCATTTTCATTGTCCCAATAGGCTATTCTTCTTGCCTTGTGTTCTTGAGACTTATCTGTACCGTATAGCAATACAATTTCTTCATCTTTCAGCACACCTGAGTCGGCTTCGTCTGGTATATCAAACTCTTTTCTGGCTTTGTAAAGTGCATTATCTTTTAGTCTGGTAACATACCAAATTGATTCTTCGGTAAAAGCCTCATATTGTGCATAGTCAACATATCCTTTGTCAAAGGTTATGATTGAACCGGACGGCAAGTTCATTGCTTCTTTCAAAAACATATGGTCATGCCTGGCTGCTTCACTGTATCGGATTAAACAAGGTACATTTTCATCTGCTTTAATTAGTGTATGAGCTTTAATACTGCCTTTCTTTTTGCCATTTTTGGGATTGCGACCAACACCTTTTAAAATGTCTTTAAACAGGGATATTGTTGATGAATCCATGATATACAAACGCTTCAGTTCTTTGTCTTTTAGTCGGCTGT
>NZ_JAENRR010000161.1 GCF_016612505.1 Carboxylicivirga marina
CCACCATCTCAATTTACAGCATGTAGTGAATATTTTGCCGTTCACTACTTCTCGGCACACGATGAAGCGATTGGCAAATTAACGAAACCTTACCTCCAAAAACTCCGCTGAGCCAAAGCGTTGTATTTGTTTTAACTTTTCATTTTAAGCCAAATCAGCGATTGGGCGCTGATTGCCAAAGCTACGGACTTTCCAGAATACTCGAATCCCGAATGCGCTATGCGCAGCGTGTTGGCGGCTGGCATTTCTTCTATCTTTAATTTTTCATCAATTGCTTTTGGGGCTGATGCGATTCTTATCAGTTATCTTGAAAGTTTTCTTATACACAAATTTTATACAGTCAATCGTTATATTTTTGTCTTTCTTATTTTTAGTTCTTTGCTGTCGGCTCTCGCTAAAAGGCATAATTCTAAAAACAATACCTTTATTAAGGTCTTGGTCTTTAATCAGATTAAGGTCAAAATAAAACGGTTCAGAAATCATTGAAAACATTAAATAGTCATTTCTGCCCTTGGGAACTTGCAAAGTAAATTGTCCACATGCATCCGTAATTGTCCCTACAAATCTATTACTATTGAGCACAATACTTGTTCCTGGTAATGGAGTTCCATGTTTCGAAATAACTTCACCAGTCAGTTCAATTACTTCTTGTCCGTGGATATTCACGCATAACAAGAAGGTCATGGTTATTATTATTAATATTTTCATTGGGTTTGGTTATTTTTTGCTTGCCGCCAACGGTGGCGGTATGGTTAGTAAGGGATTGCGGGCTTTTTAACTAGTTAATCCTTACGAACTAAAAAACACTGGAGATATGCTATAAGTTTTAAAGTATATTTCCAGTATTATTTTTAGC
>NZ_JAENRR010000162.1 GCF_016612505.1 Carboxylicivirga marina
CAACGGTTGGCCGCATGGCGCTGTAGCAGATTTGCGTTGAGATTGTCCGTCCGAAAGGACGAGACTATCGAGGCGGGAATCTGCACGACCAAAATGCGACAGCCCTGCTATGCTCTATGTGCGGCGTGTTGGTAACCGTAATTTTATAGTAATGAATTGTATTTTTTTATAATCTCAACGGTTTCTGATAGTCCTGATTCACGGCTCATAGAGAGAATCAGGGTCTTAATTTCGCCTTCTACATTAAGAAAGTCTATTAATTTCATTTTTTCCTTTTCAATTCTTTTCTTTTTAAGTCTTTGATTGTAAGGTAGACAAATAGTAGACTTTGTGCCGTTAGCATATTGAGTCAAGCAAAAATTATGATAGTACTTGTTAGAACTAGAGAATGGGTCATGACCTATGTAATAGATTAAATTTATCGATACTTTGCCTTTTGTCAAAACTTCCCCAAAACATTTTTTTAGAGGTGCATATGAACCCATAGGACCAATTACTTTTATATTCTTGATGCTTTCAAATTTTATTGTACCAACTGAAAAACTAATTATTTCATCAGGTGAATACTTAATTAGTTCTTCGCTTAATGTTTTCTTAAATTTAACCTTCCCTGTATGACTTGCATAAAAGTTCAAATATCCTTCTTGTTTTGTGCTGTCAAGTAACATTATATGTCCTTTTTTGAATTCTTTGTCATGGGGGATATTTTGACAAATTATAACCTCAGTACAAAAACTGAAAGTTATTAAATACAATAGTAGATGTTTCATATTTTGTTCGTCTGTATTTTTATGGTTACCAACG
>NZ_JAENRR010000163.1 GCF_016612505.1 Carboxylicivirga marina
AATGATTTCTTCTACCATTTTGTTTCACTTTTCATGTGCTACAAAGTGGTCCAGTTTTTAAAGCGGTTAAAAACAGGGAAGTGGAATTCAGAGGACAATTTTATTATCATTAATACAATATGTAAACAGCAAAACAAAGAGAGAGGTCATTTGGGCAATTGATGAGCCAGAAGCTTTTTTACAAGCTGATTTACAAAAGAGTTTGTTTAATAAATTAAAGTATGAAGCATCAGAGAATCAAATTTTTATAACAACACATTCAAATTTCTTTATAGATCTAAATAACCTTGAGAACACTTTTTTATTCGCCGGAACAAAAGAAGTAAAAGAGTATTCTAGAAAACCTGATATGGTATTCTATAAATTAAACACAATAATTTTAGATGGTTCCGATTACGTTAAAGCGATGAAAATAAAAGAGCATTTTGGTTTAAAAAGAAATGATTCTTGGGAAATATTTCCCTTTAATATTGTAGTCGAAGGCCAGGAGGATAAAGACTTACTTGTTGTGTTGTTTGAAAAATTCAATATAACTGTGCCAAATATTTTAGTTGTAGGTGGTGTGGATAAGTATAAAGGATATCTACAATTTATTAATGATATGTGCTCTGATATGCCAATAAAACCAAAATTGTTAGTTTTATTTGATAAGGATGGTGGAGGAAGGAGTCAATATGAAAGTCTTAAAAATAAAAGTTATAAATACTTTGATACAGAGTGTAGGTCACTAGCCTCCGAAAGTTTTAATAAAACGTACAAAAACATAGTAGAAGCCCAATGTTTAGGTTAAAAAACAAAGA
>NZ_JAENRR010000164.1 GCF_016612505.1 Carboxylicivirga marina
CCACATCCATACCGGGTTTCACTTTCCAGCGGAAGGTCTTCATCGTCCACCTCCGGAGAACAGGCCACCATCACGCATCTGTGTCTGAATTTCATCACGGGCACCCTTGCGGGCCATGTCATACACCGCCTTCAGAGCAGCCGGACCTATCTGCCCGTTCGTGCCGTCGTTGTTAATCACCACATGGTTATTCTGCTCAAACGTCCCGGACGCCTGCGACCGGCTGTCTGCCATGCTGCCCGGTGTACCGACATAACCGCCGGTGGCATAGCCGCGCATCAGCCGGTAAAGATTCCCCACGCCAATCCGGCTGGTTGCCTCCTTCGTGAAGACAAACTCACCACGGTGAACAATCCCCGCTGGCTCATATTTGCCGCCGGTTCCCGTAAATCCTCCGGTTGCAAAATGGAATTTCGCCGCAGCGGCCTGAATGGCTGTACCGCCTGACGCGGATGCGCCGCCACCAACAGCCCCGCCAATGGCGCTGCCGATACTCCCGACAATCCCCACCATTGCCTGCTTAAGCAGAATTTCTGTCATCATGGACAGCACGGAACGGGTGAAGCTGCGCCAGTTCTGCTCACTGCCGGTCAGCATCGCCGCCATATTCTGTGCAATACCATCAAAGGTCTGCGTGGCTGCACTTTTTACCTGCGACATACTGTCCGTGGCGCTCTCTTCCCACTCACTCCAGCCGGACTTCAGGCCTGCCATCCAGTTCCCGCGAAGCTGGTCTTCAGCCGCCCAGGT
>NZ_JAENRR010000165.1 GCF_016612505.1 Carboxylicivirga marina
AACGCTCCGCTTGCACAATAAAATGCCCGCTTAACGATGCTAAAGTGTAACGATAGCAATGATATACGGTTTTTGTAATTTGTTACTGGTCAATAGAGGAAGAAAAGTGTAATGTCAAAATATATGGCTTTTAAAGCGTCAATACATTGTGGCTTGGATGGTCAGTATGTCAAAGAACGCACACTTGCCCAATTGCTGGCAAGCATTGTTATTATCATTCCTATACCGACTAGTAGTTTCCGTGTGTATTACTCAGCTTACGGGCGCAAGTGTCTGAGTAACGGAGTGTGAATATATGCTGAATAAATTAAATAGCCAAATACTATGTAAATAATTTTGCAACGCAACTTTACTCACGCTTACTTAATGTATTATTTGCTACTTTTAAAATGTAATGCTATATTGATATATAGTCTATCGAAAGTTGGTCATACGCTTTTTAATCACTTACATGGACGATATAAAGCATAGGGTTGTATATCGATAAGTTATGCTGCATATTGAAAATTAATACAAACCATAAACAACTCAAATGAAAAAGTCAATTCTATTATTAGTAATTATTGTTTCAGTTTTATCTTGTTCGAGTGAGAAACAAGTGACGGATAAAGGTCATACTATTACTGAAGAAATAAATAGTGAAGCAAATGATTACACAAATCAATCGACACTTTCTCACGTTGCAATAAACGATTCTGATAAAGATATCAGGAAGTCAGCAATACAAAGGTTGACATCTCAATCTAC
>NZ_JAENRR010000166.1 GCF_016612505.1 Carboxylicivirga marina
TATAATCTGAATTTGGCACAATTAAATGGTGGTTCTGCCATGACTATTACCGTGGAGAGTTGTCATATTCAGGATTTAAGTATCACGAATAGTAAAAATATTACAGTAGATAACAACCAATTGCGCAGGTTGTATTTTACAAGTGACACACTACTTTCTGTAGAAAAAAATACCATATATAACAATGTTGGTTACGAACACAATATAAGAGGAATCTTACTTAATAGTTGCTCTGAAGCAAGTGTTATCAATAATACGATTACGAACTATGTAGTTGGGAATAGAAGCCGTGGCGTTGATATTTTGAATTCTAAAAATGTAAGTCTCATTTCGAATAACATTGATGCAAGAGCGAAATATGAGTGGACAATGGGCGTATATATTGAAGGGGGTGATACCAGAAATGTTTTAGTGAGGGATAACTTAATACAAAGTTATTATACATCTAATAATGGTGTTACTACAGACGGTATTTATATGGATGCAGGAGATAGTATCTATATTAAAAATAATATTATTGATGGCTTCAATCACAATAAGGCAGGACACGGGATTTCATTGTATAATATTCAAACAGAACTGGAAGTAGACAGTAATATTGTAAGAAATTACCAGTCAAATGGGATAATAGGTAATGCACCTGTTGGTAGTCATTGGAAAGTACGAAATAACACTATTACAAATATTCGAAACAGAGGCCTAAATGTGCAAGGTACTGGTGGTTTGTA
>NZ_JAENRR010000167.1 GCF_016612505.1 Carboxylicivirga marina
TTAATGAATTAACAAAGCGAATCATGCTTCTTTTTGCTTGACATTCAGCGTTTTAACTTACGTGGGAAACATCAGTTCATTAATATATATGGATGCACATCATAGGCGCCACCGTTTGAATAAGCACCACTTCTTTTACCTGCAGTTGGATATACATCAATCCAACGGTTATTAAAGGCATGATCTACAACTTCGATATAGTCTTTACCTAGTGGCTTAAGCGATTTTAAAATTAATTCTTGAGCCTCTTCGTAATTATATTTTAACTCAACACCTTTTACCGTTGGTGCGTATATGTCGGAGTACATTAGTTGCTCAACGCCTAACATACGTTTCTTCAATTCCAGATAGCGATGAAATGTTCCTAAATTGTCATTGATGTTTTTAACCAGGGACTTATATACTTCAACAGGGATATTATTAGGCTTAATGGCAGCCTCCAAGGCTGAGTCATAATTGCGTGCTTTCGCTCTGAAAACATTCACTTTTACTTGTCCGTTTAGCATTTCACCGAAGGTTCCTTCGTAGTTCAGGTAATTATCCCAATAGGTTTTAGTTACTTCCTGACGTAGCACACGATTGGCCGATGAGCGGGCCATGCTAAAATTCGCAGGTGTCAATTCAATGTCGTTTAGTTAACATGACTTTATAATCGTTTGTAATTCATAGAGTAAGACTTCTTTGGTTTCTTTTTTC
>NZ_JAENRR010000168.1 GCF_016612505.1 Carboxylicivirga marina
GAAAATGCTCGCAAGGTTTTGCCTGAAAATTCAGAGTATTGGCAATCACTGGATGGTGATTGGAAGTTTAACTGGGCGAAACACCCCAATGAGCGTCCTGCCAACTTTTACCAACCAACTTTTGATGTTAGTGGCTGGGATGACATGCCGGTGCCTTCCAACTGGAACATTGTTGGCTTAGCAAAAGATGGTGGCCAAAAATATGGAACACCCATCTATTGTAACCAGCCGGTTATTTTCAAACACACAGTAGCTGTTGATGATTGGAAAGGTGGCGTGATGCGCGAGCCTGCCAAGGATTGGGTAACTTACGAGGCGCGTAATGAAGTGGGCTCTTACCGTCGCGATTTTGATATTCCGGCAGACTGGGACGGACGCGAGATATTTGTGCAGTTCGATGGCGTAGATTCATTTTTCTACCTGTGGATAAACGGCGAGTATGTTGGTTTCTCAAAAAACTCTCGTAATGCCGCCACGTTTGACATTAGTCCTTTCGTGAAAAAAGGTACTAACGTGATTGCCGCTGAGGTGTACCGTAATTCCGATGGTTCATTTTTGGAGGCTCAGGATATGTTCCGCCTTCCGGGTATTTTCCG
>NZ_JAENRR010000169.1 GCF_016612505.1 Carboxylicivirga marina
AACGCTCCGCTTGCACAATAAAATGCCCGCTTAACGATGCTAAAGTGTAACGATAGCAATGATATACGGTTTTTGTAGTTTGTTACTGGTCAATAGAGGAAGAAAAGTGTAATGTCAAAATATATGGCTTTTAAAGCGTCAATACATTGGGCTTGGATGGTCAGTATGTCAAAGAACGCACACTTGCTCAATTGCTGGCAAGCATTGTTATTATCTTTCCTATACCGATTAGTAGTTTCCGTGTGTATTACTCAGCTTACGGGCGTAAGTGTTTGAGTAACGGAGTGTGAATATATGCTAAATAAATTAAATAGCCAAATACTATGTAAATAATTTTGCGACGCAACTTTACTCACGCTTACTTAGTGTATTATTTGCTACTTTTAAAATGTATGCCGTATTGATATATAGTCTATCGAAAGTTGGTCATACGTTTTTTAAGGGTGCAGTTCTCATATTACGCAGCATTTTTAGTGTAGTATACGTCAGAAAAATGTTTCCAAAAACCATCCCA
>NZ_JAENRR010000016.1 GCF_016612505.1 Carboxylicivirga marina
CAGAACACTCTTCGGGCTGTATGGGAAAAATATGTCCAAACCCCAATAATTGACTTTATGTAAGTGTGCTTGCGACGTGCATAGGGCAAAATACGGGTCTGAATTCGGACTTTTGTCAAATTAATGATCAATATGGCAGTTGAAGATGACTCCTTAAATTAAATATTGAGTCCATTTCTTCTTAAATTTGGTTCATGAATTATTCAGGTTAAATGAGGATTTCTTTTCCACTGCCACAGTACATTACTTGTTCAGGAAAAGCCTTTAAAAAACTATTAAACGCCACATCACCCGTGCAGTGGTTTAGGGCCCATTGCTTGATATTAAACGGTGCTAACCCATCGATTACAAATTGAACTTGTTCATGTTTATTGCCATTTAAATGCAAGCCACCAGCAACTAAATCAAAGGTATCAAAACCTTTGCGTTGCTTAATCTCATGCAAAATATTGACGATGCCGGTATGGGCACAACCACATAAAACAATCGGATTTTGCTGCCTTTTGGCCACCAGTATCATTTCATCATCGAAGCAATCGGGTGTGTAACTGTTGCCATGTTTAACAACCAAGCGTTCATTTACAATTTCAAAACCGATTTTAGGTTGAATGTTTGTCAGAAGGAAGAGACTGTCAGTTAATGCCACATCATTCTCAATAAACATTACTCTATTAGCAAATTGTGAAAGCTCACTGACCCAGGTAATGCCGTTGGGTTTCACCATTTGCGTAGAGCTCGAAAAGCGCTCTTTTAATGCTTTTTTATGAATGATGACTTTTGCTTTTTTATTGTGATTCAGAAATGCTGGTAATCCTCCGGTATGGTCGTAATGACCATGGCTTAGTACGACATAATCTACAGTGCTTAAGTCGATGCCTAGTTTCTGAGCGTTGGAAAGAAATTTATCAGATTGCCCGGTGTCAAACAAGATGCTTAGTTCATCCGTTTGTAAGAGAAACGAAAGACCATGCTCACATTTTAATTGCTTCTGGCTTTGCTTGTTGTCAATAAGGGTCGTCAATCTCATAAAGCTTATTCTTGATTACGAATGTAGCAAGATGTTTTGGACTTGCGTCTTTTGATGGCAGGATACTATCTAAAAAAACGAATGAAGTATTGTATCTTTAACGCTTCAAAATTCTGGGATGACTAATAAGCCACTTTTTGCCGATATAATTTTACCCGTGCCATTGCCACGGCTATTCACCTACGCTGTTCCTGATGAGCTTTTGCATCTTACCAGTATAGGTAAGCGTGTGGTGATTCCTTTTGGTAAAAAGAAAGTTTACTCTGGCATTGTTTATCAGCTACATCATCATAAACCTGAAGAATACGAGACGAAAGATATCATCTCGGTACTGGATGAGGAACCGGTGGTTAATGCTTATCAGCTTAAGTTCTGGAATTGGCTGGCCGATTATTATCAATGTACGCTAGGGGAGGTTTATAAAGCTGCATTGCCTTCGGGCTTAAAGATGGAAAGTGAAACACGCATTATTTACAACACTGATTTTGTCGCTGAGTCTCCTTTATCGGAAAAGGAGAACAAGGTGTTGGACATTATCGCTGGTAAAAAAGTGTGCTCCATCAATGATGTTAATCAATTGAGTGGCCTGAAAAATAGTCTGCCAGTCATTAAGCGCTTGCTGGAATACAACGCAGTATTTATTAACGAGCATCTTAAAGAAAGTTATAAAGCTAAAAAGGAAAAGGTGATTTCGCTGCACCCGAAATGTCAGTCAGAGGAAGCCTTGCAACAGATATTTGACAAACTGGAACGCGCACCAAAACAGCAGGAGTTATTAATGACATTACTGTCGTTGGTGGGTGGATTAACAGGAGCCATCACCAATCAGTCGGTGGTAAAAGCTGAGCTGTTAAAAAAGGCCAATGCCAGCGCAGCAGCTTTAAAAGAACTATGTAACAAAGAAATATTGCTTGAGCAAGAGCGGTCAATCGACCGGCTTGATCTTGATGAGAAAGCTGTTGAGGTAGCTAATGCGCTAAGCGAAGTACAGCAAATAGCGTATGACGAAATAAAGGCGGGTTTTGAGAACCACGATGTGACCTTGTTGCATGGTGTAACCTCGGGAGGTAAAACCGAGATTTACATCCACTTAATTGAAGAGCAGTTAAAACAAGGGAAGCAAGTGTTGTATTTGCTGCCTGAGATAGCATTAACCACTCAGATAACCTCTCGATTGCAAAAGCATTTTGGTAACAAAATGGGCATCTACCATAGTAAGTTTGCCGATGCTGAACGTGTGGAAGTATGGAGTAATCTCTTACAGCAGAAAAACTATCAGTTGATTGTAGGTGTCCGTTCATCCATATTCTTACCTTTCGCTAATTTGGGCTTAATCATTGTTGATGAAGAGCATGAAAACACCTATAAACAGTTTGACCCTGCACCCAGGTATCATGCCCGCGATGCGGCAGTTGTACTAGCTAAATCGTTTGGGGCGAAAACGCTGTTAGGAACAGCAACGCCATCTATTGAGTCCTACTACAATGCGCAGCAGGGTAAATATGCTTTGGTGGAATTATCTCAACGTTTTGAAGGCATTGAAATGCCCGAAATTGTTGCTGTTGATGTACGTGAAGCCAAACGCAAAAAGCAGATGAGTTCGCATTTTACGCCTGTTTTGCTGGAAAAGATTGATAAAGCCTTAAAAAATGATGAGCAGGTTATCCTGTTTCAGAACCGTCGTGGCTTTAGCCCTTTTATCGAATGTGGGCAGTGTGCCTATGTGGCCAAGTGTGTTAATTGTGATGTATCAATGACCTACCACAAGCACCTAAATCAGTTGGTGTGTCACTATTGTAACCATAGCATGCAGCTGCCAACGGTATGTCCGGCCTGTCATAGTCCGGCGATTGAAACCCGAGGCTTTGGTACTGAAAAGATTGAGGAAGAAATGAGCCTGCTGTATCCTGACCATAAAGTAGCACGCATGGATTTAGATACTACGCGTAGTAAATCGGGTTACGACAAACTCATTAAGAAGTTTGAAGATGGCGAGGTACATATTCTCATCGGCACGCAAATGATTTCTAAAGGTCTTGACTTTGATAATGTGAGTGTAGTGGGCATTCTGAATGCTGATAACATGCTTAACTATCCCGACTTCAGAGCATTTGAGCGGAGTTACCAATTGATGACACAGGTAAGTGGTCGGGCCGGACGAAAGCGTAAGCAAGGATTAGTGGTATTACAAACATCCAACCCCAAGCACCCAGTGATAATGGATGTGATTAACCATAATTTTATCAACCATTATTCCGGGCAGTTGGAGGAGCGGCAAATGTTTAAATACCCGCCTTTCTATCGTTTAATATATATCACCGTAAAGCATAAAGACCAGCGAGTATGCAATAAGGCATCCCATCTGCTGGCTGAGCAACTGCGTGTTATTTTTGGAAGTCGCGTGCTTGGGCCACAAGCGCCAGTTATCAATCGCATCCAGAATCTTTTCATTAAGAAGATATTGATTAAGATGGAGAAAAAGGCTTCACCAGCGAAAGTAAAGCACCTGATGCGAGAAGCTATTTTTAGTTTGCAGGCACAACAGGAATTTCGTTACGTCAACTTTCAAATTGATGTAGACCCGGCATAACGATTCTCTTAAATACAAAGTGAATGGTCTTATTCCTATCGCCTTTACGCTGATGCTCTATTTTACTACTTCAGCCTCAATGTACTGTATCAAAACATGAATGATTTTGATATGGATTTCCTGTATTCTATCCGAATAGCCCATGTGTGGTGCACGCAATTCGATATCGGCTACTTTTGCAAGTTCGCCACCTGATTTACCGGTTAATGCCACTACTTTAATGCCTTTGTCTTTGGCCGCTTTGGCCGCATTAAGTACGTTTGGCGAATTGCCACTGGTGCTGATCGCCAGCAAAACATCGCCACTTTGCCCCATAGCCTCCACATAGCGAGAGAAAATATAATCAAAGCCATAATCGTTGCCCACACAGGTGATGTGTGTTGGGTCAGCAATGGCCACGGCGGCCAAGCCTTGTCGATTGTCACGAAAGCGTCCTGTAAGTTCTTCGGCAAAGTGCATGGCATCACTCATAGAACCACCGTTACCACATGAAAGAACTTTACCGCCTTGCTTAATGGCATTGGCCATCAAATCACCGGCAGCCATCATTTTGTCCCAGTTGCTTTTATCATTTACAAAGCGGTTTAATACTTCCTGAGCTTCGTTAAATTCCTTTATGATATCTTCTCGTGTCATGCTGTTTATTTACGGTGTAAAAGTACAATGGCTTTTCTAAACTTAAAATTTTTTTTAGCATCAAGGCTTCTTATCTTTGAAAAGCGCACAAAAGCATGTTTATGAATCCAGTAAAACGAAGACTACACCAACTCATATTTGAAGCAGATACAAAAGCCGGAAAACGTTTTGATCTATTCCTTATCCTTCTTATTCTTCTGAGTATTGTGGTGGTAATGATTGAAAGCGATGACACCATTATTCCGCAGGCCGATAAATGGCTGGTTATAGCCGAATGGGCCGTTACCATATTATTTACAGTTGAATATGTTTTAAGGATATGGATAGTTGATAAACCACGAAAGTATATTTTCTCTTTCTTTGGAGTAATTGATTTACTGGCCATTTTACCAACATACCTTGGTCTGATTGTGGGTGGTTCGCAAATGCTTATCGTCGTTCGTGCCCTTCGCCTCATAAGGATATTTCGTATATTGAAATTAACCAGATATGTCAAGGAAGCCAGTGCTTTATGGAGTGCTTTGGTGACATCACGCAATAAAATTGGTGTTTTCTTATTTGTTGTGCTTATTCTGGTTACCATTATGGGTACAGTTATGTATATCATCGAAAACCCCTATAACGAAAGTTTCAGAAGTATTCCCGAGAGTCTTTATTGGGCCATTGTCACCTTAACAACGGTTGGCTATGGCGATATTGCACCGGTAACTATGTTAGGTAAATTTGTTGCAGGATTAATCATGATAACGGGTTATGCCATTATTGCCGTGCCTACAGGTATTGTAACCAGTGAGTTAGTAAAAGAAAGCGGGCGTCCGTTAAATACACGTGTGTGTCCATCGTGCCTCGAAGAAGGACATGATTATGAAGCAGCTTTTTGTAAATATTGTGGCAATAAACTACAATAAAAAAGTTATTAATAGGATATGCACAGTAGGTGTTGGTAAATCGTTTCATCTTCTCTACAAGGTGATTAAGCGCATTTTTATCGTCTTCAAAAAAGCTCATTTATATAATTAGCTATTACTTGTTATCTTTGCATAGGTGCGGATGCAATTAACTTGTTGCACAATGTCAGGATGGCTGAATGATGGCATTTGTATGTATTATTCATAAATCTTGGCACTAAAATTTTACGAGATGAAATTTACATTTTCAAAGGTATCGCGTCATCGGGTTTTTCAGCATGACCCAATTTATTACGATGAGCAGAAGGAGAAGAACGAAGCAAGACAAAGACGAATTAAAGAAGAACTTGGCTTGTTGGAAGATGAGGAGAAGGAAAAAGGATATGCTGATCGCATTAGAGGAGGCATGCGCCGTAGAATGAAATCACATTACGAAGTAGCGCGTAGTGAAAAACGACGCTCTAATCTTCGATTGGTGGTTATCTTAATCATCTTAATGATATTGGGTGTATACCTGATTCAGGAAGGTATGGTTTGGATGGACTCATTCTTTGCAGAATAGCTATATTGCTTCATCCGCTTTTATTAATTAAAGAACTAGAGAAGAGTTTTAACACATGTCAAATGTAATACAGTTGTTACCTGATTCGGTAGCTAATCAGATTGCTGCCGGCGAGGTAATTCAACGACCTGCATCTGTTATTAAAGAATTGATGGAAAACGCCATTGATGCAGGTGCCACAAATATTCAGGTTATCACCAAAGATGCAGGTAAAAGCCTGATTCAGGTTATTGACAACGGAAGTGGAATGGCCGAAACCGATGCCCGGATGGCTTTTGAAAGGCATGCCACATCAAAAATAAGTGAGGCCAGTGATTTGTTCGACTTGCGCACCATGGGTTTCCGTGGCGAAGCTTTAGCTTCCATTGCAGCCGTTGCTCAGGTAGAGCTTAAAACACGCCGTGCCGATGATGATTTAGGAGTGCAGATTAATATCTCGGCATCGCAGGTTGAATCACAAGAGCCGGTTCAGTGCTCAGTAGGCAGTCAATTCTGTATTAAAAACTTGTTTTTTAATGTGCCCGCTCGCCGTCGATTCTTAAAAAAGACATCAACCGAATTGCGTCATATCATTAATGAGTTTCAGCGTGTTGCTTTGGCTAATCCATTGGTGGCACTGTCATTAACGCACAACGAAGTGCCTATGTTTAGCCTACCTGCTGGTAACAACAAGCAGCGTGTGGTAAATATGAACGGCAAGCAAATGGGCAATAATCTGATACCAATTAATACCGATACGGTAATGGTGAAGATATCAGGATTTATTGGTAAGCCCGAGTCGGCAAAGAAGTCCATGGGTGACCAGTTTTTCTTTGTCAACAATCGTTATATGCGCCATCCATACTTGCATAGAGCTGTGATGGATGCATATGATAATATTCTTCAACCGGAAACTATACCGGCCTATTTTATCTTTCTGGAAGTTGATCCACAAATTATTGATGTGAATATTCATCCGACCAAAACGGAGATTAAGTTTGAGGATGAACGCGCAATTTGGCAAATATTAAATGCGGCCATACGCGAAAGCTTGGGTAAATTTAATTTGATGCCATCCATTGATTTTGATACCACTGACCAGGTGCATATTCCGGTATCGCACAAAGAAGGTGAATTGGTAGAGCCAAGCGTTGAGGTCAATCCTTTTTACAATCCTTTTGAAGAGGAAAGCAAGCAATCGGCCCCAAGTTACAATGGCGGAGGTGGCGGAACAGCTACCTTTCAATCGAAAGCTTCAGCAGCTGGTTGGGAGAATCTTTATGAGGACAATAAAAGCAACGAGCTGCCCGATTTTTCAGCATTGGCCAACGCCGAAATGGATAGGGAAGAAAAACCTTTTGAAGAGCAACAGCAGGAGCCAGTGCAGCAAACCTTTTTATCATCAGGTTCTAAGGATGAGGCAATTGGAAATAGCCGCTTCTTTCAATTGAAGAATCGATATATTCTCACTTCGGTAAAATCGGGCTTAATGATGATTGACCAAAAGAGAGCTCATGAGCGAATTGTATTCGAGGGTTTTATTCGCACCTTACAAAGCGGTGCCTCTTTATCGCAAAAGAGCTTGTTTCCTGAAGAGTTGAGTTTTGGCCCTGAAGAAGTAGCTATGGTAGGTGAGCTAAAAGAGGACTTGATGACCTTAGGATTGGAGTTGGAACAAGCCAATGAAGAAACCTTTAAGGTATTATCAACACCAGCCGGTTTGGAAAATGTATCGGCAGCGCAATTGATTGATGGCATACTGACTGATTTTAGAGATGGCGAGGTAGACCTTCAAAAGGAGGTGACTGAACAAATAGCCATGTCAATGGCCAGGCGTGCCGCTATACCATATGGTAAAGTATTGTCAAGCCTCGAAATGGGAGAGTTGTTTGATCAGCTATTTGCTTGTCAGGTGCCTAATTTCTCACCTTCTGGTAAAACCATTATCTCCATCATGGATATGGATGAGATGCTAAAGCGCTTTGCCTAAAGTGCCACATTGGCAGAAATTAAAGCAGCTTAGTTAACAAACATAGCTGCTTTTGCGTTATTTTAGAGTGAGAATAAAATTGGCATTGATGTTGATGGTCAACGACCAATAATTTAAAAATATTTCAGATGAACTATCGTCCATCACCTTTGGCAGGCTTACCGCCTGTAACTAAAAATCTGTTGATAATTAATGCTTTGTTTTTACTGGCAACATGGGTGCTTCGTAATTCATTGGGTATTGACCTAAATAATTTTTTAGGCTTATATTATCCTGCTTCTGAGAATTTTCATCCTGCTCAGTTTGGGACTTATATGTTTATGCATGCCGATTTTATGCATTTATTCTTCAATATGTTTGCGCTCTTTATGTTCGGTCGTGTATTAGAAGGGTACTGGGGACCAAAGAAATTCTTCCTTTATTACATCATTACCGGAGTAGGAGCTGCAGTCATTCAATTACTATTTAAATACATTGATTATAATAATGCCATCGCTCTGTTGACTGATGAGCAGGTTGCAATTGTTTTTGAGCAGGGAGCACAGGCATTACGACAATACAAGAATTTTACTAATCCTGATATGGCACATTTTAATGCTGTGCTAAATGGTTCAATGGTTGGGGCATCAGGTGCCGTGTTTGGTATTCTATTGGCTTTTGGTATGTTATTTCCTAACACAGAGCTGATGTTGTTGTTTCCGCCTATACCAATTAAAGCTAAGTATTTTGTGATGATTTATGGTGTGGCTGAATTATTTATGGGCGTAGCTAATTTCTCGTTTGACAATGTGGCGCATTGGGCACATTTGGGAGGAATGGTTTTTGGTTTTATCTTAATCAAATATTGGGATAAGAAAGGAATTTAAGAATCTTGGATGTGAGATTGAATGAATTAGAAATGATTTTTTGTAATTAGCAATATACCAGAAACTAGTAACTGGTAGTTTTAAATAAGTACAATGGGAATACTCGATGAGATAAAACAATCGTATCGACAAGGAGGTGCACTAATCAAGTTAATCTATATTAATGTTGGGGTGTTTGTTGCCATCCGCTTGTTACAAGTGTTTTTTAGTTTCTCATCCGGTTCGGCCAGTGTAAATGATTACCCTTTACTTGAATGGCTTTCGGTACCTGCCGATTTATCTACACTATTGTTTAAGCCATGGACCATACTAACCTATATGTTTGTGCACTACGATTTTTTGCACATCTTGTTTAATATGATATACCTGTATTGGTTTGGGCGTATCTTTCTTGAGTTTTTAAATCCACGACAATTATTAGGCGTCTACATATTGGGTGGATTATCGGGAACTGTCTTTTATCTGATTAGTTATAATTTAATTCCGTTGTTTCAACAACAGGTGCCTTATGCGATATTAATGGGTGCCTCAGGTTCTGTTATGGCCATTTTGTTTGCGATTGCCCGATATGCACCAAATCATAAGATTTACCTGATGTTTTTTGGTGCTGTTCAATTGAAGTATGTGGCATTAGTTGCTTTGGTGATTGACTTAATTAGTATACCTGCACTTTCTAATACCGGTGGTCATTTGACACATTTGGGGGGTGCTGCTTTTGGTTATTTTTACGGAGGTCAAATTTCATCGGGTAAAGATGTAACCATTGGTTTTAATCGAATGATGGATGCCTTGGCCAGCTTGTTTAAGCGGAAGTCAAGATTAAAGGTGACACACAAGCGGGCGGTGACTGATATGGAATTTAATTCGCGCAAAGTGAATAAACAAAAAGAAGTTGATCGTATATTAGATAAAATTAAAGCAAGTGGGTACGATAGTTTGAGCAAGGATGAAAAGCAAACATTATTTGACGCTAGTAAATAAAAAACATTGTTACGCCGATTTTTTAAGTCTATAGTCACTATTATCAGCCTGATAGCATCAGGAGTGTTGCTGTTTTCGGTATTAACGGCGTATATAAGTCCTGAGCATACTTCTATTTTAGCTTTTACGGGATACATTTTTCCACTATTATGGTTCATCAATTTTATACTCTTTGCCTTTTGGTTAGTTAAAAGACGATGGCAATCACTTATACCTCTTTTGGTCATTTTAATTACCTGGGTGCATTGGCAACATACATTTCAATGGAAAGGCCAGGTGAAGGATAAGAATGAATTTGTACAGCCTTTAAAAGTGATGAGTTTTAATGCTCGTATGTTTGATTACTACAAGTGGATAGGTGATGATACCAATGAAAAAATTTTTGATTTAATCAGGAAAGAGAATCCGGATGTGTTGTGTCTGCAGGAATTTTTTACTTCGAAAAACAACAAAGCTTATAACGAGCATTATATTCTCAGACGATTAAATCAGTTTCGCTATAAACACATCGAGTATCGTTCGGGGAAAAAAGGGAATCGTAATTTCGGCCTTGTTACCTTTAGCAAATATCCGATTGTAGAAAAGCACAGCCTGAAATTTGAACATACTTCAAACTTTAGTATTTATAGTGACATAAAAGTCGGTAAAGAACGGATTCGTATTTTTAATAATCATCTGGAATCTATCAAGTTTAGCCGCCAGCAGCTTAATTTTCTTGATAGTTTAAACTACCAGGACGAGAAAGAGCGGAATGAAAAAATTAAAGCCATCACGAGTAAGTTAAGTTTAGCCTTTGAAAATCGTGCTTCACAGGCCGAAACAATAGGTAAATACATTGCTAATTCACCATTTTCAACGGTGGTTTGTGGTGATTTTAACGATACGCCGGTTTCCTATGTTTATCGTAAGATGCGGGGTGGTTTAAAAGATGCTTTTGTGGAATCTGGTCAAGGTTTTGGAGGTACTTACAATGGGCCTTTGCCATCGTTTCGAATTGATTTTATTTTTCACGATAAAAAATTTAAGTCATATAATTTCAGGCGTTTAAAAGTTGATTTGTCTGATCATTATCCCATTGTCTCTACCCTTGAATTAGAACCGCAAAATGAAGAGTAACAAGCTGTCGTTTTATCAAAACAAAAGTGATTAAAAAACGTGCTTATGCTTTTTATAAAATGGAGTTGTTTATTTGAGGTCTATTTCGTTTTTATGACACCCATAGTTCTTAATAATTTCTCTATTTTTACAAACGTTTTTTAAGGAGCGGATGGCTATGTTATACCAAATGTATAACAAAATGATTGATAAAGCATTTTGCTTATTACATGGGTTAATGCCGAAACAGAATCACAGATTGATTTTTCATCAATCGTTTTGATTCGTAATCGGTATTAATGGCTTGTTTCTTTTCAATATAGCTTTGGAACTTATTCAACAAAAGAACAGCATATTTATCATCAAATAACAAAATAATGAAGCAGTACTTAGACCTACTTGAGAGAGTGTTAGATGAAGGATATAAGAAAGAAGATCGGACTGGAACTGGCACCATTAGTGTATTTGGTCACCAGATGCGATTTGACCTAAGCGAAGGTTTTCCATTGTTGACTACTAAGAAACTGCATCTGAAGTCAATCATTCATGAGTTGCTTTGGTTTTTAAAAGGCAGCACTAATGTTAAGTATTTGCAGGATAATGGTGTTCGCATCTGGAATGAATGGGCTAAGGAAGATGGTGAGTTGGGGCCTATCTATGGTTATCAGTGGCGTTCATGGCCCGATTATAATGGAGGACATATCGACCAGGTTAAGGAAGTAATAGAGAGTATTAAAAGCAATCCAAATTCGCGCCGACACATCGTGAGTGCTTGGAATGTTGGAGCTATTGATGATATGCAATTACCACCTTGCCACATAATGTTCCAATTTTATGTGGCCGATGGAAAGTTAAGTTGTCAGCTGTATCAGCGAAGTGCAGACATTTTTCTTGGGGTGCCATTTAATATTGCATCATATGCTATTTTAACAATGATGGTGGCACAAGTTTGTGGATTAAAACCAGGTACTTTTGTACATACTTTAGGCGATGCTCATATTTATTTAAACCATATGGATCAGGTTAAGCTGCAGTTAACGCGTGAGCCAAAAGCTTTGCCTCAGTTTAAGATTAACCCTGATCGTAAAAATATTGACGATTTTGTGTTCGAAGACTTTGAACTGGTAAATTATGAATCACATCCACATATAAAAGGAGCTATCTCGGTATAATCCAATTCTTACATTATTTTAATAGTTGCTAAAAGCCTATTGGCTTAAAGCACAGCATTCTGGTATCTAATATCTGTTTCTATGATTCTATCAATGATTGTGGCCATTGACCAAAATAATGGGATTGGCAAAGGCGACGACCAACTGGCTTACATTTCTGCAGACTTAAAACGTTTTAAAGCACTTACAACCGGTCATACTATTTTAATGGGGCGCAAAACTTTTGAGGCCCTTCCAAAAGGTGCTTTGCCAAAACGCAGGAATGTTGTGATAACACGTCAATCGGGTTATAATGCACCAGGTGCAGATGTTGTCAATTCATTGGATGCGGCTCTTGCTTTATGTCAAAATGACGATAAGGTTTTTGTGATTGGTGGCGGCGAAATATACTCAACCTTCTTACCAAAAACAGATGAACTGTATTTGACCCTCATTCATCATGCTTTTGATGAAGCTACAGTTTTCTTTCCGAAAATCGAACCGGGTGAGTGGAATGTAGAGCACGAAGAAGGTCCCTTCAGCGATGAAAAGACTCAGTTGGCCTATTCCTATCAGAATTTGCGACGTAAATAGTGCCTGTAAGTCTCGTCAATGTACACGCATTATTGTTTATGTTGTAAGTGTTAGGCCTGATATGGTTTGAGGCATGTGTTTGTAAAAGATATCATCAATGATATCAGCTAGATTATCTGGATATTGAATTTGCAGCCGTTCATCTGAACAAAGCCAGGTTTCCAGCATGTCTATATCTTTTGAGAAGCTATCTAATTTGGTAATGCCCATGGATGCCAGATACGCTGCATTACATTGCTGTTCGT
The DNA here is from genome assembly GCF_016612505.1 of Carboxylicivirga marina. Lineage (GTDB taxonomy): Bacteria > Bacteroidota > Bacteroidia > Bacteroidales > Marinilabiliaceae > Carboxylicivirga > Carboxylicivirga marina. The sequence goes on from NZ_JAENRR010000016.1 coordinate 12,625, forward strand.
ATTGTCCTTTCATTGGAATAACGCACAACTTTTTTCCAAGGAATAGAGCTTCTGCTGGTGTTTCAAAACCGGCGTTACAAAGGACGCCATTGCAACTTTCAAGACTCATTGTAAATTTTTCTTTGTTTACCGGTTTGATTTTAACATTGCCTGATGTGTAAGCTTCCGTTGAATGTTTTGAGAATACCTCCCACCTGACGTAATCAAATCGTGATAAAATACGAATGATTTTCTCATCGGAATAGGAAGGTAGATATACTGTGTAATGTCCGGCATTAGTATTAATTGACCAACGAATATCGTCCCTGATAACCGGAGTTGTGACAGTGTTACCCATTTTCTCGAAATGAAAACCTTGAGAAACACTTGTTGGTGCGTAATACTTTAATATGGCATTACCTAGCAAATCTTTTTTTGCGGGTTTAGGTGCAAACGGATGTAAAACAGCACTTTGATGACTCAATCCAACACTTTTAATATTTCGAATTCTACAAGCCCAGGCTGTTACTGGTTCAAAGTCATTTATCACCATGTCATATTTATGAACAGGCACAGAATACAGTTCCTTAAATAGTTCGAATGGTCTGAGTTGGGGCAGTGTTGCTTTCATGTCAACGCCGCCGTTCTTGCCAAAAATAAAACTCAATCCGTGATAGCGATATTTTACTTTCCAGGGGAGTTTTATATCGTATTGAGTACCGCTAATCAATATATCTAACTCGCCATGACGCCGTAATTGAGGTATCACATCAAATGAGCGTGCAATGTACCCATTGCCGGTTCCTTGAATGGCATATAGTATTTTCATAATTAACTGTTGATAATTTCGTTAACCAGATTCTTAAAAAAGTACTTTGTGGTTGGGAATCAGAAAGTCATCGCCCACTAATTGCTCTTCTTCGCTTGCAGTGTTATTTACCTTTTCATTACTATGGTGATATAAATGCCAGTCACCATCATAATATTCAATGGCTGTGTTGTTTTCAACCCAATCGCCACGATTTAAATAGCACATTTGACCATGCGTGTTACTTAGCGATTTCTTCTCCGGCCAATGGATGTGGCCGCAAATGGCATAATCGTATTGTTTCTCAATAGCCAGATTTGATACCGTAAGTTCAAACTTTGAAGTGATATCATTTCTTCCTTTCTTAACAGGTTTTTTAATATCATTCGATAGGGATACTTTTTTAAGCCGAAGGATGCTAAGTGCAAAATTGGTAAACCGATTTATCTGGGTGAGCATGCCATAGCCGATTACTCCAAGTTTAGCCAGCCACTTCGAATGATGCATAAACACATCAAATACATCACCATGAAAAATCCATGTTTTCTTTCCATCTAATTCAAGTATGAGTTTATTCTCAATTCTCAGGTTGCCAACTTTTAGCCCATTAAAGCGGCGCAAATGCTCATCATGATTACCAGTTAAGTAGTATACATGTGTCCCTTTTTCCATCATTTTTATAATCTGGCGTATGACCTTGAGATGGGACTTAGGGAAAAAGGATTTAGAAAACTGCCAAATGTCAATTATATCACCGTTAAGCACCAATATTGGAGTTGAAATGCTCTGCAGGTAATTAACAATATCATTGGCTTTACACCCATACGTGCCAAGGTAGGTGTCAGAAATAACTACTGCTTCTACTTCTCTGACTTGTTTTTTTGAATTATTGCTCATTGTCAATTAATTATTATTGACAATGATAGTCTTTGATTAAGAACTAAGTGTTATGCGATTGCAAAGTTAGCGCGAAGATATTTTTGAAGGTATGGATGTATTAACTATTAGCTAACAGCTATTTAATAAAAAAGCCGCCTGTGGTAGGCGACTTTCAACTTAGTAGTAATATATTTTAGATGGCCATCGGTTTGATGCCCGGTTTCCTTCTGTATAATGTTTTTTGCCAGTAATTATAAAGGTCTAAACGCTCACTTCGTGAGATGCCTTCGGTTTGTACGAGTTGACTTCGGCGAGCAATCACCACTGAACTTATAAAGCTACTCATGCCGTTACTGACCATAAAAGCGATGTTTAATTCACTCACTTCATTTAATTCCATTGGGCTACGTCGGCAATGAACAATAAGCTTGATAGATGTTTTGCTAAGTTCATTGGCCAGCTTACGAATGCGTTCTTTGCATTCTGGTGTATTAACATCACACGATATTAAAATGTGTGAGTAAATATGTTGCTGATTGTATGCTGATATAACCGCCTCTAACTCATCTTCAGATTCAGGTAAGTTAACAAGTGAATTGCTTACACCGTACAGATTACAAAGCTTTTGGATGTGTAAATCATCCGAATTATTAGCAATAATTAAAATGTCTTTGTCAAATGGAATAACAGAAGAAATGACGGTTTCAAGGGCAAATTCTCTGGTGCGTTTGAAACTGATGGTTTCATAGCCTGTAAGATAAAAGTCCTCAGGATCCATCGTTGTTTTCGTCATTAACGAGATTAATTCCTTGTCAACAACGTCATCAAGCTCTATTTTCTCGGGAAAACCGTAATGTGTTGAATTGATTAATCGCATCATACTGCTGCTTCAATAAGTTAGTATTAGGTACAAAGATATTCTCTACTCAGCTTTACCGGTTAATTGTAAATTAGCCTTTCGTTAATCTTACATTAATTGGACAAACCATGTGAATATCACACGTATAAAGTTAGGCGCTTTTTTTTGTTAAAGTGTAAGATAAACCCAAGCGTAGCTCAAAGCTTTTGGTGTTATAATCTTTAAAAAACAACTATTCGTCAAAATGTAGCTTGAAAATACACTTTGATGGTAGTATTGGACAAACTAAATTGGACGAAAAGGGAAAATCGAGGGATTAATTATCGGAATGTTATAATCAGGTATTTGAAGCTTAGATATAACCTCTGGCTTTCAATTCAAGGTACTTGTTTATCGTTTCAACGGTTAAGTCTTCAGGAGGGGTTAGTACCGAATGAATTCCGTAACGCTCCAATTCTAAAACAATGCGCTTTTTATCGTAGGCAAACTTCTCAGCTATGGTTTTCACATATATACCTTCAATATCCGACGCTTTAGAATTGGTTAGTGTTTTTAATTCAGTGTTTTCGAAAAAGACGACTACAACCATATGGTCATTGGCTAATTTCTGAAGCATTGGTAATTGTCGTTTGGCAGCACTCAGGCTTTCATAGTTGGTGTAAATAACTAATAAGCTACGTTGATGAACTTTTCGACGTAAGGTAGTATACAAAGCCTGTATGCTTTGCTCTTCAAACTGCGTGGTTTGATTATACAAAGCTTCCATAATGATTTGCATTTGCTTGCTGTTACGTTGCGGAGGCACAATGGTTCTGACTTCATTGTTGAAGGTAATTAAGCCTGCCTTATCCTGTTTTAGCATTGCAATTTTTGAGAGTACCAATGAAGAATTAATCGCATAATCAAGTAATGTCATTCCTTCAAATGGCATTTTCATAGTACGGCCCAAATCAACAATTGAAATCACTTGCTGCGATTTCTCATCCTGATACTGATTAACCATCAGGCTACTTTTGCGAGCTGTGGCTTTCCAGTTAATGGTTCGGTAATCATCGCCTTTAGTATATTCGCGTATTTGGTCAAATTCCATTTGATGACCTATGCGCCTTATCTTTTTAATGCCAACCTCTGTTAATCGGTTTGAAATAGCCAGCATCTCAAACTGGCGCATTTCTTTAAAGGCAGGGTAGACCTTTACCATTTCATTTTTGGCATATTGCAAGCGTCGTTCAATCAGACGCAGTGGCGATTTGACAAAAATATTCAATGCACCAAACCAATATTCGCCTCTCTCAACAGGTCGCAATTGATATTCATTCGTAACGGTTTCGCCCGATTTAATGCTGTGACTCATTTTAAAGTCACGTTGTTGAAATTGGATTGGTAATTCATCAATGACCTTAACCGTAACCGGAAATGGAAAGTTGTTGGATAATGACAAACTAACCGAATTATTATCACCATTGGAAAAGCGTTCATCAACTTTTCGATTGGCTACAAAGCTGTTTTTAGGTTTGATAAAAAGTAACAGGCATTCAATAATAATGAGTAGAATAAAACAGCCAAGCGCCATTAATCCCAGCTGAAAAAACATAGCTCCGAATTGCCCTAAAGCTAAAAGGAATATAACAGCGGCCATTGCATAATAAAACAATGGTGAGAAATAGGCATGATTACGTATTCTGATACTCATCTAATTTGTTTGACTTAACGTGGAACTTCTACCGAATCAACTATTTGTTGAATGATTGTTTCTGGTTTAATACCTTCCATCTCTTTCTCTGGAGTTAAAATCACACGATGATTTAGAACCGGAGCGATGACTGTTTTGATATCGTCAGGTGTGGCAAAATCACGCCCCTCCAATGACGCAAAAGCCTTTGCTGCATTTAATATGGCCAAAGAAGCTCGTGGGCTTGCACCAAGAAACAAAGCTGCATGTGTTCTGGTCTTTTCAACTATTTGAGCAATGTAGCGCAGTAGGTCATCTTCAACAATCACTTTGGCGGCCATCTCCTGATATTTAACAATCTCTTCTCCTGTAATAACGGCGTTAATATCGCTCAACTCATCCTTTTCTTCCCGCTTTTGTGCATTTGAAAGGATAGATATCTCTTGTTCAAGATTTGGATAGTCGATCTTAATTTTAAACAGAAAACGATCAAGCTGTGCTTCTGGTAAACGGTAGGTTCCTTCGTGCTCAACCGGATTTTGTGTTGCCATAACTAAAAATGGAGGAGCCATTTTACGTGTTGTTCCATCGATGGTTACCTGACGCTCTTCCATCACTTCAAACAGTGCAGCCTGAGTTTTAGCCGGTGCACGGTTGACTTCATCAATTAAAACAAGGTTAGAGAAAATAGGTCCTTTATTGAACTCAAAGGCTGATTTGCCAGTGTTAAACACCATGGTTCCTAATACATCCGATGGCATTAGATCTGGTGTAAACTGTATTCGCGAGAAATCTGATGACGACGATTTAGCTAATAACTTGGCCATCATTGTTTTGGCCACACCCGGGACTCCTTCAATTAACACATGGCCATTGGCAATTACGGCAGTTAACAGTAGGTCAAGAATTTTTTCCTGGCCCACAATCACTTTATTTATTTCGTTGCGAATGCGAAAAGCTGAATGGTTAAGCTCTTCAAGTGGTAATCGGTTTTCAAAAGGTGTTGGAGTCTGTTGGTCCATATCTCTAATGTTTATTTACACTGTTCGTAAAAGAATTCGATGCGTCGGTTAAATTGCTCTAAATCTTCTTCGCTGATTCGTTGCATGTTATTTAGGTTCTGTCCTAGCTCGAATAATTGTTTAATAGCCCTCACGGGAATAGATGATTTGTCCGCCAATTGCTGAAATAGCTCATCATCCAATTCGGATATATTGATGTAGTATTTTGAACGGATAAATTCCTTCAGATAACTAAAGCGTTTTTGTGCGATATCAAGATGGTTCTTACGACTGAAATACAATCGCCCAATGGTTTCGATAAAAATAACCGTACTATTGCGTGGTGGTTTCACTATTGGCACAACACGCTGTCGTCTGGCCGATTCAAACAAAAAGAAAATGAGTATACCTATCAACAGCACATACCAGGCAATACGCAGTGGCGTACGATCCAGAATATAGCTCAAAGTTGATTTAGGCAGGTGTTTATACTTTATTTTATAATGCTCATCCCAAACGGTGGTTTTGTTTGGTAGGTATGACAGGCATTTAAACGTATACTCATAATTGTCGTTGATGAGTAAATTGTAGTTGGTAAAAGCCTGTGGATTAAGGTTGATGTACAACCAACCTTCGCCTTGTTTTATCCGAATGAAATTGCTTTTCCCATTATTATTAATACCTAAAACTGATGTTTGCAAGGTGTCATAATTGAGAAAATAATTATCAGTGATGCCTTTTCTGTACCAATAGCCAAGTTGTGTTTTAAGTTTCCTGTTAGCCAGATTATAACTGATAGAATCGTTAAACTCAGTATTGAAACTAAGGCTCTGGTGATAATCAATGTCAAGCCACTCTTTGACATTATCCGAAAAATCTTGCGCCGCGATAAACACGTCATGGCCTTCAAACAGCAGTTCTTCCAGCTTTTCAATGTCGGCTGGCTCCGGATAAAAGCCTTTATTTATAATTATAAGGTTGGCATTTTCAGCATCATCGTTAAAGAATTCATGAATGGCTCCATACGATGTTTTAATATCCTTATCAGTAAAAAGAGTTGGTAATAATTCATATAATAATTTGCTGCCATAAGGTTGTGTATCTTGCTTCGAGTAGCTTAATGTCCAGTCGATGGCTTTTGGTGAATAAGCCAAAACGAAAGCTACGAGCACCACTAAAAGAGGTACGCCAATCAGCGTTATATTTCCTGAACGTTTACCCATTAGCTTGCTTTTCTATTTTCAAGATGATTGGTGAAATGGGCAAAATTGGCTTTCAAAAATTCGAAATCAGCAGCGCTAATCTCAAATTTTCCATACCATACGTATTCGTATTGGCGAATGATTTGAAGAAACTCTTGCTTTATCGACTTGTCATCCAGTTCAAAAAAATAATCCCTATCAGTTTTGAATGCATTCCATTGAATAAGACCTTTTCGATTTAGAGTACGCAATATTTGTAAGAATATTATCCGTGTAGCTTCGCGGTACGCCTGATTATTAATAAATACTTCGAGCATGTTATCAAGCTTCTGGTCTTCGATATTGGCCTTAGACTTTCCGAAGTTTAGCTGTGTTACCTTAGTAGACTTTGAAAAAACGAAGAGCCCTTTTATTGGGATGCCTGCAATTTTAATAATAAGTGCCAGCAATGCTAATACTGCTGCAATAATTAATAACCAGCCTAACACGGTAATACCTTCACCACTAACAGTGAAAAAGGAGGATACCCATCTTAATACTTTCGAGAGGATAGACTCCGGTTCTTTGACCAAATCGTATTTATACTCAGGTAATGCTCTGTAATAATTAACAGTATCAACACTTGGGCATCGGTAATTGACCACACTATTATCCCAGGCCTGTATACTATCAGATGCAAGCATTGCTCCATCGGCTTGCACATTAAATGCAAGTAATAGAATAGTAACGATAGATAGCAACCTGATTATCTTCATTGTTTATGCTTGGTTTTCTTCCGATTGACCGATTTGGTTTATTTTATCCATGATACTTTGCGAGCCATCAGTTGCACTAAGGCTAAAGTATTGAAAACCGATAATGGTGTACAATACAATGTAAAGCATATAAGTGCCTACCGTTGAAATAATGGAGAAGATACTTAATGAAATATGGTTAATTTCAGGAGCGCCACCTTGTGCTGTCGTAACGCCTTGAACAATACCATATACTACTGCTGGCATGCCAAACACCATAGATGCCATGGAAACGATTATATACGCAACGATTATTATTCCAAAGGTTATCCACCAGTTGTTATTGATGAGTTTAAAGCATCGCCCCCAGTTAACAGAGAACCCATTTCTTTCAACTGTTTTTACAATAATTATCATGGATAAAGGAACAGCCATGTAGATGCCAGGGATAATGAAAAACAAGAATGCAAACAGCAAAACAATGCCTACAATAATATTATAACCTATAATTGGAAAGAAATCTTTGCACAAGGCTTTAATGACATCTGCATTAGAAAAATTACCACGCCCATATTTATGATACATGGCCATGTATTCGTAGGTGATGCCTACAATTAACACATTTGATATCAGGCCAATGAGCATCATCAAGCCATAAATCCAAAAATTAGGAGCTTCTAAGTCAGGCGTATTATTTAATAAGCCCTGGAAATATACTTGCCAAACATCCACCGAGTGAAATGCTGCCATTAAACTGCTCCCAACCAACGGAACGATGGTGTATAAAAATACCATGCTGAATAGCGGCTTAAATTCCTGTCGTATAAAACGGAAAGATGCATTTAATACATCACTAAAGTCTCGTCGTTCACGAAGTATGAGTTCCTGTTGCTCCATTGTTAATTTATTTTGTCTGCTTTAAATTTTCTATAAACGATTTCAGGATAGATGAAAAAGTACCAAATAATAAATACGAAAGAAGCAAGAATGATAAAAATATTTAACCAATGCTCCATCGTATTATAATAGCGGGTTACAAAACCCTCAATAAAACCTGCCACTATAAAAACAGGAACGAGGCCTATCATTATTTTAATTCCCTTTTTAACTCCATAAACAAAAGAATCTTTCCGTGGAAAAGTGCCAGGGAATAAGAGGTATTTACCCAATATTATACCTGCACCGCCAGCAAGAACAATCGCTGAAAGTTCTAGGGTTCCATGTATCATAATCGCATATGTTGAAACGCCCAGCAAGTTCTTTTGATAAAAGAAGGCTTGAAAAGCACCCACCATAACACCATTTCTAAATAATTGGAAAATTGAACCAAGCGGAGTGAGTAATCCAAACAGGAATACATTAAAAGAAACAAACACATTATTGAATGTAATGGCAATAAACATTGGTGTTTCGGCCATTTGTCCGTATACCGCCATCGGGTCGCCTTTTTCGATGTTATTCAATGTCATGTTGACATATTGGTCACCCATTATCATGCGTACAAAGTCATCATTGGTGAGGGCCGATACAACTCCCAGTGCCCAGGCCGCCATAAATACCACAAGCGAAATAAGAAAGTACGGACGAGCTGAGCGCAGTATAAGTGGTAGTTCTGTTTTTATAAATGCAGGAATACGGCTGCCACGCTCTCGTTTATTTCGATATATTTCCTGGTGTGTTTTTTGCGAAAGGCTATTTAAGTATCTTAATGTGTGACTTCTGGGGTAGAAAGTGCGTGCAAATGCTAAATCATCAGTTAACTGAATAAATTGATCAGCCAAGCTATCAGGGTTAACCTTTGATGGCTTTTTTAGTTGCTGTTCAAAAGTTTCCCAGCGGGCTTTATTGCGGTTAATAAATGTAATTTCCTTCATTGGGCAGGTGCATGAGCATTGCGAATAAATGAATTTTTCTGCACATAAAAAACTTATTTTGCTACTTTTGAACAGCAATATTACCAAAATCACTATTTCGTATATCAGAAATGGAAAACCTTAGCATCTCTACTACGCAAAATGTCGATATTGATTATCAACTGGCAAGTGTTGGCGATCGAATTCTGGCCAATATCATTGATGTATTTATAAAAGCAAGCTATGCCATCGTAATAAGCTTACTCACTTTTCGACTAAATGATAGCGAACCACAGTGGTGGTTGGGATTAATTATGTTACCGGTGGTTTTTTATAATTTACTGTGTGACTTGTTTTTAAGTGGACAAACGTTTGGTAAAATGCTAATGAAAATTAGAGTGGTACGGCTTGATGGTGGTGAGCTGAATTTTGGCGCCTGCTTTATTCGTTGGATTTTTCGCCTGGTTGACATTAGTTTTACCTATGGTGTTTGTGCTTTGCTTACTGTAGTAATTGGAGGTAAAGGACAGCGTGTTGGTGATTTAGCCGCCAAAACAACTGTTCTGAAAATTAATCCAAAAGGAAGTTTATCAGGAACGGCTTATGTAGAGATAGAAAGTGATTATCAGCCCAAATATGCTGAAGTAAGCTTGCTTTCTGATAATGATATGCAAACCATCAAAGAAGTATTATTGATTGCTTCGAAAGATAATTCATACAGCAGTATTGGAGCTCCGCACCCATTGGTGTTAAAAACAAAAGAGGTGGTGATTAAAAAAATGAAGATCAAAAGTAAGCAACCATCTAAAGAGTTTTTGAATACGGTATTAAAGGATTATAATTATTACCATCAATAAAAATGCGGTATTAAATGAATAACACCGCATCGTATATGTCAAATCTTCGTTAATTAGTCTCGGCTACTTCCTAAAAATTGCATTACAAAAAATAACAGTGTGGCCAATGCCGATAATGCAGCAACTACATAAGTGTAAGCAGCCCATTTAAGTGCATCCTTTGCTTTGTCGTGCGTATCATGTGTTGTTATGCCAGCCGTATTAAGCCAGGCAAGTGCTCTTTTACTGGCATCAATTTCTACCGGTAAGGTGATGAACGCAAATAGAGTAAATACACCATAACAAGCAATGATGATTTGTAAAGCCAGATTCGGGCTAAAAAAACTATCTATGGCAAATACACCAAATATCATGGCATAAAACATGATATTTAAAATCTTCGAACTAACATTCTGGATAGGTACCATTGCCGAGCGAAACTCCAAAAAGGGATAACTGTTCGCGTGCTGTATGGCGTGACCGGTTTCGTGTGCAGCAACTGCCGCCGACGCAACACTACGTCCATTGTATACTTCAGGGCTTAGATTAATAGTACGCGAGGCTGGGTTGTAATGATCACTTAAGCGACCTTGAACACAATTAATCTGAACGTTCATTAAACCATTCTGTTGTAGCATCTTTGCTGCTACTTCTTTGCCCGTCATACCATGGTTAATAGGTATTTGCGAGTATTTTTTGAATTTATTTTTTAGCCTTGAGCTTACTATCCAGCTAAGGAGTGCAAAGCCAATAAAAATTATTAATAAAACTGGTGAAAACATAGTCTATAATTTAGACGATTTCCATAACAAAAATGTTGCCAATTATTATTTTGGCAGATGAACATTAAACGTCGTTCCTTCGCCAACTGTGCTTGCACAATTAATGGAGCCACTAATGTTATCGAGGTAACGTTTTACGATGTACAATCCAAGGCCTGATGATGCTGTGCCTGGCTTATTACTCGCTTGTACTTTTTTGTATTTGGTAAATAAATCCGGGATAAGGGATTCTTCAATTCCGGGACCCTCATCACCGATGCTTATGCTTACATCCTCATCTTCAGAAGAGATGGTAATGGTTATATTCGATTCGTCTGGTGAAAACTTAATAGCATTTGAAAGAAGGTTTGATAATATCTTCTCTAATATCGTATAGTCAGACTCTACGATTACCTCACTAATTTCCCATTGGATATTTATTTCTCTTTCGGTCAGTGTATTTGTGTATTGAGCCGCCACTTCCTGCATCAGCTTCGATACTGGAAATTGACTTTTGTTAATGGCAAATGTGCTTTTTTCGAGTCGCTTAATCTCACTTACCTGATTCACCATTTCTTTAATTTGCCATAAGGCGTCAAACACATACTGTAATGCTTCATCTTTTTCCGCTTCTTCAATATTGTCCTCATTTTTAAGGCTACTGATTAAGGCTACAGATGATGTAATTGGTCGCTCAATCTCCTTTGTAAAGAGTGAGATTAGGTGGTTGTTTTCCTGATTTAATCGGTCAACATCACTTTGTTGCTTCAGTATCAGCTGATTTTGCTCAAAAGCATTCTTGTTAATCTCTTCAAGCGATAGTTGTTGCTCTTCTAATCTGCTGAAAGCATTGGCATTCTCCCAGGCAATACTGGTGTATATGCTAATATTGCGCATGAAATTCAGGTGATACGAACTGTAGGCTTTTTTATCAGCGCTTTGAACAGTAATAACCCCAAAAGGAGCGCCATTGACTTTAAGAGGAATGTAGATTATTGACTGACTGTTAATATCACCTGGAACAGGACGTATCTCTTGCACATAGTTCTTATACTCATTGTCAAAGTCGTTGATAAATATTTCCTTATCCTTGATTAGGCTATGTATCGCCAGCCGTTCAACATCATCAAGCGGGAAGGTTAAAAAAGGCATTCGCTCACCTTTTAAGATAACATTGTTAAAGTCAAGTGAGTTGGTCTTTTGTACATAAAGCCCTACGCCAAACAAGTAGGTATCCATAATCTCACTCGCTGCCTTATATACCAGATCAAATATACTGTCAGTTGACAAATTGGCAGTCAGAATTTTGCCTATCTCTGTCAGTTTCTCTAAATCAGTCAGTGAACTGGAAATGGATTTTGCTTGTTTCTCAATTTTACTATTCTGTTGTTTTAGCTTCTCATTTTGAAGCGAAATCTCTTTCTTCTGAAGGTTAATCTCTTTTGTTTTAGAACTGATTAACGTTTCCAGTTCAAAGCGAAGCGCTTTTGTTCGCTGTTGCCACGAAATAATTAATGCAGCAAGAAGTCCCATTATCAACACAATAATGAGTGCCCTAAAGGAAGTTGTTCGATACCATTCCGGATGGATGCTGAATTCATAAATAGCACCCTCTTCATTCCAGATATTGCTATTGTTGGCAGCACTTACTCTAAAGGTATAATCGCCTGAAGGTAAAGATGGATAAGCTACTGTGTTGCTTGAGCCTTCTATCCATTCTGTTTCAATTGGTTCAAGTCGCCATCGGTATTTAATCTTTTCAGGAACAGAATAACAAAGTGCATCAAATGTAAATGAGATATTACTGTCAGAACTTGAGAGGTTTAACCTGTCAGGAATGCCAAACCATGGTACAATAGAGTCAAAAGCACTTGTGTATTCCTTCGATTGCCAGTCAGGACGTTTGTATGACAATTCAATATCTCTGATGTAAATATTAGGCGCTAAAAAATTTGTGCGTTTTTCCATTGGGTTGTATCGCATTGCCCCTTTTATGGTGCCAAACCATAAATGCCCTTCATTGTCAAGCAAATTGGCAGTGCCATTATTTTCTATCCCAATAAATCCATCGTGCTTGTCGTAATGGATTACATCAATAACACTTCCAGAAGTGGAAATACTTATTTTATCGATACCATTTTGAGCACCGGCAAATACATTTCCATCTATATCTGAAATGACTGAATAGATATTGTCGCTCGACAATCCTTTTTCAGTATCAAATACTTTCCAGTTTTCTCCATCATACCTAATTAAGCCGTTTGTGTATGTGGCAAACCAAATGTTTCCGGCTTTATCTTCGGTACTTTGTAAGATATATGAAGACGCAATTTGTTGTCCTTCGGTAAATTGACTAAACTTTCCCTTGTCATACAATGTAATGCCTCTGCCTGATGAAAGCCATAATCGGTTTTTACTATCAGAATAAATATGAAAGATGGTATTATCCTGCATATTTGAGTTATAGGTGTTGTAGAATGTTGCTTTCCCTTTGTGGCTTTTAATAATCCCATGTTTGTAGGTGGCAAAAAAGAAAGTGTCTTTCTGAACAACAATATCACTGATTGGCTGATCCTTTTTCCATCCGTATTGTTCATTAACCGGATGCATTTTCGAGCCATTAAATTCCCACAGGCCATTCATTGTCGCCATTAGAATGTTGCCATTACTAAGCTCATAAAATTCTTTGATGGCTGCTAAATCTGGTAATTTATTGTTTGGGTACTGTTTAATCGTTTGGTTTTTTAAGGTGTTAAAACCACCTTCGCTATCGGCTAAATAATAGGTGCCTTTAGAATCCTGATAGATGGAACGAATAATATCATCGGTTAAACCATTGCTTCGATTTAACGATACAAATAAATTACCACTATACCTTACTAATCCCGCACCGAGCGTACCGAGCCAAATGTTCCCTTCGGCATCTTGCAAGATGTTAAATACCATGTTAATTGGCAGGCCGTTATTTTTATTGAAATGTTGCCACCCCTCTTTTTTGCTGAATTTGGCAACTCCTCCATTTTCTAATATGAACCAATAGGTGCCTTCTCTATCTTGAAAGCCTTTAAAAATAACTGATTGGGCTATTTCATCGGGCACTTTAATGACTTTATCGCCTTTGCCATCGATGTGAATAATTAACTGATGCTCATCACCTGGCCCCATTAGCGAAAGCCAAAGGTGGTTGTTCCTATCTCTAAATAAAGGATAGCGAAATACGCGCTTATCTTTAGCTATAAGGCCATTGTCATAAGGTTCTAATGTATTGTTTTGTAATATCAGAAGTTGCTTTGATGTGGCGAGTAACAAACCATTTTTACTGTCAGGTAATATTTTATAGATGGGACCTTTTTCGATTAGTTGCTCTTTGAGTGATTCGGTCATATCGATCACTTTAGAGTGTTCTACTTTATAGAGGCGTCGTTCACCAGAAATCATCCGGGCAAGACACCAGATACTGCCGTCAAGAGTTTCGCAAAAAGTAACATTATCGGTAAAAATGGTAGTATCCGATGAAAGAACAGGATTGAACTTTAATCCATCGTATCGTTGAATGCCTTTGGGGTTAGCAACCCATAAGTTGTAGTCACTATCATGGATGATGCCCAATATGATATTATCAAATAAACCATCCTTTTTGGTATATACCTCAAAATTTTTACCGTTGAAGCGACACAGTCCACCACCATTTGTCCCCACCCATAAGTAGCCAAACTGGTCTTCAGCCATAGAAGCAACTTCCGACTGCGGCAACCCTTCTTCCAAAGAGTACTGCTTAAAGTGGAAATGTTGTGCTTCACTAAATTGAAAAACCAGCCAAAATATTAGTGTGATTATTAAGGACTGTCTCATGGGTTTGTTATTACCTGATAAATATACCGTTTTACTATAAGCTTCACAAATGACTTTTATTAATTAGCTATTAATTGCCTGGAAATGCAATATTGTTGTTAATTAATACTTTAGAAGCGGAAATAGATAAAAGGCAGTAAGGTGCTTTGGTGAAGCGTATAGATTAAATATAGCGTGATAGATGTAAATATGATTTTAACTAACAAGGGGGCCTTAATGAATCGAATTTTACTTCTCTTAAGGAAACGTTCGGGTAACCAATGTAACAAGTAACCTATCAGAAGTAAGGCTAAAAGATATGGTATTGAACTTAGAACAGCCCACATGCTAAAAGGCATAAAGGCACGATGAATACGATCGAGAATAATCTGCAGGTTATGCAAAGAATCAACCCTGAAAATAATCCATGTAAAGGCCACGAAGTTAAAAGTGATAAACCATCCGATGGGTTTTAATAGGAGATAATCCTTTTTTATGAATCCGTTAATCAGGCGATTCATCATTAAGCCAAAACCGTGCAATCCACCCCAAACAATGTATTTTAAGGCTGCGCCATGCCATAGCCCACCTAATAACATTGTTAGCATAAGGTTGATAAGAGTTCTTAAATTTCCTTTTCGATTTCCTCCTAATGGGATATATAAGTAATCGCGCAACCAACTTGATAAGCTCATGTGCCAGCGCCTCCAGAAGTCGGATAATGATATGGCTTTATAAGGGTGGTTAAAGTTTTTGGGCAGGCGGAAGCCTAATAATAATGCTACACCAAGAGCAATGTCGGTATAGCCAGAAAAGTCGCAGTAGATCTGAAGTGTATAGGCATAAATGGCAAGTATTATTTCAAAACCTGAATACGAAATAGGGTGCTCAAAAACTCTGTCGACCAGATTAACTGACAGGAAATCGGAAATCAGCATCTTTTTAAATAGGCCGCCTATAATTAAAAGGATTGACCACCAAATCCATTTTTCTGATAATACCAATTGTTTGTATATCTGAGGGATAAAATGTTTGGCTCTTACAATTGGACCGGCAATTAACTGAGGAAAAAAGGATACGTAAAAGCCAAAATCGACGATGTTAGTTACCGGTTTTAACTCTTTGCGATAAACATCAATGGTGTAACTGATGGTTTGAAAGGTAAAAAATGAGATGCCGACAGGTAGAATTATCTTATCGATATTAAAACTGGTTCCAAAAAGATTATTTGAAAAAGCTGCAAGAAAATCATAGGTCTTTATGTCGGTAGCGTAAAACTGTTCAAAAACATCAATCAGAAAATAGGTGTATTTGAAATAGCCCAGTACCCCCAAGTTGATGATTAAACTTATTCCTACTAATAATCGCCGGATTGCTTTTCTTGAATTATAGTGTAAGGCTCTGCCGATGCTGTAATCAACAATGGTAGATATAATTAATAGACTAAAAAAGTAACCTCCGGTCTTATAGTAAAAGAATAGGCTGGCCATCAGGAGGAAAGCAATGCGAACAATTCTTTTTTTGTAAAGTATAAAGTTAAATATCAGAATGGCACCAAAGAATAGCCAAAACCCTATGTGTGTAAATAGGAAAATATCGGATTGTGCCAGCAACTCTTTTATAAACTCAATCATAATTGTGGCGTTTGAGTAAATAAAATAGAATCGACATACTGTAGCTGCTCCATCTGTTTCCAAAGTGCAGTGGTTAATAAATTAGCAGCCTGCTTACCACCTTTACGTGATAGGTGAATGTAATCAGTTAAAGCCCATGGTGGATTTTTCTGGCTCCATTCAATGATTGAGCCTTTGCCACCCATCGCTTCATAAAGATCAAAGAATGCAAAGCCATATTCCAAGGCTATCTCTTTCTGTGCATCTCTAATACGATGAAGGTGAGCGTATGATTCAAGTTGACCATTGTTGACATGCGCTGCATCTGAGAGGCCAATGATGATAACCGGAGTATTTGGTAAATAGGTTTTTAACAGGTCAAATTGCTTTGCCATTTGTACTTTATAGAAATGATAATTAGGCGCAACGGTTGGGATAATGTTGGTGCCAAACTGAAAAAAGACCATGCCAATATCCAGGTGCTCGCCCATTGCTTTGAATAAGTCACCATCAGTGCGATGAAGCAAGGGGGTACTTTGCCCACGCAATGCAATGTTATCAACCGAAACACCCGATGTACTATCTAATGCACAACCAAGAATATGAGTGTCGCCATTACTAAATAGCTCAAACTTTAAGGTGGGCGATAGCTGTTCAAATTCCCAGTTTATCTCTGTCAGATTTTTCGATGGAGCAATAGAATCATTAATGACCTCTGTGTTTTTGATGTTTCCCTTGATGATTAAAGTATCGACATGTGGTGCGATAAATAGTCGAACTTTTTGATAGTGGGAGGCATGCTTCTCGGCCCATGGGGATGCGCTTATTTTAAATTGGCCATTGGAATTGGCCTGAAGTGTGGCAGTTTGCCCCATTAGACCATAGGTTTTACTAGGCAGACGATACCGACGGTTATAGATGCTATTAATTTTCCAATGACCTTTACTGTCGAGCCATACCGAAGGATTAATGTGCTGTGGGTCATATATAGTTGTAAGACCAGGTCCACTTCCTCCAAAACGACTTTGAAAGGATTCACGAATATAGGCTGTAATTCTGTCGCCTTCAATTTGAGAATCGCCATAATGCAATATCCGGATGTTTCGCTTTGTTTCAGCTGAGGACAATAGTTGTTGGTGCAAATTATCAAGCTGTTGAAGAAAGACTGTTGGGCAATTCAAATGTGCGATGGTAATGATCGTATCTTTCAATTCTACCTGGGGAGGAATAGTTATTGTGTCAGTGTTTTCTTCCAAAATGAGAGCTGTGCTATCGACATCTTTAATATCAATAGGATCTGCCGTAGGTAATTGCCATTGGGCTGGCGTAAAAGGGAATGTGACGTATTTAGTTAAAACCAAAGTCAGCCCTGCTATCATTACAAAATAGATAAGTATGCGAAGCTGTTGGTTCATAGATTGTTGAAATTTAATTGTAAAATAAACAATATTCATATAATAAACGGAACAAGGGGTGAATATTACTTGTGTAATACTCACCCCTTGGTTTACTATCTTAACGCTTCTTTATGATTTTGGTCTTATTTTTAATTTCTGCCCAACCCATAGTTTTGATGACTCACTTAAGCCATTCAGGCTCATGATATTTTTATTTGAGATGCCAGGGTATTTCTTAGCAATAGTCCAGAGATTGTCACCAGAGCGAACTGTGTAATATTCGTAATTCGAATCAATTGGCTCATTCTTTTTGGGAGCAGCACTGTTTGATGTTACTGTTTTACTGCTCAATTTTTGTTTTTGAGCATACGACATATCATTGATCGCACTGTAATATTCTGTTTTGTCCTTTGGTACATATACCTTAAGCTTTTGTCCAACCCGAATCACATTTCGTCTGACATTGTTCCAGTACCTCAGGTCAGAAGTGCGAACATCATACCAATCAGCAATTAGTCCAACTGCATCACCCGATTTAACGGTATAGTATACAGTGGCTTTGTTTTTAGGCGTATCAGGTGAATAGGCGGTGTATTGTGGTTTAACGGTTGACTTACCATTAACAAAATAAGTGTCGCGCTTATGTGCATAAATGCTATCCTCAATAGCTGCAAAGTCCGATGCATCATTAATGGTCAGGCGTAAAGCATAATTAGTACCTGCTGGAATAAGATCTTTACGGTACTGAGGATTTAATGTACGCAAGTAATCAACTTTAACATCCAGCATCTCGGCTACCTGCTTGAAGTGTAAAGGCTGATTAATGGCAATGGTATCAGTTACAACTGGCAGTGTATTAGGGTTTGCATATAAGTTATGCTCTTTGGCATACATAAATGAATAGGTAGCAGCGATAAAAGCGGGCACATAACCACGTGTTTCGCGCGGAAGGTGATAGTATATCTTCCAGAAATCGCGATGACCACCCGAACGACGAATAGCTTTGTTGACGTTTCCAGGGCCACAGTTATAAGCTGCAATTACCAGAAACCAATCTTTGTATATCGCATATAAATCATCTAGGAAGTCAATGGCAGCTACGGTCGATTTGTATGGGTCACGTCGTTCATCCACATATGAATTAATGGTTAATCCGTATTGTTTGCCCGTGTAATACATAAATTGCCACAGACCAGATGCACCTGCTCTTGAATAGGCTTTAGGGTTTAAAGCTGATTCAATGATGGGCAGATATTTAAGTTCCATCGGCATTTGGCGCGCATCCAGCTCTTGCTCAAACATCGGGAAGTAATATTCCGATAATCCCAGCATGTTTTGAACCAGTTCGCGACGACGAATCGTATATAATTCGATGTGGCCTCTTACTATTGAGTTATAGGTGTAAGGCATTGGCGAGCTAATGGCTTCAATGCGTTTGATATATACCGAATCGGGTAGTTTTCCGACTGTTGTACCTTCAGGAATAGAATCCAAAATGATATTATCAGCTGTTTTTTTAATGTACCACTGATTAACAAGGCTATCAAGGCATTCTTCCAAATAAGGAGGCGTATCTATTTCGGGGAGCGAATCAATATCACTTTGTGCATTTGTAACAAATCCAACAACTACCATACAGGCTATTAAAGCCAGCTCTTTCACCTTTTGCATAAAATCACTAAAATTTAAGTTTCAACTGAAGGCCAACACCTGCGAAGTCTCCGGGCATTGGTGCCATCATAGACGGCTGTACAGCCATTGATAAATCATCACTAATATCAAAATTGTAGAAGTGGGCATCTACTGCGGCATCCACTATTTGTATAACATAAATACCTATCATACCAATGTAACTTAAGTCACGATAACGACGGTAATATTGCTTTTTGCTGTTAAGGGCTTCTTCAAACCACTGTTCGTATTCGCCATATATCTGCTCCTCACTAAGCCCTGGAGGGATAAATTCTAAATAACTTTTATTGGCAGGGTCCCGAATAATAAAATCGCGGTAAGCAGATTTGTACTTGTTGTAATATTTAGTATTGAAGCTAATACCATATGCAACACCACCAATACCAGCATATAATAATGGTATTTTCCAGTATTTTTTATTGTAGGCCTGACCTAAGCCGGGCAATATAGCGGCATAAAAAGAAGCCTTGTGCGGCGAATGCTTTTTTTCCACCACTGGCGTTTCAATAATCTCGCCTTGTATTAATGCCGTATCACCCTGTGAGATAAAGGCGTCTGTTTGTTGTGCTTTGAGTGAGAATGAGAAAGTCATAAACACTAAAAAGCACCACAGCCATTTGTAATATTGTTTTGTTGTGGTCAAATCGTCTTTTCTTTTAAGCAAATAAAAAGCTATTATTTAGCTTTATCCAGAATGCTTATAATTTTTTCCAAGTCATCGTCAGAGCCAAAAGGAATAACAATTTTTCCTTTCCCATTGTCTGTGCGAGAGAATTGGATGTTCGTTCTAAAGAACGTAGACAACTGAGATTTCAATGCCTCGTATTCTTCAGGTAGATTTTTTTTCGATTTGGAAGGTTTTTTTTCATCGACACCATTGTTTAAATCACGTACCATTTGCTCAACTTTACGAACAGATAGGTCATTTTTAACGGTTTCGTCAAATATCATCAATTGAGCTTTGGGGTCTTCAACGCTAATAATAGCGCGCGCATGCCCCATGCCAATTTGTTTTTCAACAAGGCCTAATTGTACCTCAGCCGGAAGTTTTAGTAAGCGCAGGTAGTTGGCAATTGTAGAGCGTTTCTTTCCAACACGCTCCGACATACTTTCCTGGGTAAGCTTACATTCTTCAATTAAGCGTTGGTAACTAATCGCTACTTCGATGGGGTCAAGGTCTTCACGCTGAATATTTTCAACCAAAGCCATCTCCAGCATGGTGTCATCGTCAGCTGTTCTTACATATGCCGGAATCTTTGTAAGGCCTGCAAGTTTCGATGCTCTGTAACGACGTTCACCAGCAATTAGCTGGTATTTGTCCGGACCAATTCTTCGAAGTGTTAATGGCTGAACAATACCAATTTGCTTAATAGATTCGGATAACTCATTTAAACGCTCCTGATCAAATTTGGTACGTGGCTGCCATGGGTTAACTTCAATTTTTGCAATATCAATTTCGTTAATTGATGCAGCAGGTTTGGTTTCTCTTTTTTGAGTTACCTCATCAGCATTTTCAATTAATGCACCCAATCCACGTCCTAAAGCGTTTTTTCTTGCCATCTTTTATCTATCGTTTGTTCTAATCTATTATTTATCTGTCTGATAAGTAGTTTATTTCTTTTCTGACAGGTTGTTTTTCTTTAAAAGTTCGCGTGCTAAGTTAAGATAATTAACCGCACCTTTTGATGTAGCATCGTACATTACTACTGCTTTACCATAACTTGGCGCCTCACTTAGCTTAATGTTACGTGATACCAATGTTTCAAATACCATATCCTGGAAATGACGCTGTACTTCCTCTACTACCTGATTCGACAGGTTTAAGCGAGAATCGTACATGGTTAATAGGAAACCTTCAATCTCCAATTCAGGATTTAATCGGCTTTGAATTATTTTTACAGTGTTTAATAATTTACCTAATCCTTCTAAGGCAAAGTACTCACATTGAACAGGAATAATAACCGAGTCGGCAGCTGTTAGTGCGTTAACGGTAATCAATCCTAGCGACGGTGAACAGTCAATCAGGATGAAATCATATTGGTCGCGCACTTGTTCAAGCACCTTGCTTAATACTTTCTCTCTCTCAGGCAGATTAAGCATTTCAATTTCGGCACCTACCAAATCAATGTGCGATGGTAATACGTGCAAATGCTCTATTTCGGTCTGAAGAGTGGCTTCCCTGGGATCAGTGCCATCAATAATACATTCGTATATACTGTTCTCAACTTCTCTTAAATCAAAACCAAGTCCTGATGTGGCATTTGCCTGAGGATCTGCGTCAACGATTAGAACGTTATATTCTAATACAGCTAAGCTTGCAGCCAGGTTAATTGCTGTAGTTGTTTTTCCAACGCCTCCTTTTTGGTTTGCCAGAGCTATGATTTTCGCCATATTATGGTGTTTTTTAGTATTGAAGTTAAGGGCTACAAAATGGTTATTTATTTTCTGAAAGCCAAAGTTAAAATTTTCTCAAATATATAGGCTAGCTACGCAGAAAAATACCTGATGTTTCAATTTTTTTCTAGTAATCAATTAGTCAACTTAATAAAGCACTCCTCCAATAACTCCTGTTTGTCAATTGGCACAACACCCGGATGTTCACAAACCAATCCTCCTGCCATATTGGCTATGCCGGCTACCAGTTTAGATTCCAAAGCCGATGCTAAACAGAGGGCACTCACACTAATAACAGTGTCGCCAGCTCCCGAAACATCAGCTATGTCACGCACTTCAGCAGGTATGAAATGATGTTCTTTATTGTTGATTATCATCACACCTTTTTCAGCCATGGTAACCATAAAATTGCGGATGCCCTGTTCTGAAATAAATTGTTTGGTAGCGTTCAGCATGCCTTCTTTATCGTCACTGCTAACATCAACTTTTGCTCCCTCTCTAAATTCCTTTAAGTTAGGTTTGAAGAATGTGACACCTTTGTAGTCAAGGAAGTTTCGTTTTTTAGGATCGACCAATGTTGGGATGCCTTTATTTTGTGCTAATTCAACAGTTTTTAGAATTGAAGCAGGTGTTAATACCCCTTTGTCGTAATCTTCAAAGATGATGGCGTCTATTTTATAGGTATTCAGTAAGTCTTCAATGTGGGCCTGAAGTTTCTTTTCTAGAACACTATCTAAAGGTGTGTTTTCTTCTTCGTCGATACGTAATAAGTGTTGGTTTTGACTGATAATACGAGTCTTAACCGTTGTCTTACGCTGACTGGCAGAGACGATGCCTTGAGAAGGTAAATTATTCTCTTCTAACAAGTTTTTAAAAATATCACCTGCTTCATCGTTAGCAATAACCGAGCATAGAATCGGTGTGGCTCCTAATGATTGAATGTTTAAGGCTACATTGGCAGCTCCTCCTAGTCGGTTTTCACGACCAGTAGTGGCAATGATGGGCACCGGAGCTTCTGGCGAAATGCGATTGACATCTCCCCATAGGTACGAATCAACCATTACATCTCCAATAATTAATATGTGCATATCGTCAAATGCATCAAAAACCTGAGTCAGCTCCTTTCTTGTCATGCCTTTTAATTTTGCAGCAAAGATAGAAAATTGAAAGTCTTGATGAAAGAACTGTGATTAGCCTTGTTTTAAATCAAGCTTAAGGGCTTGAATTGCGTTCCAACAATTGATTTATAATCGCTTTTCAGCCAGTCATGTATCACCGATGAGTATATTGTGCGGAAATCAACAGAATGCAGGAGGTCGTTGTCTTCGCTCAGCTGTAAATTGCTTATTGGATTGTAAAAACCCGGGTTGGCTAATCGTCCGCCCAATAACCATACATTATTTGCTTTACCATGGTCGGTTCCTTTACTGCCGTTCTCAGAGATGCGCCTGCCAAATTCTGAGAATACAAGGATAAGGGTGTTGTGCCATGAATTGGATTGTTGTAAGTCTTTTTTTAAAGCAGCCAGGCTTTCATCTAACTGTGTGAGTAATTGTTGTTGTCGTGTATTTTGATTGGTGTGGGTATCAAATCCACCCATTTCAGTGTAATAAATCTGCGTTTCAGTGTTTGAACCAATTAATGAAGCAATCATTTTTAACGATTGTGCCAATTTGTGTTTGGGATACTCTGTTTTAGTTGAATAGGTTTTTGAAGTGTTGAAAATATACTCGGTAGATTGCTGTGTTTGTGTCAATGTTTTATATAGATAGGCCAACTCGCCTGTTTTATCGTTTGTTGATGCACTTAGTTCATGTATGAAACTTTCGTTGCTAATGGTGTATAATTGGCGTGCATCGGTAAAAGCCATACCCAGACTTTTTTCACCTTTTAAGGCTAATGAGAGTTGAGTGCCCGACTGAATAGCATCATGAGGTGATTGACACTCCGCATCGAGATATCGCCCCAGCCAACCGTGCTGCAAGTATTCTTGTGAATCGCTGGCGCTTAGCCAAATATCACTTGCTCTAAAATGTGATTTGTTTTGATTAGGGTAGCCCACCTGATTAACAATACTTACTTCACCCTTTTCAAACATCTGAGCAAGATTCTGTAATGATGGGTGAAAGCCTGTCTCATCATTCACCTTTAAAAGTTTATTCTTTGCCAGTGATATGGATGGTCTGTTTTTATAATAATCATCTGAACGATAGGGGGTGATGGTGTTGAGCCCATCATTACCTCCTGCCAGCTGAATAATAATTAGCTTGTTTTGATTGAGATTTAGCGAACGCTTGTTAAATGCTTGCAAGAAACCTGGGAGCATCAGTGTTGTTCCTGCTATCGCACTTTTATGTAAAAATTCTCTTCTTTTCATCTTATTGTATTTGCAGCTTAACACATTTGGTATTCGGGCAACGACATTAATTTCAACAGGTAGTTTTGTTTGTTGTTGCTATTGAGCATTTGTAGCGCTGTGGCATCCGGTGTTTTACCAATAGTAATGATATGTAGCTCTTTTTTGGAAAGTGAATCAAGCCGCTGGTTTAAGCTTTCCCAATCAATGTTGGCCTTTAAATAATCACGTTTGCGCTTTTTGGTCATTTGATTCTCTTCCATTGGTAGTTCCGAATCAATTGAACCACCATTAAATAAGAGTGATGGTAATCGCAATCTGAACATCAAAGTATTACTGTCAATCCAGCTTCTTCCACCAGGCCAGCCTGCTACGTTTGGTGGCTGAAGCAAGGTTTGCCCCATAATGCGTTGCAGTGCTAGCAATCGTTTTGGTTTATCCATGCTAAAAGGAACGATGTACTGCATACCACACAGTAATTCAATGGGTGATTTGATTTTACTGGCCATATACTCATCATGATAAAACCATTTTGATTGAAATAAGTGGCGCATGAGCTTTTCAATGTCGTAGTCAGTGTAAAAAACCTCAGTGAGTTCATTGATGTGTTTCTGATTTGGCGTATCACTAACAAAATGCTTAAACACGCGTGAGCAGATGTATCGTGCACATTCTTTCTTTTCTAAAATAATTCGAATGATATCATCCCCATTGAAATCTCCTTTTTGCCCCAGGAATTTTTTGCTTCCATAATCGTGCTGGCGTTGTGCTTCAATAAACTCACCTTCAGGAGTGAATCGCCAACCCGTAAATGCCCTGGCCGCTTCTTTTATATCACCTTCGGTATACAATACATCGCGCCCTAATGTGAATAGTTCCATTAGCTCGCGTGCAAAGTTTTCGTTGGGCTTTTGTTTCTTGTTTTTGTTGTTGTCTAAATAGTTAAGCATGCTGGCTTCTTTCGAAATAGCAGTGACTAAATCTTTTAAGTGGCCGAGAGCATTTGTTCTTAGCACATTATTAAAGGATTCAGTGAATCGGATATTTTTGCTTGAGACAACAAAGAGGTTGGACCAAAAGAAAACCATACGCTCTCTCAAGAAATTGGGGCTTGTAGCCATTCGCTCGTACCATGCCAGATTGTATTCAATTATTTTTTCCCGGTTTAGCTTTTGATACTTCCGCTTTTCTTGTTCATTGAGATTTCTGATTTCCTGATTGCTAAGTTTGGGGTAGGTGATGTTTAGCGGGATTGATTTATTATGATTGACGAAGAGATGATCAATAATTTTTTGTTTAGATTCTTTGGCTTGGCTAAGACTATTAATATCAACGCCAAAGCCTGCTCTGCGCATTAAATGACAATACTCTTCTATTTTCATAAGGCAAGTCGATTACAACAAAAATCAATATTTATCGTACTTTATTTATACACACCCAAACGAATAAAATTCTATTAAATGGTAAAATACCAAAAAAAAGCCAGTATTGTTATTGGCTGTATCTTAATTATGTGCCTTAGTTGTACCACTAATCAATTTAGCACTAACAATGAAGCGCAACTACACCAATTAAAAGATGGTTCGATAGTCGTACTGAATAAACATTCAGCCGTACAATGCAATATCAATGATGAGAAACGCATTATTGTGCTAAAAGGTGAAGCTTTTTTTAAGGTGAGAAAATTAGATGTGCCTTTTGAAGTGCATACACCAACTGGCGTTATAAAAGTTCTTGGCACCTCTTTTAATGTATCGGCATCGGAAGAGGAATTAGGAGTGGAGGTGGATGAAGGTATGGTGAATGTTGAAACTGTTAAAGGTAATAAGCGCCTGCGACGTGGAGAGAAGCTCTTTTATGATGATGTGAAGCAAGTACTAAAAAAAGGACAAGCAGAATTTAAGCATCATATCTGGACGGATGCCTTTAAGAATGACATGCATAAGTTGTATAAGGAAATTGAAAAAGGCGGCAAGCAACTAGGCAAAGAAATTGAAAATATCAGGAGAGAATTGAAGATAAAGCTCTAATTTTTATTCAATGCTTTTTTTATCGAGTAGGCTTAATACCTGCTCTTTGTAGTTGCGTCCAATGGGTACGTTTGCTCCAGAAATGTTGAGGTTACCACTGGTATAGCTTTCAATTTTATCGATGGCGATAAGATACGATCGATGAACGCGAAGGAAGTGAGTCTCGGGTAATTTTTCCTCGATATTACTGATGGTATTCATGGTTTTAACTTCTCGGCCATCGTTAAGGTATATAGAAACGTAGTTGCGAAGGCTTTCGATATGTGTGATGTCCTGAAGGACTACTTTTACCATCATTTTATCTGATTTCACAAAGATAAAAGCCTCATTAAAGGTGTCGTTTGATGTGCTTTGCGGAATCTCCGTTTGTTGATGATTTTTGAAATAACGGTTTACAGCCTTGATAAATCGTTCGAATGAGATAGGTTTAATAAGATAATCCAGAGCTTCCAATTCAAAACCTTCTAAAGCATACTCGGAATAGGCTGTGGTAAATATCACTTCGGGTCGATGACTTAAGTTGCGAATGAGTTGTAAACCTGTTAGTCCAGGCATTTGTATGTCAAGAAAAAGCAGGTCAATCTCTTGTTCGTTGAGTATGTGCATGGCTTCAACGGCGCTATTGCAGGTGGTAACCAGATGCAGGTTATCCAGACGACTGATGTATTCCGAAATAACATCTACCGCTAAGGCTTCATCATCAACAACAAGGCATTTTACCGCTTTCATAATTGTTCTTTTAATTTTAGTTTTAACACAACCTGATGCGAGTCTGTCGATGACTCTATTTTCAACTCATGATTATTAGGATACATTAAATTAAGTCGTCTTTTAACATTTTGCAAACCAATTCCGCTGGCAGCCGGTGATTCGGTGATTTCTTCGGGCATGCTGTTTTCAACTTTTAATACAAAGTCATTTTCTTTAATTCCCATTTCAATGGTTATCCAGGCTTGCCCATTGAAACCGCGTGTACTATGCTTAAAACTGTTTTCTAAAAATGGTAAAATAAGCATGGGTGCAATGGCCTGGCCTGTTTGTTCGCCCCAGATATTAAGACTCAGTTCTACGCGCTTGCCATAGCGGATTTTCTCAAGTTCCAGGTAGCTTTTAATGCTTTCAATCTCCTTGTGTAACTGCACTTGTGCGGCATTGGTTTCGTAAAGCATGTAGCGCAACAGGTCGGAGAGCTTTAAGACAACTTCCAACGATTGGTCTGACTTTTTAAGAATGAGCGAATATAAGCTGTTAAGTGTATTAAACAAGAAATGTGGTTGTACCTGATTTTTTAAAAAGGTTAGCTCTGCTTCCAGTTTGTCCTTAGCTAATATTTGCTGACGCTGTTGCACGCTCGAAATGTACTCCATCAATTTAACGGTCATTGGAATGGCCAAAACAGAACTGGTATTAACAGCACTTCTTACTATTTGCACAAAATTAAAAGTTGGTACTTTCCCCCATTCGGGAAAAAAAACATCAACAATAATAAGGTTGTCTGTTATGCGCTGTAAGGCAGCTGCCACAAATAAACTCAATACGAATAATGGAATAAATGTCCATAGTTTTTCCTGGTATAAATATTTGGGAAAGAGAAAGTAAATAACAAAATACACCAAGATGATTTTCACAGGAAGGTTAATTAATTCAACCTTTAAAGTGAGTATGTAATCATTGTCGTGAGTGCCCCAGGCAAAGGCAAAAAACAGAACAAACAACACCCAGTAGCTGATATGCTGAAACCAGCGATTATTGATGAAACGTGCTAAAAGGCTATGGTTGTTGATTATCTGCATTCGATTGTTTTGCTGGCAATTTAGGTAATTATTATCTGAACATCGCTTTTTATGGACAAACGACCAACGATGAAGGACGGACAGCTGTTTCCTGTTCGTCGTTTTAAGTTGTTGAACCTTAAATACAGTACTCTAAACTCACAACCCGAAACTTATAAGTTGACAGCCAACACTCACAAGCTATTTTGTCTTTCGTCCTTTAATCATTGTTGTTTGTCCTTAATACTTGTAATGATGATTGGGTTTGTTTTGATTTGACAATGTAAACTATCGTCATGAACTTTAGTGGAAGACAATTGGCGATGCTAATTAGAAATTTATGAGACAAGTACTCTTTTTAATCTTCTTATCAACATTTGCTTGTATGCATGCACAAAAAGTAAAGGTATCTTCTGGTAAAGTTGTGCGCCATGAATTATTTGATTCGGAATATGTTGATGCGCGAAATGTGGATGTATGGTTGCCAGAAGGGTATTGTGCCGAAAAGCAATATGCTGTTATTTATATGCACGATGGACAAATGTTGTTTGATGCCTCATCCACATGGAATAAACAAGAATGGGGTGTTGATGAGGTGATGAGTGAGTTGATGAAAACTAAGCGCATTCGTGATTGTATTGTTGTTGGCATTTGGAATAATGATGGGAAACGTAATGCTGAGTATTTTCCACAACGGGCATGGGAGATGCAATCAAAAGAAAGACAAAAAGAAATATTAAGTGATGATAAAGTTTTAAATAATCCTGCAGGAACAGAGCATGGTTTATTGGCCAATGATTACCTGCGTTTTATTGTTCGTGAATTAAAGCCGTTTATTGATGCCCACTACAGTACGAAATCCGCTAAGACGAACACCTTTATTATGGGTTCCAGCATGGGTGGTTTAATAAGTGCTTATGCTATTTGTGAGTATCCAGGCGTGTTTGGCGGTGCTATTTGCATGAGCACACACTGGCCTGCTGCCGATGGTGTGGTGCTTGCGTATATAAAAGATAACTTACCAAATCCTGATACCCACAAAATATACTTCGATTATGGCACTGCGACTCTTGATGCTTTATATGAACCATATCAGTTAAAAGTGGATAAAATGATGGTGGAGCGTGGTTATAAAAAGGAAAAAAATTTCAAGTCGGACAAGTTTGAAGGAGAACCACATACTGAAGAAGCCTGGAATAAACGCCTGCATATACCCTTAGCGTTTATGCTTAAATAAGAATAGAAACTTAAACATAATATGATGAGAACATTCAAATTATTTCTTGCCATTGCAATGCTTGTATCAAGTGTTTCGACAATGGCTGCCTATAAGATTGACCGCCTTGAGCCTGCATTCTGGTGGGCTGGTATGGAAAACGAAAACCTGCAGATATTGGTTTATGGCGAGGGTATTTCCGAATTACGACCAAGTATCGATTACCCGGGCGTGAGTCTTGAGCAAACAGTTCAGGTGAAATCGCCCAACTATCTGTTTTTATACCTAAAAGTAGATAAATCGGCCAAAGCTGGTTCATTCGATATCCTCTTTAAGCGCAATAACAAAACCATGGTGAAATATAATTATGAGCTTAAGCAGCGCGTAGCTGGTTCGGCCAGTCGTCAGGGTTACGATAATTCTGATGTAATGTATTTGATTACACCCGACCGTTTTGTGAATGGTGATACGTCTAACGATGAGGTTGAGGGTTTGAAAGAAGGTTTGGATCGTGCCGACGATTTTGGTCGTCATGGTGGCGATTTGGCCGGTATTATGCAAAGCCTCGATTACATCGAAGACATGGGTTACACCACATTATGGCTCAATCCGGTGATGGAAAATGATATGCCCGAAGGGTCGTATCACGGTTATGCCATTACCGATTTTTACGAAACAGATGCCCGCCATGGAAGCAATGAAGACTACGTGCAGTTATCAAAAGAACTGAAAAAGCGCAATATGAAACTGGTGATTGATATGATTATGAATCACTGTGGTTCGCATCACTGGTGGATGGAAGACTTACCAACGGATGATTGGTTAAACTTTCAGGATGGCTGGCAAGTTACCACTCACTTGCGCGAGACCAATATGGATCCATATGCTTCTGAGTACGATAAGCGCAACCATGCCGATGGTTGGTTTGTGGAGTCAATGCCCGACCTCAATCAGCGCAACCCATTGATGGCCGATTACTTGATTTATAACACCATTTGGTGGATTGAGTATGCCGATTTGGATGGCATTCGCATGGATACTTATCCTTATCCCGACAAAGCATTTATGAGCGAATGGACGCGTCGAGTGATGGAGGAATATCCTAATTTCAATATTGTAGGCGAGGAGTGGAGCTCAAACCCCGCCATTGTATCGTATTGGCAAAAAGACAAAATAAATGCCGACGGTTATGTGTCGTATATGCCTGGCGTGTTTGACTTTCCTTTGCAGGATGCTTTGGTAAAAGCCTTAAATGAAGATGACAGCCAATGGGGACAGGGCTTACCGAAATTGTATGCCACGCTGGCCGATGACCATTTGTATGCCGACCCTACACAATTGGTTATTTTCCCTGATAACCACGATATGAGCCGTTTCTATACGCAGATTAATGAAGACTTTGGGATGTTTAAAATGGGCATGGCTTTTACGGCTGTTTGTCGAGGTATTCCTCAGATATATTACGGAACCGAAATATTGATGACCAACCCCAATTCGGACTCTCACGGCGAGATTCGTGCTGAGTACCCAGGTGGTTGGGACGACCATACGGCCAATGCTTTTACAGGCGAAGGTCTAACGGCCGACCAGAAGGAAGCGCAAACCTTCACAAAGATCTTATTAAATTGGCGTAAGGGTTGTTCGGCTGTTCATGATGGCTGCTTAAAGCATTTTGCCCCTAATCATGCCAATGGTTTATACACTCTATTTCGCTACGACGATAAATCGGTGGTGATGTTGGTGATGAATAAAAACTCGGAAGCAAACGATGTCAATATCCTGCCGTTTAAAGTCGAGGTAATTGGCGCTGCCACCGAAGGTGTAGATGTGATTACGGGTAATAATGTATCCTTAGCCGGCGAAACTGTTAAAGTTGAAGGGCGTTCATTTTTGTTGGTGGAGATTAAGAAGTAAAGATATAGCTCTGAAGGAGCGACACGTAATAACCCGAGTTCGACATAAAATTAATAGCTCAGACCGCTTGTAGATAATTGTTTTCAAGGAATCTTTGCGAAGGCATAGCGGGCTATGCTAAGCAAATATGACGAAGAAAACAGTTGTTTACAAGTGGAAAACTTGGCTTTTCATTAAATAACTGATCTACTTCTCTAAATTTTATCAACATAGCTCGCTATGCTTCCAAAAATTCATATTGTATATCAGTCATTTAATAAAATCTGAGCTGTTTAATTTTAATCGAACTCGGGTTAATAGCATAGGTCGCAGGCCTATGTTTTAGATGATGAAGGTCAAGGGCTGTAGGCTTCATACGTGATAACTAAAATATTTGACTGTTTACAATGCTAAACGTAGCATTGCTTAATAAAACCCAACTACAGGTAGAGGTGCTGAGTAGTTGGGTTTTGTTGTATATGCTTGTTTTAAAACTTACATTGATGTGTAGTTGAATCAGGCCGGAGGCCTTGTTTATCATGACGTAGCGAGACGCTACGCTTAACGGGGTTATTTAGGTTTAGTAATTGCAATTTCTACATGTGCGGGTTCGTAATTTTTATGCTTTACTTTCATTAAAAGAGGTAGCTTCGGAAGTTCTCTGTTGGCAATCTTTTGTACCTCTTTGAGCAAGATGCTATTCTCATCATTCGGATATTTTACTTCATAGCCAATAAGCTTGCCATCGTTGCCGAAACCAATGCCTAACAATACATGTTCACCATTTTGAATATTGTTTAGCGCTGCACTACTGGCAAGCTTAGCGTTAATAATGGAGGTAATGGTGTCTTTTAAAAAACGTTCGGCCGGAAAGAGTTTATGAGCATCAAAAGTAACATTCTCGTTTACTTCTTTCTTTTGGATTTTGCCATCAATTACCTGATAGTGAACATCTGTTTCGTATACTGAAGCAAAAGGTCGATGATTGTACTGAATAAGTTCACCTTGAGGGCTGTATAAAGTGCCGGTATACCAATTGGCAAATGTTTTATGCTCAAAAAATTCTTCTGCGAGTGGGATTGATTTCTTGCCCTGCTGTATATTTAAAAGATAGAGTTTCCCTTCTTCGATGCTCCATGTGGCAACATAACCTCTGTTATCAATAAGGCCACTTCTTTTTAACTCAATTTCGCCAATAAACCGGTCGCCTTTGATGTCGAAATAATAGTCTAAAGGAGTACTGTATAGTACGAATGTGTCTTTGTTTGATACTAAGTAATCAGGTGCAACAGGTGATGCAATAATGCTTTGTGGATTAATAAATAGCAATGCAAAAACAAGGTAACTAAAGGCGTTTTTCATCACTTGGTCATTTTGATAGAGTTAATAAATATAAGATTAATTGATTATTCTTAGGTTGCGTCATCGGATGCGATCTTTATTTGCGAGATGGCAATAAAGATCGCATCCTTAAACTCCTGTCTTTACTCTTCTTCCACCACTTTCATACCGGCACGCAGGTCAACAATAACCCGTGCTGCCAGGTAAGTATTGTACACCTTGGGCTGGCTGGCTTTTAACAATTCCATCAACTTATCAATTTTGTTACGTAATAAGTCGTTGGCTTCACGCATCAAGCTATCCAGCTCTCTGGTGGCTTGCGAGCGGGTGACTATGGCCGAGCGAGGCGATGCAATAAGTGCCGAGAAATCGTCAATTTCTTTCTTCAGCTTCGTCACATCTTCCACTGTTTGTCCATAATCAACCAATCCACCTCCCAGTTTTACCGCTTCATCATACACATTTAAGCTCGTGACTTTTACTTCTCCATCGGTCATACGCTCCAGTTGCGAGGCCGAAATAGCGCATTTGGCTTGCAGGTCGGGCATGTCGTTCACCTGTGCATACACATACATGGTGGCCGCCAACTTTACAGTTGCCTCAATCATCTCTGCCTCTTCTTTCAATTTCAACTGCCTGGCACCGGTGGTATTGCCTTGTTGAATCTGGTGTACGGCTTCAATTTGCGCCAGCAGGTCATTAAATTTTACAATAAAACTTTCAAGGGCTTTAATCAGGCTTAGTTCGGCAGGGTAGGTGCCAAACACATTTCTCACGGCCAAAAACATGGCCAATCGGTTGCGTTGTATCGCATTCATAGTTTAACATTTAGTTAGTTAATAAAAATGAGCCTCACTAATGAGTACTCATTAGTTAATTGCAGAAAACGAAAAACGTAACATGCTTTTTATGGGTTATTTTACATAGATGTGATGAATGCATTTATTTCTTATGTAAATGAATAATTATTAGAGACTAATGGATAGTAAATTAAATACTTCGAGTTAACAGTATGTATAATAGGCTATTATTCATGGCCGATATGTAACAGTAGTAGGGAAGTATGTAAGGCCATTAGAATCGTATGTAAGCCTGTGAGCATTCAATGTAATCCCAACAGCGAAATATGCATGGTCAATAGCCGCGTATGTAAGTGCATCAGCGTCGTATGCAAAGGCAACAGTACGATATGTATTGACCTTAGTGCTGTATGTAATCAAAACAGCATTGTATACAGCAACCTCAGCGCGATATGTAAGACCATTAGCAGCGTATGTAAGCTCAATAGTGTCGTATGTATGACTAACAGAGCGATATGTAAGGCCGTTAGCAGTGTATGTAATCACAACAGCAGCGTATGTAAGACCAACAGAATGATATGTAAGCCTGTCAGCACTCACATATTCAAATCTTCCCCAGGGAAGCATTGATTCACATTGTATAAAGAGAATTCTGTGCCTCGGCGTTTGTATAATAAATTACACCCGAAGAAGCAAGGTTCATGTCTAACAGTCTATAGTCTAACCGTTTTTATCAGTAAGCTGCCTAAAACAAAGCCCCACATCCAACGATGCAGGGCTTTTGTCTTGAGTCTTATGTCTATTATCTTAAAGCCAAGCTGTAACTAACTTCGGTCTCCGGACTTCAAGCTTCGGACTTATTTCTACTTATATTCATCCCAATGCTTAATGCTAATATTATCCTGTCCCCATTTGCAGAACGAATAGATAAAGGCACTCGCTAAGCGGGCGTTGGTAATCAACGGAATGTTAAAGTCAATGGCATCACGACGAATCGAGTAACCATTCTTCAACTCATCCTTACTCAGGTTCTTCGGAATGTTAATCACAAAGTCAATCTTCTTATCGCGGATATACTCCACTGTGTTTGGCGACTTTTTCTCGCTTGGCCAGTGAAGCAAGGTTGTTTCTACGCCATTCTCAGCAAAGAACTTGTGCGTACCTCCTGTGGCAAATAGGTTGTAGCCTCGCTCTTTTAACATCTTGGCACTTTGTAGCAATTCCAGTTTTGAACGTGCCGGACCTGATGATATCAAAATATTCTTTTCAGGAATACGGTAGCCAACGGCTAGCATCGATTGAAGGATGGCATCGTAATAGTTATCGCCAATACAACCAACCTCACCGGTAGATGACATGTCAACACCCAATACAGGGTCGGCCTTGGCCAATCGGGCAAACGAGAACTGAGGAGCTTTGATACCTACGTAATCCAGTTCGAACGAGCTTTTGGTCAGTTTCTCAACCGGCAAGCCAAGCATGGCACGAGTAGCCATGTCAATTAAGTTCACCTTCAATACCTTCGATACGAATGGAAAACTACGCGAAGCACGCAGGTTACACTCAATCACTTTTATATCATTGTCTTTGGCCAGCAGCTGCATGTTAAACGGACCGGTAATATTTAATCCTTTAGCAATCTCGCGAGCAATGCGCTTCACACGGCGAATGGTTTCCACATATAATTTCTGTGGTGGGAACACGATAGTTGCATCACCTGAGTGTACGCCGGCAAACTCAACGTGCTCACTAATGGCGTAACCTACCACTTCGCCGTTGTTAGCTACTGCATCTACCTCAATCTCTTTAGCTTGCTCGATAAATTCCGATACAACAACAGGGAATTCCTTCGATACATTAGCAGCCAAGGTTAAGAAATGCTCCAGTTCGTCTTTGTTTGATACCACATTCATGGCAGCACCCGAAAGAACGTACGACGGTCGAACCAATACCGGGAAACCTACTTCATCAACAAAGGTAAAGATGTCCTCGATGGATGTTAGTTCGCTCCAACGTGGCTGATCAACACCCAGGTCATCCAACAGGCTTGAGAATTTCTGACGATTCTCAGCGCGGTCAATATCTTCTGGTGATGTTCCTAAAATAGGTACTTGCTGACGGTGAAGTTTCATGGCCAGGTTATTCGGTATCTGTCCTCCTACCGACACAATTACTCCTTTAGGCGTTTCCAGGTCGATAATATCCAATACGCGCTCTTGTGTTAACTCATCAAAGTACAAGCGGTCGCACATGTCATAGTCGGTACTCACCGTTTCCGGGTTGTAGTTAATCATCACCGAGCGATGATTCTCTTGCTTATTAATGGTATTCAATGCATTTACACTACACCAGTCAAACTCTACCGACGAACCAATACGATAAGCCCCCGAACCTAGTACCACAACAGATTTACCATCTTTTTCGTAGTCGATGTCATGAGTAGCTCCGCTATAGGTTAAATACAGGTAATTGATTTGTGCCGGAAACTCACCGGCCATGGTATCAATTTGCTTCACCACAGGCGTAATGCCATTGGCCTTACGGAAGTCGCGAACTTTTAACAAGCCCTCTTCCATGTTCTTCGAGTTCAACACCAATCGTGCCACCTGAAAATCGGAGAAGCCCATCTTTTTGGCATCTAAAAGAGCCTCTTCCGGTAATTTATCTAATGCATCGTGCTTGCCAAGTAAGTTGGCGTGGTCCGATATATTCTTTAGTTTCTCAAGGAACCATTTGTCGATACGTGTCAATTCATGGATTTCATCAACACTGGCGCCTTCTTCAAAGGCTTGTGCAATGGCAAATACACGCTGGTCGGTTGGTTCTTCCAGCTCTTTCTTCACGTCTTGGGCGAATGGTTGGTTACCCACAAAGCCGTGCATGCCTTGTCCTACCATTCGCAATCCTTTCTGAATGGCCTCTTCAAAATTACGACCAATGGCCATAATCTCACCCACCGACTTCATGCTCGAACCAATCTCTTTCGATACACCGGTAAACTTACCCAAATCCCAACGAGGAATTTTACAGACGATGTAGTCTAATGCCGGCTCAAAGAACGCAGTGGTTGTTTTGGTTACTGAGTTCTTCAACTCGTGTAAGCTATAACCTAATCCAAGCTTAGCAGCGATAAATGCCAATGGATAACCGGTTGCTTTTGATGCTAGTGCCGATGAGCGCGATAAACGGGCATTCACCTCAATCACACGGTAATCTTCTGAGTAAGGGTCTAATGCATATTGTACGTTACACTCACCCACAATACCAATGTCGCGTATAATTTTAATGGCTAACTCACGTAATTTATGGTATTCAGCGTTAGACAATGTTTGTGATGGAGCTACTACGATGGACTCACCGGTATGAATTCCCAGCGGGTCGAAGTTTTCCATGTTACAAACGGTGATACAGTTGTTGTAAGCATCACGCACCACTTCGTACTCTACCTCTTTCCAGCCTTTTAGTGATTCTTCAACCAATATCTGGTTCGAATAAGAAAAGGCATTTTCAGCCCGTTCAATCAGCTCTTCGGTAGAGTGGCAGAAGCCAGAACCCATGCCTCCTAGTGTGTAGGCAGCACGAACAATGATTGGGAAACCAATCTTTTTAGAAGCTTCAACAGCTTCGTCAACTGTTGTTACGGCTATGCTGACCGGTGTTTTAACGTCAATTTTTCGAAGCTGGTTGGCAAAAATCTCACGGTCTTCGGTGTTGATGATGGCCTGAACAGGAGTTCCTAATACTTCAACATTGTACTTCTCTAAAGTTCCTGCCTGATATAGTGCAGTACCGCAGTTAAGAGCTGTTTGACCACCAAATGCCAACAGGATACCTTCTGGCTTTTCTTTCTTAAACACCTCTTCAACGAAGTAAGGGGTTACCGGCAGATAGTAAATCTTATCGGCAATGCCTTCTGATGTTTGAACAGTAGCAATGTTCGGGTTGATTAAAACCGTTTCAATGCCTTCTTCTTTAAGAGCTTTTAAGGCTTGGGAACCTGAATAATCAAATTCACCCGCTTCACCAATTTTCAGCGCGCCCGACCCCAGAACTACGACCTTTTTGACGTTCTTCTTCATCTTATTCTATAATTATTATTGTTTCTTCTTTTACAATAAAACCTGCTTAAACCAACAAGCAAGTTCCAAACATCTAAGACAATAAACAACCTTATAAGTGCATAAATCAACCGGTTTTTTTAACATCTTTTGTCTATAATTATGCAATTATTTGTAGCATGATGACATATGTTACCTTCTTTTTCTACAAAATCTTTCATTTTTATGCATGCTAATACGCTCGCCCTGTTAAAGTGAGTTATTAGGTTTGAGATAATAGGAAAATGAAAGAAAAACAGTGGGGATACCCCTTGTAGAGTGTAGTCAGATAAGTGTATGTACAGACCAAATTTAGTCACCCGTTGACTGCTGTTTTATGCGTTTTATAAATTATTGTCGTGCAAAAATACATATTTTTTGCAAAAAACCACTTTGAAATTAATAATTATTGAATAAATTTGCATCGTCGATGTATAAATATACATTCAACAAAGAAGAAGAACCAAATGAAGATTAAAGCACAACGATTATTAGCAATCAAGCAAATTATTAGTTCCCGAAAGGTAAGTTCACAAGAGGAGCTGGTGGTTATGCTTGAAGCCGAAGGGTATAAGATTACGCAGGCTACCTTGTCGCGTGATTTAAAATACCTGAAAGTGGCAAAAGTGCCAGATGCTGAAACGGGGTATAAATACATTGTACCTGAAACAGCACAAAAAAATGATGAACCGGCCAAGCATGAAGAGTTTCCGGTGAGTGGTGTTGAATCAATTGAGTTTTCAGGTCATCTGGCCATCATGAAAACTCGCCCAGGCTTTGCCAATGGCATTGCTTCGGTAATTGATAGCCATGGGCCGTATGAGATTTTAGGAACCATTGCAGGCGACGATACAATATTATTAATCAGTCGTGAGGGGGTTTCCAAATCTGATGTCATCAACGCTTTATCATTGTTTATGCCGGGATTGAAAGAAAAGACCTTGTAGGGAATTGATTTTCGGTATGTAAATCAATTTGGACTAACAGAATAATTAACATGAGTAAGTTTAACATATTTGTCGCAGCGAAAGAACATCTCAATTATGTAGATGTGGTGTTGGATACCATAGCAGAAGCTGCTAAGGTGCGAGGAACGGGTATTGCCAAGCGAAGTCCTGAATATCTTCAAAAGAAGATTGAAGAGGGGAAGGCTGTATTGGCATTGCAAGGTGATGAATTTGCCGGGTTTTGTTACATCGAAACTTGGGGGCACGACAATTTTGTGGCCAACTCTGGGTTAATTGTGGTTGATAAGTTTAGAGGTCACGGTTTAGCCAAAGCTATTAAAACGAAGGCTTTTGAATTGTCACGCGAAAAATTTCCACACGCTAAAATATTTGGTTTAACCACTGGTTTGGCGGTGATGAAGATAAATTCTGACCTGGGATATCGCCCTGTGACATTTTCTGAGTTAACCGATGACGAACAGTTCTGGAAAGGTTGTCAGAGCTGTGTTAACTATGATATATTAGTTCGAACCGAAAGAAAGCATTGTTTATGTACCGGTATGTTGTTCGATCCTGATCGCAACAATCATTCGGTAAAAGGTAAGAAGTCAAACAATGTATTGTCCCGAATAAAAAAAGCTGTCACTAAAAAGGATGGTAAAATAGGAAAGACTTTAAAAGCAATAACGGCATTGTTTTAAGTAGATATTGATAAATATATAACGATGAAGGAAAAGGTAGTTTTAGCGTACAGCGGTGGTTTAGATACTTCATTTTGTGTGAAGTACTTAGCTGAGGAGAAGAGTCTGGAGATTTACTCAGCAATAGCCAATACCGGTGGGTTTAGTGATGATGAACTAAACGATATTGAGACAAAAGCTTACGAATTGGGCGTTGCAAAGCATGCGACACTTGATGTCACAGAGCGCTACTACCGACGCTGTATTCGTTATATGATTTTTGGAAACGTATTAAAAAATAATACTTATCCGCTTTCAGTTAGCTCAGAGCGTATTTTTCAGGCTTTAGCAATTGTTGATTATGCACGTTCGGTTGGAGCAAAATACATTGCTCACGGAAGTACCGGTGCAGGTAACGATCAAATTCGTTTTGATCTGACTTTTCAGGTCTTAGCACCAGAAATTAAAGTGATTGCACCAATTCGTGATTTAAAACTGTCGCGCGAAGCTGAGATTGATTACCTGAAAGAGCGTGGCGTGGTTCGAGACTGGACCAAAATGGAATATTCCATTAATAAAGGACTATGGGGAACCAGCGTTGGAGGAAAGGAAACATTGACTTCTAATTTGACTTTACCTGAAGGTGCATACCCTAGTCAACTGAAGAAAGAAGATGAGGAAACGGTAGAGCTTGGATTTGTAAAAGGTGAATTGGCAACTGTGAACAATGCGGCCTTTGACGATCCGATTGAAGCAATTAAAGAAATAGAAACTCTGGGTGCTGCTTATGCCATTGGGCGTGATATGCACGTAGGTGATACCATCATAGGAATTAAAGGTAGAGTTGGCTTTGAAGCAGCTGCACCACTTATAATCATTAATGCTCACCATGTTTTGGAGAAGCATGTGTTAACCAAGTGGCAAATGCATTGGAAAGAGCAATTGTCAAATTGGTATGGCATGTTTTTACATGAATCGCAATATCTGGAGCCGGTTATGCGCGATATTGAGAAGTTCCTTGAGAGTTCGCAGCAAAATGTAACTGGTAAGGTTATCATTAAGTTAAAGCCTTATCGTTTCGATGTGGTAGGAATTGAGTCAGATCATGATTTAATGAGTAGTGCCTTTGGTGAGTATGGCGAAATGAATAAGGCATGGACGGCACAAGATGTAGAAGGTTTTACAACGATTATGGCCACGCCAATGAAGATTTTTAATGCAGTTAACAAGGGGCAACTCGATTTAAAGGATGGCAATGATTAAAGTTGGAATAATTGGTGGAGCAGGTTATACCGCTGGTGAGCTTATCCGGATCTTATTAAATCATTCGCAAGCCGAAATTGCATTTGTGCAGAGTACGAGTCAGGCAGGTCTGCCAGTTACTGATATTCATAGAGATTTGATCGGTGAAACCACTCTGGTATTTGTC
The DNA here is from genome assembly GCF_016612505.1 of Carboxylicivirga marina. Classification (GTDB taxonomy): domain Bacteria; phylum Bacteroidota; class Bacteroidia; order Bacteroidales; family Marinilabiliaceae; genus Carboxylicivirga; species Carboxylicivirga marina. Next base: position 52,697 of record NZ_JAENRR010000016.1, read on the forward strand.
GATGAGGTCAATTACTCAGTAGATGTGCTGTTTCTATGCATGGGTCACGGGCGTTCGCGCAGCTTTGTGGAAGCCATTCCAGCTTCGTTTAATGGTAAAATAATCGACCTGAGTAACGACTATCGCTTGAAAGATTCTGCTGAAGGCTTTATTTATGGTCTGCCAGAGCTTAATCATGAGCTTATTAAGCAGAGTGATAAAATTGCCAATCCCGGATGCTTTGCTACCGCCATACAAATTGCACTGCTGCCCTTGGCTGATGCTGAGCAGTTAAATGAGGTACATATTCATGCGATAACGGGTTCGACCGGAGCCGGTCAGGCATGCTCGTCTACCACGCATTTTAGCTGGCGTAATAATAATGCATCTGTTTATAAGTCGTTCGAACATCAGCATCTTGGTGAAATTGGAGAGTCGATGCTGCAATTGCAGCCAGACTTTAGTGAGGATATCAATTTTGTACCTATTCGAGGGAATTATCCTCGCGGTATTTTAGCATCAGTATATATTGAAAGTGAGTTGTCAGAAGAAGCTGCAAAATCACTTTTTGAAATATTCTATCAGGGGCATCCTTTCACTTTTGTGGTAAATGAAAATCCAGATGTGAAGCAAGTGGTTAATACCAATAAGGCTCTTGTTAGTGTTAAGAAATATGGAACAAAACTTCATATAGTCAGTGTGATAGATAATTTGCTCAAAGGAGCATCTGGTCAGGCTGTGCAAAATATGAATCTTTTATTTGGTTTGGATGAAGCAGAGGGTCTTCATTTAAAATCTGTGGCATTTTAGAATGTTATTATCCCACAGATTATTTGGTTTAAATTTAGGTGTTCATTCTTCTTTGGATGAAGGCCAACTGCTTTGAGTACCATGGGCTTTAGCTCATGGTACTTCATCCTGTTTTTCGATTGAATCTTACTTTTATTTTATATAGAAAGGGCCATTGTTATGGAACTATTTGATGTATACTCACTGTTTGATATTACACCAGTTCGTGGTGAAGACTGTTATGTGTGGGATAATGAAGGCAATAAGTACCTCGATTTGTATGGTGGTCATGCCGTCATTTCAGTAGGGCATAGTCATCCGCATTATGTCGATAGAATAAACTCGCAACTCCAAAAAATAGGGTTTTATAGTAATTCTGTAGAAAACCCTATGCAACAAGAGTTAGCTGATAAATTGGGGCAGCTATGCGGAATGGATGATTACCAATTGTTCTTATGTAATTCTGGTGCTGAAGCAAACGAAAATGCTTTAAAATTGGCATCTTTTCATACAGGTCGAAAAAAAATTCTGGCCTTTGAGAGAGGGTTTCATGGCCGTACCTCAGGGGCAGTAGCCATTACAGATAACGAGAAAATAATTGCTCCATTCAATGCTGGGCATGAGGTTGAGATTGTTCCATGGGAAGATATTGAAGCTGTTGAAAAATCCGTGGCATCTAAAGGTGTTGCAGCCGTTATTATTGAAGGTATTCAAGGAATTGGTGGTATTTATGTGCCTTCACCTGATTTTCTCATGGCATTACAAAAGTTGTGTCGCGATACGGGGACCTTATTAATATTGGATGAGATTCAGTCAGGTTACGGAAGAAGTGGAAAGTTTTTTGCCTTTCAATATGCAGATATAGAGCCTGATATGGTAACGATGGCTAAGGGGATGGGCAATGGATTTCCGATCGGTGGTGTTCTTGTAGCTCCTCACATAAAGCCTTCCAAAGGATTATTAGGAACGACCTTCGGTGGCAATTATCTGGCATGCGCTGCAGGTTTAGCTGTATTAGAGATAATGCAGGATGAGAACTTGATTGCAAATGTTAATAAAAGTGAAAAATACCTTTTAAGCAAATTGCGTAAAAGCATTGATATCAAGGATATACGAGGGATGGGCTTAATGTTGGCAATTGAAGGGTATGAAAAAATAGCTGGCATAAGACAGGAATTATTGTTTAAAAGTTATATTTTTACCGGCGTTTCCGGCACATATACAATGAGGTTACTGCCTCCAATGACTCTCAATGAGAGCCATATAGACTGTTTTATATCCAGTCTTGAGGCTGCTGTTGATAGTGGTTAATATCATAATAAGATGGTAAGATCGTACTGGAACGAAGAATGGAAAGAAGTAGAGTTTGAAAAAGGTGCATTGAAGAAAAGATATGCAATTTCAAGCTACGGTAGAATTATTAGTTACACCGACAAAATTGAAGCTGGAGATTATATCAGAGGCGGTAAATTAAGAGGTTATCCAACCTTGCCGTTGAGGCCTTTCGGTAAATCAAAAACCTTCTATGTACACAAGTTGGTTGCTGAATTATTTTTACCCAAAACTTCTCCTGATCAAGAGTTTGTAATTCATCTGGATTACAATAAATCAAACAACTTTATTGAGAACCTTCAGTGGGCTAATAAAAAGGAAATGTTTGCACATCAGCAAAATAATCCTTCGGTATTAGAAGCTCGGGAGAAACAAAAAGGACGCAAAACACAGCAAGGCCATAAACTTACTGCTACCCAGGTGATGCGATTAAAGATGAAGATTAATGATCCGAATCGCAAAACAAGATTAAAGTTAATAGCTAGGGAATTTGGGATTAGCGAAATGCAACTTTATCGTATTAAATCTGGTGAGAACTGGTCTCATGTGAAAGTAGAAGCTCCGAACGAAGAGAGTTAGTAGGCTTTCTGCAGGACTTTTTGTTTGTTTTTGTGTAGGTTTGTAAGTACAAGCATTCTTTTTCTTATAGGTTGACACGAGGGCAACACAAAAAATGATAGCATGAAAGTTAATAAAATAGCTATAATTGGTGGTGGTAACTTAGGTACTGCCATCGCAAAGGGGTTATTGTCAAATGGTTTATTAAAACCATCACAAATTACCATTACCAGGCGTCGTACTTCTTTATTGGCTGATTTTGCCGATAAAGGAGTTGTTGTTACTAAAGACAATAAAGCTGCTGCCAAAGGGGCCGATATTGTCTTTTTGGGTATAAAACCATATCAGTTAGAAGAGGTTGTAAAAGAAATTACAACAGAGTTGGCTGAGAATACATTGTTAATTTCTTTAGCTACAGGTGTTTCATCTGAACTAATTCAATCGTATTGCGGACTTAGTTTGCCAATATTCAGAGCTATGCCAAATACAGCCATTGAAATTGGGGAATCGATGACGTGTATTTCGGCATATAATGCGACAGAAGAGCAGGAAGAGAAAGTCTTAAAACTGTTTTCAGAGATGGGACAGGCTTTAATAATTCCTGAAGAGTTAATGGCAGCATCTACCGTTTTGGCAGCTTGCGGAATTGCTTATGCCATGCGTTTTATACGTGCTGCTACACAAGGAGGGATAGAAATTGGTTTCGGATCGAAACTGGCGCTGCAAATTTCTGCTCAAACCATTAAGGGAGCTGCTGATTTATTAATTCAAAAAGGCACGCATCCCGAAGATGAAATTGATAAAGTTACCACGCCTCGTGGTGTCACTATTTCCGGTCTTAATGAGATGGAGCATCAGGGTTTTAGCTCATCCTTAATTAAGGGCTTGCTGACGTCTTTTAATAAGATAGAAAACGGGAAATAGCAGCCATGTACGATAAGATTTGTATTAAAATAGGTTCAAATGTATTGGCCAATTCAGAAGGAGGGCTTAATAAAAGTCGCATAAATGAATTGGTGATGCAAATTGCACGCCTGCATCAGCAGGGAAAGAAGGTCGTGTTGGTTTCGTCAGGAGCTGTGGCGTCTGCCCGTGGTATTGTTGTGCCCGATAAAAAAACAGATCGTGTTTCTCAGCGTCAGCTTTTGTCTTCTGTGGGGCAGGTTAAGCTAATGAATTTATATGCTCAGCTGTTTGATTTGCACGATATTCAAATTGCCCAGGTGTTGGTAACAAAACAGGATTTTAGCACTCGTGAGCATTACCTTAATATGAAAAATTGCGTCAATGCCTTGTGGGAAAATGGCGTTTTGCCTATCGTCAATGAAAACGATGCGGTTTCGGTTACAGCTCTGATGTTCACCGATAATGATGAGCTAAGTGGCATGATGGCCTCAATGATGGGGTGTCAGGGCTTACTTATACTCTCTAATGTCGATGGTATTTATAATGGACATCCGAATGATGCTGGCGTTTCTGTTATCCCTGAGATTAGTGCTGAGGAAAAAGATCTCGAACAATTTATTTCGGCCGCTAAATCAGATTTTGGTAGAGGCGGCATGTTAACCAAGTGTCGTGTAGCACAAAAATCAGCCATGTCGGGTATTAATGTGCACATTGCTAATGGACAAAAAGAGGGTATCATTACTCGTTTAATGGAACAAGAACAAGTAGTAGAACATACGCACTTTAAGGCTGGTGAAGGTTATCCGGCCGTTAAACAATGGATTGCCTATTCTGAAGGTTTTGCCAAAGCAGAAGTAGTTATTAATGCAGGCGCGTTAACTGCGCTGTGTTCCAATAAAGCTGTTAGTCTGCTCTTGGCCGGTGTTACAAGTTTGCCAACTGACTTTGAAAAAGGAGATTTACTAAAAATAATGGATTCAGATAAACGTGTCATTGGGATTGGTCGGGCTGCATATGGTAAGACGAAGGCTGAAAAGCACCTGAGTGACAGTAAATATAAACCCTTGATTCATTATGATTACCTATATGTTTTCCCAGAGTTTTTGAGTTAATAAGCAAATCCTATCATCATGTATGAATCCTATTTTCAAAAAGTAAAGGAAGCTTCTCGTGGTCTGTTACGATTGCGTGATGAGCAGGTGTCTTCCATTCTTAAATCACTAGCCAAGGAGCTTTGTCTTGCAAAAGATTCAATAATAGACGCCAATAAGATTGATTTAGAACGTATGTCAGTCGAAGATCCTAAATATGATCGACTGAAATTAACAAAAGAACGCATAGAGGCTATAGCTGATGATGTTGAAAACGTAGCAACTCTGCCTTGCCCTGTTGGGGAAGTGTTGGAGAAAAAAACATTATCAAATGGTCTTGAATTGGAGAAAAGGCGTGTGGCACTTGGTGTTGTAGGTGTTATTTATGAAGCGCGCCCCAATGTGACCATTGATGTATTTTCATTGTGTTTGCGTTCGGGTAATGCCTGTGTACTCAAAGGCGGAAGTGATGCTGAAAACAGCAATGCTGTATTGGTGGATATTATTCGAAATGTTTTAGAAAAGCATCAGGTGAGTGTTGATGTTGTACAGTTATTACCTGCAGATAGGAAGGCGACTGATGAATTAATGAATGCAGTTGCTTATGTGGATGTATTGATTCCACGTGGTTCACAGGGATTAATTAATGCCGTGCGCGATAATGCTAAACTTCCGGTTATTGAAACAGGTGCTGGTATTGTGCATACTTATTTTGATGTATCTGGAGATCTTGATATTGGACAGCAGGTTGTGTTAAACGCAAAAACAAGGCGGGTGAGTGTTTGTAATGCCTTGGATTGTCTGGTACTTCACCAGAGTCGATTGAGTGATTTGCCAGTGCTAATTCATGCTATGGCTAAGGAGCATGTTGAAGTATTTGCCGATGATAAAGCTTATCAGAAATTAAAAGGATTATATCCTGATGAATTATTACATCAAGCCACAGCTGAAGATTTCGGAACGGAATTTCTATCCTTAAAACTATCAATTAAAACGGTTGAAGATTTTGAATCGGCACTTAACCATATTTACCAATATAGTTCAAAGCACAGTGAGGCAATTATTGCTGAAGATGCTGCTGTAATTGAGCGATACCTTAATGAAGTGGATGCAGCAGCTGTTTATGTTAATGCAAGCACTGCTTTTACCGATGGCGCACAGTTTGGTTTAGGTGCTGAAATTGGAATAAGCACCCAAAAGCTACATGCTCGCGGGCCAATGGGCTTACGGGAGTTAACTTCATATAAATGGATAATTAAAGGTCAGGGACAGGTACGTCCTGCTTAGAATTGAATAACTGCATTGTTCCATAACTGATTACTTGAAACGAATAAAATGAAACGATTCTTAACAGTAAACGATATTGGCGATTTAGATGTTGCTCTCAAAGAGGCGGCTGAGGTCAAGAAAAATCCATATGCTTTTGATGCTTTGGGTAAAAACAAAACCATCATATTAATATTTTTCAATTCGAGCCTTCGCACGCGTTTGAGTACGCAAAAAGCAGCTATGAACCTGGGCATGAATGTGATTGTTCTGGATGTTAATAAGGATGGCTGGAAGTTGGAAACGGAGTTTGGTGTCATTATGGATGGTGATAAACCTGAGCATTTGCGCGAAGCAGTGCCGGTTATAGGTCGCTATTGTGATATAATTGCCGTGCGTTCTTTTGCTTCTTTTGAAGATAAAAAAGCTGATTACGAAGAGCAGATTTTGTCTCAGTTTATTGAATTTGCAGGTGTTCCGGTAATCAGTATGGAGTCAGCTACACGTCATCCATTACAAGCTTTTGCCGATTTATTCACGATTGAAGAACACAAGAATAAAGAACGACCAAAAGTGGTATTGACATGGGCACCACATCCCCGTGCATTGCCTCAGGCGGTCCCTAATTCCTTTGTAGAGTGGATGAAAGAAGCTAATGTGGATTTGGTGGTGACACACCCTGAAGGATACGAGTTAGCACCAGAATTTTCTGATGGTGTCACTGTTGAGTACAATCAGAAAAAAGCTTTTGAGAATGCAGATTTTATCTATGCTAAAAACTGGGCATCTTATTCTGACTATGGACAAATTTTGAGTCAGGATAAAAGCTGGACGGTTGATGAGGAGAAAATGGACTTAACTAATAATGCCAGGTTTATGCATTGCTTGCCCGTTCGTCGTAACATGATTGTGAGCGATGCGGTAATTGATAGTGAAAATAGCATTGTGATAGATGAAGCTGCCAATAGGGTGGTATCAGCTCAGCTTGTGATTAAACGTATGTTAGAATCTTTAAAATAAAGCTATGCACGATAGATTAACAATTGTAAAGGTTGGTGGTAAAGTAGTTGAAGAACTTGATTCTTTAAAGGCTTTTATTAAAGATTTTGCCAGTATTGCCGGGCAAAAAATATTGGTGCACGGAGGTGGTCGTTCGGCTACTGCAATAGCTCAGCAATTGGGTTTGGAAACAAAAATGGTTGAAGGTCGACGCATTACCGATCAGAACATGCTGGATGTTGTTGTGATGGTTTATGGCGGGTTGGTCAATAAAAATATTGTGGCTCAGTTACAGGCCTTAAATAAGCAAGCTGTGGGTCTAACTGGTGCTGATTTAGATTTGGTTAGAGCTGTTAAGCGACCGGTGAAAGATATTGATTATGGTTATGCTGGAGACGTAACTGGAGTCAATACTGAGCAAATAGAAGATCTCATTAAGAATGGGGTGATTCCTGTTGTAGCGCCACTAACGCACGATGGTAAGGGGCAGATGTTAAATACCAATGCTGATACAATGGCAGCAGAGCTGGCTAAGGCTTTTGCTTCCGTTTTTAGGGTGTCATTGGTGTATTGTTTCGAAAAGAAAGGGGTGCTGTCGAATCCTGCAGACGATGATTCGCTTATCGCAAATCTATCATACGAAATGTTTGATGAATACAAAGAGTCTGGTGTTATCAACGATGGCATGGTGCCAAAGTTGGATAATGGATTTGCGGCATTAAAACGTGGCGTTTCGGAGGTGTTTATAACAAATATAAAAGGATTGAGCAGTGGTTTGTCATCCGGAACACTGTTGTCGTTAGATTAAAATCATGGAAGAAAAGCAAATTAAATATACCAACGAAGCTATTGAATTGCTCGTTCGGCTAATACAAATACAATCTTTTAGTCGCGAAGAAAATGATGTGGCGAACGCAATGGCTGATTACCTCACGCATAATGGATTAAGCGTGCAGCGTCAGGGCAATAATGTGTGGTGTTGGGCTAAGGAAAAGGATAATAACAAGCCAACAATTCTGTTTAACTCACATTTAGACACTGTTAGGCCATCTTCAAAATGGACCTATGATCCTTTTGGAGCCACTGTAGAAGGTGATAAATTAACCGGATTGGGTAGCAATGATGCAGGCGGTCCTTTGGTTGCTCTGATGGCAACTTTTTTATGTTTGAAGGATGAAGATTTACCATATAACCTGGTTTTTGCCGCTACGGCAGAAGAAGAGATCTCCGGAGCCAATGGTGTTGCATCGATATTGTCTGAATTGGGAAAGGTTGATTTGGGTATTGTAGGTGAACCGACTCAAATGCAGATGGCTGTCGCAGAGAAAGGTTTGATGGTGCTGGATTGTGAATCGCACGGCAAAACGGGGCATGCAGCACGAAATGAAGGAGAAAATGCTTTGTACAAAGCCATGCAGGATATTGAGTGGTTTCGTTCATACAAGTTTGATAAGGTGTCGCCACATCTAGGTGCTGTTAAAATGACAGTTACACAAGTAGAGTGCGGCAGTCAGCATAATGTGGTGCCTGATTCATGTCGTTTTGTTGTGGATGTGCGCCTAAATGAGTGTTATAGTAATAAAGAGCTTCATCAAGTCATTGAAAGTAATGTCGATTGCGATGTGAATCCACGCTCTTTTCGCTTGAATAGTTCATTTATTCCAATGGAACACCCTTTGGTTAAACGTGGAATTGAACTAGGATTATCGCACTATGGTTCTCCAACAACATCCGATCAGGCAGTGATGGATTTTACAAGCATAAAAATGGGTTGTGGCGATTCAGCTCGTTCACACACCCCCGATGAGTATATTCTCCTGTCTGAAATAAGGGAGGGAATAGATATTTATCTGAAACTTCTAAAGGACTTAGATATTAGATAGTTTTAAGGATATAAGTTGTTTATATACAATCAAAATAATGACAAAAGTCATGTAAAGTTGATAAAAGTGTATAATTATAAATAAAAAGTGAATATATTTGCCAATTCGAAAGATGGAGGTTTTTATTTCTTTCAGATAGTAACTCTCCTTGGTTGGTGATTAAGATTGTTAACAATTAAAGAGTTAAGGTATGAAGTTATGGGATAAAGGAACTTCCGTTGATAAACGAATTGAGGAATTCACCGTCGGACGCGACCGTGAGCTGGATGTTTTTCTGGCGCCTTTCGACATTTTGGGAACCATGGCGCACATTACCATGCTTGAAAGTGTTGGTCTTTTAGAGAAGAGTGAACTGGATGTTCTTTTGCTAGAATTAAAGTCTTTATATAAGAATTCACTTGGAGAAAACTTCAAAATTGAGGACGGTATTGAGGATGTGCACTCGCAGGTTGAACTAATGCTAACCCGCAAATTGGGAGATGTAGGAAAAAAAGTACACAGTGGTCGTTCACGTAACGATCAGGTACTTCTCGACCTGAAATTGTATACTCGTCATCGTATTGAGGAGTTGGTTAAAGCCATCGATAAACTGTTTATTGTGCTTCAACAAAAGAGTGAAGAACAAAAGTCGGTTTTGATTCCAGGTTATACACACCTTCAAGTGGCTATGCCATCATCCTTTGGTGTTTGGTTTGGTGCCTTTGCCGAAAGTTTGGCCGATGACTTGTTATTGATGCAGGCAGCCTGGCGGACAGCCAATCAAAACCCTTTGGGTACTGCAGCTGGTTATGGCTCTTCATTTCCATTAAATAGAACAATGACGACGGAGTTGTTGGGCTTTGAGGATTTGAATTATAACGTTGGTTATGCACAAATGGCACGCGGTAAGATGGAACGAACTGTTGCTTATGCCATGTCATCTGTAGCGCAAACGATAGGGAAATTAGCAGTTGATGGATGTTTATTTACAAGTCAGAACTTTGGATTTTTAAAGTTGCCAGATGAGTTAACAACTGGTTCGAGTATTATGCCCCATAAAAAGAATCCAGATGTGTTTGAATTACTTCGGGCACATTGCAATAAGTTGCAGGCATTACCAGAATCCATTGGCATGATTACAGCCAATTTACCAACGGGGTATTTCAGGGACTTGCAGTTGATAAAAGAGGTGTTTATGCCTGCATTTGATGAATTACTCGACTGTTTGGAGATTGCCACTTTTGCCATTGAAAATATCGATGTGAAAACGGATGTGATGGAGGATAACAAGTATAAATTGGCATTCAGTGTTGAAGAAGTAAATAAGTTGGTATTAAGTGGTGTGCCATTTAGGGATGCCTATAAGCAAGTTGGTTTAGCAATTGAAGCAGGCCAGTTTGAAACAGATTACCAGGTTAATCACACGCATGAAGGTTCTGTCGGTAATTTGTGTAATGATAAGATTGAACGAAAAAAGAATAAGATAATTAAGGAATTTGGTTTTGAAAAGGTGACTGAGGTCATTCAAAACTTATTAAAATAAACAACATATGGCAATATTTGAGAAATTGGCAAAGGATGCAGTGGTATCCAGTGATATTGATAAGACATTGTTTGATGAATACAGTGTGAAGCGAGGATTGCGTAATGCCGATTTTTCTGGAGTACTAGTAGGCTTAACAACCATCGGTGATGTAGAGGGTTATGACAAAGTAGATGGAAAGCTTGTCCCAAAAGACGGAAAGCTGTTTTACCGGGGTGTAGAGCTTAAGGATTTGGCCAAAGGCTTTCAATCGGCCGGGCGACATGGATTCGAAGAAACAGCATATTTGCTCTTGTCTGGACAATTGCCAAGTGTCGAAGAACTAAATGCATTTACAGCTGAGTTAGAGCTGGAGCGTCATTTGCCGCCATTCTTTTCAAAAAATATGATTCTTTCGCTTCGTGGGAGAGATATTATGAATATGCTGGCACGTTCGGTTCTGGGACTTTATACTGCTGACGAAAAAGCTGAGGATTTATCGCCTGAAAATTTGATTCAGCAGTCGATAAGTTTGATTGCTAAGTTTCCCGTGATTGTGGCTTACTCCTATTTCGGAATGCGTCATTCGTACCAAAAGAAATCATTGGTTATTCGTCACCCACAACCGCATTTGAGTACAGCCGAGAACTTCTTGTATATGCTCAAAGGTGATAATTACACGCAGTTAGAAGCCGATTTGCTGGATTTATCATTAGTGATACATGCCGAGCATGGAGGTGGTAATAATTCATCGTTTACAACACGTGTGGTTAGTTCGGCACAAACCGATACTTACTCAGCCATTGCGGCAGCATTAGGTTCACTTAAAGGAGGTCTTCACGGAGGTGCCAACCTGAAAGTGATGGACATGATGGAGAATATTAAGGTCAATGTGAAAGATTGGCGCGATGAGAAAGAAATTAAAGCGTATTTACTTAAGCTTTTAAATAAAGAGGCGTTTGATAATACAGGTAAGATATACGGAATTGGTCACGCTATTTATACTAATTCGGATCCTCGTGCTGTATTATTAAAAGAAAAAGCCGAAGCTTTGGCCGTCGAAAAAGGGCGTGTTGATGAATTTCATCTATATGCCGCTATTGAGCGATTGGCGCCTCAGGTATTTTATGATTTTAAAGGTGCTAATGCCAAAGTGATTTGTGCCAATGTCGATTTTTACAGTGGATTTGTATATGAGTGCTTACAGATTCCGAAAGAGATTTACACACCTATTTTCGCGGTTTCGCGTATAGCAGGATGGTGTGCGCATCGCATCGAAGAAGTTACTTTTTCGAGTAAACGTATTATTCGTCCAGCCTATAAAAATGTATCAGAAAGACACGATTATATAGCATTAGACAATAGATAGATATTAAGAGTTTTTGTTGATTGGGTATGAGGGACCGTTGCATGGGGGAGATTTGCATGGTCCCTCTTTTTTGTTGTTATAATCTTTTTCCTGGTTGTGAATTTTGGAAAAGTTAAAGGCTCATCTGAAAATTGATGAGAATTCCGGATGATGCTTAAGGACAGATCTGTAAACCGATGAGGGTTTCGTACAATGTTTAGTGCAAATCTGAAAACCGATACATGTTCCGAATGATTTTAGACAATCATTCAACTTTTCAACTCAGCAACTTCTCAAAAAACACTAAAAACGTGCATACATATACAGCGGATTAAAATATATGTAATAAATATGCAAACAAAGCTTAAAAATTCGCTTGGGATATAAATAATTATTACATTTGTGCCGCATAAGGGAAGCCTTGTGCATGCATTTATTCTTAACAGCGAATAGGTGCATTTTTTGTGTAGATAATATTGTAAAAAGTATTGATAGGTATGCCTGAAGTACAGAAGATTAAATTAGTGTTGGAAGACGGAACTGTCTTCGAAGGAAAATCATTTGGATACCATAAGTCGGTGGCCGGAGAAGTAGTGTTTAATACCGCCATGACTGGTTATCCTGAAAGTTTGACCGACCCATCATATGAAGGGCAAATACTTGTTTCTACCTACCCTCTTATTGGTAACTATGGTGTGCCAAAAAACGATACTGAGAATGGTATTCCTAAATTTCACGAATCGGATCGTATCCATATTTCAGGATTAATAATCTCTGATTACTCTTTTGAATATAGTCACTGGAATGCGGAAAATAGCCTCCGTGAGTGGTTGATTCAGAATAAAGTACCTGGTATCTTTGGTATCGATACGCGTGCTTTAACCATGATTTTACGCGAAAAAGGTTCGATGCTTGGTAAGATTGAAATTGAGGGGGAAGAGATTGATTTCGTAGATCCTAATAAAGAGAATTTAGTTGCCAAGGTTAGTGTTAAAGAAAAGAAGGTATACGGTAACGGGAAACACAAAGTCGTATTGGTCGATACCGGAGCTAAAAACAACATTCTTCGTTGTTTACTTAAGCGCGATACAACAGTTATTCGTGTTCCTTGGGATTATGACTTTACACAAGATGACTATGATGGTATCATGTTATCAAATGGACCTGGAGATCCGCAAATGTGTGAAGTAACCATTAAGCACATTCAAAAAGCTATTGAAATAGGTAAACCGATATTTGGAATTTGTTTAGGTAACCAGTTATTGGGTATTGCATCAGGTGCATCTACTTATAAACTCAAATATGGCCACCGCGCACATAATCACCCGGTGATCAAAGTAGGAACAGATACCTGTTATATCACCAGTCAAAATCATGGTTTTGCCATCGATAATGAAACACTTGGTGATGAGTGGGAACCGTTTTTTGTAAATATTAATGATAAGACTAACGAAGGGGTTAAGCATAAAACTAAACCTTTTTTCTCAACACAATTTCATCCGGAAGCATCAAGTGGACCAACGGATACAGAATTCTTATTCGATGAGTTGATTGCAAGGATTGAAGAAAGTAAGTAATTGTATAATAGCTATATTATATGAAAGAGCAGCCAAGTGGTTGCTCTTTTTTATTATTTTAGGTGTGAAAAAAATAGCTAATGAAAAATCACTACCTAAGACCTTTATTGATTGTACTGAGTTTTGTATCCATACACTCTTCTATTGCCCAAATAAACTGGGAAGTATGGAATGAAGCCGAATCGTTGTATCAGAATAAACAGTATGCAGCAGCCCTTAATTATTTTTCAAAAATTGAAAAAGAGAATCCTTATTATGGGAATACTTATGTCCGGAAAAGTTATGCCAATTACCATCTGAAAAATTATAAAGATGCTTTGTTGGAATTAGAGAAGGCCTATGTTTATAAGCCTCTCGACTCTCAGTATTTTTATATGAAAGGGCAGTTTCTTGATAAAAATGAAGAGTTTGATAAGGCATTATTCTACTTTGACTTGTTAATAAGTATGGAGCCAAATAACGCCCGTTATCGAAATTACCGGGGAAACATTCATTTGGAATCCCAACATTTTAAGAGTGCTATTACGGATTATAATTTTGTTTTAGCTCGTGATCCTAAAAAGTATAGTCTTTACTTTAGCCGTGGTGCAGCAAAGTTTAATCTTAAAATGAAACGCGAAGCTTGTCTGGATTGGTTGTATGCAAAGGAGCACAATAAGTCATGTAAAAATTACTTCTTCTATAAATGTAACAACGAGGATTTGAGACCGATTACTCATCCAAAGTTCCCCATTGAGAATATTGAAATGCCGGTTTGTGTTGTTGGAGTCGATTCAAGTGTGGTTAACTTTATCAGTTTAGAACTTAATTATCCTCTAAAGGCGCTGTTTAATGAAGAGGAAGGTATGGTGTTAGTTCAATTTGATATCTCAGAGGATGCGCAACTTGAAAATATCAAAGTATTACATTCTGTAACGCCTGAACTGGATGCAGAAGCCATTCGTTTGGTTAATTTAACAAGTGGCAAATGGGTCAAACCTGCTACGAAGAATGGGAACGCCATACGCTCATCCCATGTTTTGCCAATCAGCTTTAGAATTGAACAATTAAACTTTACCGAACAGAGTTTGCTGGAGCGTTTGAAGGGAGATGATGTCTCTGATAATAAAAAAATCATTCAAAGCTGCGCGGATTATCTATTGATTAATCCTTTTGCTTATGATGTATTTTTAAAGAGGCAGGAGGCCCTAATGGCACTTGGGCTTAATGATCAAAAGAATTACAAAAGCATCTATAAGAAATTACGTTCATCATCAACATTTTTACATACTGAAATTATAAGTTATAGTAAGTGTGCTAAGTTGTACTTCAATGAAGAATGGGAACTTACAAGCCCTAAATATGCTTGTTATTATCGTCTTGCTCAACTAGAAAATGGTTTAAGGATTGAGGGTGCTTATCGTGATTTTTTAATGGATGGAAGCTTATATTCATCTGGTGAACTTAACTATGGTAAAAAAGATGGCGCTTTTCAGTTTTTTTATCCAAACGGACAGTTAAAAAGCGAATACCTATTCGATAATGATATACCGTTAGGTTTATGGAAGTTTTATTTCGATGATGGTAAATCAAAGCATTTGGTAGAAATAAAAGATCATTCCTTCAATGTTATAAGCTCTTTTAATGAAGATGGGTGTCAAACCGTTGAGAAGAGTACCGGCAATTGGGAGTATCAAGTGCCAATTTATAATCATTCAGATACTTTAAATGTGACTGGTGAATTGCAAAATATGTTATGGGTTGGAGAGTGGGAGCTTAAGCTTTCAGATAACTTTAAACTAGTTGAGAAATATAAAAAGGGTAAATATATATCTGGAGAATATACTGAAAACGGAAAGACTGTGCCTTTAAAAATTGCTCAGATTAAACCCAGCTTTCTGGTTCCTGGTGAAATTTTGAAGGCATCGAAGTTGGAGTTGGATCCTAAAATAAGACGTTCAACCTATAGTAATATGTTGGATAATTATCGATTCGAATATGTTACTAATTTATAAGGTTGTTGATAGATGGAAGTCGCAGAATATACAGCACGTGTTAATAAAACGCTTGATTATATTGAATCAAACCTCGACCAGCAGTTTTCTCTGGATGAGTTAGCAGCTGTAGCTAATTTCTCCAAGTATCATTTCCATCGCATATTTATGGGTGTGATGAATGAAACACCGTTTCAGTTTATTACTCGATTACGATTGCAACGAGCTGCCACCTTATTAGTGATGAACCATAACCTAAGGGTTGGTGAAGTGGCTTTTCAGTGTGGTTTTACTGATATTTCAATCTTTTCCAGAAATTTCAAACAGCACTTTGGTCAATCGCCAACTGCTTGGTTATATCAGATGCGTCAAAAAAGCAATTTGAGTCAAAGCAATAGCAATCTTGAGAAAGTCAAGGAGGAGTTAAGCGTCTACTTTTGTTCGTATACAAAATCACTAAAATGGAATACGAATATGGATCTTAACAAGAGTATCGAAATTAAAGAGTTGCCGAATATGACAGTTGCTTAGGTGCGTCATATTGGGCCTTACAAAGGCAATGAAGAATTGTTTAGAGGCCTATGGCAGAATATTATGACATGGGCAGGATCCCGTGGATTAATGGCACAATCAGACTTGAGGTCTTTAGCTGTTTATCATGATGACCCGAACATTGCGGAAGAGATGAAGTTGCGAATCAGCATTTGCATTACAGTACCTGAAGATACTAAAGTTGATGGCGAAATAGGTAAGATGCAGATTGAAGGTGGGCAATATGTTGTGGTAAAATTTGAGGTGCAGGCGCATCAATTCGCTGATGCCTGGAACTGGATTTATGCCAGTTGGATTCCTGAAAGTGCTTACCAGCCTGATGATAAACCATGCTTTGAAATGTATACGGAAGAACCGAAAGACGAAACGTTTTTAGTAGATATATGTGTGCCGGTTCGGTCTATGTAAATTGTGATTTATAATTCAAGCAAAGCTGTCAGAACAGTCATGTAATTGAGTGAATAACCTTTTGACCTTTGTCAGTTTGTTCAGATGAACATATGCCTACTTCGGTGGAGCTTCGGGGCTTGTTCGTACCAACAAGGGTATAACTACGCTCCCAGCGAGGTTGATCCGAAGAAGGTACCTATTTGGTGCCATGTAGCTATGCTGAGGATGCTGCTCTATTTTTAGTCTGATGTAATTTTAATATCTTTAAAAAAACCGGCTGCTTTAACTCTATTTTAATCTAAACATTAATGTTATGGAAGATTTAATTAACATCTACTCAGATACCGAACTTACTGTTGCTCATCTTAAAAATGCTTTAGCTGATAATGGTATCGAATCGATGATAAAAAACGATTATGAGTCTGGCGTATCTGCTGGTTTCGTGGCTGGAACTCAAACCTCCGTTGATTTATATATCTTTAGTAAAGATGCAGATATAGCCCAGCCAATTGTTGATAAATTTGTAAGCGAACTTAAAAAGTAATTCGAATGAATTTACCTCTTGCCGCTGATATTGAAAAGGCTTACGAACAGATTAAACCATTTGTACATCAAACGCCTGTTCTGACTTGTAAGAGTATTAATGAAATATGTGGAGCGGAACTTTTTTTTAAATGTGAAAATCTGCAAAAGGTGGGTGCTTTTAAATATCGCGGAGCTACCAATGCTGTTTTGTCTTTATCTGACGAACAAAAGAAGCATGGCGTTGCTACTCACTCATCTGGAAACCACGCAGCAGCATTAGCTTTAGCCGCGAAAATTAATGGCGTGAAAGCACATATTGTGATGCCGGAAAATGCACCTGAGATTAAGAAGAAAGCTGTGGCAGGTTATGGTGCGCAGATTACTTTTTGTCAACCAACATTAGCGGCACGTGAGAGTACTTTGGAAGAAGTGATTCGTCAAACTGGTGCTGTTATGGTTCATCCTTACAATCAATGGGAAGTGATTTGCGGACAAGGAACGGCATCATTAGAATTATTGCAGGATAATAAAGATTTAGATATCATCATGACTCCTGTTGGTGGAGGAGGTTTGCTGAGTGGTACTGCTACATATGTAAAAGAAGTTTTTCCTCAGCTGAAAGTAATTGCGGGTGAGCCAGCAAATGCAGATGATGCCTATCAGTCCTTCAGGAAGGGCGTTTTTCAGCCTGTTGTCAATCCGGATACTATTGCTGATGGTCTGCGTACCTCATTAGGTTCACTAACGTTCGAAATAATCAAGAAAAAAGTCGATGACATTTATCTGGTGTCAGAAGAGAGTATAATACAGGCCATGCGACTAATATGGGAGCGCATGAAACTTATAGTTGAGCCATCGTCGGCTGTGCCATTAGCTGCGGTTCTTGAGAATCAGGCTTTATTCAAAAATCAAAAGATTGGAATAGTTATAACGGGTGGGAATGTTGATTTACAGAATCTTCCCTTTTAGATAAAAGAAAAATGCCTCGCAATGATATCGAGGCATTTTTGGGGAACGTAACAAGCAATTAAATTTGCTCAACTACAGTATGTTGAATTACTGATAGGTGATCAATGATTTACAATATATGTGCCAAAGTCTATCGTTGGAGTCTATTTGTGTTAATGTAAATAGTTTTAATTCCAGATGCGAAGAATGCTTCCGCTTACTGATGTTTGGTAGCGTTTAAGTGGCCATTTGGCCGGGCCTTTAACAATGCTGCCATATTCGGCTGCTACATTAAATTCAGAACCGCATTCAGGACACTTTAAAACAACATCACCCTTGTTAACCTCTTCCACAAAGAATGAACCAGTCTTATCGTGTTGGTGTGTACACATCAAATCAAATGCATAAAACTCAGTTGGTGTAACTTCAAATACCACAACCCCATTGATTCCGACATAGCGGTTAGTGCCTCCCGGCATTACTATAAAAGGATTGCTTCCGGAGTATTGAGGATTGTCAAGGTTTATCTCTGCGGTAAAACGAATATTAGGTATAATTTCTACACTATCTTTTTGACAAGCTAATGTGAAAAATGGTATTAATAGTAGCGTAATGAGCTTCTTCATTGAAATCTATTTATCTACAGTAACGTTTTTGTTTTTCCTTTATTGCAAAAATAGTAAATGCGATTCAGTCAAATGCCTTGATGTTTGCAAACAATTTAAACGAAAATGACGTATTACTAATCGAAGTTTGCTATTCTTCGTTTAAAAAATGGTAATTTGGCTCAGTATTAAATAAGAAAGTCATGGACGATATTGGTAACATACTGTATATACTTGCTATGCTGGCAGCATTGGTTTTTAGCGCAATTAAAAAGCAGAAACAAGCCAAAAAGCCAAGACCGATGCCCGAAAATGAAAGCCGGCCTGAGCATGATCCAATGCAAGAGCCGGAGGAAGATATATTAGGTGAGTTAAGGGAGCTGTTTCAAAAGCCTCAGCAAGAAGTTGTGAAAGAGGAAAAGGTAAAAAAAGTAGCGAAGGATGTGCCCTTGTACATGCAAGCTAAAAAGAAAGAAACAAAGCGTGCGATGACATCTAAAAAAGAGCATGTTAAAGTAGGAGAGCTTGAAGATGATAATGAAGGGTTTGAGTTTGATAAAGAGCAAATAGACTTAAGGCAAGCTGTCATTTACTCAGAGATTTTGAAACGGCCATATGTGTAATCAACTGCCATTGCACTAGTTGTTTATGGTGAGTGTGAGCGGTTGCTTTTTTGAACTTAATGATAACTTTTGTATATTTGTAACAAAGAGTTCTGGGAAATCGGGATTCTTTATTTTTTTTATATAACGGTACAGAATTATAGTAAGATAGAAGTAAGAGATGTCGTACGAAGTCATAAGAGATTCGAAATATTAAACGTTCGAATGAAAATTGCACAAGAAGTATGAGAGCTTAACTACATTAAATTTAGAGACATGAAATATATAACCGAAGCTGGCTTAAAGAAGCTTAAAGAAGAATTGCATCAATTAGAGACTTTTGAACGTCCATCTATTTCGAAGCAAATTGCTGAGGCACGTGATAAAGGTGATTTATCAGAAAATGCAGAGTACGATGCCGCAAAAGAAGCTCAGGGCTTACTGGAGATGCGTATTGCTAAATTGCAAGACACAGTTGCCAATAGCCGAATCATTGATGAATCGCGCATTGATACGTCAAAAGTACAATTGCTAAACAAGGTGAAAATTAAAAACCTAAAGAATAAGGCAAGCATGACTTATACTTTAGTGCCTGAAAGTGAGGCGAATCTTAAAGAAGGCAAAATATCTATTTCTACACCAATCGCCAAAGGTTTATTGGGTAAAGAAGTTGGTGACCAGGTGGAGATTCAGGTGCCAAATGGTTTAATGACTTTTGAAATTGTTGAAATATCAATTTAAGAAATAAGCCATGTCTACCATTTTTACCAAAATCGTCAAAGGAGAAATTCCATGTTACAAAATTGCTGAAGATGACCGCTTCTTTGCATTTCTGGATATTAATCCTTTAGCTAAAGGGCATACCTTGGTTATCCCTAAGCAGGAAACAGACTATTTATTTGATTTGGAAGATAATTTATTGGCTGATATGAATGTGTTTGCCAAGAAAATTGCCATTGCACAAAAGAAAGTAATAGATTGTAAACGAGTTGGAGTGGCTGTATTGGGATTAGAAGTGCCTCATGCACACATACATCTCATTCCGATGAATAGTGAGGCAGACGTGAATTTCAGGAATCCGAAATTGAAATTGGAAAAAGAGGAGTTTGAATCTATTGCAGATGCTATTCGAAAAGCACTGTAATCAGAAACATTATAATATACAGAAAGAGCTGCATTCGTAGCTCTTTTTTTTTGTTTCATAGACCTAGTTCGTTAATACTGTGTCGTTTGAAAAGTATGTATAATTTACAATAGATTGTCAGTGACAAATTACATACGCAGCTCACAAAACAATTACCACATACCGTCGTTTACATCCTGATGGGCTTACATTATTTTGACGAATGAACTGTTTTGGGCCGTCAATCGCTCCGGACTGATGGCGAAAATAAACGTGGTTCGTCAATTTTTAATTATGTTTGTAAGTGATGGAACTTTATTAATTATCAGGCGTATAATGCTTAGTTGTTGAGCGGTTTGGGGACAATACGTTTGTTAACAATATTAATGGGGATGAAAAAATATCTACTAGTGATTATTTTACTTCTGGTATGGACTGGAGTAGATAATATATTATTTGGGCAGACTCCGACAGCAACGGTTACTGTCGATCAGTTTCGACTCTGTGAATCAGGAAACATAAAAATGATTGTTGAATTTACTGGAGATGCACCTTTCGATTTTAAATATTGGATAAATAGTGGAATAATTGATCAAGGATTTGTAACTACTGCGTACAATAGTTACACCTTTGAATTTACAACAGAGTTTACTAAAACTGGATATTTGAGATTTTATGATTTTTCAGATACTAATGGAAATCCGGGGAGCATACTTGATGAAAATGGGGATCCTATTGTAGATGGACGTATTGATATCATTGTCAATAATAAGCCTAAACCAACTATCAATGCTCCACTACGCACTTGTGATTTAGATGTGAACCTTAGTGCAACTAAAGAATTTGAAAGCAGTACATGCTCATGGCGACTTGAAAACTCAAGTGATGGTACATTGAGTGACGAAAACATTACCAATCCAATTTTTACAGCTGCAAGTGAAGGAATCTACACTTTCTTTTTTACAGAAGATAATGACGGATGCATGAGTGATGAGATTGCTTATTCCAACTATGAAGTTATCAATACTCCTAGTCCATCTGGTGGTGTAATCAGAGATTCTGAAACAATTTGTGCAGGCGAACAAGCAACAATTGATTTGAATTTAGTGGGTGAGTTCCCAATTACAGTTTCATATACTGATAATGTTGAAGGCATTGATATTTATGAGTTTGACACCCATCAAATATTAACCCGAGAGTTAACTTCAAATGAAACGTATCAGGTTTATAAACTAACATCTATTAATGGCTGCGAAACAGTTATTAACGATGATGTGGATGTACATGTTGATAAAATGCCCAATGCCAATGCTGGGACGATAGATAGTCCGATATGTGGATTTGAGGCAGTGCTTGAACCTATTCTGACCGAAGGACTAAATAGTAGTGGTTATTGGACATTAATTGATGATAATGGAGGTTCAGGTCTTGAATTTGATGGCAATGAAATATCACTAGATTCAGATGTACAGTTTGCAGAAGAGATGTACGATTTACAATGGACAGAAGAAAATGAGGATAATACTGATTGTTATGACACTTCTGACCTAAGCGTAACGTTTTACAAAATACCAGAGAGTAACATTATAAAGGATACCGTAGAGTTTTACCTAGCTCGAAATTTAGATCTGCAAGCAGAGGAGCCATTGAAAGGTATGAAAGGGCTATGGGAAGTGATAGAAGAACCATCTCAGAAGCCTTTATTTGTTGATGCAGATAGTTCATATACAAAGGTTAATAATCTGATTATTGGTGAATATACTTTTAAATGGACAGTCTCAAATGGGGAATTCTGTGCTGATTATGAAACTCCAGATGAGATATCCATTTCTAATAAAGGAATTTACAAGACTACTGGCTTCTCACCTAATGGCGATGGAACTAATGAAATCTTTATAATTGGCGGTGCTAAAAACGTTGCCAAGAATAAACTAACTGTTTTTGACGTAACAGGAAAAATTGTTTACCAGGAAAACAATTTCTGTCACCCAAAAGATGATAAAGAAATAGGCTGGAACGGTCAAAAGAATGATGGCAATACAGAAGATGGTACTTACTACTATATTTTTGAAGGAGAGGGTATCGACCCAATCAAAAGTTACTTAATTATTAAAGGGAGCAAGCAATGAAAAATGTATTAAGAAATACTGTTTTAGCAGCGCTATTGTTTGTGACTATAATCCCGCTAAGTGCTCAAAAGGAACTAGTGATGAGCCAGTATATGCATAATCGATATGCATTAAATACGGCTTTTGCGGGTAATCGTGAAGTGTTATCCTTGTATGGTGGTTACCGACAAAAGTGGTCTGGTATTGATGGAGCGCCGGGTTCAATGTTGTTTAGCATGCATTCGCCTTTAAAAAATGAGAATGTCGCCGTGGGACTTGAAGTTTATAACCAGCAGTATGGCGTTAATAAGCAAACGGGTTTTGCTTTATCATATACTTACCGAGTTAAAATGTCGGGAAACAGAAAACTGGCGTTTAGTATCAACGGAGGTGGTGGTTTTTACAATGCCAACTGGTCCGATGTTAATACCTTCGATGGAAATGGAGGAGCAGGAGTGCTTGATGATGTGTTTGCAGTCAACGAATCTAATTTTGCACCGGCAGTTGGTTTTGGTACAGCCTGGTATTCCAGTAAGTATTTTGTAGGCTTTTCGGTACCTAACTTTTTTTACTATGATCCGTATGTAGAAGGAGGTTCCAATGAATTTGCATTAAACAAAGCCAATTATCTGGTGACTGGCGGTTATCTTTTTACCTTGTCAAAGCGCTGGCATTTACAGCCAAGTTTTATGGCACGCATTAACCCGGAGTTTGACTCAACTGTTGATATTAATGCGAGTATTATTTATAACAACATGTTGTGGTTAGGAACGGCTTATCGAACCAATAGTGATTTAGTGGCGATGGTCGCCTTTCAAATTTCACCTCAATTGCGATTTTCATACAGTTATGATTACGGCATGGGCGATATAGGTTCGTACAACGATGGTACACATGAAGTGGCCATTCAATTTGATTTTGGACGTAAAGTCCATACTCCTAATCTGAAATTCTTTTAAACCTCCAGTATGCGTCAATTAATAATTATCTTCAGTTTTATACTTTTAAGTAGTTATCAGCTGATGACCGCTCAGGACCTAATCGTTAATAAATTGGAGTTTTCAAAGAAGTATGAAAATGAGAGGGCTCCGTTCATACAGGATTCTTTGTTGCTTTTCAGTTCTGATAAAAATGTTAGTGCGTTTAGCAAAGAGTTAGATCAGAATGGGAATAAACTCTTTAATCTAATGATGGTCCATCAACGAGAGGATTCCAGCTGGACAAAAGTGAAACAGTATCTCCCTTCCTATTTCTCGGGTTTGGATATTAAATCAATTTGTTCTTTGCCGGATAGCAATGAGGTTTATTTTACAGAGTTGCAAGTGCAAGATAGAAAACAAAGTTCTTACGGAATAAAAATGGCCAAGAAAAAAGGAGATAAGTATCGCAGTGCACGTAGAAGTCCTTTTAATTCAAGGCGCTACAATACAGCTCACCCAAGTATTTCACCTGATGGAAAGTATCTGTTTTTTATATCTGATTTGGCAGGGGGTTATGGTCAGACTGATATATACGTTTCAGTGCGAACAGGAACAGAATGGGGACCTGCACAAAATATAGGTTCGAAGGTAAATACAACCGGTATGGAGGTATTTCCATTCTATCACGAGAGTGGTAAGCTCTATTTTGCATCTGACAGCCTGGGAGGACAAGGAGGTTACGACATTTTTTATACCTATAGAACCGATGATGGTTGGGCGCAGCCTGTTGCAATGGAAGAAGGGATTAATACGCCAGCCAATGAGTTTAGCTGTTACATCGACCCAAGTGAGCAGCATGGTTATTTTGCTTCTGACCGCTATGGTGATGACGATTTATTTGAGTTCACTTATTCTTTTCCCACCTTTGGCCCTGGAACCAAGCAAAAAGAAAATACCTATACCTATCGTTTTTACGATCGTATGAACGGTAAAGGTGATGGTCCGCTTAAATACCGCTGGTTTTTTGGAGATGGAAATACTGCTGAGGGTGATACGGTTATTCATCAGTTTAAACAACCAGATACTTACCATGTACAATCGGTTCTAGTTGATACAATTGACAATGTTGAACTATTTGTGTTGAACGATTTTTACCAGGATGTGAAGAAAAAAATACAGGTTTATATTAATATGCCTGATGAGGTTAAGTTAGGTGAATTACAAACACTTGATGCCTTAGAGTCGAACCTTGGTGACTTCGAGCCTAATGGCTTTTACTGGGAATTGCCTGATGGAACAAAACAAAAAGGTGAAACTATTCAGTATATTTTTCGAACAAAAGGAAAACACATTGTTAAATGCGGAACCATTTGTAAGAATGACCGAAACAAAAAAATGTGTACCTACAAAGAAATTAACGTAATCGAATAATTATGTCCAAACTACTTAAGCTATCATTTATTTTATTGTTGGTCGGAACAATGGTTAAAGCACAACCAGTTCCAGGTGCAGATGAAAACATTCCGAATCTGATAACTTTTGGAGCCAATGCTGAAACTTCATGGGGAGATGCCAACTTTTGCCAAATCATCTTTTTTACCGTTCCTGAAGGACATAATGCACCTATTTATATAAAGGTTTTTGACCCCGATTGTGGTGGTGAAAACGATGAGTTGCAAGGTGAATGGAATACCCAGACATCGTTTAGTATTTATGGCGGACAAGGTAGTTGCTCAAGTGAGGATGCCAAAAAATTGAATTTGGATGGGAATTATGATGAAGGTACTTTACTCGCATCTCAAACCTTTGGAAACGATAGCGAGCACGATATGAAATGGTACACATTTGGACCTATAAATCCATCAGAGGGTGAGTATTTGCCCGATGAAGGAGGGCATGTGTTCAAAATTATCATCGAAGGCGTCGATGGTGATGACGGCAATATGTATCAGCTGTTTATGAGTACCAAAAAGGATAGTGAGGATGAAGTAGAAGGAGGTTATGCTTTTTATTACAAATACACAGTTCGCCTGCATGATAACCCGCGAGAAATATCTCACATTTACCCCTATGTAAATGACTCAAGCATCGTATCCATTAAGCAAACGAATTTCGATTGGGATAACGATGGACGAATTATTGTTCGCTCGGTAGCCACCGCTTATAAACCGATGAAAATATCAGGTGATGATGAGTGGGCCACAAGTATGTACGATATTAAGCCTGATGAGTACAATACCTCTCTCGATATTCAAATGCACAAAAATCGAACGGGTGACTATCGAAATAATAACGTGGTTATATATTTCGAAAACCAGTATGGTGAGTTGCTTAAATCTTACAGTGTGCCAATTGGAGGTGTACCTAAGTACAAGGGGAATCCAGGAGCTGAGGAGTTATAATAAAGTTGATTTGTATATTTATATATATAACTAATCTCTCTATTATAGCGTATATCTGACTAAATGCAAACAAGACAATGATGAATAAAACGATTATATTGCTAATGTTGATTTTATCAATAATAGCACCGATTACCAGTTTTTCTCAGTCCTTCGATTTTAAAATATATAATACTTCAGAGGGCTTGGCAGATAACGACATCATTGCGCTTGTTCAAGACAAAAATGACTACGTGTGGATGGCAACTGATGAAGGATTAATTCGATACGATGGTATCGATTATCAGGTTTATACCGTATCGGACTCATTAGCACATAATTACATAAATTGCTTGCATTTCGATAAGTTTGACCGCCTGTGGATTGGCCATAAAAATGGCTTAATAAGCTATAAAGAGAATGGGCAGTTTTATAAGATCGAGGTCGAAGGAGCTTCTCAATTAATATCTGATATCGATGGTGATGATGATGGCAATATTTGGGCTATAGATCAAAAACAAGGAATAATAAGAATTGATCGTGAAGGTAGCATCACAACGTTCTTTGACAGAAAACTTTTTGGTCGAAAAAATTATACCGCCTTAAAGGTACTTTCATCAACAAAATTACTTATTGGAACTGCGCGTAAAGGATTGTTCGTTTTCGATTTTCAGGATGATTTTGCAAATGCAACTATCACTAAGGTCGAGGGTATTCCTAATAGTTGGATAAACACTATTGTTAAAAGTAAAAAGGAAGACAAATATTGGATCGGTACAAGAGGAAAAGGTTTCTTCTCATATCGTGCCACTGAAAATAACCAAGGTGTAAGCCATATATCAGATAATAACCTTTGTCGAAAATTTAATATCGAAGATGAAGAGGTAACTGATATTTATGAAGAGGCAGAAGGTCATGTGCTTGTCTCAACGGTGGGCAGTGGTGTCATTCGATTGATTTACGATCCTGTTAACGGCCAATTTAATGACTCATTTAAGTACTCCAATCATAATGGGCTAAGTAATAATGATGTTCAGGATATACTGTGCGATCGTGAAGGAAACTATTGGTTTGGTACGAAGGGTGGTGGCGTTTCGTTGCTGGTTAATCAATATTTCGTTTTTTATAATCTGGATGAAATCGGCTTTAGGTACAAAGCACGCTCTGTTTATAAGGATAAGGACGAACTATGGATTGGCCTTGATAGAGGATTAATTCAGACAGATCCAATGTGTTTTGATGTCAGGTATTTTGATGCCCAATATGGAGGTGTACCAAATGATGAGGTTGTCGACTTCTATAAAACAGCGGATGAAACCATCTGGATTGCTACAGCAAAAAGTGGCTTGTATTATAAGAAAAAGAATGCTGAGAAGTTTCAAAAGAAACATTACTACAATGATCAGTTAGCTCTTCGAATTAATGCTATCACTGGCTTTGAAAATATGCTTTTATTAGCCACACAACGTGGTTTGGTAATCATTGATCTGAAGAGTGATGAGATCAAAAACTATGAGATAAAAGACGGATTGTCACATAACAATATCAATTTTGTTTTTGTCGACTCTAAAAATAGTATTTGGGTTGGGCCAAAGGATGGAGGGTTGTGTAAAATTAATCCTGATCTTAATCGTATTGAGCGACATCCGATAAAAGATAATGTGGCTGTTGATGTAACGGGTATGTCTGAAGATAAAAACGGACAATTTTGGTTGAGTACGAAGGGAGAGGGTGTAGTTTGTTATGCAAATGAAGCTGTTGTCAGGCAGGTTACAACTGTTGATGGGCTCAAGAAAGACTTTTGTTATGACATACTTAAAGATATAAAAGACAAACTTTGGATTTGTCATGATGGTGGTTTATCCCGACTAAACATCGTCAAAGGATATGTGAAGCCTTATGGGCATAATGATGAACTTGGGGATGAATTTTTTCAGGTAACGCATGATGATGAAGGTGGTGTTTGGTTTGCATCAAACAAAGGAGTTGTAAGTTATCTACCTGAAAATGATCGACCTAATAATGTGGCTCCGATACTTAATATTACAGCTTTAGCTATTAACGATGAACCTATAGATATTAATCATAAATTAAAGTTAAAATATCCGTATGGTAAGGATTCTTACAAATTAAGAATTGATTTTAGGGCTATTAGTTTTAAAAATCCTGAAGGCGTTACCTATCAGGTAAAAATCGAAGAAGAAGGAGAGGAAAAAGAGGCGACTAAGTGGGCTGAACTTGGAAATATTAGTCATAAGGAGATTGATTATTTAGCTTATGGTAATTATAAAATTAAGATAAGAGCCTTTAACGCTGACGGCAAGGAAACAAGCCTTCTAAGAACCTTGGTTGTGCAAATTGATAAACCCTTTTGGCGCGCACTGTGGTTTTATTTAGTTGTCGGATGCTTTCTCATTGCTTTATTTTATGGATTTATAAAATACAGAGAGCGAGCCCTCGTTATTCAGAAGCAAAAACTTCAGAGGGAAGTAGCAACTCAAACCGTGGTATTACGCGAACAAAAGGCTGAAATTGAGCGTAAGAACAGAGATATTACAGATAGTATCAACTATGCCAAAAAGATTCAATCGTCAATATTGCCTTCGATGGATGATTTAATGGATGTTCTACCTGGCTCATTCGTGTATTTTATGCCGCGCGATATTGTAAGTGGTGACTTTTATTGGTTTAACCGAACTAAAGACTATTTCATTGCTTGTTGTGCCGATTGTACCGGACATGGTGTTCCTGGCGCATTTATGTCAATGATTGGAACCACCATTCTTAATGATATTTTCCGATTACCTCAAATTGATTCTCCTGCTGCTATGCTTGAACGTTTGGATGAAGAAGTGAAGAAACTTCTGCAAAAGAATGAAGGAAACGAAAGTATGGATGGGATGGATATTTCGGTTGTTGAAGTACATATTCCTACGCGTAAAGTGCGATTAGCATCGGCTAAGCGTCCTGTTTATCTTATTATAAATGATGAGATGACAACTTATAAAGGAAGCCGAAGAAGTATAGGAGATAGTTATGAAGAACAATTAAGTCCATATGTTAATGTCGAGTACAATTGTAAGCAAGGTGACCAAATCTATATGTTCTCAGATGGTTATCCTGACCAGTTTGGTGGTCCACTAGGTAAAAAGTTCATGAAGATTGGTGTTCAAAACCTGATTGAAGAAATGCATGTTAAATCCGCCGAAGAACAATTTAACCAGGTTAAAAACAATTTTGAAAACTGGCGTGGAGATCTCGATCAAATTGATGATGTATTGTTTATGGGGATAAAACTATAATATATTACGATAAATAACGTAAAGTAAAGCTGCTCAGTGTGATGTGGCTTTTTTTATACCATTTTACTGCCTAAATGTGTTACGTTTTTAACTTTTTGCTATTAACTAGTATAGAAACCTAATAACCAGACATGGCATGAAAAACATGATTTTAGATAAGCTTGTTAAAAAAGCGACTACTATTTGGAGCGATATTGAATCAGAAAAGGAGCTAAAAGTTAATGCTTTAAAAACAGTAAAGAAGCGTTTAGAGACCATTGCAACCCCGCAAGAGGAGAATAATGTGAAAATTGAAATCGTCAGACAAACATGTCGTCGATTAAAAGAGCTTTACCCAGCCTATGCTCACGCTATAGATGAAATCATAAAACCTTTTGAGCATCATCT
The DNA here is from genome assembly GCF_016612505.1 of Carboxylicivirga marina. Lineage (GTDB taxonomy): Bacteria > Bacteroidota > Bacteroidia > Bacteroidales > Marinilabiliaceae > Carboxylicivirga > Carboxylicivirga marina. Next base: position 81,742 of record NZ_JAENRR010000016.1, read on the forward strand.
GAAATTTGACAATATTGCTATCCTTCCATTTAAGCAAATTGATGCCTTAACCTATCGCATCTTTATGAATCAGAATATGATGGGATTTGTTGGCTAAAAAAAAGGGTTTCCAAAAATGGAAACCCTGTGTGGTTAATTGTTTAAGGGTTAAAATGAAATTTCATTTTAACTATCAGACTAAACTTTAATATTTCAAATACAAAAATGGGCTGTGGATAATCATAGTATCTGCTTAAACCTTTGGTATTATGAAAGTAAACTTAATTGAAAACCACAGCCCTTTCTAAACCCATGAGAAACTATTCACTTACGCCAATAGCTAAATACGCTTTCGCATTCACCTATATAGACACTTTATTTATAGAAAGGGGTGACAAAAGTGTTATCTTTTTTTGAAATTACTTTATTAGATAGGATTTAAGAGGTGTCATAACAGTCGTTTATAGGAGTGTTGAATTGAAATTATTTATTATAAATTTGCATCACACAAATACGATGTGATGGGAAGAGAAAGAACACCTCATATAGGTCTTTTCGGAAGAAGAAATAATGGTAAAAGCACTATAATTAACTGTTTAGCTAATCAGGATATTGCAATAGTTTCTGATTTTGCAGGAACCACAACCGACCCCGTGAAAAAGTCGTTTGAAATAACAGGTTTCGGTCCGGTAGTGTTAATTGATACCGCAGGAATTGACGATGTAGGTGAGTTAGGGCAAAAACGCATTCAAAAAACCATTGGTGCAATCAAGTTGGTTGACCTCGCCATTCTGGTAATTATCAATAATCAGTTTGATGAAGAAGAGCGTTCGCTCATTGCAAAGTTTAAGGAGCAGGAAACCCCTTTTATTGTTATTCATAATAAATCAGATAAATCTACATTACAACCAAAGACTTTAGAATTATATAAAAAGGCTGGTAGCCCTTTTGTGTTGCCATATAACTATATCAATGGTAATACTGAAGCTATTGTTGATTCCATCAAACAAACCATTCCTGAATCAGCATATACAACACCTTCATTGGTAGGTGATTTAATCAATTATGGTGACATCGTTTTATTGATTACTCCCATTGATATTGAAGCACCTGAAGGACGTTTAATTTTACCCCAAGTTCAAGCGATTCGTGATATACTGGATAATGATGCAATTTGCATTGTGTTAAAAGAGCGAGAAGTTGATGCCTTCCTGAAGAAAACAAAAATAAAGCCTGCCTTGGCTATAACAGATAGCCAAATATTTTTAAAAGCTGATGCTTCTATTCCTAAGGATATTCCATTAACAAGTTTTAGTATTCTATTGGCACACTTTAAGGGTGATTTTGATAACTATTTGAAGGGAACTGTTAAAATAGACGAGTTAACTGATGGCGACCGTGTTTTAATGCTTGAATCGTGCTCACATCATGTGGCTTGTGATGATATTGGACGAGTGAAGATTCCAAGATGGATAGCTTCCTATACAGGGCAGAAGTTGGAGTTTGATGTAATAGCAGGCTTGGATAAGGTTGAGCGTCCGATTGATGACTACGCGCTTGTAATACAATGTGGAGGTTGTATGATTACACGCAAGCAATTACATAACCGGTTAGGACCAGCCAAATCGAAAAAAGTGGCTATTACCAATTATGGTATGGCAATTGCCTATGTGCAGGGCATTTATTCACGGGCTATTACTCCATTTGTTCACCAATCAAAAGTAGAAAACCCTGATTATTTATAAGTATTAGTTGGTGAACCTTTTATGTGCTATGTGCTTAATAGTTGTGCTATAACAATTAAAAACGTAGGTTTGTCAAATAGAAAACAACGCAAAGAATTTGGATATGATTTATAATGCTGGTGAAAAAACGGCAGTTTCGTGCGGTGATAAAAAAATAAGCTACAATTCTCTTAAACAACATATTGCGATCTATTCAGGGTTGCTTAAAGATTTATCGATAAATCGAGTCGCTATCTTTTCTGAAAATCAAGTAGGATGGATTTATTCATTCTATGCCGGCTGGTATAATAATGCCACAGTGGTTCCAATTGATTTTATGTCATCAGAAGATGAAGTAGCTTACATTCTTCAAGATTGTTTTCCGGAGGTGGTTTTTACTTCTAATGAGAAGAAAGAATTATTAGAGGCTTCGATAGCAAAGGCAGGTATTCAAACAAAAATCTTTGTAATTGAAGAATGCGATGAGCTGGAGATTCAAGGAGAAGAACTGCAACAGGAAATTAATGACGATGAGGAAAAAACGGCTGTCATCATTTATACCTCAGGTACAACAGGTAGCCCTAAAGGGGTGATGCTTTCGTTTAAAAACCTGATGGCTAATGTAGATGCAGTTTCAAATCAGATAAATATTTATACCAAAGATGATGTCGTAATGATGCTATTGCCAATGCATCATATTTTTCCGTTGATGGGTACTATGATTGCGCCTTTGTTTGTTGGAGGTACCATTGCTTTATCGCCATCAATGGCGTCGGAGGATATTATTAAAACGTTGCAAGAAAATAGAGTATCAATTGTTATTGGTGTACCACGCTTATATTCAGCTATTCGCAAAGGTATCCGGACTAAAATTGATAGCAGTGCAATTGCTCGTCTCTTATTTAAACTAGCAAAGACGATTAATTCACGAAGTTTTTCCAAAAAGATTTTTAAATCGGCCCATCAAAAGTTTGGTGGTGCGGTAAAATACATGGTATGTGGTGGTGCTGCACTCGACCCAGAAGTGGGTGGTGATTTTGATACGCTTGGCTTTGAAGTGCTTGAGGGCTTTGGAATGACCGAGGCGGCACCTATGATTACATTTACTCGCCCGGGGCGTGTTCGTATTGGTAGTCCGGGTGAAGTATTGCCTACGGCTCAAGTTGAAATAAGGGAGGGTGAAATTGTAGTAAAAGGTCCTAATGTGATGCAGGGGTATTTTAACCGGCCTGAAGAAACAGCTGAAGTTTTAAAAGATGGATGGTTATATACCGGCGATCTAGGTCGATTAGATGATGATGGTTATTTGTATATCACCGGCAGAAAGAAAGAAATTATTGTGCTTTCGAATGGTAAGAATATCAACCCTTCGGAGATAGAAGCCAAAATTGAAAATAGAGCTGCTTGCGTGGCAGAAGTTGGTATTTATGCAGATAGAGATCAACTAAAAGCGATTGTAGTACCAAATAAACCTGATTTTATTGGTTTAAATGATGGACAGATTACTGAAAAACTCCGCTGGGAAGTGATTGATGTTTATAATCAGTCGGTTTCACCTTACAAAAAGATAATGGATTTTTCGGTAACCAATACCGAATTGCCACGAACGCGGTTAGGTAAATTGCAACGATTCAAATTAGCTGAGTTCGCTGCTGTTAAGGAGGATCAGGTTGAAGAGCTTGAGGATATTAGTTTGGAAGAATATAATATCGTAGCTGATTTTATTTCAAGTGAAAAGAATTGCAATGTACGACCCAGTAACCATATTGAATATGATTTGGCTTTAGACTCACTTGATAAAGTTGGTTTATTGGTGTTTATTCAATCTACTTTTGGTATTGAAATGGAGGTTGAGCAACTGGTTGGTTTCTCATCAGTTTTACAGTTAAGTGAATATATTGCAGAGAAACGCACGAAAATGGCGGTTGAGAAAATCAATTGGTCAAAGATTCTTAAGGAAAAAGTAAGCTTGCAATTACCACGAACATGGTTTACTGGTGCTGTGTTTTTGAAGATATCAAAACTGTTTTTTCAATTGTATTTCCGTTTCAGAGGCAAAGGGTCTAATAATATTCCTGATGGTCCGTGTATTATTGCCCCTAACCACCAGAGCTATTTCGATGGACTCTTCGTGGCTTCATGGTTGAAGAATAAGAACATCAGGGAAACTTATTTTTATGCCAAAGAAAAGCACATTAAGTCGCGCTTTATGAAATATTTTGCCAATCGTCATCACATCATTATCATGGATTTGAATAAGGATTTGAAAGAATCAATTCAAAAGATGGGCGAAGCATTAAAGAAGAAGAAAAAGTTAATCATTTTCCCGGAAGGTACCCGTTCTTTTGATGGTACTTTAGGGGAGTTTAAAAAGACATTCGCCATATTAAGTCGTGAGCTAAATGTGCCAATTGTACCGGTTTCAATTAAAGGAGCCATAAATGCATTGCCGCGTGGCTCGAAATTTCCGCGACCATTTAAAAAGGTGAGTGTTGAATTTTTAAAGCCTGTTTATCCAAGTGGTGAATCATATGAGGCTTTGTCAGAAATAGTTTATAAAAGTATTTCTGTGAATCAGGAGCCTTTGAAAGCATAATTTATATTGGCAATGAAAAGCTGAAAGTTGAGCCAATATTAACTCTGGATTCAACACTGATTTCGCCTTTCATTATTTCTATATACTTTTTACAGATTGATAATCCCAGGCCAGTGCCATTATGCATCTGGCCTTTATTTTCTGCCTGAAGGAATCGATCAAATATTTTATCTTGAAACTCCGCAGGGATACCTATTCCTGTGTCGCTTACTGATAATTGCACAGTGTTTTTGTGAGCTTGTAATGCAATGGAGATTGTTCCATTTTGAGTGAATTTAATAGCGTTGTTGATCAGGTTGGTTAATATCTGCCGAATTTTTGCTTCATCGTTATATAGGAATACCTCTTTATCTGGTACTTGTACCTGTATTGTGTTGTGTTGAATGTTAGCAGCATGTGAGAAAAAGTTTTGAAGCTCCTGAACTAAATGATTCGCGTTAAAATGCTGACAGTTAAGTTTTACCTGCCCGGTTTCAATGCGTGAAATTTCAAGGACATCATTAATGATGTTTAATAACTGATGTCCGCTATTAATGATGATATCCAGATAGTCATCTTGCTTTCCATTTTTTTCAATATCTGATTTTATAAGTTCAGCAAAGCCAATGATTCCATTCATTGGTGTACGAATTTCATGACTCATATTGGCCAAAAAAGCAGACTTTAGACGATCGCTTTCTTCCGCCTTTTCTTTTGCTAATCTTAATTCTTGATTGGTCTTGATAAGAATCTTTTCAACTTTTTTTCGCTCTCTTAGGTCTCTTATAATGGCCAAATAGTAATTGGCATGCGGACGCTTAGAGTTCATTTCAACAGGTATAAGTTGCCCGTTTTTTCCTTGGATATCACGCTCTATTAGAACCGATTGCCCTTCGTTAATTAAATCGAAGCGAAGTGGTTTTTCTTTAATGGTTTCCGGGTTAAAAATGCATTTAATGTGTTTGTTAAGTATGTCTTCACTATTGAAGCCAGTCATGTTTAAAAATGCCTGATTGACCTCAATTATTTCGCCTTTAAGATTGCCAATGAGTATCCCATCTCCTGCATTTTCAACAACCTCCCGGTATTTTTCTTCGTTGGAAACAAGTGCCTGCTGGGCCTTTTTGTACTCCGTAATATCCCTTACTGAAGTTATTCTAACATTCTTATTGCGATAAGTGTAGTTCTGCCCTTGAATTTCCGCAATAAACTTCGTGCCATCTTTTCGCTTTCCAATGGCTTCGTATTTTCCATGAAATTCTGTACGAATATTAGATTTCACCAACTCATGCGATGACTCATCAAAAACAAGTGTCGCAAATTGACCAATTAATTCTTCACGCGTATAACCAAAAAGCTCACAACCACTCTTGTTAGCTTCCATGCATATTCCTTTTTCAGTAATAAAGATACCTTCGTTGGCTGCTTCTGATAAAGCTCTGAATCGTTCTTCACTATCTTTAATTTCCTGATTGTATTCTTTCGAGGCATTGCGCTCAAGTATATCCTCAAGCTCTTTTATGCGGTTAAGTAAATCATTATATGATGGCTGATTCTGCATTGGCGATTAAACTAGTCATTGGTTTAATCAATATAGTAAAAAAAAATAAGGTATAATAAGTTAGTGCTTACTCTCAGTGATATTGTTCATACTATGTGAGTAGAAAGTCTATCTCGTCGCTCAGGGTACCAAGTCGTTCTTTAGTCGGAATCCAGTGTCCTTTTTCGATCAGGTGCTTCTTAAGTAGTAAGAAGTATGTAAATGGAAATTCATCTTTTTGCCATTTCTGTTCATAATTTAATAGACCGTCTTTTTTGAGCATGATGTCTAATTGATGAATTATGGCATAGTAAAAATCCAACAATCCAATGGCTGTTTCTAAAACTAGTTTTCCTGATGTTTCATCAAAGAAATCCTCAAAACGAATAACCTTTACGTGAACAGTATGTCCGTCTTCTGTTGAAAGTACCCATTTTAGTGCCCCATTTTCTTCATACCAATCAACCCAGCTGACGTTATCTTCACCCCAAATGTGAGAAGGCTCAAATACCAGATTAATCATGCCTTTTAATAAATCATGAAGAGGGTTGCTGTTGTTGGTGAGTCTAAAATTAACCTTCTGATCATTGGCTGTAATGGCTCCTTCGGCCAATCCTACTGCAACTAGATTATATGTGAAATGAAAAGGAAACTTCATATCAGTATTATCATCAAATAAATGCTTACCATCCTCTGTTGCTCTGGGATTCACGATCTGAAATGGGTGTTTAAGCGTTTGGTTTTGTTTATAATCAGCTTAAATATATGAAAGATGTTTGATAGTTAGACTAAATTATTTCTTTTTTTGACTTATAGACAGATGTTTAAGGTCATTCAGACTATATCCCTGACGAATTAAAGCTTCTGGTTTCATGAGTTCATTCAATTCCTTATTGTCGATATATTTAAGTTGCTTGTTTGCTTCATAAACGGAAGTGTTTGTTTTTTTCATATATGCAGCTAACTCCGAAGCTTTGTGGTATCCAATGTATGGTGTAAGTGCTGTGGTAACCGAAGGATTAAAGTAGGTTTGGTGCACCTTGTTCGACTCGCTGTTTAGTTTGATGTTCTGAATGAGGTTCTTATGCAAAGAATTATTGCATGAAATTAATAGTTTTAACGAATCCAATAATGCATGTCCGATACTTGGCAGGTAGGCGTTTAAATCCAGACAGCCCTGACCGCATAGCGAAGAAATAAGCTGATCGTTAGCATATATTTTATGGACAGCACTGATGACAAACTCGGGAATGACTGGATTGATTTTTCCGGGCATTATCGAACTTCCTACTTGCCGTTGTGGAATCGATAGTTCTTTATTAACAAATAAATCAGAACTTAATAACCTCAGGTCGTTAACCATTTTCTCCAGGTTGACGGCGTGCGCTTTTAGGGTTGCATGTACTTCAACAAACCTGTCGAGGTTTGATGTTGCATCACTTAGGTTTTCACTGCGCGTAATTGGCAAGCTAGTGAGTTGCTGAAGCTCATTTACCACCTGCATTATGAAATAACGGGGAATGCTGATACCTGTACCTATGGCGCCACCACCCATGTTCACTTCTTTGATTCGTTCCTGGCATTTTGATACGCGCCACCAATCGCGTGAAAGGGCATTGTTGTAATTGCTAAACAATTTATCGTAAGTGCTTGGTACAGCAGCTTGCATTTGTGTATATCCTTGGCGAATCGTATTTCTACAGGAGCTTTCCTGACGTTCTACTTCATGGCGAAGGTTATTTATTGAATCTTCTAACGTATTGAGTAACTGCATAGCTGCAACCGTGAGGGCAGTTGGAATTACATCATTGGTAGACTGATAGATGTTAGCATGCTCAAACGGGTCAATGATCTCATAATTACCTAATGGACGCTCTAATTTCTTGAGAGAAGCATTGGCGATTATCTCATTTACATTCATGTTAATTGAAGTTCCGGCACCGCCTTGGATAGCCGGAACAATGAAATGCTCAAAATATTTGCCAGCATCTACCTCAAGTGCACTCGCAGTTAATGCACCAATAATATTATCATCGATAAACTTTATTGGCAAACTTTCCATTTCAAATTTGTCATTGGCAGCCAATTTAAACTTTTGGTAAGTCTTGTAGCAAGCCAGTTTAACAGTGCCAACGGCTTTGTACCATTCAACAGAAAAGGCTGTGTTGTTTGGAAAATTCTCAACTGCCCGCACCGAATGAATACCATACATTGCTTCATCCGGAAGAGATTGTTCTCCTATAAAGTCTTTCTCTATTCTCATTCTATCAGTTCATCGGGCGCGCATAGGCCAATACATCATCTTTGGTAATTGTTTCCTGACTAAGAATAATCAGGCGTTCAATTACATTTCTGAACTCACGGATGTTGCCAGTCCAGTTGATGGTCTTAAGTTCGTCAATGGCATCTTCGGTAAAAGTTTTAATGCCCATGCCAAGTTCATCGCAGATAATATTTTTAAAATGTTCGGTTAGTAAAGGAATATCCTCTTTACGATCATTAAGGGCTGGTACATGTATAAGAATAACACTTAATCGATGGTATAAATCCTCACGGAAATTGCTATTGGCAATTTCTTCCTTTAAGCTTTTGTTAGTTGCTGCTAATACTCTTACATCTACTTTTATATCTTTATCGCTACCCACACGGCTCACGATGTTTTCTTGCAAAGCGCGTAATACTTTAGCCTGTGCCGGAAGGCTCATGTCGCCAATTTCATCTAAAAAGATGGTACCACCGTTGGCTTGTTCGAACTTACCTTTGCGTTGTTTATGTGCCGATGTAAAAGCACCTTTTTCGTGTCCAAACAATTCACTTTCAATTAGTTCGGATGGGATGGCGGCACAGTTGACCTCAATAAAAGGTTGTCCGGCCCGATTGCTTTTTTCATGTAACCAACGAGCAACTAACTCTTTGCCGGTTCCGTTTTCACCAGTTATTAGTACACGGGCATCGGTTAGTGCTACTTTGTCAATCATTTCCTTCACTTTCGCAATGGGCTCCGATTCGCCAATCATGTCAAAGGTCTTGCTCACTTTCCGTTTTAATACCTTAGTTTCGGTAACCAAATCTTTCTTTTCATTGGCATTACGAATCGTTACCAACATGCGATTTAGGTCGAGTGGTTTTTCAATAAAATCGTATGCGCCTTTTTTAATGGCTTCAACAGCAGTATCAATATTGCCATGACCAGAAATCATGATGACTGGTGTATCCGGGTTTAGTTGATGTAATTTGTCGAGTACTTCCATGCCATCCATATTTGGCATTTTTATATCGCAAAGTACAATGTCATATTTGTCAGCCTTAAATTGTTCCAGTCCAAGTTCTCCGTCCTCGGCTAAATCAACTGAGTGATTTTCGTATTCGAGTATATCTTTAAGCGTATTTCTGATGCTCCGTTGGTCATCAATTACTAATATTTTTGCCATGATTATGAGTTATAGTTGGTTTTTTATAATCTGTAAAATGGTGCCTTCCTTTAATGCAAAGGCACATTGCCATATTTCTTTAATGTCAAATTCTTTAACGATGAAGTTAATAAAAATACTGGCTAAAACAATCATTTCTACACGATGTAAATCCATGCGCTTCATTTCTTTACGTTGCTTTGCATTAGATTTTAAGAAGAGCTTGTGCATTTTTTCAGCATAGGAAAGCGGAATGAAGTAACTCATTACCTTTTTCATATCTAAATGAGGGTGGTGCTCAGCCGCAATCATACCTGAAATCGTGTCAAATGAACCAGATGAACCGATGAGTGTTTTCGTTGGATATCTTTCTATTGCTTTGTAAAGCAATGTAAGCTCTGATTTGATGTACTCCTCAACTTCTTTTATCTCTTCATCAGTTATTGGATCTGATGGCTGAAAACGATCCAGAAGTCGGGCTATACCGAGGTCAAAACTATGTTTCCAGAGAACGCCATCTTTATTGGCTATTATAAACTCATTGGAACCACCGCCAATATCCAAAATAATTACTCGTTCATTGCCTATTGGGATAACTTGTTTTACGCCATCAAAAATTAGTTCAGCCTCTTTTTGACCGTCAATCACATTAATGTCAAGCTCAAGTTCGTGCTTAACTTTTTCAACAAATTCCTGACCATTTTTGGCGCTACGTATGGCAGCTGTGGCCATGCAAATGACTTTATCTGCATTGTATTGTTTGATGGTTGTCAAATGGGTTTCGAGGGCTTTTATGCCTCGCTCCATGGCTTCAGGCAGAATTCTTTTATCGTTGATGCCTCCTTTGCCCAACTTGGCCGGGTATTTATTCTCTGTTAATATCGTGTAGCTATCATCTTTTTGTTCGGCAATAAGCAGGTTAAAAGTGTTGGTTCCTAAGTCTATAATGGCTATTCTCATAAATTGCGTTTCTTTGGGAGGCCTAAATTACATAAAATAGGCAGCACAAACGAAAAGAGGTTGTTTCAAAATATAAGAAACAACCTCCTAGAGTATATGTTTAGTTCTTTTATTTACCAGAATAGCGGAACCATTTCCAAAGCTCTTTATATGACACTTTTTTACCGTACATAAGTATGCCAGTGCGATAAATTCGGCCAGCAAACCATGTAGTGAATACAAAGGTGCCAACTAAAATTATCATCGATAAAATGAGTTGCCATACGGGTGGATCGAAAGGTATTCTTGCCATCATAACAACTGGTGATGTAAATGGAATCATTGAAAACCAAAATGCGAGGTCGCCATCGGGGCTGCGAAAGGCGGCCATTGCCACATAAATAGATAAAATAAGTGGCATCATTACAGGCATCACAAATTGCTGACTATCTGCCTCATTGTCTAAAGCAGCACCCAGTGCGGCGAACAGGCTGGCATACAGCAGGTATCCGCCAAGGAAATAAAAGACAAAGGATAATAAATTAGCCCAAAGGTCCAGGGTTAGTATTTTATCAAAAATATTATTGATACTTTCTCCTATCTCTGCCACTCTATCATCGGCCATTTGTTGATCACCTATAGTCTGTTCTATGCCAATTGCTGATTGAGAATTGTTTTGGTTTGACGAGCCCGAGAATATTGCATTTATTCCAGTAGCTATCATAAGTGTTAAAATAACCCAAAGCATAAACTGGGTTAATGCAACAAGTGCTATACCTATTATTTTACCCATCATCAACTGAAAAGGTTTGACAGAAGAAACGATAACTTCCACAATGCGGTTAGTCTTCTCTTCCATTACGCCTCGCATAACTTGCATGCCGTATACTAAAACGAACATATAGATGAGCATCGCAAAAAAGATGGCCGCAATCATAACGACAATTTCAGAGCTTTCTTTCTCTTCTCCATCTTTTCCTATCTTAATCATCTTAATGTTAACGCGCACATCATGAATGGTTTGGATAATGTTGTCAAGCCCATCTATTTCATAACTATTGAGTTTTTCTTTCTCCAGATGCCTTTCGAGGTTTCGGGATATATATTCTTTTACATCAATGGTTACTTGTTTGTCTGAATATATCTTGATAGCATCCGGATTGGCTAACAAATCATCTTCTATCATGACATAGGCATCGTAGCCATCATCTTTGAATGATGAACCAATGGCTTCAGAGTTTGAATTATCTAACCAATGAAACTTCAAATATTCGGTGTCTTTTACTTGGTTGGTATATTTAGAAGTTTGGTCAACAATGGCAATTGTTTTTTCACCCGTGTTTTCCATTGAAGCGAACCAGCCTGGCAATACCATCATGGCACCAAATAAAATAGGACCAATAATGGTCATTACAATAAAGCTCTTCTTTTTAACTCTTGTGGTGTATTCGCGTTGTATAATAAGTGAAATCTTACTCATAAGGGCTTATTTTTCAGGATTAGACAGATTGCTTTGTTCAACTACTTTAATGAAGATGTCATTCATGGTTGGCAATACTTCTTGCAATCCATGTATTTCGTAACTACTCACGTACTATTGTATTCTTCTAGATTAAGCAAACAGCTTCATTATTATTAGCTGCATTAAGGTGTAGA
>NZ_JAENRR010000170.1 GCF_016612505.1 Carboxylicivirga marina
ATTTAGTTGTTTACATACTAACAGGCGGGAGCAATTTTTGATCAAATTTGCGTAATGAAAGATCTGCACCCTTAATTTATAAGCCATAGAATTTTTAGCTTCTACTATAATTTGGCTCTTAAGACTGTCAACCACTGTCATTAAAACGATTGGATTTTTACTTCGTTCCAATGTAAGAACAGCTTTATTTTTCTTCGTTGCTATACTATCCATGCCGTTAATTACTATAGCTGGTCTAGTAGTTTTTACTGTCATGTAGGTGGTCGATTGGTTTAATAGGGTCGCACATGAAGTAAATAGAAAACTTAAAATTAATATGGTAATCCATTGTTTCATTTAGTCGTAATCTTTGGTTTTGGTTGCACACAACTTATCGATATACAACCCTATGCTTTATATCGTCCATGTAAGTGATTAAAAAAGGGTGCAGATCTTTCATTACGCGAATTTGATCAAAAATTGCTCCCGCCTGTTAGTATGTAAACAACTAAATATTA
>NZ_JAENRR010000171.1 GCF_016612505.1 Carboxylicivirga marina
ATGTAAATTCTAGATTCTTGTTGTTTGTATAGTATGCTATAATGGCCAAGTGATAATCCGCGTATAAAGTTTAATTCAGTTGGTTTTCCAATCTCAGGATTATCTTTTATAAGGTTGATACGTTCCTTAATCCCTAATCTTAGTTTTTGTGAATAAGTACTTGATTTGTTGCGTTTATTCCAGTAGGCGAAAATGTGATTTCTTTGCTTGATGGCTGTCAAAGTCCAATATACTTTTAACTGAGCCATCCTTCGTCCATTTTATCCAATTCTTCTTCTGAAATAACTTCACCTTTTTCAATTTCAGCCTCGCTCATCGCTAACATTTCTATCTGCTCGGAACTTAACAGTATTTTCTCCTCCTGACCTGTTGATTCGAAAATGCTATCAATGGCTTTTAATAACTTTTTATTATTGGTAGCCAGTACTTTATCGATAAGTTTATTCTTGAGTATATCAATCGCCGTCATCTTCCTGTAATTTGGAATAAATATCG
>NZ_JAENRR010000172.1 GCF_016612505.1 Carboxylicivirga marina
TTAAAATAATAACTGGCAAGAAAGCCACCTATGGCGTACCAAGGGTGCGTGCCATTCTGAAGCGGGACTATGGCATAAAGATAACTAAGTACATGCTTAATAGGCATATGAAAGAAGAAGGCTTACTGATTAAGCAAAATCGAAAACGAGGTGCTACACGCCCCCACACAGGTGTTATTCAGGTATCAAAACCCAATACAAGATGGGCAAGTGACATTACCTCAATAAAATGTTGGAATGGCGAAAAGTTAAGGGTAGCTATAGTAATTGATTGCTGTGATAGATCCATCGTTTCATGGTACGCAGGAAAACACATTCAAGCTTGTGATATCGAGTTGATGTTGCAAGATGCATTATTTAAGCGCTTGGGCGAGAACTTTGTGACAGAAACCAATAAACTTGAATTTCTTCATGATAATGGTCCCGAATACATCGAAAAAAGACTGGTCAGACAACTGGAGAAATGGAACATTATAAACTGTAACACACCCA
>NZ_JAENRR010000173.1 GCF_016612505.1 Carboxylicivirga marina
TATTTAGTTGTTTACATACTAACAGGCGGGAGCAATTTTTGATCAAATTTGCGTAATGAAAGATCTGCACCCATTTTTTATCAATCGTTTTGGTTTGTAATCGGTATTATATAAGAGAATCGTTCCCAATACTCAAAGTTATAAATGCTATGGAGCGACTCATTATGGTTAGGTGCTTATAATGAGCTGCTCCCTAATATACAATACGAGACTTTCACATTCTTTTATTAATGCGAATCAAGTGTTGAACCCACTTCGGGGTTCTTGCTTTAATTTATTCACTTACCACGAGTTGCACTCGCGGTTATTTTTATTAAATCCCTTTCGGGATTAGAAAATGCCTGTAAGGCATTAACAATAAAAGCCCTGTGCGAAGCTCGGGGCTATTAATTATATACGAAAACCTTATCATCGAATGATGACCATGGGCTGTTGGAATTGTTGATAACTTAAATAGGAAAGCTGTAAAGTAAGTT
>NZ_JAENRR010000174.1 GCF_016612505.1 Carboxylicivirga marina
GCGTCAAATTTTATCACAATAGTTTACTATTCTTCTAAAATTATTCCTTGTATATCAGCTTTTTATTGCAATCTGAGGTTTAAAATTTAAATCGAACTCAGGTTATTATATTCCTTTGTATTAATTAAAACTCCCCATTGAAATAAATTGCTGATTTCAATGGGGAGTATCTTATGGTTCCGACACCATTTTTTTAAACCTATCCTTAATGCACATTCAATTGCTTATCTGAATCTGCCTCTTTATGGATACGTGCACCAGTTGTATCACCACCCTTTAGCGTTAATTAAACTGGTTTATTTGTTTCCCTCGTCCCATGTATAAAATAAGGTACAATAATTGATTTTGGATCATCACTTTCATGTTTATTCATGAAAGTGAATGTTTAAAGCTTGTTTATCACTAGCCTCCGAAAGTTTTAATAAAACGTACAAAAACATAGTAGAAGCCCAATGTTTAGGTTAAAAAACAAAGA
>NZ_JAENRR010000175.1 GCF_016612505.1 Carboxylicivirga marina
ATCTTTAATGCGATGATTCGCCAAAGCTAGAATATGCTTGTGAATATCAGTCCATAATTGTGGTTTGATTAGTTGCCTGCTAAAACGTTCTTCAATCTTTTTTAAAGCTACATGACTCTCTAGCTGTCTGCCTATTTCTGTTAGTAAAACTGATTGTGATGCAATAATGCCATAAATAGCTTCATTTATAAATCGACTGGCTGTTTTGTCAAGTCCTTGAGTAAGTATCCCCAAAAATTACTTAATTTGGTTCTTAGTTTGGCTGCTAAGTGGCTAAAATTCATAAACTATCCTCCTGTATTTGTGCGTGGTAACACAAATTTAAGCAGGAGAATTCTTATATTCCAATCTATTAGAAATATCCCCATTTTTTTATCATTATCACTTAGCATTCCCTGCAAACCCTTGTTAACTAAGAAATCCATGAGATAGGCATCTGTATTATGGGGTAACTCCAA
>NZ_JAENRR010000176.1 GCF_016612505.1 Carboxylicivirga marina
TCCCTTGTGCTGCGAAGTTCATCCGGGCAACACCTTCGAAGGCAATACGCTTGATGGCATCGTTGACCGCATTGGTAAAAAATTATCGATACGCCGGTTTATTTTTGTGGCCGACCGTGGATTGTTCTCTTTTGATAATCTTGAACACATTAAGGCTCGAAATGGAGAATTTATTGTTGGTCTCAAAATGGGTACTTTGAAGCGTGATATTCAAGAGGATTTCTATGACTTGTCCAAATTTACATGGATTAGCAGTGAACTTGCCATACGTGAAACCAGCCTCAATGACGACCGATGTATTATTACCTGGTCAAAAAGCAGGGCTGACAGAGACCGGAAAGCCCGAGAAGATGTTCTGGAAAAAATAAAGAACACACTATCATCTTCAAAGCCATTAACAAAGAAATTCATAACAAACCGAGCCTACAAGAAATACTTATCGATACAA
>NZ_JAENRR010000177.1 GCF_016612505.1 Carboxylicivirga marina
TCTGTTTTATATGTTGACTTTTCAAAATCGGTGTCGTCTATTATCAAACATTTGTCAAGCTCCTTGTTCGGAGAAGCCAAGCCTGTGGTCTGCTTTATTAACTTGAGGTTGCATTTGCTCAAGAGGCTCCGCCAGTTGATATTACTATCATTCTTAAGCCTGTAAAATGTATTCTTGCTAGCCTCTATGCTTTGTGATAATGGGTGTTTGGTGTATCTGTATACGTTCGAGAGTGAGTGTAAAGGAAACAACAGCAGCGCCAGCAATAAATCCCCTTTGCGAAAAGTGGATTGGGGCATATGCTGAACACCAAGATTCAATCTGTTCAAATGTAACGACCGGTATAATTCCATTATTCTGTAAATTCCTTTTTCACTTGAAGTAAAAAAGCTGTTTGTCTCCGAGAAAACTTTTGTACTTTTATTCTGAAGCATGATTCTTTT
>NZ_JAENRR010000178.1 GCF_016612505.1 Carboxylicivirga marina
TAATTCAATGAAGGGGCTTGCCTTTATGTTTGGAAAACATCTTACTTCATTAGAATTATTGAGAAGAGATAAGAGCGGGAGGGTATTCTTTCCGGCTAGATCTTTTGTTTCTTTTACAGCAATGGTAAAAGAAAATCTGCCTGATAAGGCGTTCGCTTAAGCCGCGTGGGCTTATACTTTCTCCTACAGTCGAGAAAGTATACAAAGAGTCCGCTGACGGCATCACTCGATGACCTTTCTAATCTTATTCACTGAATTAAAAGAACTCACCCGATAGTCATCGGTTTCAAACAGCTTTTAATTCTACGTTCACTTCGATTGAAAGGTGCCCATCTACGTTGCTGATGTCAGGGCCCTTGAGAATTATCGTCTTTTCATTCACCACTCGAAACAAGGTTTCGAATCATTGAAAGGAAGTGATAAGAGTGGATATTGCGA
>NZ_JAENRR010000179.1 GCF_016612505.1 Carboxylicivirga marina
ACCGTTTTTGGCGCAACCGTTGTGCACCCCGAACGAGCCCCACCCGACCCCTAGGCCCTGGGCTTTTTTTCTGTGTCGTACTGGGTGCAATATAGATGGGTTTCCACACCTATCCGCGGGCTATCATCGGCCTAAATAGGTTGCACAAGATCAAAGAAACACAACTAGTCCATGGGAAGAAAAGTATTGGGACGAAAATAAAAACTGAGTCTGGGCATCTCCGAGCGGTTCTTGTGGGAAAAAACTTTGATATTACTCAGAGTGAGGCCTCCTAGTAGTTATCTGTGAATTTTCGGGACGTTTCTCACATGGTTAAAAATCGGCCGATTTTTCGTATGGTAAAGCCTTGGCCATTTTTGGACCGTTTTTGGCGCAACCGTTGTGCACCCCGAACGAGCCCCACCCGACCCCTAGGCCCTGGGCTTTTTTTCTGTGTC
>NZ_JAENRR010000017.1 GCF_016612505.1 Carboxylicivirga marina
CAGTTGAAGATGACTCCTTAAATTAAATATTGAGTCCATTTCTTCTTAAATTTGGTTCATGAATTATTCAGGTTAAAGAAAGGCTTGGTTGACTTGTTAAAAAAAAAGGAGGCTGTCTCAAAAGTGAATTTAAAATCCAGACAACTTATAGATTAAAACTTAACCTTATTTCTACCTCTCCAAACCTCCACTTTAGGAGAATCGAAGATCGACGAAGTCAATTAGGGGTAACAAATATTGAAGTTAGTTACAAATTATAAGTTTCAAAGATTCTTTTTTGACTTTTGAGACAGCCTCATCTGTTCTAATTAATTTGCTTTGATGTTGTAAACTTCCATATCTTCCCCTTAGTAATTCCCTCAGGCGTGATGGCATCAACCCGCCAATAATAGCTTGTATTGGGTTTAAGGTTAACATGATCAAATAGGTTAACAACATTGTCTTTTCCCGATAAAGTAGTAACCAGAGCCTTTTTGCTACCAGGTTTTATCTTTTCTAGCTGTATTTTATTGTCAGCAATATAGATCATTGCTCCACTGGCTTTATAGGCATTTCTAAACATCAAATCAGCTTGCTTGGTATTAATGGTATCGCCATGCATAGGGATTGGGAAAGAAGCCTGCTTTTCTTTTCTTCCAGGTATCCAATAATAGGCATCGCCATATTCGTAAGCGCCAATATCAGGTGCTTGTCCAACAAAGTGGAGGCCTGCATAATTAGCCACAGGACTTTTAATTTCCTCTGAACGCACAGTTGCACCTGCATCTACCAAGGGGCTGTTTTTCTTTGGCCTGAAATCGAATTTATAAACGTTATTCAGGTATTTATGAGCCGCAGCCGCTTCTTTTACATTATGATCTGCCTGTCCGGGTATCTGAAAAGCAGGTACACCTTTCTTTCCATCCAGATACCAGCTACGGTGGGCAAGGTTGGCAATGTTATTACGAGTAAGCGTACTTTCGTTACCATCAATGCCGTGCATACATTTATAACCATGTAAGGTGGTGTTTACCCTTTCCTCTTCTGGCTTCGGGTAGCGCTTTGAATTAACGATGGTATTGTTTAACACCAAATGGCGGTCTCCTTTAATCTGATTGATCTGCGTATTCCAGGTTACGTTATTCATAATCACCCCATCGCCATGTACTTCGCCATCTTCACGCAGCAATTCAAAACCATGATAATCGAAGCGAATACCCTGACGGTTGCAGTCGTGCACCCAGTTATGACTTACGCGGCTACCGTAATGGCTTTTTGTTCCCACATTAATACCGGAACCATCGTGCTGTAAGTTGCTCAAATCATACAAATGGTTATACTCTGCTACACCATGCGATTTTGTAAGCCTCAGACCTTCTGAGTTGCCCGCTCTGCAAATGGTATTCTGCCTGAATATAATGCCTTGTCCACCATATACCGATCCGGAAGATCCATTGGAGTTCATGTCCCATTCAATATCATGAAAATAGCAGTTTTCAACCAGCATACCTTCGCCTTCGAAATAGATTGGAGCATTGCTATAGGCTACCTCACAATTTATAAAACGATTGTTTGCACCTTTAATAAACGAAGACATTTTGTTTGGTTTAGTATTAAATGGTGTGAACCATTCTAAATGTCCCAGCATAAACTTATTTGTTGAAGGGTATTTGAAAATGCAATTTTCAATCGTAATATTCTCGCAAAACCGAACATTATACCCTGCTCCAAAAAACTCTATCCCTTTTAAGGTGATGTTTTTAGAATTTGTCAGCTCTAAAGCAAAATCAGAAGAGCGCACCCTTAAGTTCATTTTATTGGGGTTACTACCTGCCGGCGGTTTATAATAAACTGTTTTGTTCTCTTTATCAAACCACCATTCGTTTTCGATATCCAAGGCCTGAAGGCCTAATATATACCAGGCAAAATACGTTTGCAGGTACTTGTCTTCAACAGGATTTTCATAGGTGAAATGATCGCTGCCGGCAGAATGTGATTTAATAGGTCGAGTCCAGGTTAACCAATGTCCAATATTTAAAACGGCAATAGCACCGGTAAAGTCAATATTTGATTCAGCTAAAGACGGGGTGTTTTTAATGTTGTGGTACTGGCCATCGCCTTCACTAAACTCTTTGCTGTTACTGGCTGTAAATGGAGCATCGTAAATAACTCCACTGCTGCATTTGCCATAAAACGCGTTCTTCTTAAAATTATAGCCCCCATCGGCAGTTCTCATACTTTGTGTCATTCTCCAGATTGAGTTATCCTCAAAGCCTGCATTGGGCCAGCGAGCCACTTGCACCAATGTATCCTCATGAAATAATTGCCAAACATCGAAATCAATCTGAACTTTCCATATACCATCTTTCCACTCAATCCATTTTGATGGTAGTTTCTTAGAAAGATCGATTGTGACTTCACCCTCATTTTCAGCACTTATTCTGATTTTTTTTGTGTATTTCTTTGCTGCAATGACTTCATTGTAGGTTCCATTCTTTAATACGAGCTCATCATTATCTTTCATAACCGATAAGGCATGTTTAATGGTTTGAAAGGGGTTGGATGAACTTCCAATACCGACATCATTACCGGTTTCACTTATATAGTATGTCTTTGATTCTTCTTGTGCTCTAATATTGCTGACGAACAACATGCAAAGCATAAATGAGGTAAATATTATTCGATGATACATATCGCGTTTTATTGATTTCATTTTTTTATAAACTTTTTAATTAAATACAGAGCTAGAAACTACCAGCAACAGCCATATTAATCTGCATTTCTTCATTTTAGTATAATTATACTATTTTTTAATATTTGATTTTTTCATCATACCCCGGGCTTTGGCATTATGCTAACGATGCATAAGAATGATGCTAACAGTATTATTTTTAGTTTATACATTTTGATCAGTGTTACTTGTGCAAACGAAGAAATTATATTTGATAAAAAGAGGATTCCAATACAAAATACTTGTTTCACACCCATGCCTATAAAGCTGATTTTCATAGAACTGTTATTGCTATTTCAATGCATGTGAAACTACTATCTGTTTATCAACTCCACTATCACAAATATCCCAAATGATATATATAATCCCCTCCACTTAATTTTATTGCTTGTGAGAATGTAACAGGTTATTAGCTTGTTCGAATATTTTACTTGAAAATAAAAAAAGCAGAAAGGATAATCTATCCACTTCTGCTTTTTGCCTATTTCTAAATAGAAGTTACAACTTACGTATATACAGGTAGAAAGCAGCAAAATCAAGGCCTTCCTTCTCTGTAAAGTAAGCTTGCATTTGCTTACGTCCTTCGGCCAAATGTGCTTTAAAAGTGATGTCTTTCTGACTCATATCAACCTTTTGTTCCAGGTAAAGCCCTTCAATGCTCAATGTGGCTTTTTCAATATCCAGCACAATACCTTCCGGCATGGCATCGTAGTAATTCGATTCTTCACCCAGTTTAGGTGTGGTGTCACTAAAGCCCATTCCCGATTCGCGTGGCCAGCGGCTTAAGGTTATTTCATACTCACCAGCCTGCTGAACATCTATCATCCAATAGCCTTGTGCCAAAGCATGTTGCTTACCTCGTTTGGGATTGCGCACATGCGACTGAAACCAGGGTACTTGTGTAAATGTATGTAGATCGTGCACAGTAATGATGTGTTCATCAATATGTGGCACACCAATTTTATAGGCTTCATAATGACCGAAATCGCGTGAGGTATAATCCCACCATTGCTCGTAGGCTTCGCGCATCTCTTTCACCTTTTCGGGGTGCTGAGCGGCTATATTATTTTCCTGACCAATATCTTTACGAATGTTGTAAAGCTCTTTCCCGTTGATCAAACGCCATTCGTCATCCATGACAGCACTCTTTTGCCATTTCTGCGGTTGTTGCCTGCGATTGTTATCCACCACACAATAGCGATGCGGCCATTCCTTTACTTCTTTGGTCATTAGCGGCGCCAAGCTGATGCCATCCAATGACGGTCCCGGAACTTTTGTGAGCTTACACAGGTTCATCAGGGTAGGCATCATATCGTAGTTCATGGCCAGTTGGTTCACATCATGTCCGCCAACAAGTTTACCGTCCTTCCAACGAACAAGCAAAGGCACACGGTGACCACCATCGTATTGCGATCCCTTTTTTCCCCTCATGCCGGCATTAAAGCCATATTCAACACCATCTTTTTTATCAACTCCTGTAGCAGTACCATTATCCGTTGTGAAAATAAGAATGGTATTATCCTTCAAGCCCAATTCTTCCAGCTTCTTATCCAGAATGGCCATGTTATCGTCAATATTGGTAATCATACCGTAAAAGGTCTTTTGTTTTTCGGTAATAGATGTTTCATCCTTATAAATATCGTAGTACTTTTTCTCCACATTGAATGGACTATGTGGCGCATTGGTTGATATGTAGACAAAAAATGGCTCCTCTTTTTTTCGCTCGATAAAATCAATGGCTTCTCGGAAAAACACATCGCTACAATAGCCTTCAAACTTTTCGGGCACTCCATTTCTGAAATAGGTATCGTCAAAATAATCGTTTTCCCAGAAATCGGGTGTTTGCCCTACCCCTCCGGCACCATGATACACCGTTTCGTCAAAACCACGATCTTCGGGTAAATAAGGGTAAGCATCACCTAAATGCCATTTGCCATACATAGCTGTGGCATAGCCGTTAGCTTTAAACACATCGGGCATGGTCACAAATTTTTCACGCAGGATATTACACCCTCCGATAGTATGCCACACCCCAGCTCTATTACCATCGGCTCCACTCATCAACCCCGAACGACTGGGCGCACAGGTGGTACCGCAGTGAAAGTTCGTAAATCGGATACCTTCGTGATAAAGTTTATCCATATTGGGTGTTTTAATTATTTTATTGCCAAGTGCGGCAATATCACCATAGCCTTGGTCATCGGTAATTATTAAAATAACATTGGGCTTGGTGTTTTGCGCCGATAAAAATTGACTGTAAATTAATAAAAATGCTAATAGGAGAAAAAAGAACCTCATGGCTAGTAAATTATTTTTTGTTTTAAATATGCAATTAAGTAAAATCTATCAATAAAATATACAACAGATTTCACACTTCATTAACTCATTTTATTTAGATTGATTACTTTAACAATAAAAGAATGTGCAAAGCTGATTTTAAAGCAATTCTATCTGAACATAATACAATAAATCCTGAAACAATAAGATGCTTCATACTTTATGGTATATCTTGTAAATTACTTCGAGGGCACCAATCGAACCATACGCACCGCTAAGCCTGCTTTATTGGAATTCACTATCGTCTCAGCAACCAATTCTAAATGGTGCCTACCAGCTTCTTTGATTGTAACTGTCCCCATTTCGGCCACCTTAAAGTCGTTATACAAATCATGTGGTGCTTTTTCTGTTCGGTCTTTATCAACCTCACCTTTGATTTCCTGTTCGTCAACCACAATCTTAACCTTATGACCACCATCCCACAAAGCGGGTTTTTCTGGCCATGCCATACGTTTGAATCCGGTTGTGATCACTTCCACTTTGAATTTACCCGCTTGAGTGACTTCAAAATCCCACGCTAGTTTTCCTTTTGGCTTCATCCATTTTTTAACTGAACCAAAGTGTGTCATACGGCCTGTTGTATTCTCAGCCAATTCACTTTCAAGGATGATTTGCCCATCCAGTTTTTGAACCAATGCCTGATTAACGATTGGCTCACCCTCTATTTCTAACACGACAACCGTTGCATTCCTATCGGGAGCTTCATCAGGTAAGGCTAAAACAAGATATTCACCTTCACGAGATGTTTCAACAGCATCGCCACTGGCTAAGAAGTATGCTTTGTTCACTTTATTTTGAAGTCCGAAAATAGACAATTGCCTCTTTGGCCAATCGGTAATATTCAGGTATAATTTGTTTCCTTTATGGGTAATACCACCCCAGTTAAAGGCGTTAACAAACGGGCTTGGATCAGCTTCGTAAATCACTTCGCTGTTCACCTTCATCCAATCACCGATTACCTTCAGGCGATTTACACTTTCTTGTGGAACAGAACCATCACCCTTTGGACCAATATTTAAGAGGTAATTTCCTCCCATAGCAGCCGAATAAGTTAACTGCCAAAGCATATAGCCAGCACTCTTCCAGTGATGATCATCACGTTTATAAGCCCAGGTATGGTTCATGGTAACTGGAGCTTCCCAGTCAAAATCAGGACGACGCTTTGGTAAATCATTGTCTTCCATTTGCACATAATCGCCCACATCATTACCCACACGGCCACTCACAATAATCTTAGGCTGTACGTCTTTGGCCAGGTTCAAGAAAGCTTCACTTTCTTCTTTCTTCATTTTACCCGGTGTATCGAACCAAATCATGTCGATTTTGCCGTAGTTAGTTAACAATTCACGCACCTGAGGTAAAGCCTTTTCATCCATGTAATTTTTAAAGCCTTCTTTTGACCAGGCATAGGGTTTATCCCAATTATTACCACCAGCACCCTGATAACTCCAATCCTGATACTGCGAATAGTAAAAGCCTATTTTAAGATCGTATTTGCGGCAAGCCTCTACAAACTCAGCAATTATATCTTTACTATAAGGTGTGGCATCCACCACATTAAAATCATTTACCTTAGAATGGAAGAGTGCAAAACCATCGTGATGCTTTGTGGTTATCACCACATACTTCATTCCACTCTCCTTGGCCAGCTTTGCCCAGGCATCCACATCCATGTTTTCACATGTAAATGTATTAGCCAGTTCTTTATATTCGTCTACCGGAATTTTAGCATGTTTGAAAATCCATTCGCCAATACCCCCAATCGACTCATCTTTCCAATAACCCTCGCACTGTGAATACAGGCCAAAGTGGATAAACATACCGAAACGGTCGTTACGCCACCATTCCATTTTATCAGTTGACTGTGATGCTTCCACATCAACCTTATTATCTTGACTCTTCTGTGGTATATTACATGCCATCAGAGCAAAAACCACCAATAATCCTAATACTATCTTATGCATGATAACTGCCTTGTATTATATTTCTTATTTTTTCCAGACAAATGCCCTGTTTGAATTCACTCGTGAATATTCATCAAAACGAATGTTTTCTTTTTTAAATTGTGACTTTTCTACCTCACTACTTAAGTCACACTCAAAACCAATTAGGTAAGCCCAAGGGCGATCCGGACGCTGAGCAATATGACATAGCCCCCAGGTAAATCCTTTGCCATTTTTGGTATTATCATATTTATCGGGACAGAATAAACCAGCTGCATCGGGTGGCAATACCACATGAGCCTTCACTTCAAAATTAACACCATCACGGGCCCATTGAACCGTATTTTTCTCAGGCCCATTGGCTATAATAATTGTTGCTACACCCTCTTTGTATGGCCATACTAAGGCTTCATGTCCACTCGCTGAAATTGGGTTCAGGGAATGCTTCTCGAAAGGTCCTTCTGGCGTTTCAGCCATGGCTACGCCCATTGAGAAATCAGGATACGGTTTCTTAAGCTTACTCTGCACGCCCATCGGATGCGCTTTGTAGTACATCCATATTTTACCATCACGTACAATTAAGTTCGGGTCATGCACTTTATGACTATCAAAGGCACCGTATGACTTAATCTTACGACGGTCATCTTCTTCACCTTCCCATTCACCCATCTCACCAGGCTCAAGCACCGATGACGGATGACGGTGCCATGGTCCTTCAGGCGAGTCGGCCCAGGACATACCAATCACATTACGTGTACGTTGTTTATAAGGTGTTTTTACTGCCTGGTAGTATAAGTAGTATTTCCCTTTATAAACCATGATATCCGGTGTAAACACACTTCTGTCATCAAATTCACCTTCCGGTCCGCGCGAGGCTGCGACCCCTTGCTCTTCCCAGGTTTTTCCGTCAGTTGAAGTGGCATAGAAAATATCACATAAATCCCAGGTATTGGCCGGCAACTTATCCGTAGCTCTTTTGTAACCCACGGGTGCCTCTGTTTTAGGACTACGTGTATAATACACATAATATTTATCATCTACTTTGATTACAGAACTCGGGTCACGACGACTAATACCTTCCTCATATTCCAAGCCTTTAAGCGCTTTGTATTTGAAACAGGTATAAAACTCATTTTCGCGAGGTTCCTTATCTTCCCACTGCGTTTTATAACGTTTCATTGAAGCACTTAGTTTTTCAAGGCCATTTTCCTCATCTTCTTTTTGACAATTAGAGTTGCATGCTGAAATAATCATTAAGACAACTAGCCACAATACAGGTACATATTTTCCATAAGTCATTTCTTAGTAAATATTAGATTCATTCATAAAACGAATTCTCTTTTTTAAGAGCTTTTGTATAAAACTAGTTGCTATGCTTTTTGATTTCTATAACGATTATCACAAATACTACAATTCTTTTTAACAAAGCTTTTAAAAGCTATTTGTTATCACTAATCTGAGGAAAGCAGTAAATCGAAAGATAAACTATGAGGCAAAAAAATAGCCTCTAAGCTCGTTAACCCTGTGACTATTTATCAATAACTATTCGCAATAGTAGTACTTTTATAGTTCTCTATTTCTTAACAATCTGAGCTGAGAATTCTTTATAGCTCACGATATAAATACCTTGAGGCAAATGAGCTAAATCTATGGTAACCATATGTTGATGGGTAGGCTTAATTGAAGCCACCAAGGCACCCATCATATTAAACAATTTAATATCTGTATCCTGATTTTCATTAAAAAAAACAGTTATCTCATTTTCAACCGGATTAGGAGCAACTTTTAATTTGGAGAACCTGGATGGTGAAAAAATAGCAGTGGTAGAATGATTGGTATCCACGCCTGCAATAAAGCTCCACACCTCTCCTTTTTTCACACCTGCTTCAGTAAGAGCATCCACGCGCCAATAATAAGTTTGATTGGCCTCAAGCTTGCCTGGCGAAACAATATTATTAGTGAATTCGCCCAAACATTCATTAGATGACTCATTTGCTGATTCCACCGCTCCAGCTGAACTACCAAAATATACGCGATGAGATTTGGCAGCATATCCTTCTCTCCACATTAAATCAAGGGTATCACCCTTGGATGTAGCTCCGTCAAATGGTATCGGGTGAGTTGCTAATGCATCTTTTCGTCCCGGAATCCAGTAATGTAAA
This sequence comes from Carboxylicivirga marina, assembly GCF_016612505.1. GTDB lineage: Bacteria > Bacteroidota > Bacteroidia > Bacteroidales > Marinilabiliaceae > Carboxylicivirga > Carboxylicivirga marina. The sequence goes on from NZ_JAENRR010000017.1 coordinate 9,153, forward strand.
TTTCCATATTCGTAGGCTCCTATATCAGGCGCACCTCCCACAAAGCTGATGGATGAGAAATTAGCCACTGGGCTATTAATCTCTTCTGCTTGCACCACTTCGCCAGCATCCACCAAAGGGCTGCCTTTCTTAGGCCTGAAGTCATAAATCTCAGGATTATTCAGGTATTTATAGGCCGCCCCAGGCTCTTTGTTGTTATGATCGACAACACCTGGTATTTGATAGGCCGACACACTGCCACCATCAAGATTCCAGCTACGATGCGTCATGTTAGCTATGTTATTTCGTGTAAGGCTACTCTCGTTACCTTCTATCCCATGCATGGCCTGGTATCCCTGTATCGAAATATTCATCCTTTCCTCTTCAGGGATGGGAAAAGTATTGCAGTTAACAATGGTATTGTTGAGGATCAAATGGCGATCGCCTTTTACCTGATTGGGCTGGGTATTCCAAGTTACGTTGTTCATATAAACCCCATCACCATAAACCTCACCATCTTCACGGAGTAAATTGGTGCCATGGTAATCAAAACGGATGCCTTGTCGATTACAGTCGTGTACCCAATTATGACTCACCCGTGTTCCATAATGATTTTTGGTGCCCACATTTATACCAGAGCCATCGTGCTGCAGGTTACCCATATCAGAAAGATGATTGTACTCCGCTATGGCATTGGTTGCTGTTAGTCGGAGTCCTTCGGAGTTACCACTTAAGCAAATGGTGTTATGTCTAAAAACGCCCCCTTCACCAATCATTACTGATCCAGATGCACCGCCGGAATTCATGTCCCATTCGATATTGTGGAAGTTACAATTTTCCACCAAAATATTATTTCCACCAAAATAAAGAGGGGCATTGCTGTAGGCGAACTCACAGTTGATTATTTTATTGTCTTGTCCTTTGTTTATAGAAGACATTTTGTTTACAACGTTGTTGTTCTGTGAGAACCAATCAAACTCTTCAAGCACAAACTTATTGGTAGAGGGATAATAGAAATTGCAGTTTTTAAGGGTGATGTTCTCAGAATTACGAATATTAAAACCACCGCCAAAGAAGTGTAGGTTTTCAAAGGTGATATTCTGGGAGAAGTTTAATTCTAACGCAAAATCAGTTGTTCTGGCTTGTAAATTTAGCTCATTAGGATTAGCTCCCACTGGAGGATAGTAATATACCGTTTGGGTAGAAGCATCAAACCACCATTCGTTTTCGCTATCTAATGCAGGTAGCCCTAGTATGTAATAGGCAAAATGCTTTTGCAACTTGGTCTCTGGAATAGAATCTGCGTAGCTAAAGTGGTCATCACCCGCATTATGACTTGATATTTTCCTAGCCCAGGTTAACCAATGCCCCACGTTTAGAACAGCAATTGCACCGGTAAAATCGGTGTTCGACTCAATCAGTGATTCCGTGTTGCCAGAGGCGTAGTCACTATCCCCTTCGTTAAAAGTACCAGAATACCCATCAGGGAAATCCGCATCATAAATAATGCCATTTGAGCATTTGCCTGTAAACCCCCCATTTTTACTATCGTAACCACCATCAGTGTATCGCATTGCCTCGGTCATTCGCCATATCGATGTGTCTTGGAAAGTGGCATTGGGCCATCGGGCTACGTGTACCAATTCATCAGCATTAAATAATTGCCATATGTCAAAATCTATCTGCATTTTCCAGATCCCCTCTTTCCATAATTCCCAATTAGCAGGCAATGTTTGGGTTACGTTGATAAAAACATCCTGTCCTGGTTCACCAGCTATACGTATCTGCTTATTAAATGAGTTGGCAATGATTACCTCCCGGTATGTTCCGGCTTTAAGTATCAGCTCATCATTATCATTAAGTTTTGTTAGAGCGTATGCAATCGTTTTAAACGGGCTAGTAGAACTTCCCGTGTTAGCATCGTTACCATTTTCGGATATATAATAGCTATTATCTTGTGCTATAAGCGTGATGCCTGATAATAAAGAATAAAGGAAAAAAGGGAGTATCATTAACAATCGATAAGTATTCATAAAATTGTGTTTTTAAAAATTGAGCTTTTGACTTATTGCTAACAAACAACCCCTTCATTCTTATAAATCAAGAAGAACACGTTTCTTGTTAATTTTGTCAATTACCGTTTGAAATCTAAAAAATAGATTTCTGAATTGCAATGATAGTGTATGTCCAAGTTAAATACTTGTTCATTTGTATCAAAAGGTATAACATTTTCTTTAAATGGAAGAAAGCGAATAAAGAACTCTGACGGAGTTCAAGCTTTAATTATGCCAGAGATGTGATTTAATATGGATATTAACCTTGTAAAACGAAGGAAGCAGTGCGTAAAACACTGCTTCCAAATAATAAAGACTATAAAATTTTTGCTTTTAAAGGTTTAATAACCCTCATTCTGATCCTCTAGTGTTAGTGCGGGATTCAGTAGTAATTCTTTTTCTGGTAATGGCAAATAAATGTTGTGATCCTGTATGTTAGTTGAATGCCATGCTTTCCATGTAATTTTTGCCGTTGGTACCTGATTGGGTGCAAAAGTTGATTTATCCACCGGGTCGGTCGAGGCATTTAATTTACCGTTGTTTAAATATTCGGAATTTCTACAGTAATTAAGCAATGTGTTGGTTCTTTTAAGGTCGAACCAACGATGACGCTCAAAACATAATTCCCATCCTCTTTCCATTAAAATCGCTTCACGGAAACGTTCTTTGGCTGATCCGCTGTAATATGCATGGCGGCCGGTATAGTTGGCATCTGTTTTATCAAATCCATTGAAACTCATGCCATACAATAGTTCAGCACCATCTGGATTGTCTGCCATAAGGTATGCATCGTCCATTAACGGCACCTGCGCTCTTTTACGAACTGCATTCATGGCATCGTAAGCATTCATGGTTAAAGATCCACCTGTTGGGCTACCGTAGGCTTCATTATAGGCCTCTGCAAAGAGAAGATATACATCTGCCATCCGCAGTATTGGTGCATTAATCGAATTTCCCCATCCTTCTTCTATTCTTTCTGGTCTAAATTTAGCGGGAGTCCAGTTGTTAAGCGGTTTTGTAATGCGCCCATTGTTGTTTAAAGCATAAGGACCAATAGACCACTGAAATCTGATATCTGAATCGTGGAAACTCATGGCAAATTGTGAGCCTACTGCTGTCCCTCCCCATTGGTAATAATAGTTTCCGTCCCAACGCTGACCACCATTTATGGATTTATAACCCCAGGCACCTCCTTGCTCAGGACCTAAAAATTGTATATCAAAGAGTATTTCATTGCTGTTTTCGCCTGATTCAAGAAACATCTTTCCATATTCAAAGAATGCGTCCGGACTACCCTCTGTGGTAGGATTCAAACTATAACCTGAATTTTCAATGACTTCCAGGGCTTTGGCTGCCGCCTTCTCAAAAATGGTATTATCGCTATAGTTCTTTACAGGGTATCCTCCATAAGTGAGCAATACTTTTGATAACAGTCCTTTAGCCACCCATTTGTTAGCTCTACCAAAATCGCTGGCCTCATCAAGATGTGTCTCGGCAAATTCAAGATCGCTGATGATTAACTGATACACATCTTCTTCATTAGCTTTTGTTTGGGGGTGATCTGTAAAAATATCCTGTGTAGGTTTAGTTCGTATGGGTATACTTCCATAAAACTGTACCATATCAAAATATAAAAAGGCTCTGATAAAACGGGCTTCAGCGACGTATTTGTTGGTTAATTGTGTATCCAAAGCACCCTCTTTTCCAGCATTCCAGATAATGTTATTGGCTCTGTTGATCACTTTGTACGAATCGGTCCATACATTGCTTATCTGATCTGTGAGGGAGGTAAGATTATAATTACCAAATTTTGAAAATTTATTATTTGGAATATAGTTGAAAATGTCGGTTCCCGAGATTCCCCAGCCGTAAACCGGATAAACTACTTTCCATAATCCAAACTCACCTTCATCACTCTTAATAAGTCCCTCGTATGCTCCCAAAACGGCCGCATTATAATCATCCTCCGACTGGAATAAATTATCATCAGTCAAAAAAGAATAGGGTTTCTCTTCCAGGTCATAACAGCTCACAAGTGTTATGGCCATAAAAATGATGGGTATATATTTTGTTAATTGCTTCATTTCTATCATTTTATCTTTTATAACTTAATATTTAAACCTAGCATAATAGTTCTGGCCAAAGGATATGAGCTAAAGTCGTATCCGGGACGTAAGCCTTTTAATGTATTGGAATTCGCATTAGGATCGTAACCTGAGTAGTTGGTGAATGTATGCATGTTCAATAGGTTACAATAGATGCGAAGGCCTTCTATGTTTAATTTCTTTAGCTGTTGTTTGTTGAAGTTATATCCAAAATTGATACTTTTGATGCGTAAGTAGGAGGCGTCTTCAATAAAAGCATCATGGGTGTCGTTTCCATAGCTGCTTTTTCCAAATTCAGGATAGATACCATCCGGATTACCCGGATCTACAACGGTACTTGTTTCCAGTCCGTTTTCATCCAGTTCGTAAATGATCGGTGACCAGTAGTCAGCATCCAGGTGGTTATAATTCTGGAAAGCATCGATCAGGAACAGGTTATTCGCATTAAACACTTCTCTTCCATAGCTCCATTCCATGAAGATGGACATATCAAAACCTTTGTATTCAAAACGGTTGTTTATACCGCCAAAATGCTTGGGTTGTGAACGTCCGATAATGGTCATGTCATAGGAATTGATTTCACCATCAGGCTTACCATCAGGTCCACTTAAGTCCATATATTTGCGCATTCCCGGTTCAATGGCGGTTGATGGGACGGCAGGATAAATGTTGTTACCGTTCTCATCTGTTCCAATGGGCTTCAGGATATATTGAGATCCATCCCATTCAAACTCATCTTGCTGCCAGATGCCATTATTTTTATAGCCATACCATAAACCAATTTCTTCTCCTTCTTTCAGAATAGCGGTGTCATAGTTTTTGGTACCTGGAACATACATCCAGTCACTGGTGGCTAAACTACCAAGGTCAACTATTTCATTACGGTTAAAGGCGATATTGAAGTCGGTGAACCATTTAAACTTCCGATCAAAATTTACTGTATTGATGGCTATTTCAAGACCTTTGTTATTAACCTGTCCTGAATTGTAAAGGAATTTAGCATATCCGGTTGAAGGGCCAATGTCAGTATCAAGAAGCAGGTCTGTTGTTCTTTTTAAATAGGCATCAACAGTTACATTGATTTTATTGTTGATGAATCCCATATCTATTCCAACATTGGTTGATTCTGTGGTTTCCCATGTCAGATTAGGATTTCCTGTTCTGGTCGGGTAAATTCCCGTAGCTAAGTTCGAGGCTGAAGGATACTTTATTAGATTGTATCCTGCCATTGACATGTATGGAGGAATGTTTGGATTACCTGTTAATCCCCATCCTGCACGTATTTTCAGGTTGTCGAAAATACCCAGGTTCTTAATGAAGCTTTCTTCAGAAGCTCGCCATGCAAAAGCTAAGGAAGGGAAATTACCCCATTTTTTTCCGTCCGCAAATTTCGAGGATCCATCAGTACGCATGGTTGCAGTAATCAGATAGCGATCTGCATAATTATAATTGATTCTACCGAAATAAGAACCCAGTGCAAATGAAGATTTGGAAGAGTTCGGAGCACCATAGGCTTCACCCACACCAATATTGTCTATGCCTAACGTTTCTATTGGGAAGTTACTATTCTCAACATTGAGCTGTTCTATGATAGTAGATTGATAAGAAGTACCTGCTAAGGCGTTGATCCTGTGTTTACCCAACTTTTTAAAATAGGATAGCGTATTTTCTGATAACCAACGAGTGCTTAGTTGATTCTGAATTCCAGCCGATCCATTCGCTTTATCTCCCCAGGAAGTATATGATGGGAAGTATCTGGCATTCTTGCTGTATGAGAGGGATAATCCTCCAAGTGCTTTGAATTTTAATCCCGGAAGTAAGTTGAATTCTGCAAAGGCGTTAGAATAATTGGTGATTTCCTTGCGTAACATATCTACTTCCTCTAATAAAACCAATGGGTTTGTGTTGGGGTTGTAAATGATATCATCATCATTATTTACCAGATCTTTAGCAGTGGCGTTGACATCCAATAAAGGACTAGCTCTTAAGGCTTGTTGCAATACTCCGGCATAATTGGCCGAACCTGTTGAATTAATAGATACTGTACCATCATTAACCGAATAGGACATGCGGGAGTTAATACCCAACTTAAGGAATGAGTTTACATCGCTAAAGATTTTGAAGTTGGTGGTAATTCTTTCAAATTCAGTATGCTTAACAACACCTTTGTTGTTGTAGTAACTAACACTTGCCAGATAATTAGTCTTTGCATTACCTCCGGATGTCGAAAGATTGTAGTTTTGAATGATGCCAGGCTGGCTTACTTCATCTATCCATCGTGTATTGGTAGAATCTTTAAATGTCTCCCAGTCTTTAAAATAGGCGTTGGCGTCAATAGTCTCATCTACTTCATTCCCGTATGTATCCGGGTATTTGTAAATACGATTATGACGCATACGGGCATACTCCATATTGTCCATCATGTCGTACTTTTGTATCATTTGTTGTACACCACCACTTGCACTAAAGTCGACTGTTAGTTTTCCGCTTTTTCCCGACTTAGTTTTAATAATCACGACACCATTCGCACCGCGGGCACCATATATGGCAGTGGCAGAAGCATCTTTTAATACGTCGATGGATTCAATGTCACTAGGATCAATTCCGGATAGAGGACTCATTCCTGTAGAAGAAAGATTGGTAGCTTCATCGCTACTTCCTTCAATGGGAAATCCATCAATTACATATAGTGGTGCACTACTGGCGTTTATGGAGTTATTACCTCTAATTCTGATTTCTAGTCCTGCTCCTGGAGCATTGTCCGAGTTTTGTATTTGAACACCGGCCATTCTCCCTGCCAGTGCCTGTTCCAAGGTAGCGGCACCTGACTTAACAATATCCTCGGTACGAATACTGGCCACCGACCCTGTCAGGTCACTTTTGCGCACAGAACCATAACCCACAGCAATCACCTCCTCGAGGCTGATACCTGATTTTAATGTTACGTTAATTACAGTTTGGGAACCGACAAGTATTTCCTGAGTTTCCATCCCTATAAAGGAAAATACCAAAACATCAGATTGGGATGCGCCGGTCAAATTGTAATTACCATCCATGTCAGTTATTACACCTGTGACTGTACCTTTTATAACAATATTAACTCCGGGGAGTGATTCACCATCTTCGTCGGAAACATTACCTTTTACAACAATATTCTGACCCGAAATTTGAATTGTCGTAAATACTAATATAAGAGCTGTGAGTGCCCTGGGGTAATGCAATAATTTTTTGAATAATTTTTTCATAATTTAATCTTAGCTATTTAAATAATTTTGATTTTGGATTTTTCTTCTGGTTATTTATAGGCTGTATTATTTTTGTTTTGAATATTTATCCATCCTTTATTTACATGTTGAAAAAATCCTGTCTTCCATTTGTTTTGGTTTGAGTTTTTTGGATATGGTATATCCAATTTTATTACTCAGTTGTTCATTTCACTTCCCTCCTTTATATGTTAAAAATGTGCCATCATATCGGCACAAAATATATGTAGGTGAAAATAGATTTAAGGTATAGGATTGCCTCTACCATTTTTCCCAATTACTAATCCATTTGTAGTCATACTGTGTTTTTAAAAAAATTATTTGACCGAAAACCTTACTACCATACAATTGGTTATTAAGCGTTACAATCAAAACTAATCTGAATTGGTTAAAAATAACCACTAAAGTTCATTAACTCTGTGACTATTTATCAATAACTATTCGAAAAAATATTACCATAGTATTTTTCTATTTTTTAAGCACCTGAGCAGATCGTTCTTTATACTTGACGATATATACCCCTCTATTCAGGTGTGACAAGTCAACATTTACAATTTCCTGCATCGAAGGTTCTACATAGGCTAAGAGCTTACCACCCATATCATACACATTAATTACTTGTTCGTGTAGTTCAGTAATAAAAACGCTTAACTTTCCTGATGTCGGATTAGGTGTTACTTTTAATGTACTTTGTACCTTTGGGGCAAAAATAGCCGTACTGGAACTATTGACATCTATTCCGGCTGTAAAACTCCATACTTCTCCTTTACTTACTCCTTCTGGCGTAACAGCATCAACTCGCCAATAATAAGTTTGATTAGCGCTTAAAACGCCAGGAGATACTATATTATTAGAAAACTCACCCAGATATTCCGGCGAAGACACGGTGGCTGATTCCACCGATACGGATGATGTACCAAAGTATACACGATGCGAGGAAGCATTATACCCTTGACGCCACATCAGGTCAACTGTATCGCTATTAGATATTCCACTATTCAATGGTATAGGATGGGTAGCATATGCTTCTTTTCTGCCCGGAATCCAGTAGTGAGTGTCATTGAATTCATAAGCCCCAATATCCGGAGCATCACCTATAAATCCATCGGTAACACCACTAAGTTCCATGCCTTCATCAATTAAGGCACTGTTTTTACCCGGTCTGAAATCGCGATTTGTTGCATCATTTAACTGAGTACTCACTTCTGCTTGCGGTGTTTGCTCTGTTCCTATCCAGCAACTCTCAATAATACCAGCCGGAGGGATGTTTGCACCCGAATTGCTTCCGCTAATAATACCTGCTATATTATTTCTTACAACGGTATTAACATTTACACCACCATGTGCTTCATCATTGAAAATACTAATATCTGCTCCTACATTATCAAAGGTAGTATTATTGTAAATCGTATGATAATCACCCTTAGGGATCATTGGCTTAGAACCCCATACCACATTATAATCCATTCTTCCATAAGTTCCATAAACAGCAGGACTATTCCATGGCGAATCAAAACGTAGGCCATATTTTACGGTATTCATCACCCAATTATGCGTCATTACAGCTCCGTCGGATTCTGAGGCATCAGCCTGAATAGCAGCTCCATCATTTTGTAAGCCACCCTGTTTTGACACTAGGTTATACTCAATTTTGTTGCTTAAGCCCATTTTAATTCCCACTGAGTTTCCGCCGTAAGACATGGTGTTGTATCTGAACGTCAGATCATTGGCATTACGCGCGTTCACCATAACATCATGCAGTGACCCCACACAACTGTAATCTATCTGGTAGAAAGAACAGTTATCAATAGTATCGTTTTTACCTATAATCTCCATTCCTGTACCATCTGCATACTGAAATGCACAGTTGCGAATAACATTGTATGAATCTAAGATCGATGATCCGGCATTTACAATTGTTGGCGCTGCTTTGGTAATCTCTCCCAACATTCGTCTGGAATAACTTGGAAACGTAACATCACTGTTTTCTATGGTACAGTTTGTTGAGTTGTTAACAGCAAATGTACACGCAAAAAAGTCTATGTCTTTAAATACTATATGTGTTGAAAAACTAACGCTTAAGCCATAAGTAAGTCGTTTACCTGTAATACTCTTGCCGGTCGGATTTTGACCATCTTCAGCATACAAATACAGTTCGTTGCTTGCTTTGTTATAATACCATTCGTTGGGTGCATCCAAACATGCCAGACTGGCTTCGAAAAAATATTTCCCGTGTGTTTTTTTATGATGATATTGACCTTCGTTAAAGTTGGTTGAATAGGTAAATGTGGCACTACTGCCACCGTGCGATTCTACTGTTTCGGCAAATGATAACCAGGAACCAACATTTAAGATGGCTATGGCCCCAGTAAAATCTTCTGTTTGACCGGCCAGATTAAGCGTCCCGTCATCAACCATAATACCATAGCTACTATCATCACTCTGGTGCCCCCAGTGGTTTTCATTATCCCACATTTCATCAGTCCATGCTTTGGCATTGGGCCAACGTGCTGATGTAACCATATTATCATTGACAAACAGTTGCCAGATATCGGTTGAGAAGTTTGTTTTATAGATGTTACCACTATATACTTGCCACGTCTGATTAATATCTACTGTACCATCAATCACCACCTGATGCCCGGGATAAGCCTGAAAAGTAATCTTATCCTGTTCGTTTCCCTGCTTTGATGACAAACTTACTGCCTCTCGATATCTACCTTCTTTAATGTAGCAGGTCTCACCAGCCTTAATTACATTAGCTGCTTTTTGTATCGTTTTAAAAGGTGAAGACTCTGAACCGTCATTATTATCATTGCCATCTGCAGTTGATACATAGTAGTTTTTTACCGACGTATCATCAGCCGCCACTATTTTTACGTCATCAATCCAATACGAACCAGTATTATAGGCCAGATGAAACATAAGCTGATAGTCACTTCTGGTGGCAGTATATGTACTACTAAACGTATACTCTTTCATTTGGTCTGTTAGCGTGAACACATGCAGGTCGCTATTACCATTGTTACTATCACGTAACTTAAGCCGTAGTTGCTGACCATCAACCTGCCCTTGGGCGTAGAAGGAGTAATTTACAACATCACCATTCTTAAAGCTTAACTCACTATCGCTAGCTGTTTGAAATGCTATATTGTAAGGATACTCAGGTGAGCCCAAAGCACCAATATCGACACGTAACTGTTTGTTTCCTGAACTTTCTTCAATAAAGAAATTGGCTTGTACACCATTACCCGGTGACTTAAATTGCCAGCCATCTATTGAGCCTGCAATTTCTCCCACTGGGGTGTTTTCAAAATCACCATTCACAATCTGTTGTTGAGCATTACTATTTCCCAATTCAACGAGCATGAAAAACAATGCTATAATTATTTTATGCATGAGCTTGCTTTTAATTATTATATGCAAAGAAAACCTCTTTCGTTTCCATACCAATAAATGAGAAACTTACAATAACGTTTTGACCTGATAGTGTCAGATTGTATTCACCATCCATATTAGTAATGGTAACAGTAGTTGTTCCTTTCTCAACAACATTAACACCTGGAATAGGATCACCAGTATTATCTGTAACTAAACCGCTAATACTATGCCCATCCTGCGCCATTACATGGCCTGAATACAACAGTATTAGCAATGCGACTAGCATTTTAGCCAGATCTCGCATATTAAACATCTTTTTCATAAAATGTTCTTTAGACTTTTTCATTTAAACTTCCCTTTAGCAACTGTATCGTGCTTGTTACTTTTTGTCAATTTCAAAATTGCTAACACATTTTAACATTTTGTATTACGATCTTCCCATTCACTATAACAATTACACCCACAACATAAACACCTCAATTTCTACACCTTACACAATACAACACATACTAAATGTGCTATTTGTGTTAAAATTTAGAAAGTTCATACAAATATTAAGAGTATTTTTTTCCAGGCAACCAGTTACAACAATTGCCCTTCAACAAGTACAGAATAACTCTATACGACTTATAGGTTTCTGGCGTCTTTAACAAAATCAGTTGGTGTTTTACCATACTTTTGCCTGAAACACTTACCAAAGTATGAGGCACTGGTAAAGCCAACTGAGAAAACAATTTCTGTTACGCGTAAATTGGTCGAATGCATCATTTCTACAGCCTTTTTTAAGCGGTAGTTTCTGATATATTCTACGGCTGATAAATCAGTAATACTTTTCAGTTTCCGGTACAGTTGCATACGACTATAACCGAGTGATGATTCGATATCTTTAACAGACAATTCTGAGTTAGAAAGATTTTCTTCAATTATGGCGTCGATATTTTTCAGAAATGATTTATCCTCGGCATTAAAGTCAATCTCTTCTAGAGTCATTTCACCCGATAACGACAGGTATTTTTGTTTGAGTTTACTTCTTAACTCCAACAACTTCTGAATTCGGGTTATAAGATGTTCAAGGTGAAATGGCTTAGGAATGTATGAATCTGCACCAGCTTTTAAGCCCTCTATGCGTTGCTCAGTTTGTGCATTAGCTGTAAGTAATATGATTGGTATATGATTTGTTTTTTCATCCTCTTTTACCAATTTACACATTTCGTATCCATCCATATTTGGCATCATCACATCCGAGATAATCAAATCAGGTATGCGCTCCATTGCTAATTCAAATCCCTGCTGACCATCTTCAGCTTCAATAACCTTAAAGTGCTTTTTCAGATAATCAACCAGAAACTCACGAATTTCATTATTATCCTCAACCACAAGTATTTCATGATCATGAAATATAATTTCCTCATTCAAATTTTCAACACTATTTTGGATAACAAAAGGGGCATCATCGTACTTATTATGCGCATTTCCAATTGCTTCTTGTACTTGTTGATCAGATACTTCCTCATCATCTACATTACCTTCTTGTATCCTTGGAATAATAACATAAAAGCTAGCTCCTTTCCCTTCGTCTGACTCTGCAAAAATTACTCCGTTATGCAATTCGATTAGCATCTTTGAGTATGCCAACCCGATACCAACACCCTTATCTACATTGGTATAACTGTCATTTTTGTTGACTTGATAAAACTCTTCAAAAACCTTATTAACCTGATCTGCTGCAATACCTTTACCATTGTCACTTACAACAACTTGCAGATAATCCGACAATTGGCTTTTTTTATTCAATACACTAATTCTATCGCCATAAGAAGCATTAACATCAGAAAGCTGAATATTAATACTCCCTCCCTCTTGGGTATACTTAATCGCATTTGCCAATAGGTTGCTAATGACCTTTTCAATTTTGTCAGGATCAAATATCACATCCAGCTTTTCAAACTCACTACTAAAATTAAATTCATAGTTTTTGTTTGCTGCATAAACCTTAAAGGATTCACTAATCTCACGCGTAAAGTCAACAAAATCAGTTTTCACAAAACTAGCTGGTAAGTGTCCTGCTTCAACTTTTCTAAAATCAAGTAATTGATTCACTAACTGCAACATGCGATTAGAGTTTTTACCGATGCTGGATAGATTTGATTTTGCATTTGAAAAATCCTGTGAATTAAGTGTTTTATCAACAAGACCAGATATTATTGTCAAAGGTGTTTTTAACTCATGAGAAATATTAGTAAAGAAATTAAGCTTTGCCTTGTTTAGCTCAATGGAATTTTTGCGCTCCATTTTCTCAAGTTGCAACTGGCTTCGCAATTGCTGACGCCTATACTGAAACCTTAAGCCTACAATGCTTAATCCAACAATTGTAAATAAGTAGAGCATAAAAGCCCACCACGTTTCATACCAATGTGGCTGCAGGTAAAGATCAATTTGCGCATAGTCATCGCTAAAAACACCCCCGGTTGATGAGGCGGCAACCCTAAAGGTGTAATGCCCATGGTTCAAATGCGCATAAGCGGCAAGTCTTTGATCAGAATCAACAGTAATCCAATCCTTATCAGCACCTAATAATTGGTACTTATATTTTATTTTTTCCGGGTTTGCGAATTGCAATGAAGCAAATTCAACTGAAAATGAATGCTGATTAGGCTCTAATATCAATTCTTGTAAATCACTGTTGGCTGATTTTTCATTTCGATACTGATAGGCCCAAAAAGGAACATCTTTTTGTAATACATTCAATTTTGTTATTTGCACCTGAGGTAGCTTTACCACGCTACTAAAATCCTCAGGTTTAAAATAAGTAAAGCCACTTGTTCCACCAAATAACAGATACCCATCGCTATTTTTTAGGGCTGACCATTTCCTGAAATTATTATTCTGAAGCCCATCAAACACATTATAATTAACAAATGTTTCTTCTTTTATTCTAAAACATGAAATACCATCGTCAGTACTGATCCATAAACTATCATCACTGGTATTAAGGATAGCATATACTGCATCGTTAGGTAAACCATTCTTCTTTCTATACGATGTCCTGGTATATTTGTGCACTTGTTCACTTGGCAATAATTTAACTAATCCATGTCCAAATGTTGCCATCCACATGTTTTTTTGTGCATCCTCATAAAATGAAAACACAGGAACATCAGCTATATCATTAAGTTCAGATATATTAACCAGTTCCTTTACTTGATATTCCTCATCAAACTTCATTTTAAAAATACCATGGTGCAAAGTGGCAACCCATAAGTACTCATCTTCATCGTAATACAACGCAGAAACACTTATATCTTCAAAACGTAAATCTTTTATGAAAATAAATTGAGGATTCGTATTTGCGTCTTCTATTAAGGCCAAACCACCTCTGGCGTGGTTAGCCATCCAAATAATGCCGTTTCTGTCTTCATAAAAGAAATGTACGCTGCCCAAAGGCAATGCAGGCTTAGTGCTTGCATCATAAGTCGTTACACTCCCAACCTCACCTTCATTATTTATACGCACCCTTTTTATTCCAAGGCCGTCATAACTAAGCCAGAGATTTCCGTTACTATCGTAACAAGTGGCCCAACAATTGGCATTATTACTCAAGCCAACTTCCTTATTAAAATTAGAATAATACTTTACCTTTTGTTCATCAATTTTTAGACGATTAATACCGCCTGAATGGGTACCAAGCCATATATTTCCATTTTTGTCACCGCTTATCTGATTAATAAAACGATCGGTTAAAATACCACTTTTACCATCTTTTCGGTGCCCGACTGTGAAGAAGGGTTTTCGGTGTAAATCACATTTATACAAGCCGCCCCTATATGTCCCTAACCACAAAATACCACTTTTATCGACCAACACTCTACTAAAGTCACCTCCATTAAAGTCATCTTTATTCTTTCTAAGGGGATAAGATGCGAGCTCTTCATAATTCGAATTTAGCTCAAGAATACCTGTTCGCCAACTCACCAATAGCAACCTTCCATCCTCCTTTACAATAATTTGATTAATTTTTCTGTTTGTATAATTGTCAGGAAGTTGAATGCGTGTCTCGCTTGTATTATACAGTAATTCATCATTACGTTCCAGCACCTTTGATATCCCGTTTGGCAGTGATACAACCATGTCACCATTAGCATTTTCAACAAAAAAAGAAATATAACCTTTTTTACCAATACTCTGCACCACTGGCTTACCCTCATTCAATACAATCTTAATCAAGTAATTACGAAAGGACGTCCATATATTTCCTTTTGAATCCTGACTGATGGAGTTAATGCGTAATGCACCTACATGTTCGATTTTAGGTGACACAATTGCAGGATAAATAATTTTTATAATATCACTAGAAGTCTCGTTTAGCAGAACCAATGCCATATTATCATCGGTTCCTAACCATATTCGTCTTGGATTTTCGCGATCGATACATATACTCCTGAAGCTTGTTAGACCAGTATGTTTTAGGTCAAAACGGGTAAAGTTATCGGCAACAGGGTTGTATCGGTTAATAACACTGTTCGTCAGACACCAAATACTACCATTCCTACCCTTCTGGATATCGACCAATTGATTATGACTGATACTATTAGGGTTATTCTCTTCGTTGGAATAGGTTTTGAATTTGTAGCCATCGTATTGGAATAAGCCATTGGGTGTGGCAAACCACATAAAACCTCTTGAATCTTGCAGTATATCGGAAACTGAATTCTGAGAAAATCCTTGTTCGATACCGATGTTTTGAAACTGAAGAGTGGAGTTGACTACTTCAACTTGTGCATAAGAAGAGTGGACAGCGATCAACATAGAAGTAATCACCCAAAGTTGAATACTTTGTCTTTTAATTTTACCAGAACACTCCCCTATACTTATCATATTAAACCAGTTAGTTACTTTCACTATTTTAATAGGGTATGGGTGAGATATAAATATTTAGTTGGTAAACCTAAATATCCATTGAATTGTTTTCAGCAAAAATAAGAAACTGTTTTACAATTAACGTAAAACAGCTTCTTCAATAATTATTTCTTATTGGCTTTTCTGTAGTAAGCATTCATTTTCTGAATATTTTCAGCACCTACAATATCCTTAATTTCTTTGGAATATTTTTTAGTCACTTCTTTTCCTAAAGCCTTTGCTTGCTCTTTATTGTCCTTATTTTCAAACTTAATAGTGTGCAATTCTTTTTGCTTCTTAGTCACTACCACTAAAAGGTCCTTTTGTTGTTGATCATCGAGATCACAAACTTCCACCCAGGTTTTCAGATTCTTTTCTGCAACCTTGACATAAGGCTCCTTGTTTTGTGCATTAGCTGCTATGCAAATAAATAATAGAGCCAGCATTAATAGATTTTTCATATTCATTATTTTTTAATTTATGTATGTGTAATTTCAATTTAGTTCATCACATGCACTTATTATACCAATTGTACTTCAAAATGCGCTTAAAGCCATTTTGATCGTTACAATGATAAATGCCGATATTTAATCAAAGCACCTTGATTTTAAGGTGCATTTTGATTAGTAAACGGTACTATACCTTTGCATTTATTAAATCGTTCATATCCATTCCGATCTGTGTATTCCAATAAGCATCCATCAAACGCATGTTTATTTCACCTACTTCTTTCTCAATTTTAGGATTATAAAGCGATCGAATTTTATCAACCTCTATCTGTTGCTTATTCTTGTCTCCTTTATTAGCTTTTCGAACATCATAAATCTCGCTTTGCCTTTCGATTAACAATGTGTACAATGCGGTTTCTTGCTTTTCATTTAAGGAACAAACCTCTTTCCATGCATGCATAATTTTGTCCACTACTCTTTTACAGGCATCTTCTTTGGACGTTTTTTGAATAGCATTGGCATTCACCGCCATCGCTATCAGAAACAAGAATAATAACTTTTTCATAGATTATTTTTTACAAAATCATTTGACACCAAATTGTTTCTGAATATTACTATTCTGCCAGTATCACTAGCTGACTTATAGTATTATTAGCTGTTTGTAAAAGTATAATTTCCTTCAATCTTCCTATATAACGAAATGCACAAATACTATTATTTATATCACCTAAGGAGATCTACAAACTATTCAGTAGCACAAAAGGTTGGTAAAAGCTGTTTACTCAACCATAAATCTCCACACTTGTCACTTAATAACATGTGTACCCATAAGGGCATCAACACGCCAATATATCGTTTCTCCTTTTTCCAGTTCTTCTGCAAATGAGTAGATATTTTTATTCCCTTCAAATTTTTTTCCTCCGCTTGTGGCCTGCTCTACTTCTGTTTTTGAATGGCCTACATACACAATGTGTTTATCGGCCCCATATCCAGCGAGCCACATCAAGTCACAATCACGCTTGGCATTTCTCGTTCCATCACAAGGTATGGGCGTTGATGCTTGTGGGAATTGAAATCCAGGAATCCTATAATACTCTTTTTCAACTCCATATGGACCTATATTGGGAGCCGCATCTGAGGAGTATCTTCCGGTAAACGCTATTGTTTTCCATGGCACATCATTGCTGGATAATTCATAACCTCCATTTACTAATACAGTACCTTCCTTCAATCGAAAATCTAAATTATCAGGGTCACGCAAAACAGCTTTGGGATCATTATGATAGTTATTGTGTTGAATGGCCAAAAGAGGCGACTTCTTACGTCCCCGCGTATTACCATCATCAAATACCTGCATGTCTTTGCCAATTATTGTTGGATGATTAGCTTCAACAAGCGTTTCCTTCAGCCAATAATCATCCACATCTTCATACTTTCCAGTCAGGTTATTTTTACGTGTACCTACTTTCTCCCAATCATAGAAGCCGGCCGATAAATTAGCGACAATATTATTAGCCACTACCGTACGTTCGTTTTTACTGGCCCATTGCTTCATGTTAAAAAGCTCAAAACCACCATCTCCAAGTATCAAGTTATTGTGCAACAAATGGTCATCGCCTTTAATGGCAAAGCCACCAGGCGTATTCCAGGCTACATTATAACTCATCTCACCAAAAGCATTGGCATAAGTCGGGTACCCCCTCGCATCAAAACGACACGAGCGCTTGGGATGATCGTGTGGCCAATTATATCGGTATATAACTTTATCACGACCGCCCATTTGTAATGAAGCGCCATCATACTGCAAGCCCCCAAAATGCATGATATTATTCAACTTATAAACAGAAGCTATACCACCTCCTTTTATGCCGACTGAAGCACCCACATCGTCAATTGTTACCCGTCGTACCACAGACGGTCGGTTAATACTCATGGAACGCGAATCAAGTCCCAGAGTAGTTTGCTGTGTGCGATAAATCAAGACATTATCAATAATTAAGCCGTTGCTACGACCTTCAAAGGCATTGCCATCTAAATAGGTAAACTGGCAATTAACTAATGCATTACCATACATGGTATTTTTATAGTTTTTACCATTGGCATTTTCAATGCGTGTTGTTACTGGTATATCGAAATTATCAACTTCAAATTTATTAGTAGCTGAGAACGTGAAATTACAATCCTCTAAACGACTGTAGCTACACCCTTTAAGTAAGGCCGCTGCTCCATGAAACTAAATTCCTTTTATGTGTAGGTATTGACAATGTCGGGCCTCAAAGATATAATCGCGTCGCTTACCCCTTATCTGCCCTTTATCAGGATTTTCACCTTGGGGCGAAATAAAATAGAGCACACCACTCTTCTTATCATACCACCACTCCTCTTCTATATCCAAAGCAGGCAAACCCATTAGAAAGAACTGAATACCAGCATGGCCACTCTTTCTAAACTTTCCCTTTCCTTTCTCCCAACCAACACGCTTATTTAAAAAAGTGAGTGCTTCTTTTTTAATGGTGCCACTCTTTTCAAAATTGATGTCGTAATTAAAGTCGTTATCTCCAGCCTGATGACTGGTTACCTTACTCGCCCAGCTTCCCCAGGTGTAGCTCATAACAGCCACTGCTCCCTGATACGAAATATCAGTATCACCCAACATTTCATCGCGGTGTCGGCATTGTGAGCGATCGTAATGCAACCATTTTGATGACTCCTCAAGGGTGTTATCAGTACTTAAACCATCGTAAATAGTGCCCTTTATTGAAGTATCCTCAGCTCGACGCAGAACAAAGTAACGATCCAGTCTCCAGGGATCATCCCAGCGAGCATTAGGCCAACGTGCCTGACTCATTAGGCGTCCCTTATAAATTAATCCATAAATAGGTGCATCGAGTTTTTTACAATACAGCTTACCCTTAAGCTTTTCCCATTGAGCTTCTTGTATCATTTTACCTTCCGGCATATCAGCACTAAGGACTTGCCAATCGCCTGATAAATCATCTGTCCCATCAAACAGTACTTTTTCACCAGGTATGGCCTGAATGATAATTGGTTTAGCAGCGGTACCTTTCAAGTTGCTTAGTAATAATTTCTGTGAGTAGATTCCGGCCGATAGCCACAGTATATCTCCTGCTTTGGCTTTCTTAGCAGCGCTCATATCAGAAGGTGTTAAAGCGTATTCTTTAGCACTTACGAAAAAGTTAAGCAAGCACAGAGCAAGTGTAGCAGTTAACTTGACAAGTTTTGATTTAATCATAACTGAATTTTGAGTATGTGAACTGTAAAAAAATAAGGTTCGCCTTTTAGTTTCTATCAAAAATTTGACAAAAACTATTTCAAATACTCTGAAACATAAACAAAAAAAGAGTATTACCTGTCCTTTGACAAATAATACTCTCGGGGTATATTCAATTCAAAACTAATGTTACAAACTTGCTTCTAACTCTTTCATTCCCATTCGTATTTGAGAACTTTTGTATTCCTGCATTTTGGTCATATTTTCCTGGCCAATTAGCTCTTCCATCTTTACCAGGTAGCTTTTTCTAATTTCCACAAGCGCTTTACTTGCCTCTTCGCCCTTGTTCTTATACTCTTTTTTACACTCAGTTAATTCATTCTGACGATTAATAAGTAAGGAGTATAATGCTGTTTTTTGCTCTTCATTTAACTCACAGAGTTCTAAATAAACAGGATAAATACTTTCAACCTTTTTGTATTTCTTACTTTTCTTACTCTTTTTTTCTTGGGCTATGGCCGTACCGCATAGCAATACAACTAAGACCATTAAAACTAGATTCTTCATATTGGATTTTTAAGTGATTTAATACTTCACAAAATGCAATTTCCCAGCAGACAAAAATAGCACAGAAATATCAAAGAATACTATAAATCTCACCTCCCTATAAAAATAGGATGGCTTCAAATTTATGAAACCATCCTATTCTAGCTTAATAAAGGTGTTCTTTTACCAATTGGCTTCAATCAAGGCCTGTATCTGTGGGTACTTCTCATCTCCTTCATTCAGTTCTGTACGCATTTGTTTTAACTGCTGTTTCAAGGAACTGATGACATCGGCATAGGCCGGGTCATCGTATCGGTTATCCATTTCTTTAGGATCTTTCTTCAGGTCGTAAAACTCCCATGCTAAGGGTGTTTGAAATGCAGACATAGAAGCCGGGTTATGTGAGAACCCCTTCGGTTTCTTTCCACGTTTCATATAATCCAAACCATAAAATAAGATCAGCTTATAATCTTTTGTGCGGATTCCAAAATGAGCAGGGTTACTGTGCTTATGAGCCATGTGCATCCAATAGCGATAGTAAGTGGCCTGCTTCCATCCTTCAGGTTCTTTTCCTTCAGGTAATATATCAACAAAGCTCTCGCCCTGCATATATTCAGGTGCTTTACCACCCGCCAAATCGATGATAGTAGGAGCAAAATCGGCATTATTAATGATGGCATCGGTACGCGTTCCTGCTTTAATCATTTCAGGATAACGCACTAAAAATGGCATGCGCAAGCTCTCTTCATACATCCAACGCTTGTCGATATAATCGTGTTCACCCAGCATAAAACCCTGGTCGCCAGTGTAGATAATAATGGTATTCTCCATCAAACCCTCGGCTTCCATATAATCAAACAAACGCTTCACATTGTCATCAACCCCTTTTACACAGCGTAAATAACGTTTTAGGTACTCTTGATAAGCCAATCGCTTGTATTCCGGATCTGGTATATCCTGATCAATCTTCATGTGCATGCCCATGTTACGAATGATGTTTCGATGACCTACCGACGAACCAATAGTATCCAGCAAGGAGTCGTTATATCCGCGGGTACCAACCGAACCATTGTTTTTGTTATCCCATAAGCTTTCTGGTTCTGGAATTGTTACATCCTCCAGATAATCAGCATAGCGTGGTGCAAACTCAAACATGTCGTGAGGTGCTTTAAAATGGTGCATCAAAAAGAAAGGCTTATCTTTATCGCGCTTGTTCTTTAACCACTCTAAAGATAAATCAGTGATGACATCCGATGAATGCCCCTCATATTGCTTACCAGGCCATAAGCCTTTTTTACCATGGAATTTGGTTATGATGGAATCACTAGAGCCTTTCTCAGCCAATACAGGGTCAAAATAGTCGCCCTGCCCATATAATACATTGTAATAATCAAAGGCAGCAGGTGTTTTCTTCAAGTGCCACTTACCAATAACAGCTGTCTGGTAGCCCAACTTTTTCATCTCATGTGCCAAGTACTGACGTTCCTCAGGTAAGTTACCATCTAAATCCTGAACACCATTGGCCTGACTGTATTGCCCAGTCATGATTGTAGCACGCGATGGCGTACAAATGGCATTTGTACAAAAGGCATTCTCGAATAAAATACCTTCGTGGGCCAACCTGTCAATGGTTGGTGTAGGATTTAAAGATGCTAAACGACTACCATACACACCAAAACCCTGTGAAGTATGGTCGTCGGACATGATATACAAAATATTGGGCTTTTGCACTTCTCTTTTGGCTTGCTTTGCAGTCTTGCAAGAGAAACTACTCACCAGCAACACCAACATACCTAATTGCAATATTCTTACTTGCCTCATTTTAGCTTAGTTAACGTTAGTAATTTTTATGGTGTAGATATGATTACATGGCAAATCGTTAATTGAAATAGTCGATAAATCGATTTGTATTTGCCCATTATCAATCGTATAGTCCAGTTCCTTATCGACTCCCAACATACTTACTTTGGTATTTTCATTTATAGATAAATTACGTAATACCAGTTGATTATTTTTTGGCCATCCTGGTGTTAAAGCATACAATGTATTTTCTTTACGAGTGTACCAGCATTCTTTAAAAGCGTTACCTGCTTTAGGAGCTATCGTCATCTCATAAATCGGAAAACCCGCATGAAAATCATGCTTGCTGAAAACCGGGCGTTTACCTTCACTCCATTGTGCTGATTCACTGTTCGCTCGTGTTCCGTAGATAGCTTCACCATTTACATCCAACCAGTTTCCAATTTGAATCAGACGCTCCTGCATAATAACAGGTATGGTACCATCAGCATTTGGTCCGATATTTAAAAGAAGGTTGCCACCACGACTCACCAAATCAGCCAACATAAACAAAAGTTCTTTTTCCGTGCGGTAGTCATCGATGTTTTCGATACGGTTTACTCCAAATGACATACCAATACCACGATTCTCTTCCCATGGCTTATCTATCCCTTCAAAGCCTGCGCCATACTCAGTGGTGTAATAACCACCGTGTTGACCTCGTCCTTTGCCCCAACGGTCGTTTATCACCACTTCATCTTTGTTTGGAGCATTGTTATATAGCCATGCCAACATTGGTTTGGTCTCCCACAATTCATCATTCATCCACCAGTCGCCATCAGAAAACAGTAATGATGGCTGGTACTCATTTACCAACTCTTTAAACTGTGGATACATGACCTCATGCACATATTTCGAAAGCCCTTCCTTAGCGGCTTTAAGCTCCTTCTTTTTGGCTGGCGTCACCTTATCGGCTTTCTCATTAAAATTAACAGCCATATTACCTGAACTCATCAATTGCTGCTGCTGCTTGGTCCAGTAAGGATTAAACCAATCCCATATCGAATAGTAAAGACCCATTTTAATATCCTCATCACGAACGGCATCGGTCAGTTCACGCACTAAGTCGCGCTTAGGCCCTGACTCAACAGAGTTCCAAGCCATACCAAAACTAGTGCTTGCTTCTTTATTGGGCCATAAGCAATAACCATCGTGGTGTTTTGATGTCAGCACTACATACTTAGCACCCGAGCGTTTGAAGATATCAGCCCACTCACTTGGGTTAAATAACTCACAGGTAAAATCCTTTCTAAAGTCGGCGTATTTAAAATCAGCTCCGTAGTTTTTGTTATGAAAAGATGTAATGACCTCATGTCTTAACTTTCGTTTTTCATTTGCGGTATTCGGGTCTTCTAATAAAGCATTCCAATACCATTCAGCATAAGTTCCTTTGTTGGTATATCCGGGCACCGAGTACAAGCCCCAATGAATAAATATCCCAAACTTAGCATCTGGAAACCATTGTGGACATTCTCGTGAATCGAGTGATTCCCAATTAGGCTCATAACTCTTTTGTGCGAATCCTAATCCGCCAATACTTATAACTAATAATATTAATAAAGCTCTCTTCATATCTTTATGTGTTTTTATTAAGTGTTATTGATGCAAATTAATCGAGATAACTTTCAAGTGTCTATTTCATATATCTCTATTAGTAATACAAAATGAACAAGTCTCTTATAATGCACCCTTTCACACCTAAGTCCAACACATATAACTCACTAATCACCAAAACAAAAGCAATGTTCAGGCATTTGACTAAACACCGAAGTTACACTTTTATTGACAAATATTTCATTTGATGAGAAGAACCAGTACCACTGCTTTTAGTCAAACCATTAGGAACTATGCTGAAGCAAAGTGTGCAATTTGAACTAACAATGGGGCAATATTAACCAATTATTATCAGCCTTTTATTTACTTTTGATACAAACTAAATAACAACATTCACCAAGAGTTATAATTTAAGATGAAGAAATTACTAAGCGCATTTTTATTTGCAGCATTATTCACATCTGTGATTTCATGCACAGCCGATAAGCCGGCAAAAAAACCTAATATCATCTTCTTATTCGCCGATGATCAATGTTTTAATACCATTAATGCCACTGGCAATAACGAAATAATCACACCTAACTTAGATAAGTTGGTTAATAACGGGGCTTACTTTGCCCATAACTTTAACATGGGTGCCTGGAATGGTGCTGTTTGTATTGCCTCACGTACCATGATTAATACCGGGCGAAGTGTATGGAAAGCCCATGCCATTGAAAAACAGTTAAAAAAACCCGAGTACACCGAAACGTTCTGGGGTAACTTGATGGAAAATGCCGGATACGAAACGTATATGACAGGAAAATGGCATGTAAAGGCTGATGCAAAAAAAATGTTTAACAATGTTGGAACGGTGCGTTCAGGCATGCCAAAGCAAACCGATGAGCGTTATAATCGTACGTTTACAGAAGAAGGCGATGAAGGCTGGAAACCCTGGAAAGAAGAATATGGTGGTTTTTGGCAGGGTGGCAAGCATTGGACAGAGGTATTGGGCGATGAAGCACTTGGCTTTATTGATGACACCAAAACCAAAGACAAGCCATTTTTTATGTATTTAGCTTTTAATGCTCCACATGATCCTCGCCAATCACCAAAAGAATTTGTGGATATGTACCCACTGGAGAACATTGCGGTTCCTGAAACATTTATGCCCGAATACGCAAATCAAGATAAAATTGGTAATGGACCGGCATTACGCGATGAGCGTTTAGCGCCATTCCCTCGCACAGAGTATTCTGTTAAAGTTAACCGCCAGGAGTATTACGCCATTATTAGCCATATGGATCGTGAGATTGGGCGTATTATTGATGCTTTAAAAGCAAGTGGTGAAATGGATAATACCTATATTTTTTACACTGCTGATCATGGTTTAGCTTGTGGAAACCATGGATTAATAGGTAAGCAAAGTTTATACGATCACAGTACACGTTCACCACTGATTGTTATTGGTCCTGATATTCCGAAGGGCAGCAAGGTGGAAGCTGATGTGTACTTACAGGATATTATGCCGACAGCATTAGAATTAGCCGGAGCAGAACAACCAGCATACGTTGAATTCAGTAGTTTACTGGCATTGGCTCAAGGCAAGCAAACCGAAAGTGCCTACGATGCTATTTATGGTTGCTACAGAGATTTGCAACGAAGTATTCGTAAAGATGGCTATAAGCTCATCGCTTACCCTGAAGTACCACAGTTATTGTTGTACGATCTAAATAAGGATCCACAGGAGATGAACGATATTTCGGCTCAACAACCAGAAAAAGTAAAAGCCATGTTTGCCGAATTAGTGCAGCTTCAAAAAGACATGGATGATCCATTAGATATACAAGGTAATTTTATGGAGTTACTCAAATAAAATTGATTTTTAGTTTGTGTAAAAAGGCAGGGTTCATTAATGGGCTCTGCTTTTTTTGTTAACAGCTTGAATAAATATTTTTTATAGCTTTATACTCTAAGCTTAAACAACAAACCTATGCCCTTAAGATACAGTTTGGTGCCCAACACCTTAAAAACAAAATCAGGAAAATACATTAGCTCAGTAAATAAAAACGATAGTTATACCATTGAGCACGTTATTGAGCACATGATAAGGCGTGGCTCAACAGTTACCAAAGCTGAAGCATTAGCTGTAATGGAAGAATTCAGTCATGCCATTGAAAGCCTTGTGAGTGATGGCGCTCATATCAAAACCGAACTATTCAATATCACACCAAGCATAAAAGGCACCTTTAACGATGAGCATGAAAGTTTTACGCATAAAAAGCATCAGGTAAAATTAAACCTGCGCCCTGGTAAACGATTATTGCAAATTGAACAGCAAATAAAGGTTAAGCAAGTCACACATCAACAGCGCTCCCCACAACTTATTCGTTTTATTGATTTACACACAAAAAAAACAGATGGAACTTTTACCCCTGGTCAGGTAGCATCTATAAAGGGTCGCTTACTTAAATTTGACGAAACAGATCCAGAGCAGGGTATCTTTCTATCAAATAATGACGGTCATGAACTGAAAATAGAACACATTGTTAAAAACAAGCCGTCTGAGTTGCTATTCATCTTCCCTGAGAAAATCAATAAAAGCATATACTCTATTTCTGTGAAGGCTAAATTACCACGCACACAATCTGTTCGACAAGGAACTCTCAACCTGCAACTCACTGTCTTATAGAAAACTCCACACAAGGCACTATTATAACACCCAGTTAGGTTCTACTCTCAAACCCAATTGGGTTTTATATTAATACCCAATTGGGTCGTACACTATTACCTTTTAAAGCTTATAGGTTTGTTATACTTCTCTCTCACTGATATTCCATCTTTCTTGATTACGGGCTGCCAATCAGGCATATTATAAAATACCTATTACTATCAATTTTGCCCTATTTATATATTTGATTGGGCTTTCCGCCCAAACCCGACTTCATATTTTTGGCCAAAAAAACGAAGCAAAAAAGGTCAAGGCTGCTTTCAAAATCTCTTTCTTATTTACCTAGAACTTAAGTGCAACCGAGTGATTTTCGAGCAAGCTCTCAACTTCTCGGTTTTACTAAAGCTCATAGCCAAAATCAAAACCTATTTTAAAAAAGGGCAAAACGCATGACGCTTAAAGAACACACGCCTACAAACAATCTCGCTCACAATCATCTCTTTTAATCATAGCGATAAGCATGTCCTAATTTTATTTTGGACACCTTCTTGATTAATGATTTCCCTTATAAAACTCTATTTCGTGCAAATACTTCACCTGGTCCATCATATAAAAATCAGGTAACAGAACACTCTTTTCGCGCCAATACTTAGGTTGATAGCTCACCCGGTTAATGAGTGAACGACGCGCAAACTGATCTTTTAGTGCCTGGCGTTTCAACTTTTCTCCCTGAATTTTTATCTGGGAAAAGCATAATTCGCGCGAGTAAGCAATCGCTTGTCCATCGGCCATTAATTCTACTTGTTCAACCTGGTGTTTGAGTACTGGTTGATCACCCAAATGGGTATATGAACATTGCAGATGGTTATTAGTGAAAGCTACTGACTCATATCGATGACCTGGTTTGATATAACGGTCAGCCGTTTGAAATGATTCAGCGGCCGCTGCAGCCCACCATTCGCAATGCATTATTTTATTGGTTTGGCTATCGATTAACATACGCCCATCGTAAAAGCTATGGTAGCTACCTTCAAGCTGTTCAAAATCGATAACTATCACTTCTTTGCCACGGTATGTATTTAGCCCTTTCAGACGGTATTTAAAGCTATTTCGATGTGCTTTATCAACAAAGGGCATCAAGGTCTGTAAAGGATCGATTAGTTGTACCACTTCGTTGCTTATACTTGCCAGCGGTTCCCACCTGATAGCCTGTCCGTAATCATCAGTTTTATAAACTCGCCCTTGCACAATATTTGATATATGAGGCACCTGGGCACGTAGCACATTATTTTGTTCTATTTGTAGTCCAAAATCGGCTAAGCCATACAGTAAGTTATCTTTCATTAGCATCTGACGATACACCGCCTCAAAGGCTTGTAGCTTATCTTTTCTTTTGGCAGCAGCAATGGCGTACACTTCTTTCATCACTTGTTCAACAGATAAATCAGATGGCTGGTCAGTACGACTAACACATGTAACCTGCATGGCTTTGTTTTTAAGTTGCTCAAGCGAAAGCTCCACATACCCTTTACCGGCATTACTAATTTGTATTATATCATCATTTGCAAGCATGGCCTTTTCCAAAGCAAAGATACCGGATGCATTAGCAGTTGTTCCAATGGGTGAATCTTTTAAGCTGATATCCGCAAAAGCTATCCCTTGCCCCTGCTCATCCAACACAATACCTATTAACAAGTGCTCTTGTGCATATTCGACTTGATAGCGCTGCCATTTATCTTGGGTAAATTGATGTGTTGTACTTGTTCTTTTATGCCTTATCTCAGCTACATGTTTATCT
This sequence comes from Carboxylicivirga marina, assembly GCF_016612505.1. GTDB lineage: Bacteria > Bacteroidota > Bacteroidia > Bacteroidales > Marinilabiliaceae > Carboxylicivirga > Carboxylicivirga marina. The sequence goes on from NZ_JAENRR010000017.1 coordinate 36,899, forward strand.
GCATCTATATTGTTTGATAATGCCTGATCAACAACTCCAAACACCTCACGTTTGGCTCCAGGCAATGATGAGTTTGACATACCAGCTACATCCACTCTAAAGGCTTGTGCTACATCTGAATTATAAAACTCAATGCTAGCTTTTCCTTCATTATCCGTTTTAACACTTGGCTTCCAGAATAAGGTAGCTCGTTTATCAAAGGTAATTGCTTCATCAGCCTCACCATCATATAAAGGACTGTAAAACTCACGCTCACGTGTGTAACCAAACAGGCGCAAGTTACCCACCCCTTTCTTCTTTTTACCCGAATAAAGACCTTTGCCGTCTTTGGTATAAATAGACAATACAGCGGGTGGTAAATCATATGGGCTGCCTTCTAAAGTACTTTGCACAGACAAAGCATACTGAACCGGATGATTTTTTAAATCGTGACGCAGTTCTATTGACTGCATAGTGGCCGGATCCATACTAATAAAATCATTGAGTTCTAATGGTGGCTGCAGACCATTCAAATAACCATTTCCATCGGTACTACCTATAAACTGACCATCAATAAATATATAAAAGGTATGTAAGCCCTTATTAGGCATTACAAAATGGATGTATTCCTTTGACACTACCGGCGCCTGATAAGAACCTTCGCTCGAAACATCATCAGCATTGGCATCGATACTTCTCTCAAAATTACCGCTCAACAACACATTATCATTAGCAAGCTCGTCGTGCCCATTTACAGTTACTTGCAGTTCGGGTATGGCATCAAATAATAGGTCGATTAAACCACTGTGCCAGGGCGTATTTTTTGCAATGGCTTCTACCTGTTTTTCACTAATCATGGCATTGGCTGCTCCAAAAAATTCGTTCATCTCCTCCTTGGGCGTCTTTTCTCTGTTGGAAACAACTTCAACTTCCTGAATAAATATATCAGTTGTATCCATCAGTCCTAAATCCGTTAATCGTTCTTTTTGTGCTCGCACCACTCCGCTACGATCAAAAGCACTTGCATCTACATGCGACGCATCACTGGTAAAGAAAGTGGTCGCTACGTTCTCCTCTACATTCATCCGTTCACGCGCCCCTTTATCAACAGGCTGAAACGACAGGTTAGATTCAAGTTCAACCACAAAATCACTTTTGTACGATAGTTTATTTCGTGTTTGAACCACCACATCAACCGTATCATTAAAATCAAACAGGGGGAAATTAAACTGTCCTTTTTCATCTGTTTTAACGCGGTAAAAATCAACGATATTACCTTGTGTTATCATGGTCACCTCCACTCCTTTTGATACAGGTTTATTGCTTTTACGTTTTTTCACTTGCCCCTTCACATACATGCCCTCTTCCATCGTATAACTTGGTTCAGGTACACTATCAAGTAAACAGGCTTTCCAGTTAAAGCGTCGCCATCCATTGGTCAGCATTAGTAACTCCATCTTATTGTGTGCTCCCCGGCTGTTCTCTAACAGTTCCGGAAGCCTAGCTGGAACATTGGGTATATCCGACGAAATACTCAGGTAATCAACTAAGCTGTGGTGCTGATATAATGAGTCTGGCACCAGTGAAAGGTCACTGACAGCCATTGAGAAATCACCTTCAATAGCTTGCCCTTGTTTATCCGTCACTTGCAAATTTACTTTCACGGCTTCTCGCCTGTTTGGTTCTCTATCCGATACCTGAATAGCAATATTAAGTTCATCATAATGATTAATGAAGGAAAGTCTTTCGCAACGAGGTATTTGCAAGTGATCCAAAACGGTAAATTGCACCACGCCTGTTCTGAATTTATTCTTGGGAATCGTAAACGTAAGGCTTCGACCATTTATTTTACCCTGTAGAGCTACTTTCACCGAACCATTCTGCATGGCTAATAAATAAACCATGGGTTGCTTATCGTGTGCTTGTGCCATCACCTTTACTTCAATTTCTTCGTTGGCATAGGTATTTGTAACAGTCATTGAATACCCTTGTGCTCGTACGCTTGGTAGTGCGAACCGCAGATTTTCACCATTGTTACCCGATATAACAGCCATATATTGTCTTCCGGCTAAGGGCTTTAATGAAAAGTAACCCTTTCCATCTTTCAGGGGTTTGATAAAGGCATAACGCTGACCTGTATCATCAATAATATAGCCCTCAAAATCCATGGCTTTGCCAAGCTGATTAAGGCCTTCAAAAGCCACCAGAGAGTTTAGTCCAGCGACAAGCTCACCACCTTCAGGAAAAAATTGAAGAGCCAGTTCGGGTGCTGATACAATTTTTGTCGCTAATGATAAAGTGTCATCAATTAAATTGTCAGATGCATTGACCAATTCAGATGACAACAAGGAATTGCTCCTTATTGATTCGGCCTCATTCAAAATCATAATCTGCCGTTTAAAGAAGAAATCGGCACCGGCGTTACGCATCCAGTTGGTGTAGGCTACCGCTAAATATTTGCCACTCGACAAATCTTCGTGTAAAGGGAAGGTCCCCTGACACCTTCCCTCATTCACCTTAAATATTTTTTTACTAACCACCTTGCCATTAGGATTAATCAACTCGAGGTAAATAATCTTTTCAGCCTTTTCGGGTTTATGATTGGCAGCATTTAAAAGGTAAGCTTTAAACCAGGCATCGTCGCCAGCATGGTACACTGGCCGGTCAAAATGCAAGTATAACTTCTCCTGATGATTATGAATTGTTTGCTGGTGTATTTTATCAACCAATCGTTTAAGGGGTGCGTCATCGATCAGGCCAAAGGCTGAAACCATAAGGCCAGCCATAAGAATTATTAATGGAAGTAATTTTTTCATAACGTGGAAGCAAGCATATTAAAACATAAAAAATGGGGTAACTTCCTTCACAAGAAACCACCCCACCAAAAAGTCTAATTTTAAATAAAAAGGGTTAGTTTTTATTTTTCTTTTTCGTCTTTTTTGAGTCTTTGGTCGCATTGATGCAATTAACATCCAACTGCGCTTTATCTTTTGCAAAAGCTTGTTCTGCAGCCAGTTGGGCATCTCTAAAGCGTTGTTGTTCTGCTTTATTGTCGAAACCCATTTTTTGATCTGAGATATGTTTATTTAGTTTATTCTCTATCGCCGCTATATAGTTATCCACATTTTTCATTGTATGTGTAAAAAAATTAAACTCAGCTTTAGTAATCTTTTTCTTCACAAACTTACGCATACTCAAATCAAGCATCTCATAAGGAAATTCTTCTTTTGAATAGTACCCTTTTGTTTTTCGCCTCTTAATGGCCTCAATCTCTGTTGTATAATATGCCAGTTCATCAAAAATTTCCGATACGTTTTCGCATTCTTCTATTAAAAGTTCTTTACCAGAATCTTCTTGAGCATTTACGACTGCAACACAGCACAACAACACAATGCTTAATAGTACTTGATTAACGATTTTGTACATCATTAATTGATTAATTATAAATAATGGGATTGTATAAGGCTTAAACCTTATACAATCCTTATAAACTAAACCAGTAATTATACCGATTACTAATCAAAATGTGCCTTAAAACTAAGACGCTTTGATTATGTATCGGCATTAACCATTGTAATGAGCAAAATGGCTTTCAGCGCATTTTGACATACAATTGGTATTATTGCTTAACAATCTTTCCTGTAAATCGCTCTTTCGTTTCTGAACCTGAGAGCACAACAATATAAATACCTGATGGCATGTGTGCCACTGGAATATCCATCGATGAATCTGAAATGGTTTTTTGTATCATCAACATTCCTGACAGGCTATATACTTGAACATTGGTAAAACCATCGGCATTATTAATGCTTAACGAATAATCCACCGGCGATGTTAAAGGATAAACCGTTAATTCATCCTCCTCCTTATCAGGCTCAACAAAATCTTTTGCTAAGGCACTCTTATTCACAGCATCCATTGGTATTTGCATATCAAAAGCAAAAGGTTGAACAACACCAGTTCTGAAACCCTGACTCTTGTATTTGTAATCCATGGTTAGTACCCAATAAGCATCGTCAACAGTTCGTACACTGTCTTTGAATATTGAGCCAGCAAACTCGGCCGGTGCACTAATAATAAAGCTTACAGGATCATAAACAGGCGCAGTTGTCACAATAGTAGTCGAATCAGGAATCGTTAATACCTCATCATAAGCCTGCTCAACCGTTTTAATGCGATTAGCTCCTGGCACATAGGTCAATGTTAAATCATCACCACCTTTCCAGTAAATTGATGTAGAGTCGGTAGGTACAAAGCTCGTATCTAATATAGCCGTATAAACGCCATTGATATCGTAGCTCGTCAATAAAGTGCCATAAGGCGCACTTTTACCTCTATTCACGATGGTTGAATCGCCATAATCCCAGGTGATATTACCTTTACGCATGTATGATTGGAAGCTACCAGTTATCGTATCACCGAAAGAAAACTCAACATAACTAGTGTCTTTCACTACGATTGTATCTAATAGTAATTCAAGGCCATTAGCAAAGAAAGGAATGGCCACTAAAGTATCGTTCTCAGGAACAAAACGTCCCAACGTATCCGTCATTTCAGCACCATTGTAGCTCCATTTTACCAAACCAGAATCGGTTCGTGCTTCAAGCAACTCTTCCCATTGTGGCACCCAAACGCCTGTTACATTCTCAGTACGACCCCAATCATATGATCCTTGGTCATTTAAATAGGTTTCAACAGGTGTTACACGTGTACTGTCTTCAAACATCCATTCAACAGAGCCAAGGGGTGTTTGAACAGTTACCGTATCCCAATCCGTTATCTGATAGAAATCTAAATCTAAATTCAATATTAATGAATTCTCATCGTGGAAATAACGGGATACAAAAGTTGCAAATGAACGCTTAGTTGGTAATATATCCGGATTACCGATGTTCTCACTATCATTAATGGAAATCATGAAATCTGCAGGATCAATATTGACCTGCTGAGCATCTGGATTTTCTGACTCCTGATCGTCAAACACATAATTAACTTGCAGATCTTGTGTGAACTCAACAAAAATAGATGATAAATCATCCGACAATATTGCTTTATGAGCAAAGGCATCCGCTCCTGCCATCTGGCTATGAAGAGTCATGTCAAATGGCAAAACAACTCCTCTGTCCCAGCCCTGAATAGATGTACCTGTATAGATAATATGCAAGTGATCTGAAAACAACACTGGCTTGGTAAATTCCATCTCTACTTTATTTCTTTCGTAAATGGTGCCATAAATAGGGTGTTCCCACGATGGAAAGGCAAAATTTACTAATGAGTCCTTAACCATGGTTCCATCCATTGTAGTAATCTCCACAACGAAATCACCTTTCGCCAAGGCATCCAGAGCATATAAGCCTAAAGTAAATTCAAACTCCACAATGACTTTCGTTGCCGCCGAATCGGTTATAGCTACCAATGGCAGAGGTGGTACTCCCGGACTATGGTTTACAACAGGCTGATCTGTAAACTTAACAACCGAAGCATCTTCGGTAGTTGACAAGTTATCTCCTGAATAGGATATAGTTATTTCATCTGTTTTGATGGTTGGTGATTCCATAAAAACACAAAGTTCATTTGCTCTATCCTCATAAAACGTAACATTGGTAATATTCCTTACCTGGTTATTCACCTTAACTTCAAATGAGCTAACAATATCTACAGGTAAAACATTTAACTCTTTACTTAAGTAGACCCTAACATAAGTTCCTAATAAATCAGTAGCAGGGTCAAGGGTTAGCTGTGCATCTGCCCCCACCATACTATTTACGACAGGAAAATCACTCAAAGCTTCCAAAACACCTTCGTCGGCAGACTTGATGTTTTCCCCTGCATAACTAACAGTCAGAATGTCATTAGCTACTGCTGGGCTAGATAATCTAAGTACAATTTGTTCAAGGTTATCCTCAACAGTGTACAAGGAGTCAATTGCTAGACTACCAGACAGACTGCCATTAATAGTGAAACCACCGCCGTCAGTCAGGTTGAACTGTTGCATATCCTTATCAAAACGAATGGTAACAAAAGTTCCATCATTAGTCCAACAAGGTTTACGCAATAAAGGAGGTACAATTGGTGAGTTATTGGTAATCTCCAATCCTTCGTAGGACTGCATGGTATTATCGTTAACACTTATAAAACCACCTATACTTTTATCATACACCACTTTTACACTATGGTGGCGATAAGTAATATTGGTGAAATACAGTTTTACTTTTGTACCGTTATTATAAATATCAACTTTTTCAATTTCAACATCTTCCTCACTACCTTTTGTATTTACATCAATGTCAAAGCCATGTCCAACATAGATTGTTGTATCGTTAGGAATCGTTAAGGCTTCGCTTAACTCTAACTCAGCTGTCATGCCATCTTCAGCCGTTGCACCCTGTGAAATTTCCACCGGTGTCCAACCATACAGGTGGCAAACACGTAACTGCACCATACCGTCGGACGAAGGACTTTGCTTAAAGCGAATACGGTATGGGCTTTTGGCATCGATATTTTCAGCCCATATAGCTTTGCTAAGTGACAATTTATTATGAGTACCAGTCCATGCTACTTCACCATTAATTTCAACATCCATCGTTTTCTTAAAGCCTAACAAGAGCTTAGAAACTCCTAACATCTTATCTGCCGGCACTACCGCTTCAAGATATTCCCCCTCCATGATGTTGATACGCTTTCCTTCTATCACCATACCATCGATTGGGTCACGGCCTACAATATTTGAAAAACCATACCACTCAATGCCAGAGTAGGGAGATACCCATTTCCATGAATATTCCGGGTTATCAGTAACCACTGTTACATCTGCCTTTTTTATATCGACAAAGTCTTCACGAACAGCCACTGTTTCCTGTGCAATGCTATTGCCAAAACCCAGCACAAGCATTATGGTTAGTAGAAATATATATTTTATATTGTTTTTCATCGTTCTGCTTTTTAACAGTTAAAATATCATTTATTAATAACCAGGATTTTGGTCGATAACATGATTCACATTGATTTCACTCAAAGGAACTGGAAACAACTGGTGATGCTCTTCAACATTATCAGCCAGTAATGAGGGTGGCGCTTCAATCCATTCAATAGGATTTAAAAAGTAAACGTTACAGTTATTTACTTTTTTTGTTGAAGATATCTTCTCCATAAATGTGCCGGTACGAACTAGATCCTCAAAGTTATGGCACTCAAAGCTTAGCTCTCTCTTGCGCTCATCCCAAACAAAAAATCGGAATTCATCACGTGTCATACCATATACATCACCCGGGATGTTGGTCTCATCAAAATTTGAACGACGCGCCCTCGAACGCAACTGATTAATATACTGATACGAGCGACCAGGTCCTTCAATTTCATTGATGCTCTCTGCCATCATTAATAAAATGTCGGCATAACGCATGACAGGCACATTGACAGCATTATTAAATGCATTGGTAAAATTACTGAATCGAAGATGTGCAGGCATACCCCACTTATCGTAGTCGGCAGTGGATTTATAGCCGAATTTAGCAATCTCAAGATTATCTTTTCCTTCACGAACATTAGCACTATAGATAAGACGTGCATCGGTTAAACTATCTACATAAAACTTTTGATCTTCACTCAATTCGGCATCAAATAAATCAAGGTATTCAACCCTTGCCCGAATACGGTGACTATCACCATGCCAATAGCCCCAGATACCACCATTACCTTCTAGTTCATAATGTTCTATTTCAAACATTGTTTCGCTATTATGCTTATTGTCAGTTGAGAAATATTCGATGTAGTCATCCACAAGAGCATAGTTACCATAGTCAATAATTTTCTTACAATAGTCACGTGTTGCTCTATATGAAGCTTCTGAATCTACCCAATCGTAGCCTTCAACATTACCAAACTTATTCATCGAAGCCAAAAACAGATGCACTCTCGCCAACATACCGCGAGCGGCCTCAATACTGGCACGGCCATTATCTGTTTGCAAATATAATTTTGGGTGACTATAGCGTATTAACCCTTCCTCTTCAATAATTTCTTTTCTTCCCCAGAACTCGAGAGGGTAATCACCAAATTCTCCCCCATTCATGTATGAGCCATACTTAAAAAACAAAGATTTTTCAGCAAACTCTAAATCTTCCAGTATCACCTGAAAAACTTCTTGTATCTCAGAACGTTCAATTTGTGTTGTTGATGGTTCGTAATCACGTGTTTCTTCAACTCGTAATGGCACCTTACCCCAAAATTTAGCCAAATTAAAATAGGCATAGGCTCTTAAAAAGCGGGCCTCTCCTAAAATACGTTGCTGGAGCACAGAATCCATTTCAATATTAGGCACATTACCAATCACATTGTTGGCTTTATTGATCATCAGATAACTTAAGGCCCACATATTATTCGACACCACCTCGTTCTCTGCGTGTGTTCCGGTAGCAATCTGACCTCCATAATTCGTTTTATTACCTTCACTGTAGCACATATCGCTCATCATGTCCATCATCATCAATGCACCTGCCATGCCATAACTACTGTAGGGTGTTAAGCTATTATCGCGATCAACCATACAACGATAAACCCCATTTATAGCACTTATCGCCTGCTTGTCGGTTTCATAAAAGTTCTCATCCGTGTAAAGCGAATAAGGCTCTTCCACAATTAAATCTTCACAACTAGCGAAAACCAATAGGCCCATAATAAAAACTAGTAGCCTTGATATATATGTTTGTTTCATCATTATTTTCGTTTTAAACGTTTATTAGAACCGTGCGTTCAATCCAAAAGTTAATATAAATGGTGTTGGTGCACCAGCATTATCATACCCAGGCATCAATCCTTTATTTCGTCCCATGCTTACCTCTGGGTCGTAACCTGAGTAGCCGGTAATTGTCCAGATATTTTCAGCTGTTGTTCTTAAAGACAGTTGCTTAAAGCCCCAATCCTTAATCATTTTTTGAGGAAACTTATACAATAGAGAAATACTCCTTAGTTTTACGTAATCAGCATCTTCTAGATAGTCTGAATGAAAAAGTTTATCATCGTACTCAACAGATGGCAAAGATCCATCAATATTGCCCTCATCTTCACCACCAAAAACATAAGGTTGTCTCCAACGGTCCAAAACGGTAGCCATACGATTTTTCTTACCCTTACTACCATACATATATTCTAATTTCATGCGGGTAGCATTATAAACCTGATTACCATGGCGGAATGTTACCAATGCTTTTAACTGAAACCCTTTATATGTTAAAACATTGGACAAACTACCAAATCCATCAGGATGGCCCTGTCCGATTATTTCCCGATCGACATTATCAATCATTCCGTCACCGTTTAAATCTTTAAAACGACGGTATCCCGGCATGTTACCTTGTGCTGTATAGCGAACTTCCACCGGAGCTATAGCCGCTTCTTCAAAGGTTCTGATAATCCCATCAGTTGGGTAACCATGGAATGCTCCTACAGGCATACCTTCCTGCAAAATATAACCATCCATTAATATATAATCAGAATCGGCCAGTTTTAATATCTCATTTTCGTTATAAGCATAATTGGCTGTGGCTCTCCATATGAATCCAGCATTTTTAAATATGTCTCCGGTCACGCTAACTTCAACACCTCGGTTGCGCATCGACCCAACATTTGTCCAGTCATTCATAAAACCTGCCGAAGGTGATACATTAGTATTAAGTAACATATCATAGGTCTCCTTATCATACACATCGGCTGTTATAATTAACCGTTGTTTAAATGCAGCAAAGTCAATACCAGCATCAATCATACGACTGGTTTCCCAAACTAATTCATCATCACGTACATTGGTAATCCATGAACCGGCTCCATTCGTCATCTCGCCATCAAACACATAATTTGCTACTGTATAATTATCACGCGATAGGTATGAAGGTATACCCTGATTACCGGTAACACCAATACTTGATCTAAGCTTTAGGTTATCAACCCAAGTGGCTCCAGACATAAACCCTTCTTCACTTAAACGCCAAGATAAGGCACCTGATGGGAAGTAGGCATATTTATTACCAGCACCAAATTTACTCGATCCATCGGCCCTGAATGAAGCTGTTGCCAAATAGCGGCTTTTATAGTTATAGTTAAAGCGTCCTAAAAACGATTGCAATTTGGGCTTTTCATACCAGCTCTCAGGCACTAAAGGAGCAGTACCAACGGCCATGTTGTAGGGTGCTAAATCATTATTGCCATAATTAGTATTTCGAGCGGTCCAAAACCAATCAACATTTTCGGTATATGAAACACCACCCATTATATTGATATTATGATCCTTATTAATGGTTGTTAAGTAAGTTAATGTTGATTCTCCTAATAATGAACTTTTGTTATTAGTTGAATTAAAACCATCTCCATTATTCTTATTTCCTCTACCAGTATTACTAGGATAGTACTGTGAACGCTCAGCAAAACTTAAGCGATATCCACCTCGTAACATCAGAGTTAAGCTTGGGTGCAGTTTAAACAAAAACTGTGTGTTAACACGCATATCCGTATTTCGCTTCTTGTTGGTTACCCCATGAATCATTGTTAAAGGATTCGTGTAACCACCATTACTCTCATCATCATTTTCCAACTCATCTTGTGTTGCTTCCTCGTCTGGTTCTTTTGTTGGGGGAGCCTGTAAGGCATTAATTACTGAACCACCAGATTTTGGCGTACTTCCTGTCCCCTGTGCAGAAGAGCTGTTGCCAGATGTAGCTAGATTAACATCCATAAACATATCCATCCATCGACCAGCTTTATGGTTCACCTTTAATGCTCCACTAAAACTCTGAAGACTTGTATTTTGAATAACCCCTGACTCATCTTTATAATTGATATTAGTCCTAAAAGTTGTTTGCTCAGACCCGCCATCAATGGAAATATCATAGCGCTGGGATAAGGCATAACGATTGTCATATATAACATCCTGCCAATCTGTATTTGTACTATCTGGGCTTTGCCATGCTTTCCAATCGTCCCATTCTTCACCAGCATCCTTTTCATACATATACTTCGAATAATCTGGTGTCTCAAGCATATCGACTTTCTTCATCGGCTTTTTAAAACCAAATGAGGCGTTTACGGTCACATTGGTTTTACCTGCTTCACCACGCTTGGTCGTTATTAAAATAACACCATTGGCACCCCTTGCTCCATAAATGGCTGCAGCTGATGCATCTTTTAATACCTCTATCGACTCAATGTCATCAGGATTAATATTTACAAGAGGATTAAGAGGATCATCGCCTAAGGCTGTAGCCTCCTTATCGTAAGAATATTCTATCGGAAAACCGTCAATAACAAATAACGGTTGAGTGTTGGAGTTTATCGATCCAACACCTCGAATAAAAATATTAGTTGCTGCTCCAAGTGTTCCGTCACCCGAACTCACATTCAAACCAGCAACACGTCCTTCTAATGCCTGATCCAAACTGATGTTTTCTGTCATTTGAATTTGCTCCAAACCAACAGAAGAAACAGCACCTGTTAAATCGCTCTTCTTCATCACTCCATAACCAATGGCTACTACTTCATCCAGCTCGTTAACATCAGGCACTAATTTAACATCAATCGTACTTTGCTCACCAACAACAATAGTTTGATTAGCAAATCCAATAAATGAAAACTGTACCTGGTCTGAACTTGAGATATCAGCCAAAGAATAATTTCCTTCCATATCGGTAATTGTACCTCTATACGCTGGAAGCACAATTACATTGACCCCAGGTATGGGCTCGTTTGTTTCCGAATCTACCACCTTACCAGTAATGGTTCGTTCCTGAGCAAGAACAAATACCGGTATTAACAGGCATAGTAAATTTGTTAAGAGTTTTTTCATAGAATTTTTTGTTTAAGCTTCGCCGTTTATTTTTCTTAAATGTATTTTGTCTTTGTTTGCATTTGTTAATAATTAACCCAAATCAGTTTTATCCCACTGATACTAAGTACCAATTCTTGTTGAGACCCTGATAACTAATATCTCTACACCACTATGTGCTTAATACTTTAGTAACAACTCAACGATGAACCAATTTGGAATTACCAACGATAACAAATCTAATTTTTCACATTTAATCACTGAAAAATATTGCGCTCTCTTAAGTTTCAATCAATATAGCGAGATGGGAATTCTTCATTTTGTCCAAATCTCACGCTCTCTTGTAATTTCTGTGCAAAATGTAAAATAGTGTAAACAATTACTAAAAAGCAAAAATGACCAAGATTCTTACCAATTGACTAAAAATAAATTATCAACTGTCTTAACTTTTAAAAGTACCTTTTGAATATGTATTGAGCTTTAAGTTTAATAAAATGGACTTTATTCTACCTTTAATATGACATCTTGCCATCGTAAATTAATCACAAATGATTTCAGCATATGCAGTTTGTAAAATCAATTAAAAAAAGCCTGACTTTCGTTGGTTTGTTTTTTTTCATCCAAGTCAGTTTTGCACAAAAACGACCTAATATATTATTTATCATGTCAGATGATCACTCAGCCGCGACCATAGGGGCCTATCCTAGTCATCTGCAAAGTTTTTTAAAACAGCATAATATCACCCCAAACATTGATAAATTGGCATCTGAGGGTGCTCTCTTAAGCAATTGCTACGCTAACAATTCATTATGCGCCCCTTCGCGTGCATCAATTATAACCGGAAGATACAGTCATACTTCTGGTGTATTCACATTAAGAGAAGAGTTAAATGGTAATGAGACACCTACCATAGCACAAGTTCTACAAGCTGATAATTATGAAACTGCGGTAGTTGGTAAGTGGCACATAGAAGGTGACTGTTTGCAAGGATATAATTACTACGCTGTCACGCATGGCCAAGGATCCTATTTTCAGCCATCAGTTGTATTAAAAAACGGTTCAAAACTAAAGGGTGGAAATGCCTATGTTTCTGACTTCTATACCGACCTGGCCATTGAGTGGTTAAACCAGGTCAATAAAGACAAACCCTTCTTTTTAATGGTTCATCATAAAGCAGCACATGGTCCTTGGCAATACAAAACGGATGACGCTGCCATTGCTAATCTATTTGATGGTATTAGCATACCTGAACCGCTTACACTGCACGATGATTATAGTAACAGACATGAAAACGGTATAAGAAACAAGCAACATCAGTTATTTAGAACAGGAACTGAAAAAGATGATTTAAGTAAACGAATGGCGGATGCAGATTGGGCCACAGGCACTATTACTCTAACAGGCTTAACTGACGCTGAGCAACGTGAAGCTATTTACCAGAAATATTTAAAAGACTATCTACGCTGCGTTAAATCCATTGACATAAGTGTTGGACGTCTTTACCAGCAACTCGAAGCAATGGGTGAACTGGACAATACCATCATCATCTATACTTCTGATCAAGGAATGTTTATGGGCGAACACAATTTTTACGATAAACGTTTGAGTTTGGATGAAGCACTGCGTATGCCCTTTATTATTCGTTACCCACAAGAAATTAGCCCAGGCACAACTAGTGATGACATTGTTAACAATATCGATTTTGCAAAAACCTTTTGCGATTATGCAGGCACCACCGCTCCGGAAGAGATGCAGGGCATCAGCTTTAGACCTCTATTAAGGGGTGAACACCATAGCAATAAGAGAACAGCAACCTTCTTTCAGTTTTACTCCAGTAGCTGTCCTTCTCATTATGGTATCAGAACTAAAACACATAAACTTATCCGTTACTGTGATTCAAAAAATGGACTCATCTCAGGTGTGGATTTATTTGATTTAGAAAATGACCCAAGTGAATTAGTGAGTATTTACGACCTTCCTGAGCATGCTGACGAAAAAAACATGATGCAAGAGTTACTCGAGAATGAAATAGTTAATGTAAAGGTGCCAGAAGGCTATTTACCCACACGAAGAGAGTGGAAATTACATCCTGTTAACTTTGTAATTAAAGATGAAAATGGAGTGCTTTTAAATGATGTTACTATCCAAATAGAAGATGAGCGAACCTATACCGATAAGATCACTGTCAGTTCCAATAATGAAAATACCTACACAACACATTTGCATCCCTATCATACGATTAATATCACAATAACTAAGAATGGTTACAACACTCTAATTGGTTCAATTAACATACCTGAAACAAAAAATAGTGAAACCCACACATTTGAGTATATGTTAACAAATACTGCAACGTCCATTAATACCAGTAAGGCAGGTGAAGTAAAAATTTATCCCAACCCAACATCAGATCACTTTACTCTTTATTGTCCCGATAATCAAGCATTAATAACGATTACAAACGCTGAAGGTAAACTATTCTTAAGAAAGATAATAGAAGAGCAATACTCGACAATTAGCTGTTCACAATGGGCAGCTGGAACTTATTGGGTAAGCATCAATACAAAAAACAAAAAAACAACACAGCAAGTAATCATTAAATAAATTAAATGTTGTCCTAATTATTTCTCACTCAAGCCGTGATGGCTCTTACTTTTTTAGTTCACTATTTTGTTAGTTTTATTTGAAGTTCATGATTTACGTTGCACTTCAATTCTACAGTCAAAAAAGTAAGCAAAAAGTCCGCCGGCTACACCCATTTAGTTCACTTAAGCTTGATCTATTATGGTGTTCATGATTTCCGCTTCGCTCCAATTCACTCAAAAAACTAGGATTCATGACTGAAATTGTTTTAAACTCACACTTTTCGTTCCTCAAACTGCTTAAACAGAAAAACAATTCTTAACCGTCATGTCAACCCTGTTTTTTGGCTCACTGGCTGAGGCCGGTTCGTAACAAGACGTTTCGAGCAATTAATAAAAGCATTTAGGACGCTATTGAAATAAATTCATTTTTTTTTTTCAAAAAAGCAAAACAGTAATACATATACAATCATAATTATCGCTTTGCCTGCTATTTTTAGTATCCAACAAATATTTTAGATTACTATAGAAGTAAGATCATAACTAAATTACCCACTATTGCTTTTAGTTATTGAACTCTAGAAAAAATACATTTTATTTTACCAATGAGTCTATCCCTCGCTCAATACTTGTTTTTGATATTCTGATGGCGTTAGGCCCGTATGTTTTTTAAATATTCTATAGAAAGATGATTTGGAGTTAAATCCTGAATCAAACCCAATTGACAATAGCGTGTAATGAGCCATATCTTTATTATTCAGCATTGCTTTTACATGTTCAACTCTGTAATTATTAACGTAATCGTAAAAATTCTGATTTAATAAATCATTAAACACCGAAGACAAGGTATTAGCAGAACAATTTAATTGACTGGCTAAATCCTTTAATGATAATTCTGGATTAAGGTATACCTCTTCCTTTTCCATTAATTTTCGAAGCTCATCAATGCGTTGTTTATCTGCTATGCTGAGTTTATCTTCGTCTACTTTTTTTCTGCGCTTACTAATAATTACTCTGCCCGAAAGAATGTAAGCTATAACCAAGAACACAAGCACCAACAAAGGTAAGAGCAACTTCAATAAACGACTTGACAACGACGATCTCACACTTAAATCCACAATGATAGTTTCATCACTCCATATTCCATCATTATTAGATGCTCTAATTTCTAATTCGTAATCTCCTGTTTTTAGCTCTGGCAATGATAACCATGGTGTATCGGTGGAAACCTGCTGCCAATCCTCTTCACCAATGCGCCAAGCAATTTTATTCTGGTGCGAAGATGTATAAGACATTGGTCTCACATACATTTCTAATTTTTTATATTTCCCCGTTAATTCTAATTCATAATCAAAAGTATTTAAACGCTTTAAATCCGTAACCTTCTCGACCCCATTTACACGAAACTTTTTAAGTACCGTATGAGGTGGCACCTGATTTAATATCATCATAGATGGATTAAAATAAACCCACCCATGCGTATTAGCAAAAAAGATAATTCCATTCTCAGACTTTAAGCCTGCATTCTGAATAAACTGACCACTCAAAAGGCCGTTTTCATGAGTATAATGATCAAACTTAAACTCAGGTATCTCAATGCGAGTTAGCCCTTTAACATGGCTAATCCATGTTACATTTTCACTTTCAAAAACAATGGCACACACCTCATCTTCCATCAATCCATTTGATGATGAAATTTTTACGAAATCATTCTTTACTTTATCAAAAAAGGCCACGCCACTATCTGTGGATCCTAACCAGATGGTACCACCAGATGTTTCGTTAATACTGGTGATACGTGTAAATGCAGCAATATTGGCGTTTGTATTTCCCAACTCAAACTTTTGCCACTGAAAGGTGGAAGGGTTATAGCGAAAAATACCATATCCCCGTGCGTTGACCCACAGCATTCCTTCCTTATCGTAGTGCAAGGCAGTAAATGTGCTATTCTGCAAACGCTTGCCATCGTTTGCTTCTACTTTTTCAACTTCTTCTATTCGATAAGGAAATTTCTTGTACAATATTCGATAAATACCTTCATTTGCCGATAGCCACAGCTCGTTATTCTTACCATTACTAACACCATTGATATGAATATCGTGGCCAAGTCTTAACTCAACACGATGGGCTTTGTTATTTTTTAAATCAATCCACATTAGACCTTCCGAAGCAGAAACTGCCCACAAAGAACGATCACTGGCCCGCTTAAGTATAGAGATATCTTTGGGAATACTTATTGGAATAGTTACCGGTTTTTTAAGTCCATTCTGTACATCCGAAGCTACACGAGCCTTCATAAGAATTGCACCTTGCTCATTTTGTTCAAGCCAGTAAAAAAAGTTATTCAGCACCAAGCCCAACTGAGCACCTTTCGAAAACAATGCATAGTCTACTCCACCTCCAATAGGCAGGTGGTAAAAGAACTGTTTTGTCCAATCAAGTTTATACAAACCATTCAACGTCCCAATAAACAAAACTCCCGAACGATTCATGTGTAACGAAAAGATATTATTACTCCCTAAACTGCCTTTCTGTTCCGGCCTACTTTTAATATGTTCTAATTTGCCTGTTTTCTGATCGTAGTAGGCTAGTTCTTTAAATGCATCGTTTAACCACAAGCGATTGTTTCGCCCAAAGGCAAAATCGATAATTTCATTCTGAACCGATGTTACTTTTTTAAAATTATCGGTATCAGGTAAATATTGATACACATTATTACCTACACTTGCCCAAATAACTCCTGCCTGATCTTTTTGAATGCAGCCTGATCGAAACTGGCGAACAGCTTTTTGCAATACAAAATCATACTCACGAATAATACTATCATTCTGATTAATAACCGAAATCTTCTTATCATCATGCAAAACCCATGTTTGCTGTTTTTCGTGATTAAACCAGAGACTAAAAACTTTAGAATAATCTCCTATTGGCACAACTTCTTGATTCTTAGTGATCTTCATCAAGCCTTTGGTCAATCCAATCCACAATTGCGATTGACTATCCCGAACTAAAGAAATTGCTCGTCCATATTGATATTTAGTTTCACCTGCCTTGGGGTAAATACGTGTAACATCCCCTGACTGCATCTGATAATTCATCACATCTCCATTGTGCAACGAAAACCATAATTGCTCCCCCTCTACCAAAAGAGAAATAACCTGATGCTTGCGCCAATTAATTGAATCCCCATGCAATGGGAAGATGCGCTCCATCTCATAACCATCATATCGATATAAACCTTCCCGTGTGCCCACCCACATGTAACCATCATCATCCTGTTCAATTGCCGTTACCTTCATTTCATAATCAACAGGAAATGAAATCTTCTCAAAGAACAATGCCCCTGCCTTAGTTATAGAAACGAGCATAAGGAAGAACAAACATGCTACTGTCTTTTTAATCATCAAGTGCACAAAATTTGATTAATGAAATTTAGTTAAGCTCTAATATTGAACCGATAAAATTATTTCGATGAAAATAGTGATTTTAAACAGCACCACAAAGAAACATTTTGCACGAAAACTTGCACACATTGCTATTAAAATCATTTTCAATTCGTAAACTATGGTCTAATTAACTATTAAGACTAGTAAGTGCAGTAAATAAGACATACAATTACATATTTAACACATGCTATACAACAAACAT
Source organism: Carboxylicivirga marina (assembly GCF_016612505.1). Classification (GTDB taxonomy): domain Bacteria; phylum Bacteroidota; class Bacteroidia; order Bacteroidales; family Marinilabiliaceae; genus Carboxylicivirga; species Carboxylicivirga marina. The sequence continues at coordinate 54,920 of NZ_JAENRR010000017.1, forward strand.
GACTTAATTGCATTGCTTTAACAACAGATTACCAAGTTATATACAGTATGCATAAACTATTAGCAATATCCATTTTACTCGTTTTTACAAGCATAGGTAAGGCATTAGAATTATATGTTTCACCAACAGGCCACGATAACAATAAGGGTTCAAAAGAGTATCCTTTCAAGACAATTATTGGTGCCCGTAATCACATCAGAACCCTTTCTAATTTTGATAGAAGACAAAATATTACAGTCTATCTGGAAGATGGGACTTATCAAATTGACGAAACTATAAGCTTTGCATTAGAAGATAGTGCTCCTGATGGATATACTTATTCTTACTGCTCAGCAGAAGACGCAAAACCGAAACTTAGTTCAGGAATAACTATCTCAAACTGGAGACAGCTTAATACCACCGTGAATCATTTGCCCCAAAACTCAATTAAACATGTATGGGTTACTGATTTACCTTCGGGATTAAAGCCATTTTATGTTCTTTATGATGGTGATAAACGCTTAACTCGTGCACGAAGCAAAGGTTTTCAAATGTCACAAGTTATTTTTAAGAAGTTTGCTAGCCGTAATGTCGCAAAGCTAGAAGACCGACCTTTATTAAGGCAAATACCTTTTCCTGCTAATGAGATTCAAAACTGGCCCAACCTAAATGATATTGAAGTATTCTTTTGTCCCGTTCCATGGTGCGTTAACTTCTCACCTCTTGAAAGTGTGGACGAAGAAAATAAAATAGCCTGGTTAAAATATGAGGCCAACTCTCCTCCATTTACCACACCTAAAGATTATAACCCTGCCTATATTGAAAATGCCATTATCTATCTGGATGAACCAGGGGAATGGGTAGTTGATACTAAGCAAGGAAAAATATACTATTGGCCAGTAAATGGCAAGCCAAGTGATAATATTATAGCACCTCAACTAATGGAATACATTAAAGTTGAGGGACAAATTAATTACGATAAGGAGGTTGACAAAGCTGTTAAAAATATAACATTTAAAGGCTTGACATTTAAACATGGTAATCGCTATCAGTGGTGGGATGATCATAAAGGATGGGGTATTCAGCACGACTGGGACAAATTTGATCATGCCAATGCCTTGCTACGATTCAGAGGTGCGGAAAACTGTCGGGTTGAAGAATGTCATTTCACAGCATCAGGCTGTTCTGCCATTCGCCTGGATTTACATGCCCAAAATATAGCCATTGAAAATAACCTTATTAATTACGTTGGGCACATGGGTATTTTGCTATGTGGTTATGGACCTGGCACCAAAGATGTAAATAAAAACAACCGCATTGTAAATAATATTATTGACCACTGCGGTGAAGTCATCTGGCACGGCCATGCCATTTTCGTATGGCAGAGTGGTGAAAATTATATTGCCCACAATTTGATACAAAATTGTCCGCGTAAAGCCATCGGCATTTGTGGTGTTCGCGGACCAATATTTAAGGAGGGACAGGCCGTTGATTGGGACGAAGCCAGTAAAACATTACGTTGGAACGAACTGGATTCGGCGCTTCAAAGCCCGGAGAACGTTACTCAAGAAGCACTTCTGCCCTACCTTCATGCCCGAAATAACCTTGTGGAATACAATGAAATTTATCGTTGCAGAACCAAAATCGGTGACGGTGCTGCGCTTAATGTATCAGGTGCCGGAACAGGTAACCAGGTTAATTCAAATATACTGATAGATGTAGTAGGTAACGGTTTACGTACTGATGATTGGCAACGCGGCACAACATTTGCCAACAACATTATCTGCAGTGGTGGCATTGTGCACAAAGGTCACAACCACATCATTAATAACCTGTTTATTAATACCAACATACGATTTACTACCTATCCTGAACAGCAAGCTTTTCCGGGTTCTATAGTAAGTAATAATGTGATGTATTTTACACGCAACAGTATTGAGCCTTATACAGAACGTAAAATATCTAATATCCACACACCAGATGATTGCATATTGAAAGACAATATTTATTATTCACTATCTCATAAAGAAAAAATCGAACATTTTCTCACTGCTAATCAAAACGAGAAATCTTGGGACAAAGGTTCAGTATCTCTAGATCCACTATTCGAAAACCAACTGCCTACTTATCGTAAGGTTAATCCCTCTGATTTTGTTTTATCAAAACATTCACCTGCCTATAATAAGGGTTTCAAGGCTATAGAATACGATAAAATAGGTTTGCTCAAATCCTACCCAACACATTTGCAAGCCATGGTTTTTCCAAAAGCAAGTGGAAAATGGTTATCACCAAATGCCTCCATATCCTTTTCTTCAATTAATAAGCGAGTTAAAAAGCATAAATATCAATTGTTATCAAGTGAAGAAGAACAAGACATTGAGTTTACAATTCAGACCAAGAATGAACACCAAGCCAATGCAATAATCGATTTAAACCTGAAGAAAGAAATAAATTCTATTCGACTCATTACCTCTGGTAAAGATGGTGATAGTCAACTCAACTCACTTACTATTTGGATTTCGAAAGACAATAAGAGTTGGAATGAAATATGGGCTAACGACCCATATCACACAAAAACAGGTCGTATATTCGACATCATACTTGAGCAACCTCAATCAGCACGATATATAAAAGTTGGATTAAAACAAAGCGGCGTATTAACTTTGAAACACATTAACATCTATGGAAATGAATAAAAACGTAATATATCTTTTCATCTTAATACTATTTACCGTCACAATCGCTACATCTGCAAAGGAAAAACAGAAACCAAACGTCATCATTGTTTTAACCGATGACCAAGGCTATGGAGAAATTGCAGCTCATGGCAATCCACATATACTTACACCACACATGGATCAGCTATACCACGACGGTATTAGGCTGGATAATTTTCATGTCAACTCTGTTTGCTCTCCATCACGTGCAGCATTATTAACCGGAAGGTACGCCAGCAGAACAGGTGTCTGGCATACGCTGGGTAGCCGCAATATCATGTGGCAGGAAGAAAAAACAATGGCCGACTTTTTTAAGAGTAACGGCTATGTAACTATGATGTCAGGTAAATGGCATTTGGGCGACAACTACCCTTATCGTCCGGAAGATAAAGGTTTTGAAAATGTATTCCGTATTGGTGGTGGCAGCTTGGGACAAATAGGCGATTATTGGGGGAATGGACTATGGGATGCCCATTATTGGGATGGAACAGAATGGATGCCAACTGACGGCTATTGTACCGATGTACAATTTGATGCTGTTTTTGATTTCGTGAGAAAGAACAAGAACAAGCCGTTCTTCACCTATCTAGCAACAACTGCACCCCACTCACCCATTGGAGCTGATGATAAATATGTCAATCCATACATTAGGATGGGTTTAAAGGAAAATGTTGCCAAGTTCTACGGTATGGTAACCAACATAGATGAAAACCTAGGGAAATTACGACAATTGCTTTCTGAATTGAGCATTACCGATAACACCATTTTAATATTTGCATCTGACAATGGTTCTGCTTGCGACAAACAAGGTGAGCCATACAATGCCGGCATGCGTGGTCATAAAGGTTCATGCTACGATGGAGGTCATCGGGTTCCTTGTTTCATCTATTGGCCTGATGGAAATCTAAAGGGAGGTTTGCATATTACTGATGCAACTGCGCACATCGACTTATTACCCACTTTGCTGGCCACCTGCGATATCAAAAACTCATTCGATGTAGAATTTGATGGGATCAACCTACTCCCATTGCTAAATAATTCAGAAAACAAATGGCCAAAGCGCAATATCGTTACCGAAACCAAAGTCAATGGCCGTTCAAAATTATTTAAGTCAAGCACTGTGATTGCTAATGAATGGCGATTAGTGCAAGGCTCCGAGCTCTATAACATATCAAATGATCCATCACAAAAGACAGACCTTGCAGACATAGAAAATAAACAAGTTGAGTTACTACAAGTAAGCTACACAAACTGGTATAAAGACGTATCAGCACGTTTTAACGAAAAACAGCACATCCCGATTGGCACTAACCATGAAACAGTCCTACTAACTGCTATGGATGTATTCCCTACAAAAGAAGGTGCCAGTGCTAAAACTGTTTGGAACCAGAAAGGTGTTGCCAAAGCTCAAATGAATCATGGTGTTTGGGCTATTGATGTAATGACCGAGGGAGATTACTGTATTGAACTTTATCGCTGGGCTCCTGAATTAGATTTAGCTTTCAACAAAACACTTCCTAAAAGTAAAGATGTCGTTTTCACCGAAGCGGGTATCAACATTCAAGATAAGGACATGAATCAAGCAATATCTGGCAACGAAAAATACATCTCCTTTAATGTAAATCTAAAAAAGGGACAATGTTTGCTGGATGCTAATCTTACAACTGAAAAAGGAAAAGCAACATCAGCCTATTATGTCATCATTCAAAAACGATAAGAAATACATCTCTAACTACGAAGGTAATCGCATGGTTACCTTTTTTTATGCCCAAACTGTGCAATTCAAACCAATTATCGTGAAATTTAATTTACAATCAGGCTGGTCTCATGCTATTTTTACTGTCTCAACAAAGGGTGAGACTATAAAAGGGTACCATTTGCACCCCAATTGAACTGATGCGACCAAATAAAACCAAGCCTTTACTATTATTGCTTTTAGAAATGACAACCATTATGAAAAAGAGACTTCTATATTTATTAACGTGCTTTACCATAACCACATTGTTATACTCTCAGGAAAATCGCCCCAACATCATTCTTGTTATGTGTGATGATTTAGGCTATGGTGATACAGGCTTTAATGGAAGTACAGTTGTTCAAACTCCCAATCTGGATAAATTGGCTGCAAAAGGAGCAGTATTCACACGTTTCTTTTCCGGAGCCCCGGTTTGCTCACCAACAAGGGGAACCTGTTTAACCGGGCGTCATCATTTTAGATATGGCATATGGAAAGCCAATACAGGACGTTTGCCAAAAGAGGAAATAACCATTCCTAAGGTTTTACATGACAATGGCTACTCAACGGCTCACTTTGGCAAATGGCACTTGGGTGTGCCCAATATAAATCAGAAAGGCAAAGGCGGTGGTCAACAGAATATGTGCTTGCCCGAATGGTTCAACTACGACGAACACTTTATCACTCACCATTCTGTAGCACTTTATAATCCTTTTGGATCAGATGGTAAGGAAGCTATTTCAACAGGCAATCCATACTGGCACAATGGCGAGAGAGTAATCGATAATATAATTGGCGACGACAACCGTATTATAATGGACAGAGTTATACCGTGGTTAGATAATCTATCGAAAAAAGATGATCCATTCTTTATGGTATTATGGTGGCATACACCACATAAACCTGTTGATGCCAGTCCTGAACACAGGGCGATTTACAAGCATCTCTCGGAGTCGGAACAAAAATACTATGGTGCCATTACCGCCATGGACCAACAAATGGGCAGAATGGTAAAAACACTTAAAGCCAATGGCCAACTAGAAAATACGATGCTTTGGTTCTGTAGTGATAACGGGCCAATTAAACCAGGTTCAACAGCCGGATTAAAAGGCAGTAAAGGGCAGCTCTTTAATGGAGGTGTTGTTGTACCAGCTTTTCTTTATTGGGAAAGCCATGTCAATGCAGGCGATGTGATAGAAACACCTTGCTCAACCCTCGACTATCTGCCTACTATTTTTGACATTTTGAATATCCCTCAGGTTAGCGATCGTCCTATTGATGGTCTTAGTTTGTACCCAATAATAAAAGGAGAAACTACCAAACGAGACAAAGGAATTCCGTTCCGTTTTGAGAATTCTCGCGGCGGGTCACCACGAGGAGGATGCTTAAAAGGTAACTACAAATACCTCACTTGGTTTGACCAAACAGGTCAGCAAAATGATGTCCTCTTCAACATCATGGCCGATATGAAAGAAGCGAATGACATCAGCACTCATCATCCGGATATTGTGGAGGAACTAAAAACAGAAACAAATGCTTTTCTTGAATCAGCTAAATTAAGTTTTGAAGGAGCCGATTATCAAGATGCCAACTATCAGCCTGTTGGACCTTGGTGGGGTAAGGATTTAAAAGCATCAGGCGGCAAAAAAGGTGGTAAGAATTCCAAAAAACAGAACAAAGAAAAGAAATCTAAAGAAGCCAAAAACAATGAAAGATAATATCTACAAGCTGCTCGTATTTCTATTAATACTTTGCACAGCTTCTAACATAAAAGCCAATAATGCTTGTAAAAATAAAAAGAAGCCCAACATCATATTTCTTTTGGCCGATGATTTAATTTACAACAGCTTAGGTTACCTTGGCGATAATGACTTTAAAACACCCAACCTGGATAAACTGGCCAAACAAGGCATTACCTTTACAAAATCTTATAACACAACAGCTATCTGCATGGCATCGCGTGCGCAATATATGACAGGTTTGTATGAGTTCAGCACCGGTTGCAATTTCACCCATGGAAACCTTAACTATGAAACATGGGAACAATCCTACCCTCACCTACTCAAACGCAATGGCTACACTACAGGCTTTGCTGGCAAATTTGGCTTTCATGTTGATGAAGCCAATGGTAAAAAAGGTAGTTCGGCAACCGTAAAACCATCATTCGACTGGTGGTGTGGTTGGATGGGACAAGGCAGTTATGAAATGCTTAAAAACAAAGAAGCTGTTGAATATCAGAAAACCCATGAAGGCGAAGAGGAACATACAACATATGCTTTGGGAAAGATGGGTGCTGAATTTGTATCAACACATGCAAAAACAGATAAACCTTTTTGTTTATCCATAAGCTTTAAGGCACCCCATACGCCATATGCGATAGACCCACGCTATGAACAACTATATGCCGAAACTGAATTTAATAAACCTGGCAATTTTGGAGAAGGGGACCAACTATCTAAAAATGCACAAAGTGGTCGCCCATTTTCAAAAGGCAAAACCTGGATGAAAGATTTTCAAGGTACGATGAGCAAATACCATACAATGGTTCACGGTATGGATGTAGCCATTGGAATGATTGTATCAGAACTTGAAAAACAGGACATTGCAGACAATACCATCATCATATTTACATCAGACAATGGACATTTTAATGGTTCCAAATCTTTAGGCGGCAAACTATATGCCTACGAAGAAGGATCACGTGCCCCATTAATTGTATATAACCCAATGCTACCCAAAAACAAACGAATTCAAACTATAGATGCCCTATCAGGCAATATCGACCTTGCTCCTACCATCCTCGATTTGGCTAAAGTTGACATCCCGGAACATTATCAGGGAAAAAGCCTGGTGCCTGTAATTGAAGGTAAAAAGAAAGATATCCACGAATCGTTAATGTTAATTAATGTATGGGGCATTCGCTCTTCTCAATCCTTGGGTATTGTTACCAAAGACTGGAAGTACATCTACTGGATGTATGGTGCAGAAGGATTTAAAACCACTGAAGAATTATTTGACCTTAATAATGACGCGCTTGAACAAAATAACCTGATCAACAATAAATCAGCTCAAGCCACTCTATTGGAAATACAAAATATTTATGATGCCTGGCTAAACACCTGGTCTAATAAAATGGTGAATGGCAATGGATACCCCAAATATGTGAAACTGGGCGACAGAAACATATCCTTCGAATCGCATCCCTGGGACATGGTAAAAAGCATGTATCCCGATCAGGATAAGGTGAAGAACAAAGCGGCCAAGAAAAATAAGAAGCAAAAGAAACCCAAGAATAATAACTAATGACAAAAATGAAGAAAACTGATATAAAACTAATTGCAGTATTGTTGTTTGGAATAGTGAGTGTTATCAGCGCTCAAAAAGCCCCCAACATTCTGTTTATTATGTCTGACGACCATGCCTCTGCCACCATTGGCGCATATAACAGTCATTTAAAAGATGTGGTAGAAACACCAAACATCGATCGCCTGGCTGACGAAGGCGCTTTATTGGAGAATTGTTTCTGCACCAATGCCTTGTGTGCACCAAGCCGGGCAACCATATTAACCGGTCAATACAGTCATAAAAGTGGTGTATATACCCTACGAGAGCATTTAAATACAAAAAACAAACCATCTGTTGCCAAATCACTGAATTCAGCTGGTTACCAAACTGCTGCTATTGGAAAATGGCATGTACATGGCGACAACTTGAATGGATTTGACTTTTATGCGGTAACTCTAAGTCAGGGTGCTTATTATAATCCATCTTTCTCCACTAAAGAAGGTAAAATTCGTCGCGAAGGTTATTCATCTGACATCATTACCGATGTATCACTTGAGTGGTTGGAAAAGCGAGATAAAGAGAAGCCCTTTTACCTGATGACACATTTTAAAGCAGCACATGGCCCTTGGCAACCTGCCGAGAGGCATAAAAACCTATACAATGACGTTACCATTCCTGAGCCGAAAACACTCTTTGACGATTATTCAAAACAAAACCCAATGGGTGTTGGTGGCACACAAGCTCGAATTCATGAGCCAGGAAGTAATCACTCATTATCATTGTGGTTTCAGAAAGGAAAAAAAGGAAAAGGCGGATGGCCTACAGGTGAGATTACTTTTGAAGAAGGCCTAAGTGACAAAGAAATTAAAAAACAGACTTATCAGAAGTATGCTAAAGATTACCTGCGTTGTGTTAAAGGTATAGATGAGAATGTAGGGCGCCTACTAGCTTATTTAGAGAAAGAAGGTGAATTGGATAATACCATTATTGTATATACCTCAGACCAGGGAATGTATGTGGGCGAACACGGCTTATTCGATAAGCGTCTGGGCTTTGAAGAGGCATTAAGAATGCCGTTCGTTATCCGCTATCCGAAAGAAATAAAAGCCGGCCAACGTATCGATAACATTGTTAACAATGTAGATTTTGCCGAAACTTTTCTTGACTATGCAAATACAGACATCCCAGAAAAGATGCAAGGTTATAGTTTCCGTCCAATTCTGAAAGGAAAAAAGCCCTTGTACGACAGAAAATGCTCTTTTTACGGGTTCTATTCTTCGGGCTGTCCCGACCATTATGGTATCCGCACAAAAAACTACAAACTACTCAAATACATTGGCAAGGATAAAAAGGTAGGCTATGATTTATTCGATCTTAAAAATGACCCATACGAAACAGTCAACCTTGCCGATAATGAAACTCACAAGGCAACCTTTGACAAACTAAATGCTTTGCTTGCCGAAGAGATGAAAAACATTGATATCGGAGAGGAATACCTTCCCGGAACGGAAGACTGGAAGTTATTTGTTGATTATGGTGATAACCTTCAGGGTAAAAAGAAAAACAAGAATAAAAAACAAAAAAATAAGTAATGCGATTAGTCAGATTTAAAACACTCATCCTCATTGCAGCTTTGGTAGTTAACTTAAGCTATACAGCCAAGGCTAATAATAAGAAAAAGGAACGCCCCAACTTTGTGGTTATCATGTGTGATGATGTCAGTCATGATATGTTTGGCTGCTATGGCAACGAGGAAGTTAAAACGCCTAACATAGACAAACTGGCACAGGAAGGTGTTTACTTTCAAACAGCCTGGAACTCGGCATTATGCTGCCCTGCGCGTGCAGAAATTATGACAGGCAAATATGCTACAACAACAGGTTTTTGGAACAATGGCTTTGCCATTCCCCAGGAAGATGGTAGCAATAATTTGTTTGAACATCATACTGCCTTTTCGAAAATTTTAAATGACAATGGCTATCGTACAGCCGTTGCCGGCAAATGGCATATTGGTGGTGCTGAGCATGAGTTCGATCCCATTGTAGGATTTGACGAGTACTGCATGTGGCAAGGCTTAAAAGAAGTGAAGATATTGCTCAATCAGGATAGCTGGGAAGGTGGCTGGGAAGCAACCGGAAAAACTGCCCGATACTGGAACCCTTGTGTTATTCAGAATGGAGAGTTGATTAAAACCACACCAAATGATTTCGGTCCGGATATCTATACTGGTTTCATCTGTGATTTTATCGACAGAAGTGCAAAGGCTGATGAGCCCTTTTTGGCATACTACCCGATGGTAGCACCACATGGCCCGTATGTTGAAGTACCTACCAGGACCGATGCTGGGAGTAATGATCCACAAAAAGAATCCAAAGTATCAAACGAGCAGCGCTTTGTTGAGTTGGTTGATTACATTGATATCTTGGTTGGGCGGATTCTGAATCAATTGGAAGAATCAGGAGTGGCTGAAAATACAGTCGTCATTTTTACATCTGACAATGGAACTGCGGTTACAGCTAAATCCAGAGGTGTTGAGCGAGGCTGTCATATTCCATTTGTTGTAGCTGGCAAAGGCATAAAGCAAAGGGGGCTAAGCACTGAATTATGTGATGCCACTGATATACTACCCACATTGGTAGACTTTGCTAAAGCAGATGCACCAAAGGGGTTTGAGTGTGATGGAGAGAGCCTGATGCCTTTCTTAACCGGCAAAACAGATGCTCACAAAGATGTTATTCATTCCTGCATTGGAACAACCCAATTATTACGAACCAAATCCTACTTATTAGAAGTAATTTGCCCGGTTCTAGGTGTTCCTCAAGGGCGTTTTTATTACACAGGTGAAAACCATAGTGGTAACAATTACACACGTGCAGAAAATGTTCCTGAGCATGAAGAAGTACGTCAGATGTTTCAAAATATCCTGGACGAAAAGTATGTGGGCTTAACGAAAGACCATCCATATTTCTTAGAAAAAGGTGGCAAGAAATTTCTAAAGCTATACACTAAAGCTAAGCCGGCCGACAAACATTTACACAACCATAAAGACTACCAAAAGTATGACGAGACAATCACTTTTGATGAATCAACTAAATGGTATGAAAACGGAGATTAACAAGCTCAAATTAACTATAATGCATAAAAAATTCACAACATTACTATCCGCTGCATTAGCATTGCTAATGATAGTGAGTGCCTGTTCAACAGGCGATAAAGAGAGCATCGCTGATAACTCAATCAACATTCGTAAGCAAGCCCTAAAAGAATGGAAAGACATGAAGTTTGGCATGTTCATTCATTGGGGTGTTTACTCAATACCTGCAGGCGTTTGGGAAGGTAAGCAAATTGAAAAATTAGGTGAGCAAATCCAACGGCATGCATACATTTCGGATGAAGATTATCAGGAAATAGCAGCCCAGTTTAATCCGGTTAATTTTGATGCTGATAAAATAGTCCAACTAGCCAAAAATACGGGTATGAACTACATTGTGCTTACCGCCAAACATCACGATGGCTTCTGCATGTTCGACAGTCAACACACCGACTTTGATATTATTGATAAAGCAGCCTACAAGAAAGATATTCTTAAGGAACTGGCTGATGCCTGCCAAAAACATGGCTTGAAACTAGGCATCTACTACTCTACTCCCGACTGGCACTTTAACGGTCCCAATCCTGAAGTTAATCCACACGATGGTAAGATTTCCGTATTTAGCAAGGTTAGTAAGGAGAATGAAGACTTTCAGGTGAATCAGCTAAAAGAGTTGATGACCAACTATGGTGATATTGTAGAGCTATTCTTTGATATGGGAGAACCGACAGCTGCGCAAAGTAAACGATTTGCCGAAACAGTTCATGCCATACAGCCAAAGTGCGTTATCAATGGGCGTATAATGAATAACCAGGGGGATTTTATCACCATGCCCGATAACCATGTACCTGATGTACCTATTGACTCTTTAGCCTGGGAAACACCCGGTACCTTCTATCATACCTGGGGTTATAAATCTTGGGTCAAAGGAGCACCAGTTAAAGAGCAGGTTAAAAAGCAGATTCATAAACTAGCACAGATTGTAGCACGTGGCGGTAATTTCTTATTAAATATTGGACCTAAATCTGATGGTACTGTTATACCGTACGAAGAAGAGGTACTCACCAATATTGGCAACTGGATGGCTAAAAATAGTGAAGCAATCTATCAAACAGAAACAACACCTTTTGTTAAGCTACCATGGGGTGAGTGCACGCGAAAAGGCAATAAACTCTATTTCTTTGTACTGGATTGGCCAGAAAACAACCAATTGACGATTCCGGGTTTGACAAATAACATTACAAATGTTTATGCCTTAAACACAAAAGACAATCCTATTGCTCATTCTAAATTGGGAAATGATAAAGTGCTTGATATATCATCTATTCAAGCCGATGAAAATTTAAGTGTAATAGCCCTTGAATATGAGGGTGAATTAAATATTATTGCTCCTTATACAGCGACAAACGAAGATAATTCATTATCCATTGCCGGGAGTGATGCCGTTAAACATGGTAAATATGGTCGTGAAAGTTATCGATCAATCTTAAAAGACTATTATCGTTCGTGGGACTTTCAAGTTGATGAGCCTGGACTGTATGAGGTTAAAGTCACTTATAAAATGAATTACGACCTAAAAGATTATTGCATTGAGGTAGATAATCAAAAACTGGAATTTACTTTAACAGGTGATGGCTCGGTTATTGCCAAAAGTGAGATTATTGACGGAAACGAAGAAAAGAAAGCAACAACAAGTAAGGGAAAGAGCAAAAAGTACAATTGTGTTTCCATTGGTCAAATCGAAATTGATGAAGATATCAATACACTGCTTTTAAAACAAGGGCAAGAATTCGATTTTAAAGCAACCATTGTTGAATTTAAGCAACAAGACCCCAAATATCGCAGCATGAACATTGATATTGAGAAGATAGAACTGATACCAGTAAACTCATAGTTAAACCTTTAATCATTCAATAAGGCAGGTCGAATAGGCTTGCCTTTTTTTATTTGCATACGAAGTACTAACTTATCAATGTATAGTTTCAATAAGTTAACCATAGTACATTGTGAAAATTGTACCATACAATGTGAGAAATGAAACCTCGGTAATTGTTAGTGGTCTCTAAATTTGCTTAAAAACAGAATCAGATATGAAGTATTTAACGTTATCGATATACTTGCTTGCATTTGTTAGCAACTTACAGGTTTTTGGACAGGAGCAACCAAACGTACTTATTTTCATCACCGACGACCAGCACCGTTTGGAATATAACTTCCTCGAAGAAGGACGAAACGAAGATGGAACTCACAAAAACCTACAACCAACTCTTGACAAATTGGTAAATGAAGGCATTGTCTTTGAACAACAACATGTGGTAGCGGGTATCTGTACACCATCTCGCTATGCTTTATTAACAGGCCAGGTACCTTCAAGAGCCATCACCAAAGGTTTCCTTGCTGAAGAAAAGCGTTGCAGTCAGAAGAATCCTCATTTTAATGTAGGTATCACATCTAAAAATTACACCATTGCTAATATGTTTAAAGATGCTGGTTATTTTACTGGTGGAGTTGGTAAAAATCATGTGATAGATGGTGATGGTAAAATGTCGCATAGGATCAAGAAAAACGCCACACAAGAAGAAACAGAAAAACGTCTTAAGCACATACAGGCAGATAATATTGCTGCTTATAAAGCCTGTGGTTTCCATTTTGCAAAAAATATTTACCCAGGTAACCTGCCTGGCTTTTTACCCAAAAACCTTGAATTTCATAATACCGATTGGATCATAGATGGTGCTCTCGAATTTCTGGATGTCGCATCAAAAAAAGAAAACCCTTTCTTTTTATATTGTGCAACAACCGTTTCGCATGGTCCTGCAAAGTTAGGTACTAAATACAAAGGCAATAGAAAAGCAACGGCATGTGGATTCCTTGATGAAGCTGTTGATGTTATGCCTAGTCAGGAATCTATTGAAAAGCGCATAGCAGAAGCCAAGCTCGGTGATACTGCAAAAGATGCATTATGGTTAGACGATGCAATGACAGCCTTAATGGAAAAATTAGAAGCTATTGGCGAACTAGATAACACCATCATCTTTTTTATTACAGATAATGCTGTAGAGCATGGTAAGTTCACCTGTTACGAAGGAGGTACCAACACACCATCAGTTGTATGGGCACCAAAACTTATCCAAAAAGGTAAACGAACAGCTGCATTAGCTTCAAGTGTAGATATCGTGCCAACCATGGCCGAGATGTGTAACATCACTCTGCCTAAAAAAGTAAAGTTCGATGGAATTAGTCAGTTAGCCGTTTTAAAAGGTGAAAAAGAATCAGTCAGAGATAATATCTATCTAGAAGTTGGAGCTACACGTGCTATCGTAAAAGATGGATGGAAATACCTGGCCTTCCGTGTACCTGAAGAGCGTTCCACTTGGTCCTACGAAAAACGAAAAAAGCTAGCTGTCAATGGCAATCCAGATGACCCATTCACGCATATCTGCGACCGTCCGGCTGGCCGCGGTGGGGAATCACCTGCCTTGGCTTACTATCCTAATTATTACGATGCCGACCAACTGTATAATTTAGAAGAAGATCCGCATGAGCAAAACAATCTTGCGAAGAATCCTCAATATGCGTTAAAATTAGAGGAATTAAAAAACGTACTTATACAAGAGTTAAAAGACAAGCCAGGTACTTTCGGTGAGTTAAAACCAAAAAACTAGCTATGAAAAGACGCGAAATGATAAAGGTAAGTGCTGCAACTATCTGCTCCACTGCCTTGGCTTCAATTCTCCCCGAAGTCACTTGGGGCTGTAAACCTACAAGTCGCATCCCCTCATATTTGAAAGGGTATGAAAACCAATATAGAATTGACCCAAGAAGTGCTGCCCTCAAATACTTTAGTGAAGCAAAGTTTGGTTTATTTATTCATTATGGACTTTACACTTTGCTAGAAGGCTATTGGCAAGGCAAGCATTCCAAACCTGCTGAATGGGTGCAGTTTCGTGGAAAGATATCTTTAAAAGAGTATGAAAGCTTATCAGACAAATTTACCGCTAAAAAGTTTGATGCCGATTTCATAACAGATATGGCTCTCAATGCTGGTATGAAATACATCAATTTCACAACCAGACACCACGATAGTTTTTGCCTATTTGATTCAGAGTACACTGACTTTAAAAGTACTAACAGTCCTGCCAAGCGAGATTTAGTCAGAGAATTATCCGAACAGTGTCAGCAGAAGGGATTAGGGCTTTTCTTATACTATTCTCATGGTCGCGATTGGCGTCATCCACATGCGCCTAATAATGATAATTGGGGTGGTGCAGCACGACCAAAATATAATTCTATAGAAGAATCTTATAAATATGGTGAAGAGCATAATCTGGATATCTATCTGGATTTTATGAAGAATCAGATAACTGAACTACTTACTAATTACGGACCCATTGCCGGAATTTGGCTCGATGGAATTGGAACGCCTCTGTCAAAACCCGAACAAACGCATCTTTTTAAAGCACAAAACTTATACGATCATATCCATTCATTACAACCTCAAGTGCTTGTTTCATACAAACAGGGACTTTTAGGCACCGAAGACTTTAAAGCGCCTGAACGTCACTTTAAAGGAAGCTCCGAAGTACCACTCGAAATTTGCAATACACTACAGCCATACTCATGGGGATATGATAAAAACGATTCCGCAGGCCATAAATCACCCGATGAAGTAATGAATATGCTAGCCCATGCAAAAAGCATGAATGCTAACTTATTACTAAACACTGGGCCCCTACCCAATGGTTCAATTCATAAAGATGATTTAGCAACACTTAGAGAAGTGGGCAGACGAATCAGAAACATCGAATACAAAGTATACCAATAAGTAAAAACAAAATACAATGAAGAGTCTATTTTTAGCACTATTAATGATCCCCTTACTATATTCTTGTTGCAATGCACCGCAAGAATATTATGTATCGCCGGATGGCAAGGACCAAAACACTGGAACCATTGATGCTCCTTTTGCAAGTATCGAAGCTGCAAAGCAAGCCATTCGGAAACTAGATAAAAGCCAACGCGAGCAAAACATCACCGTTTATTTGCGTGGTGGCATTCACCAAATCTCTGAAACTGTACATTTTAGTTTGGAAGATTCAGCTCCTGAAGGTTATACATACACCTATAAAGCTTATCAGAATGAAAAACCAGTTATTAGTTCTGGCGTAAAAATTAATGATTGGAAAACAGCAGAACAACTACCAGAAAGCATAGCGAAAGATGCCGTAGGTAAAGTTTTAGTAGCTGATATACCGGAAAATATAAAACCATTTTATGTACTATTTGATGGTAACAAGCGCATCCCTCGTTCAAAAAAAGAAGGTTTTAAAATTTTACCCATGCATGCCATTGGTTTAGCTGACCATAAAGAAAAAACGGATGACAAAAAAGAGTACAATGCATCTCGTAGCATGAATGTATACGCACAAAAGGATCGGTATTTATTAAAGCAGTTTTATTTTGATGATCCGGAAGGCATCCTTAAAAACTGGGACAATATACAAGAAATAGAGGTTGGCTTTGCCCCTGTTCCCTGGGCAATGAACATTCTTCCCCTTGAAAAAATTGACTTCAAAACAAAAACAGCATATATCACCATTGAAGCAAATGCACCAGCTGGAGCTAAAAATAGTCACACTCAACCTTGGATCGAGAACGTATTGGAATATATTACTGAAGGATCTTTCGTTACAAAAGGTTCAAAAGTATATTACTGGCCTGCAAAAGGTAGTTCTACAGATAACATTTCGGCTCCTTCATTATTAGAATACTTTTTAGTAGCTGGTGAAACCAATTACAAAGAAGCGGCCGATGTTCCTACTAAGAATCTGGCCTTTGAAGGCATCACCTTTATGCATGGTAATCGCTACACATGGACTGCCGATCATAAAGGTTGGGGCATCCAGCACGATTGGGATAAGTTTGACAATGCCAACGCCATGTTTCGTTTCCGTGGTGCTGAAAATTGCAAGGTGGAAGCATGCCGATTTACAAACTCAGGTAACTCTGCCCTGCGCTTAGACCTACACTGCCAGAACATCACCATCAAAAACAATGTGATTGATTACGTAGGTCACATGGGTATACTGCTTTGTGGTTATGGACCAGGAACAAAAGATGTGAATAAGAATAACACTATAAGCAACAACCTTATTCATCATGTTGGGCAGGTTATTACACATGGTGCCGGCGTATTTGCCTGGCAAAGTGGTGAAAATACTATTTCGCACAACCTTATTCACCATGTACCACGCAAAGGTGTTGGACTATGCGGTGTGCGTACGCCAATATTAGCTAAAAAATGGTGCGACTTTGATGAGGGCTCCAAGACCATCCGTTGGAACGAGATTGACCCGACGATTGTTAATGAACTTGAAACAGAGAAATTATCATTAGGAGAATATTGGAAAAAAACATTACCCTACCTGCATGCACGAAACAACATTGTAGAGTATAACGAAGTTTATCGTGCTCTGGAGTATCTGGCTGATGGCTCTGTACTAAATGTATCCGGAGCTGGGACCGGAAATGTGGTTCGCAACAATTTTGTGCACCATATTGCCAGTCATGCATCAGGCGTACTACGCACCGACGATTGGCAGCGAGGAACCACTTTTATTAAAAACATTATTTACAACTCAAATATTTCAGGAATTGTACACAAAGGACACAACCACATCACTAATAACATGATTATCGATTGTAGTATTAAAGAATCAATTCGTTGGGCATCCTACCCTGATGAAGAAGCAGATTACGATTCAAAAGTTCAGAAGAACATCTTTTACGAGTCAGGCGACCGTATCAACTACTACCGTGAATCATACCGTGCATCAGAAGGTATTTCTTTACCACACAACTGCGATACAGACTACAACTTATTTTGGGTTGCGAAAAACCCAAAAGACAGTGAAAAACACATCAAAAATTGGAATGAGAGAGGTATTGAACTTAACAGCATCGCCGCCGATCCTTTATTTGTTGATATCGCCAATGCCAATTTTGAGTTAAAACCAGAGTCACCGGCCTTCAAATTGGGTTTTGAAGCGATTGATTTTGGATCAATTGGACTAACACATGAATTTCCGCAAGAATACTTAAAGTTAGATGTACCTGATGATGGGCGAAGAGCTAACTTCCATCGCCAAAAAAAGAGTGGTGAAAAATTATATGATTTCTGGTAAGCTACACACCTACTAAATACACCATTTTAAGCCGGCTAATTTTGTAGTCGGCTTTTTTAATCTCATAAACTAGTAAATAACACAAAAACTACATCAAGTCTTTAAAAACAAAAGCACCACTTGATTAAAATCATTAACCACTGTCTACCTGGCACATACAAACTGTTTTTGTTTGAGTAAATTTAGTGATACACCTTTATATGTCTAAAGAATCATAAACTGTCTTTTGAATTTTATGTTTGTACAAATCCATTTTATACAACCATGAATAATTACTTACAAAATGTCATTTGGGTCATTTGTCTATCGATTGCTTTTAAGAGCTTTGGAGGCATACATTGTCAAGCCCAAACCACCGATCAACCCAATATCATATTTCTCCTTACCGATGACCAACGTTTTGACGCTTTGGGTTGCATGGGAAATACAGAGATTCAAACTCCTGAAATAGATAAATTAGCCGAGCAAGGCACTTTATTTATGAACCATTACAACCCTACAGCCATCTGTATGGGTGCAAGGGCTGTTATTATGACCGGAATGTATGAGCATAAAACAGGTTGTAATTTTCAGCATGGACCACTAACCAAAGCCAAGTTTCAAAAATCATATCCTGTTCTACTTCGCGATGCAGGTTATTACACCGGTTTTGCGGGTAAATTTGGTTATGCTGTAAGCGAAAATGCAACCGACCCATCAACTTACAAATCAAATGATGTAATGCCAATGGCTGAGTTTGACTGGTGGCGCGGCTGGCCGGAACAAGGTTCGTACAAAACAGTTGAAAATGAGTTTATGGCCGAATATGCTGATGAATACCCACATGTATCAAAAGCACTAGGTGCGGCTGCTGTCGATTTTATTGAGTTAGCTCAAACACAAAGTAAACCATTTTGCCTTTCTGTTAGTTTTAAGGCGCCACATGGCCCGGTGAGTCCCGATCCGAATTACGATCACATATATGACGGACAAGCATTTACACCTCCTGACAATTATTGGATGGATGGAGCTGCTCACCTGCCCGATCAACCTAAATTGGGTCGCCAATATATGAACTTAGGCAATCATTGGGAGCCAAATTCTTACAATGCATCATTAGCCAAGTATTACAGGCTTGTTTACGGTGTTGATGTGGCGGTTGGCATGCTTATGGACCAACTAGAAGCTGATGGCTTAATGGATAACACAATCATCATTTTCACAACCGACAACGGGTATTTCTGTGGTTCACATGCCATGGGTGGTAAAGTTTTACCTTACGAAGAAGGCTCTAGAGCTCCTTTAATTATATATGATCCGGGATCAACAATGGCCGGTGAGGTGATTGAACCACTAACCGGTAATCATGATATGGCACCAACCATACTAGATTATGCTGGAATAGCTATTCCGGACAATATGGATGGTGTAAGTTTAAAGCCTCTGATGGACGGCACACAAACAAGTGTAAAACAACACCAAATGGTAGTGCAGGCCTGGGGAAGCAACCCAACCCATGCACTCACCGTATTACAGGATAACTATAAATACATGTACTGGTTTTATGGTGGCCTGGGTCTTACTCCTCAGGAAGAAATGTATGACCTGGATAATGACCCGGAAGAAATGAATAATCTGGTTTCTGATCCATTGTATAGTGCACAACTTGAGATTATGCGTGAGCTATACGACAGCTATGTGGACCAATGGAAATTGGATTGTGTTGATGCAGAACCAAAAAACAACTATAAAGAATATGGCATTCTGTATGACCGTCACAAACCCTGGTCCGATAAAACAGGAATCATGAAAGCTTCTCGTGATCCGGAAATACCAACAACCATTGAACTGCCTGAACAGGATGTGGATCTAAAAGTATATCCAAATCCGGTAAAAGATCAGTTCAGTATTACTCTGGATGGCTCTAAATCTTCAAATGTGAGTATTGATTTATTCGATTTAAAGGGACGTTACATTACAAAGTTATTTAATGGAAACTCTTCTGAGCTAAACACACAAACCTTCATTTCTCAATGGCCGGCAGGCATGTACCTGCTTCAATTTAACATTGACGGAGTTTACCACTCGGAGCATTTGATCGTCCAATAAAAAGCTATTAGACTTTGTCACAGTTAGCTTATCTTCGTTACCAATTCACAATTAAACATTGTTACAAATAAAAAAACGCCTGATGAATAACTTCATCAGGCGTTTTTTGTATCAGAAACTTTGCAATCAATACTAATATTGTTTTTTTACTTCTTCTATCTTAATTAGCTCATCCAACGTACAAACTGTTTGAGCATTCTCAACCAAATATTCAATACTCTCCTTCATCACATCACGGTTAAACTTCTCCAGGTGCTTACGTTTTTTCTCATCCAGATTATCAGCTTTTAATGCTTTTTGCATGGCTGGGTACCACTTGTAATTGTCAAATCCGCTCCAGAAGGTATTGTATATACGATGCAACTCCTTCTCTTTCTCATCTCCCAGGTTTAATGCCAACACAGCCTTTGGCAAAGTCGTCACCTCACGATATTTGGCCTCTTTCACCTCAGCTTTTACATTACTTCTGTCAACCTTATCACCTATCCCACCAAAGCTCCACACATCACCTTTTATGGTCGTCCCTCCTACTTTCACATCAACACGCCAGTAGTAAACAGATGTTGCGTCCATCTTTTTGGGTTGAAACCATGACACTGCCTGACTGCCTGAATATTCGCCTGACTTTTTATTGGCTTTGCTTACTGCCGCTTTATCCCTTCCTAAATAAACCTCATAGCTATCAGCGCTTAAAGCTTCTTTCCAAAACAGTGTTAAATCGCTTTTAATATTTTTGGCACCATCAAAGGGTATGGGCACTGTTGCTTTCGACAAGCGAACACCTGGAATCCAATACTCATCAGCATCGATAGTATATGGCCCTGCACATTGTGTATTATTCAAGGGTCTGAAATCACCATTATCCGGATCACGTAATACTTTTGCTACATCTCCTTCATGATTATCTCTGTAATCACCAGGACAAGCATATCCTTTTCTTTTACTGAAATGACCGCCAATGGATCCAGCCACATTACAAGTAATTACTGATTGACTATTATTACTACCCATCATCAAAGGACGAGGCACTCCAATATCATACATCCCTTCATTGGAATCGAATGAGATGTTGTTCGTTATAGTATGATGGTTTCCTTTCGCTTTAATACTTCCTGTTCGCCACACAACATTACGATCGATGGTTCCATTCTCACCCCATTCAACATAGATGGTATTAAAGCCACGCGAGTCAAAACGGATACCTGATTTTTTCATATCATGCACCCAGTTGTAACGAACAATAGTCTGATCAATAACGTTGGTACCCACGTTAATACCTGAACCATCGTGCTGCAACAAGCTAAGGTTATAAATGTGGTTGTATTCTGCCAAATTCGCATGACCTAAACGCACACCTTCGCTGTTTCCCCCCGTATGAACCGTATTGTGTCTGAAAATAAAACGCTCTGTTCCTGACGCATCCAATGTTCCTGACGAGCCTGTTCCCAAACATGTCCAATCTATATCATGGAAGTAGCAATTCTCAACCCGGTCTTCAACGCCCTTTATCTTAAATCCAGGACCATCAGCATATTCAAATGAACAGTTGTAAATAACATTGGCCGACACGAATCCTTTTGTCTTCATTGACTTGTTATTACTTATAAAACCAGTAACATCAGGTTCACGATAGTCATTGACAGCTAGCTTGTGACATGAAGGATACATAAATTTTCCGTTTTCAACAGTCACATTTTGTGCATCGATAAACGAAAAAGTTGTTGCGTAGAAATCAATCCCACTAACAGTAACGTGTGATACATTTTTTCCTTTCAGGTTATAAGAGCGACGCTTTCCTTTGAACACAAAATCAGATGGTTTATCTCCGTCTTTCAGATAAACATAAACACATTTCGCCTGATCGTCATAAAACCATTCATTTGGTGCATCCAGAGCCATTAATCCAACCAAATAGAAGTGTCCTTGATTCTTTTTAGCTTCAAAAAACGAACGTCGTCGAAGAATGGATGGACCGTTTGGCTCTGGCTTTTTGCCTGGGCGGCTAAAATCCTTACTATATTTAAACGTTCCACTACCAGCAGAATGCTCTATAACAGGTTGAGCCCACGATAACCAGGAACCAATATTCATAACAGCTGTGGCACCGGTAAAATCAATTCCCGTTTCGGCCAAGGATTGCATATTCACACCTTCTTTTACTTCAAAAGCAGATGCTCCTTCATCATCGTTATGTTTGTAATCAGCTGCAATTGGTCTTTCATCTACCATGGTTCCGAACTCACTGGCTTTTGCTTGATGCCGCCAAGTACTCTTCATATCCCATAATGAACCATCATCGAAGCTTGCATTAGGCCAGCGCGCTAACAACTTTACTTTTTCATCCTGAAACAACTGCCAAATTGGTTCTTCTACTTTGAGTTTATAAATATTATCCGATTGCTTTGTCCATTTACCTTGTAACTCATCACTACCATCAAAAACAACCTTTTCGCCAGGATACGCCATAATCTGAATAGGATTTTTAGCTGTTCCCTGGAGCCCTGACAGGTCAACTTCTACAGTATAAACACCTTCTCTCAGGTAACATGTATCACCTGGCTTAATATTGTCAATAGCTTTATTTATAGTCTGAAATGGCTTTTCGATCGTTCCATTGTTTTTATCACTTCCATCATTGGACACATAGTAATCCTTTGCTATAATTCCAATCGAAGGAAATACAAGTAGAATTGCTAATAAGAGCTTTTTCATCATCATAATTTAATTACAACATTATAACGCAAAATATCGTTTTGCAATAACAGAACACCATTCAAACTTCACAAATGATGAATTAATTCTTGCATCTTTAAAACCAATCCACTATTCCCAGTAAAAAAACTCATACTAAAAGTCTCAATAAAAAGTCCCATCTAACATATGAACTTATAAAACAATACAATACGAACAACTCATTAATATTAGTTAGTAATCGTATTGATTAAATAAACTGCAATCAATAAGGTATTAACGTTTACAAATCCACAATTATTGAGTACTTTTACAAGGAATAAAATCAGAAGTGACTTTATCTATACCTATTAGTTTTATTGCGCTTTAATAGATTGATTTCTAACAATATAAATGACAGAGTGAAATCCTGTCGGTAGCATGCATAAAAGGCATGATTCTATAATATTTTTGAGTCTCATTTATTAGTAGTTATTCCTGTTTAATTACAGAACCTAAATTAATAATTGGTCACATTCCTTAGACTATCACTTTTATATGGTGCAATAATAATTCAATAGCTTCTTTTAGGCAACACTTCTCTTAACCGCTTCATATCCTGACTAAGTTTTGTATCGATAACTCGTGCATATATTTGAGTAGTCGAAATACTTCGGTGTCCTAGAAGCTTTGAAACTGTTTCAATCGGCACACCATTATTCAATGTTATTGTCGTGGCAAAAGTATGCCTAGCCACATGAAAAGTAAGGTTCTTTTCAATTCCGCATACGTCAGCAATCTCCTTTAGGTATGAATTCATTTTCTGATTTGAAAACACCGGAAGTAGCTTACCTGTGATTTTCACTCTAGCATTATTCTTATACTTTTCTAATATTGATTCTGCGTTAGGTAATATCGGAACACGTACTTGTTGGTTATTCTTTATCCGATTTGTTACAATCCATTTTTCCCCATCAATCCCCAGTTGAATATTTTCATTGGACAATGCATACACATCAGAATAGGATAAGCCCGTATAGCAGCTAAAAACAAACAAATCACGAACGTAATCTAAACGAGATATTAAAAATAGTTTATTCTCAATATTTACTAATTCTCGTTGGTTCAAAAATGCAATATCATTTTTAATGAATGATGGTTTAAATTGCATAAACGGGTCTTTTTCTAACCATTCATTTCGCACTGCTAAATTCACAACCTTTTTAAGCCGCTCTATGTGCTTCATTATGGTATTGTGGTTACATGGTTTATCAGGATTAATCGATTCTGATTCCTTCATAAATTTCTCAAATCCAGTTAAAAAACCATACTTTAATTGTGATAAAGAAATATCACGAACGAACAGTATTTTTATGAGATACCTCTTAAAATATTTCTGGGTAGTAAAATAGTTTTTTAGAGTCCCCCAACGCAAGCTTTCTTTCATTTCCTCATTGTGATAATCAAAGAGCTTCATCAAGGTAAATTCAGACTTCTCTATACCTAAGTAAAGATTCTTCACAGTGTCAATCGTGATGACCTCTCTCCTAGCTTGCAACTGATGATAACATTCTATCACATGTCCTTTTATTTGCTCTAATTGTGTATTTAATCGTTTGCTTTCATTTGAATAACCAGCATACGTACTTTTGCCAAAATCCCATTTATTTGCACCTACATAAACTTTCATTGATAACTCTGCACGTTTTCCATTCACTGTTATCCTCAAATAAAGTGGAGCTTCTCCATTTTTACCTTTATTTTTCTTAACAATAAAGCCAACTCCTAGTGTATTTCCTTTCTCTCTCATTTTATTTGGTTTTAGATGGCATATTTTAGACTCTTCATTACAGTATCATAATATACATTTATTACTCATTTAACATTTCAATAATATTTTGACCAAATTCACACAGACTATCAGACAACAACTTACAGAACCTAGGTGACCTACTGGTTAAATAGAAAGTGAGGTCACCTAGTTGGGTCACTTAAAAAATGTTAAAATATATCAAATTGAACCAATTTAAATATTGATACACTGATAGTTACACAACATAAAATATAAAGATAAGAATAATAAGAGGTCACCGAATAGGTCGCGAGAAATATGAATTATATTGCTATTAAACAATATGAGAAAAACGCAAAAAGCCCGTAAATCCTACGATTTACGAGCTTTTAGTCTTAGATAAACTCTAAGTAGTCGGGGTACCAGGATTCGAACCTGGGACCCCCTGGTCCCAAACCAGGTGCGCTAACCGGACTGCGCTACACCCCGAGTAATTCAATATGTAAAATTCATTTTCAAACAAAAGGAGCTTAGTTAAATTAAGTTCCTTTTGTAGTCGGGGTACCAGGATTCGAACCTGGGACCCCCTGGTCCCAAACCAGGTGCGCTAACCGGACTGCGCTACACCCCGAATAATGAATTTCAAAATTTTGCGGAGAGTGGGGGATTCGAACCCCCGGTACGGTTGCCCGTACGTCAGTTTAGCAAACTGGTGGTTTCAGCCACTCACCCAACTCTCCTTTTTCATCCCTTTCTTTAAAGAGAAACAATCGCTCTAGCTCTCCAATCCTGCGCCCCCTTTGC
Source organism: Carboxylicivirga marina (assembly GCF_016612505.1). GTDB lineage: Bacteria > Bacteroidota > Bacteroidia > Bacteroidales > Marinilabiliaceae > Carboxylicivirga > Carboxylicivirga marina. The sequence goes on from NZ_JAENRR010000017.1 coordinate 80,265, forward strand.
GATTGCGATTGCAAAAGTAGCAAATAGAATTAAACCTCCAAAATTAAAATGAAAAAATTGAACACATTTTATTCGTTCCATTTCGTTCAACTCGCCTAACTAATTATTGGTCAAAAAAAAAGCTACCCTCAGGTAGCTTTAAAAAAAATTAATCTTTTTTCGGAGGCTTACTGCCTGGCTTGGCAATTGAGTCTCTCATGGCCGTATCGGCTTCAATATTTTTATACTTTTGATAATCCATCACTCCCAGATTACCATTCCTAAAAGCATCTGCAAGAGCCTTAGGAACTTCTGCTTCGGCTTCAATTACCTTTGCACGTGCTTCCTGAGCTTTGGCTTTCATTTCCTGCTCTAATGCAACAGCCATCGCTCTTCTTTCTTCAGCTTTAGCTTGTGCAATATTCTTATCTGCATCGGCCTGATCAATTTGTAATCCGGCACCAATATTTTTACCAATATCGATATCAGCAATATCAATTGACAGAATTTCAAATGCTGTACCGGCATCTAATCCTTTTTCTAATACAACTTTTGAGATTGAGTCAGGATTTTCTAATACCGCTTTATGAGATATTGAAGAACCAATAGATGACACGATACCTTCGCCTACACGTGCCAATACAGTTTCCTCTCCTGCTCCACCAACCAATTGTTTGATATTAGCACGAACTGTCACACGAGCCTTCGCAATTAACTGGATACCGTCTTTAGCAACAGCTGCTACCGGAGGAGTATCAATCACCTGCGGATTTACAGACATTTGTACCGCCTCAAATACATCGCGCCCGGCCAGGTCAATAGCTGTAGCCATCTGGAAATTCAACTCAATATTCGCTTTTGCAGCTGATACCAGCGCATGAACAACTCGCTCGACATGACCACCAGCTAAATAATGCGCTTCTAATTCATCACGCTTTATTTCCGATAATCCGGCCTTAGAGGCTTCAATTAATGCCCTTACAATAACACCCGGAGGCACTTTACGAATACGCATTAATACAAGTTGTATTAACGAAATTCGCACCCCTGACACTAAAGCTGAAAACCAAAGTAAGATTGGCACATAATACATGAATAAGAATACAACGACAATGACCGCTGCTATCAAAAAAATAGGACCTAACTCCATTTATTTATATTTTGGGTTTGACAATTATATATGTTTTAAATACTTCTTTAACAACAACAATGGTGTTCTCATCAACAAAATGCCCCGGACATTTCCCTTCAATAACTTCACCGTTAACAATAACTTTACCAATTGGATTTAAACGAGTAACGGCTGTTCCTTCATCACCTACATGAATATTGCTTTCTTCAACAGTTTCCACTTTACCATCAACATTAGTGTGTAACATCAAGCGATTCCATGTTTTAGATCGAAAAGACAATACAAGCATTAAAATACCGGCAAATAAGGTACTAAACAAAGCAATATTGCCATACATACTACCATATCCCTGATATGTTAAAAATACTCCACCTGCTGTAAAAATCAGGCCACCAATCCCGGCGATTGTAACTCCTGGAAAAACAAAAAATTCGAGAATAAAAAGGAATAAACCTAAAAGGATTATTAAAACGATAACAAGTGCTGACATATACTTATTGGATTGTAACTAAAAGACGTTCTTCAGACAGTTGCTCTTTGAGCGCTAATAAATCATCTATATTGCCTGACTTTATTTGACATGAACCAGTATAATGCGTTAAAAAGGCGCACTGCTCTGCCTGTATAGCATCATGTTCACAAATATCACATAGTGCATCAATAACGTGGTCAAAAGAATTTTCATCATCATTATGAAGTGTCAGCGTACGTATTTCGTTACCGTTGCCCTTCATATTATGCTCTTCGCTTCGTTTACCAAATGAAACCATATCTTAAAAGTTTCTATAAATTAACCATATTTTTTTGTGAAAAACTAATTTCTACTCCTTGAGTTCTTCGGTTAAATTAATTTGCTTACCATCTTTAAAAACCACGATAAAGGCACCTGCAAATCCGGCTTCCTGAACCTTTATTATATCCTTTTGTGCTTCAGTATATGATGGATACTTTCCTGCAAAATACTTGGTTAAATCTTTATTCGAAATACCTACTTTTGATATTGGTGGAATTTTGGCAACAGCTTGTGCGTTTGGTTCATTCCTGAATACACCTATTTGAATTTTATAAACCAATTCTGACTCAACCTTCTTAAATGCGTGTTCAACTACTTTGGCCGGCTCTGGCTCAAGTACATCTGCCCCTTGTAATTCCTGATAGGTTTTGGGCACTGTCGCTTTCTTTTCCTGTTTCTGCTGAACCGCACCCTTCTGCATTTCCGAATACTGAATCAAGCCATCTTCTTGAACATTGACGCCTGTGCGTTTGATGGCACCAGATTTTTCGTAACGAATAACATCAAAACCATTAATCGGTGCAATCATATCCATGGCCTCCTTGAAGTATTCTTTGCTTTCACTTTGCATTTCTTGCAAAAATGCTAAATCAGCCGTTGTATTTAATAGTATTGTTTGCTGTAGCTTTTCATCATAAATCTGAAACTTATTGTTTAATGATTCATGGTACAATTTCAAAGCCGTCAACTTCAATTCCTTCGCTTTAAAAACCTGAGATTGAACTGTGAAGTCTTCATTTACACTATCCTTATTGCGAATTACTGAAATAACTGACTCAGATTCAGCCGGTGCATCATTGGCTTCTTCTAACAGCTTAGAAGATTCTAAATTAAGAATATTACCCCACACGTAAAGAGAATCAGCATAATGTAACTGCCCGATCTCATCTTCATTAAAAAGTTGAGCATACATTTTCTCCAACTCATCGAGCCTTCTTTTAAACTCATCATCGGTATAAAAAGTGTATTCATCAGGAATGAAGATATCTTCAAAGTCAATTTCTGATTTCTTTTCTACTTTCACTTGCGTATTCGAATAATAACGCCCAGCGGCAACCAATTCCTTGATTTTATTTTGCTCTTGCACACGAGCCTGATAAAAACTACGTTCAATCTGTTCATCAAGTCCGTACACTTTCTTTTCCATTGATAAGATATCATTAACCAACATGGAGCGTTCAGTTTCTGAATTAGTACGTGCATAAGCGACACGTTTTTGTTTCATCAACATGGATAAGCTATCCTTTTGAAACTCCATGGTTTCCCCTTCAACAAAACGTCGCCTAGCCTCATCACTTTTAAAATGCTTTAATTGGCTATACTCTAAAGTATCAGCTACAACGAAATGAAACTGGGCTTCCGACTCTGATTTCTTTACTTCAACAACACCTCCTTGTGCTGTGCTTGCTAAGCCATTTTCAGAAAGAGATAAACCCGCCACAGATCGAACATCATTTAAATCCTGAACAAAATTACGAACTACCGAATCATCCCACTTAATATTATAAACGATTAATATTGAATCGTTCGTTTCTCTATTGGAAGCAAACCATGCTAATTTGTTAAACTCATCGGCTACAAACAGGTAATCATCTTTGGGTGAATTAAATGGAATACCCATATTAACCGGATTAGCAAATGATTTACTATCGGCATCGTAATTAGCTTTATACAAATCATATCCGCCCAATCCTCCAGGCTTATTGGATGAAAAATAGATGATTGAGCCATCGATTACCACAAATGGGTAACAATCATCTGAATCGGAATTAATACCTGACAAGGCCTTACTTTCACTCCAACCATCAAGCAGTTTTTCCATTTTATGCAGGTTTCGCTGCCCTTCTTTTTTTAATGAAAAATAAACCTCATCACCTCTCTCTGTTTGATAAAGGATGTCGTTAGGATCCAATCCTGATTCAAAAAATTCTTTATTATGAATCACTCTGCCAACATCTTCAGCTGGATGGTAAACACTTAATATATTTTCATTTGGAATCGTATCACGCCTATAAACATCTAAATGATAGACCTTAGCTGCCTGTTGAAGTCCAAATTCACTTTCTATCTTATATTTCTCGGCTTTTTCATTTCTGATGTCAGAGGCTGAAGCGTATTTCAAAAAACGTTCGTACTGCTTTATGGCCTCTTCAAATTGATAACTTAACTGATAAGCACGTCCTAAATAATAATAAGCATCGCGACTTACTCCTTTTAAAGCAGCATACTTCAAACGTTTAACAGCTTGCGAAATATCATTATTGTTTTGAAGCAAGCAAATACCATAGTAGTAGTTGTATTTGGTTTCACGATCATATTTTTTCAATAAGTAACGATAAGCTTCTTCGGCATCAAGGTAATTGCCTTCTTTAAATAAAACGAGTGCTTCTTTGGCTGTATAAGTCTTATTTTGGGCTAAGCTTAACTCAGATAATCCAAGTTGAATTACAAATAGAATTAATGCTATGAACCGTATTTTATGCATCAGGTAGTATGTTTCTGGTGAATTATAAAGTCCCAAAATTAAACATTACAAGAGAATTTACTAATTCACCATTGAAAATTAAAATAAATACGCCTTCCTGTCAAATCCTTCTTCTCTTAAACTATAAATTCATACTTCCACGTTTTTTATGTTTACATAGTACTGATTCGATGACTGTTAATAACTTTTGAACCATGCACAATATTAATCGTTCTTATTTAAATTATATTTGTAAATACGAATAGTGGCAGAACCAACCTGGTCTATTCACCTTAAAATCAATAAAGATGCTTAAAGAAGGAGATAAAGCGCCTGTATTTAAAGGCCTCAATCAAGATGAAAAAGAGATTAGTTTAAATGATTTTTCAGGAAAAAAAATAATCTTATACTTCTACCCAAAGGACAATACACCTGGCTGCACTGCCGAATCATGTAACCTAAGTGAAAGTTATGATGATTTAACCTCCAAAGGATTTGAAGTTATTGGAGTGAGCCCCGACAGTATTGCATCCCATCAAAAGTTTATTACTAAGCATAGCCTTCGCTTTAACCTTATTGCAGATACTGAAAAGGAAATACTGCAGCAGTACGACGCCTGGGGCTTAAAAAAGATGTATGGCCGAGAGTACATGGGCGTATTACGCAAAACCTTCATCATTGATGAGTCAGGTGTGATTATTAAAATATTTGAAAAGGTAAAAACTAAGGACCACACCAACCAAATACTTGGTGAGCTTGAATTATAAGAGACAACCCTAATAAGAAGAAACAGCTTAAAAATAAAATAATGGCAGATAAGAAAGACAATAATGTGAACAAAGAAAAGCTGAAAGCACTTCAGCTAACCATGGAGAAAATCGACAAGACCTATGGTAAAGGAACCATCATGAAAATGGATGATGAGGCAGTTGTAGATATACCAGTCATTCAAACGGGTTCAATTGCTTTAAACATGGCCTTGGGAGTTGGTGGTTTTCCGCGCGGTAGAGTCATTGAGATTTACGGACCAGAATCATCGGGTAAAACAACGCTGGCAATTCATGCCATTGCTGAAGCTCAAAAAGCTGGTGGTATTGCTGCCTTTATTGATGCCGAGCATGCTTTTGACCGCTTTTATGCTGAGAAGTTAGGTGTTGACCTTGAAAATCTGTTGATTTCTCAGCCCGATAATGGTGAGCAAGCACTTGAAATTGCCGACCAATTGATTCGTTCTTCAGCCATTGATATTATTGTTATTGACTCGGTTGCAGCGCTAACTCCGAAAGCTGAAATTGAAGGTGACATGGGTGATTCAAGAATGGGATTACAAGCCAGATTGATGTCGCAAGCACTTAGAAAATTAACATCTACCATTAACAAAACAAATACCACTTGTATCTTCATCAACCAGTTACGAGAAAAAATTGGCGTAATGTTTGGTAACCCTGAAACAACCACAGGTGGTAATGCTCTAAAATTCTATGCTTCTGTTCGTTTGGACATTCGTCGTGTAACACAGATAAAAGATGGTGAAAATGTAGTTGGTAGCCACACTCGTGTGAAGGTGGTTAAAAACAAAGTTGCTCCTCCTTTTAAGAAAGCTGAGTTTGAAATTCGTTACGGCGAAGGAATCTCAAAAGTTGGCGAAATACTTGACATGGGCGTTGAACTGAACATTGTTAAAAAAAGCGGCTCATGGTTTAGCTATGGTGAAACAAAATTAGGACAAGGACGCGAAGCTGTTAAAGAGGTTATTAAAGATAATCCGGAATTAGCAGAAGAGCTTGAAGTAAAAATAATGGATGCAATTAAAACAAATGCATCACAAGGAAAATAAACCAAAAAAGGCGAGCACTCTGCTCGCCTCTATTTTTTATTATCTTTTATCCTTATGGCTCCACTACTTTTAAGGCATAGTGAACATCTACCTTATAATTCTCTGGAAACTTAGGCAGCAATAGCCATTTACGATTTTCAAATACTTTTCCCTGACGCTGAATCTGCGTTGTACCAAATGACGCAAAGTAAATTTCAATACGTTTATTTCTGTCATCACGCAGCACCTCAACCTTCGTTGTTTTAATGGCTGATTTACCATTACGCACATACTGACTGCAAACGACTACACTCTTTTTTACGAAATTGATCTTACCAAAATCAATCGACTCACAATCGGCATTGTATTTTAAAGGTATCTTTTTCAATTCATCCAAACTGTGAGCTACTTCAAAACTATTAATCTGCAAACAGTAACGAGGATCAATATTCAACTCTTTATAAACAACAGGTGTTTGAGCAACAAGATGTCCTCCACAAACAATTGTCAGAAAGAGAATTAAAAGACTTTTTTTCATATCCGCATACTAGATTTGTGTATAAACATACACTTTTCAAATCTAATAGGAAAATTACTCAACAGCCAATTCTTTTCTATATCGTTTTTGTTTTCTGATAAAAAGAATAACAAATAATGTTTTAATGACCACACCTCCTGTCAGTAACCAGGCATACATATGCAAAAGTTGTTCTGTTTTACGCAAGTATACTGCAACAAATATTAAAGCTAAGCCAATTATTAAAAGAGCAATTTCGGAGCCGACTTTAACCAATCCGGAACGAACTCCTAAAATCATATATAGTATTTTTAAGGTACCTCCAACACCAAAACTAATGGCAGCCCAAGGTCCCTCAAGGCCTACTACCTTAAAAATAATACCAAGCAAAATCAATGTTCCGCCAACCATTATTAAATATTTGATTTTATCCATATGTACGTATATTGTTATGTGTTCATTTACCAAACAGCATCCAAAATAAATAGTTCAAACGTAATTTTCCCACTTTTATACAATATTATTTAGTATCTGAATATTCGATGCTTACATTTAAGTCCGAATTATAACAAAACTCAATTCTGATGAAAAACTTTGGATTTCTGATATTCCTTGGCATTATATTAAGTATTCATTTTGCTGTTAATTATTACATATACCATAGAGGTGCACAATGGCTTACTACAATGCCCTCGTTAAAAATAGCTTTCAGCTTTTTGATGCTGGTTTTAGTTATTTCGTACCCAGCCGGAAGATTTCTTGAACGTATTTGGTATTCGCCCGTTTCAAACACCTTACACTGGATAGGTGCATTTTGGTTTGCTGGCATGCTATACTTTACCATCTTAATATTTGCTACTGATCTAGTTCGAATGCTAAATTACTTTTTACATTTCTTACCAAAATCGGGAACCGAAGCATTTAACAACCTTAAACTATATACCGGAATCGGCATTGCCTCTGTAGGAACACTGATTATACTTGGAGGTTTCTTAAATGCCTGGCATCCAAAAATCAACAAATACGACATTGACATTAACAAAATTGTTAAAGGAAAAAAGAATCTAAAGATTGTTGCCGCCTCAGACATTCATCTGGGTACTATTATTGGCCCACGAAAAACCTATAAACTGGTTGAATCAATTAATGCACTCAAGCCCGACATTATTCTTTTTGCAGGCGACGTGGTTGATGAGGATGTTGGTCCCGTTATACGTCAAAATCTGGGCGAAAGTCTCAAAAAACTGTCAGCTCCTTTAGGTATTTACGCCTCAACCGGCAACCACGAATATATTGGAGGAGCCGAGCGATCAGTAAAATATCTCGAAGAACATGGTTTGGTCGTTATCCGCGATAGCTCTTATTTAATTCAGGATAACTTTTACATCATTGGCAGAGAAGACCGTGATAAAAGCCGAATGAGTGGCAGCAGAAAGGAGGTTAACGAATTGACTAGTGCGCTAGATAAATCTAAACCGATGATTATGCTCGACCACCAGCCTTACAATCTTGAAATACCACAAGCTGCAGGAATCGACCTTCAAATATCTGGCCATACACACCATGGACAGTTGTGGCCATTTGGCTATGTAACACAACGCATCTTCGAACTTAGCAAAGGCTACCTTCAAAAAGGTGATAGTCATTTTATAGTCAGTACTGGATTTGGAACCTGGGGTCCGCCTGTTAGAACCGGAAACAGACCAGAAATATTAGAAATCAACTTAAACTTCAAATAGCTTAAGCCGAAATTATTAGAGCGGAGTTTTCAATACTCTGCTCTATCGTTCCCTCATTAATCAATTTCTGAATCTCCTTCAACTCTTTAGTCATTTTAAGTTTATTTGAGGAGTTGGTACAGTACTCAACCATCCCTTCCAATGCCAATACCTGAAGTGACTTAAGCGACTTATCGCTACCTTCTTCAATATAATTCATGGCAAAATAAAATAAATACAAATCCTGCATTACTGCATTATCAACAAACACGTCATTAAGCAATACTTCATTTCCTACTATCTGCTTAAGGTGGGTTCTAAAAATTAGTTTTTTCAATTTTTGACTTGATAAAATCGCAGAACCCTTTAACGAAATTTTCAAATC
>NZ_JAENRR010000180.1 GCF_016612505.1 Carboxylicivirga marina
TTCGAGAAAAACTCCGATAAAGCAAATAAGTGGTACAAGAAATACAGGAGTATCATCAAAGATGACCAGCAAGGAATAGACAAACTTATACAATCTGTACTAAACTACCTCAGTCGCAAAAGATATAACAAGACAACGGAGAAAGAGATAAAAAAACACCTGAATTACTTCAAGAAACATAAGAAGTTTATGCAATATGCAACCTTTTCAGAAAGAGGGTGGCCAATTGGAAGTGGTGTTATTGAGGCAGCCTGCAAATCAGTTGTAAAACAACGGATGTGTCGTAGCGGTCAACGCTGGTCTATAAAAGGAGGACAAGCAATACTTGATTTAAGAGCAATTGCTAAATCAAACAGATGGGATGGTTTTTGGAAACATTTTTCTGACGTATACTACACTAAAAATGCTGCGTAATATGAGAACTGCACCC
>NZ_JAENRR010000181.1 GCF_016612505.1 Carboxylicivirga marina
TAGTGGTTTGTGCCACTACATTTTCATTCGCTACTGCAAAATTTTCGGAGGGATTTTCAAGCCTATTGCTTTTAATAACTTGATGCCATTGGAGGGAATGTCTGTGCGCAGCCAGATGGGTTCTTTCTTGACTTTAACAGGAACCGCCATTACCTGCATGAGCTGTTCCATTGCTGCCACAACGGTTAATGGCCTATCCTTTATTATTTTTCTGTTAGTCGATTTGGTTTCTATTCGTACCATTGATTGCCGGAGGCGTTTTGTCAGGTGTGCTTCGCAGAAATGGGCAAGAAAGCATAGCATGATGTGCCCGACTATCCTGTCATCAGTCCAATGGTGCATTGGACGGCTTTTCAAATAGCCTTTCATCTCACCAAATGCATCTTCAATGCGCCATAGTTCCTTGTAGTTTGAGACTATCTCGCC
>NZ_JAENRR010000182.1 GCF_016612505.1 Carboxylicivirga marina
TTTTTCATCGCCGTAAGTGAAGCCATCGAGTTGCTCCTGGGCAACACACGAAAATGCAGTCAAACACGCAAACAATGCGATTGCTGTTTTTTTCATATAGTCTGTTTAATTGTTTTTATACTTTACACTGTTACCAGATAAATCTATTTCAGCTTATAATACCGTTTACTAATCAAAATGCGCTTCTAATGCACTTCGCTCTTAAAGCCACTTTGATTATGGCATAACATACAACTCCGCTGGAGTTGGGGATAAAATTCTGAATATCATTTCTATAAATATGTATCCCCGCTGGGGATACTTTTATCAACTTCAGAGAAGTTGAATATTTATAAAAACAATAATTCTAAGCGTTACATAGCAACTCCAGAGGAGTTGAACCTATATGACGATGGCTGACAATAAAAAATGAAATTGTTTTA
>NZ_JAENRR010000183.1 GCF_016612505.1 Carboxylicivirga marina
TTGCAATAAACGATTCTGATAAAGATATCAGGAAGTCAGCAATACAAAGGTTGACATCTCAATCTACATTATCACATATGGCTATAAATGACAATGAAAGTGAAGTAAGAAAATTAGCTGTTGAGAAATTGACTTCTCAATCGACACTTTCTCACGTTGCAATAAACGATTCTGATAAAGAAATCAGAAAATTAGCTTTAATTCGTTTAAACAATTTGAAGGATAACCTTTAAAGAAAAAAATACGCAGCATAACACGCTAGTATAAAGCAATTGGCGTACGTGAGAATTTGAAAGTAAGGTTGGGTAATCGACCACCGCCAAATCTTTGATTTGGCTTTAGAATTGGAAAGTAAAAACAAATAAAAGATTTGGCTCAGTTGAGTTTTGGA
>NZ_JAENRR010000184.1 GCF_016612505.1 Carboxylicivirga marina
GATAAGAGCGCGTGGGTATTCTTTACGGCTAGATCTTTTGTTTCTTTTACAGCAATGGTAAAAGAAAATCTGCCTGAGAAGGCGTTCGCTTAAGCCGCGTGGGCTTATACTTTCTCCTACAGTCGAGAAAGTATACAAAGAGTCCGCTGGCGACAGCACTCGATGACCTTTCTAATCTTATTCACTGAATTAAAAGAACTCACCCGATAGTCATCGGTCTCAAACAGCTTTTAATTCTACGTTCACTTCGACTGAAAGGTACCCATCTACGTTGCTGATGTCAGGACCCTTGGAAATTCAATGGGTTCTTGGATGGCGCGTTGGCCTGCCGGAAAGTGACGGCCAGTGATGGAGTGAATTATCTCTTCTTGTAATAAT
>NZ_JAENRR010000185.1 GCF_016612505.1 Carboxylicivirga marina
AAATCCTGAATATGACAACTCTCCACGGTAATAGTCATGGCAGAACCACCATTTAATTGTGCCAAATTCAGATTATATCCTGTCATTGCAATATTGCGGAATGTAAGGTGTTCATCCCTTGTAGTGGAAGGACTCAATACATGCCCTTTTAATTGGCAACGGTCAAAGCTTACATGATTACTCTCATTCTGGATTAATATACTTCTGGTTCCATTCGTCCTAAGTACTCCCATATCCTCAAACGAGATATAATCACAACCGGTTAAAGCTAATGTAAAATCATTGCTCGGGTTACTGGTGCTGTAATGCAATTGAACCAAACTACTGTCCCTGCTTTCACCCCGGAAAGTAATCGTATTGACCTCGCT
>NZ_JAENRR010000186.1 GCF_016612505.1 Carboxylicivirga marina
TCCTTCACTTATGAAACTGGGTACCCAATCTGCGTTGCTGAGGTCGTTTGATTCACAGCTTTTACTAGAATAAAGTTAAAAGTGATTTCCCTAGTCACTTCCTGAGCGGAGCTCTTTATAGTAAAAAATAATGCTATAACATATAATATTATTGTTAAGTTTTTTTGATTCATGATGACTGATTGGTGAGAAAAATGAGTCTGTTTCAAATTAGTTCATATTAGGGTTTCTATTAGGATAATGCTCTTTTATTACCTAATACCTAGTATCCGCACGTAAATATTTGGAAAAATCGGCAAGCCCCATAAATAAACTTTCATAGGGCTTGCGCGATTAA
>NZ_JAENRR010000187.1 GCF_016612505.1 Carboxylicivirga marina
TTGGACTTCTGCTTTTAAGCCCAGATAACTGGCCTGAATATGTTAATGAGAGAATCGGTATTCCTCATGTGTGGCATGTTTTCGTCTTTGCTCTTGCATTTTCGCTAGCAATTAATGTGCATCGATTATCAGCTATTGCCAGCGCCAGATATAAGCGATTTAAGCTAAGAAAACGCATTAAGATGCAAAACGATAAAGTGCGATCAGTAATTCAAAACCTTACAGAAGAGCAATCTATGGTTTTGTGCGCAGAAAACGCTTAAGATGCGAAACGATAAAGTGCGATCAGTAATTCAAAACCTTACAGAAGAGCAATCTATGGT
>NZ_JAENRR010000188.1 GCF_016612505.1 Carboxylicivirga marina
CAGTTCAAAATACATTGCCCGGATGCCCGAAGAACGTTACCCAACCTTTAAACGTGATTTTGAAAAAGAGTTGGAGGTTGCCGCCCCCGGTCCTGAAGTGGCAAAACTGATAATTACAGATGCGCACAAGTCAATATGGGGCTACCTTAAAGACAACCCTGTATTCAAAGACTACCAGTGGATAATTGATTTTTTTCATGCTGCGGAGCACTTATCACATTTGGCAGAAGCGATTTTCGAGAAAAACTCCGATAAAGCAAATAAGTGGTACAAGAAATACAGGAGTATCATCAAAGATGACCAGCAAGGAAT
>NZ_JAENRR010000189.1 GCF_016612505.1 Carboxylicivirga marina
AGCTTCTACTTTTCCCTGCAGTCGCAAAAGTAGACAAAAGGTCCCCTGACGGCAGCACACAACGCCCCACTATTGACCTGATACGGAAAAGATTTAAAGATTCCCTTTTCGTGCTCCAAATCTATCATTCCCTACGCTTCATCAAGTGTGGCCCAAGCAACGTTACTGATGTCAGAACCCTTGTAAATTATCGTCATGTTCGTAGAGCGTTGGCCTGTCTGGCAATGAAGCCAGTGGTGGGGTGAAAAACTAATTTCGTGATACTTCTTAAAAGGAGCTTGCTTTTGCCTTTGATAAAAGGCTTT
>NZ_JAENRR010000018.1 GCF_016612505.1 Carboxylicivirga marina
GGGTGTCCGCAAAGTTAAACCGCCGAATCAAATGAAAATGACCTTTGAGCAAAACTTATTTTCTGGATAATCTTTGTTTTTTAACCTAAACATTGGGCTTCTACTATGTTTTTGTACGTTTTATTAAAACTTTCGGAGGCTAGTGAATAAATACAAAATAAATTGAAATGATTTTAGTAATTAAATTACCGTTTTAATCAATTCCGTCTACCTACACTGTGTACCATTAAAAAAAGATAGAAATGGATTCATGAACCCTTTCTGCAAAATTAAAACAGTTCGTTCGGCAAAAAACGAAAGCCCTCACAAAGTGCAGGGTTTAATTCTACGATTAAATGAACACATTAAAAACTGTAGATGCTGTTTTCTTAAACACATGGTATTCTGAAAAACTGTAGAAGCATTTTTGACATAAAAATAAGCACCTCCAGTTTTTCAGGGGCTTATTCGATAATAAAAGGAAGCCCTACACTTTTTCAGCACTCAACTTTCCCTTCAACCATTGATACAAATCAATATTCATCAACACCAATAAAAAACCATACACACTATCTTCGATTGGGATGGTGCCTATGCGTAAGTCCAAATTGTACGTGTTGTCATACCAAACGATGGGCTCATCAAGCAGGCTGCCAGTTAGCAGTCCGTTACTCATAAAAAAAAATGGCAACACAATAATGTAAGACAGATACACATACGACAGATTGCGCTTTTTATAAAATGCCACAAGTAGATAAGTACCGGCCAGAAGTGCTGTTAAGGAGGTATACCATTTGCCCCAAAAGCCAATACCCACCAGTATAAACAAAATGGCTAATGAGATGGTAATAGCAGCCTGGTAGCGTTTTAGAGGATTATTCTTAACCAGGTAGTTAATCGAAAACCATGTAAAGACACAGGCATAAGGTATGGCGAAAAAAAACAGGACTTCTTCCAGTGGCAAGTTGAAGAGGTATAATTCAGTCAGGTAATCAGGGTTAAAACCCCATATACCCATTGCTGTAAAGAAATAATCCCAGATAATAAAAAGAGTAGCTACTACTATGTTGGCCGGCAGAAAATAAGGCCACTCTTTAAAAAAAGAATGTTTTGGATAAAAACTAGCCACCAATGGGATGGCTATACAAGCCAGATTGATAAACAAATAGGTGTAATTTTTAATTTCCATACTGATGCGGTCTTTCCAATAAAATTGAGGCATTAACTCATTCGGTGGCTTAGAGCCTGTGTTCTATCGGCAAAAAGCTTAATTCTCATTAGCCAACAAAGTATTTTCTTTGGCTTCTCTAATAAATTGACGGGGCACCCATAGCATGCCAAAACATTTACCACCGGTATGGTGACTGCCGTGTGCACGTCGTAATCCTAAAAAATAGGGGTGCTGCACATTTGACAACCAGGAGAAACGTTGATGAATAAACACATCGTGCACCAGGAAATAAGCCATCCCATAAAATAAAATGCCCAGACCTATGAAAAACGTATAATTGAGTGATGGGTTAATACCAAAATAAAAAAGCAGAATACTGGGCGTGGCAAATATGAAGAAGAAACTATCGTTTTTTTGAAAGACCTGCCCTTTGCGTGGGTAATGATGATCTTCGTGTAATACCCATAAGAAACCATGCATGATAAATTTATGGGTGAACCAGGTAACACCTTCCATAAACACGAAAGTACAAAAGGTAATAAGGATGAATAGAACTATCATAACGGGGCGTTTTTAAGATTCGTAAGTGTTTCTTTCATCAGTCGTTTGTAATCGTTTGAAAGTTCGCTGGCATCAATGTTATCGAGTACATATTTTACATCGGTCTCAAAATGCTCATTGTAATTCAATATAGCCGGCACATCGTGTTGTATTAAAGCCCTAATGTATCGTGCTTCAATATCAAAGGGATTTGACTTGATGTAGGTCTCCAGTTGCTCCTTGCCTGCGTTGAAAAATTTGAGTTTTTTAAAAAGGTTAGCCGTAAACTCTGCCTGTCGCATGGCTGCAGCTTCTTTATAGGGAATCACTTTATTATCCTCAATGGCTGAAGCCATTTTCAGAAATGCCTTTAAAGTTTCCTCATCTTTAATTTCGTGAAATTGCTTGCGTACCACATCTATATCATTGGCAAACAGCAAATGAACACTCAACATAAGCCCTATGACCATCAGGCATCGCATCAGATAGCATTTATCTTGTAGCGCAAGTAGGATTCAACCAATATTTCCAATTTCAGGAGATTATTAATGCGTATACGTTCTTTACGAATGCGCTTACTATCGGCTACTTTTAACTCTTGCAGCAAACGCTTGTAGTAGCGATAGGCCAGATAAACTCCCAACCGTGCTTCCATTGGCAGTTGTACCACACCTTTATAGGCTTCAGCAAAATCGGCCTCAATATCTTTAATAATTTCCCGCTTAGTATCGTTATCCAGATATGTGTTTTTTAGGTTTGGGAAATACGAACGTCCCAATCCTTCCACATCATCTTTATAATCCCGAAGAAAGTTCACCTTCTGAAAGGCCGATCCGAGTCGCATAGCCGATGGTCTTAGTTCTTCGTAATGCTTTTCATCGCCTTTTACAAATACCTTCAGACACATAAGGCCTACCACATCGGCCGAACCATAAATATAATCGGCATATTCCTCTGCCGTGGTGTATTCCGATTTGTATAAATCCATCTTCATACTGTCCATAAACGAATGCACTAAATCGTACAAACGGTATTGGTGAACCACTTCCTGAAAAGCATTTAAAATTGGATTCATACTTATGCGCCGCTTCAGGGCTTTTTCGTAGTTCTCTTCAAACTCCAGCAGAAGTTCACTTTGATTATAACCGTCGAAAGTATCAACAATTTCATCGGCATAACGCACATAACCATAAATAGCATAGATAGCAGGCCTTATAGATGGCGCCAATAAAGTTATTGCTTTGGAAAAGGAAGTACTGTAGGCACGTGTCACTAATCGGCTACAGTTATAACTCGATGAATCGAATAATTGCTTCATGGTGCATGATGTTTAATAATTAAATCACTCACAATCTTGCCCGAAATCAATGATGGTGGTACTCCGGGTCCTGGCACAGTAAGCTGTCCGGTAAAAAACAAGTTTTTTACCTTTCGGCTTCTTAATTTAGGTCTCAATACATGCGTTTGCAGTAAGGTATTAGCCAATCCGTAAGCATTTCCTTTGTAAGAATTGTACGTTGCAACGAAATCACTTACACTAAACGATTCTTTAAACAAAACATGAGTACGAAGATTTTGTTTGGTCGTTTCTTCTATTCGATTGAGAATAATATCAAAATACCGTTCTCGGATAGCTGGTGAATCATGCAATCCGGGTGCTAATGGGATCAGAAAAATTCCGGCTTCTTGGCCTTGTGGCGCAACTGTTTCATCCGACATGGATGGAAAACTGGCATAAAACAATGGTTTATCAGGATAGGACGGTTCATCATAAATGGCTGAAGCGTGCTTATTAAAATCCACATCAAAGAATAAACTATGATGCGCCAGATGCTCTATCTTTTTATCAAAGCCAACATAAAATAAGAGGGCTGATGGTGCAAAGGTCTTATCGTCCCAATACTTCTCAGAATATTGACGAGCGGCTTTGGGTAGTAACTGCTCGGTATGATGATAATCGGCACCACTTAGCACAATATCAGGTGTAAATTCCTCATCTCCTGCCATCACTTTTTTCACCTGATTGTTTTCTATTACTAATTCATTTACAGGAGTATTAACACGAATTTTAACACCTAGACTCTCTGCCAGGCGGCGCATGGCATCAGCTACCACAAACATACCTCCTTGCGGATGCCATGTACCTAATTTAAAATCGGCATAATTCATGAAATTGTAAAAAGAGGGCGTGGAAGAGGGCTTAGCCCCCAAAAACAACACAGGAAACTCCAGGATTTTACGAAGCTTATCATTCTTAACATACTGACTAACCTGTTTGCTAATAGACTTGGTAAAAGCACCCAGGCGCTTGATGGTTTCTAAATTAACAACTTCAAAAACACTTTCGCCTGGCTGATAAACCAGATCCTTCACGGCTATGTTATAATTGCTTTCGGCCTTGCTCAGAAATTTCTCCAATTGACGTCCACTACCCGGCTCAATCTTATCAAATGTTTGTTTAACGTCCGAAAAGTCAGCATCCATGGTCAAAAAATCCTGTTCGCCAAAGCAAACCGAATAAGAAGGTGATAATCGTATTAAATGATAATAGTCCAATACATTGGCACCAAAATCAGAAAAGAATCGCTCAAATACATCGGGCATCCAATAAAAGCTTGGTCCCATATCAAATGTGAAACCATCGCGTTTAAGCTGCCGTGCGCGACCTCCAACAGCATCGTTTTTCTCCAGAATGGTAACGTCATAGCCTGCTTTGGCCAGATAACAACTAGCCGATAAAGACGAAAACCCGGCTCCAAGAAGAACTACTTTCTTACTCATTATCAAGAATTAATAAGATGCGTTTAGTATTTTTGCATATTCGATAAACATAGCCTAATCGCAAAAGGTTCATCATTATAGACCTTTTTATCTCATTTGTCAATTGGACACAAAAAAACCACCCGAAAATCGAGTGGTCTGCGCTTTATCTAGTTCTATCAGGTTGTTTTTATTAATCTAATAATCAATTAATATACTGCAATCGCATTTAAATTATTAATGGCGATTTGTTATTGTTTTACCGACATAAACAATGTAGTTTGGGCCCCATTGGCATAAGCGAAAGGAAGAAAAATTTGATACCAAGCTGTTATTCTTTAAATTTTTCCCGCAGCGCTGCCATAATGGGTAAACGAGTGTTTCGGTCGGCGGCTTTTTTCTCCCCTTTTTGAGCTGAAGGCAAAAAGGGGAAGCCCCAACGGCTTGAGTTGTAAAAACAATTTCTTAAATGCGATTACCATGACAATTAATGTCACTTCGTATACTTATAGCGTTTAATGCTTTTCTTAGGTGTTTTTTCAAATTCCTCAGGAAACAATGTTACTTGCTGAATATTCATGTAAGCTGGTAATATTTTGTTGGCCGCTGACTTAACCTCCTGGAGTTTTGCTTCAATACTTTGCTTTGTTAACTTCTCTGCATCTGTAGCTTCGTAATCAGGATAAATTAAAGCTTCTAACTGCCCGTCGTTATCGCGTACTAAACATTCCTGAACATATTCCATTGAGTTAATGCATGCTTCAATCTCTTCAGGGTAAATATTTTGACCTGAGGCGCCCAGTAACACATTTTTACTTCTCCCCTTGATATAAATGAAATTTTGCTCGTCAATCACGCCCAGATCACCGGTATGCAACCAGCCATTGGCATCAAATATCTCATCTGTAGCTTCTTTGTTTTTATAATAACCCAGTAAAGTGTTATCTCCTTTCACCATTATTTCTCCTACCTCATTATATGGATCCTTCGAGTCTATTTTCATCTCCATACGATCAACCAGTTCACCTGCTGAGAACTTGCGCGATTCGGTCCATGGCGCATAACTAATTAATGGACCACACTCAGTCATTCCATAGCCTATGGTAAATGGAAAATCTATTTTACGTAGGAAGTTCTCAACATCTTTATTGAGTGCCGCTCCTCCAATTATGATTTCACGAAATTCGCCACCAAATACATCCACCAACTTCTTTTTCACTTTTCTATACACTATTTTATTAAGTCCTGGGATTTTCAGTAGTGCCTTCACCTTAGGCTCTTCCAGTTGAGGCTGAACACGCTTCTTAAAAATCTTTTCCAGAATAAGAGGTACCGATAAAATGATATGTGGCTTCACTTTTCGGAAAGCTTCAGTTATTATTTGTGGTGATGGTGTACGCGTTAAAAAAGTTATATGACAACCCATGGTAAAAGGCCACAAGAATTCGAATAAACATCCATACGCATGAGCTAAAGGCAAAAATGACACTACCCTTTCTTCGGGTTTCAATAGCAGGTGTTCCTGCGCATATTTGATGTTAGACCAAATGCTTCGATGTGGTAATAACACTCCTTTCGAAAAGCCTGACGTCCCGGAAGTATACGACAGTACCATTAAAGCTTCTGATTCTATCTTAGGAAAAAATAACTGCTCCGACTTAAAGCTGTTGCCATCGCCTTTAAACATTGGCTTTATCTTCTCAACGCTTTCAGAAAGTTTGCCACCAACATGGTCAACTAATGAAACACACTGATTAATAGATACAATACCCATCAGGCATTTCATTTTTGTTTCATCAAGTTTATCAAAAAGTAAATCAGTTGAGAATAAAAGCTTTGACTCAGAATGATTGACAATGTGATGAATATCGGCTGAATTAAAATCGGGGAGAATCGGAACAATCACAGCACCATATGTAATGGTTCCCAGGTAAACCACAGCCCAACTGGTCATATTTCGACCTATCAAAGCGACTTTATCGCCCCTGTTAATACCCAAATCTTTGTATAATTGGTGAATACCAACAATTCGTTCGCCTACCTGATTGTAGTTAATTGTCTCTCCCTGAAAGTCACTAAAAGCTCTTAAATTGCCATAATTTGACAGAGCTGACTCCACATAGCTCAAGTATCCGTTATTTTCCATTTATGGTTGTTTTTCTATATCATCAAGTATTCAAACGCCATCATACAATGGAGATTTGAATTATTAAATGTCCGACCATACTTATTCAATATTCTGTAAAAGCCTAATCGAACAGCTTAAATCAGTCAATATCACGTCAATATAATTAGAATAATCATTAGATTCCACTTTTAACAAAAGGCATAACTAAACTCATTGCCCCTGATAATTCTTTATCATTGTGGCTTCTTTTTTATATTTTTGCGTAAACTTCACCTCTATGAAGCACTATCTAATTTTTCTGTTTGCGCTATTGCTAGCTGCATGCTCAAATCCTCAAAAAACGCCCTATTTGACTTTAAAGTCTAATGGTAAGCTTTTGAGTAATGCCGAACTATACATTCTAAAAAATAACTATCAGTTATTTGACAAAGCAATCATCGACGAAGAAAGCAAAAAGCTAATGTTTATAAAGGATTCAGTTCCTGAAGGCATTTATGAACTTCGAATTAACAATAAACCAATTTCGAAGCTAATCATTAGTGGCACCTTGCCTTTTTCAATCAGTGGCAATTTTAACACAGCTCAACCTAATCTCACAATTAATGGAAATGAAACAACTAAGGCACTATGGAAATGCCAGGAAGCTTCGCTTAAACTAGAAAACGAGATAAACGCCATCTCGGCACATATTCCTGATTCAGTATTAAGTAGTGACTATATACGTGTACGCGATTCAATTTACACTTCTATTAATGTAGCAATCAATAGAAAAAAGAAAGAAATTAATCGTGTTATTAAGAATCATCGAAACACCTTATTACCACTATTGGCTGTCCAACTATCGGCAGGCAATCATAAAATTTATAACCATGAAGTTGAAGCAGACTTAATTTATGAAATAAGAAATCAACTCGTGGGGCAATATGGTTCATATGTGCCGGTAAAACAATTTTCTGCCAGCGTTGATTCTATTATGAATCGAAATTTGTTTAACGCTTTAACTAAAGAAGGTCGGATATTGCCATCGGTTAGCATACCAGATGCTTGGGGGAAAAATGTTTTACTTGACACTTTAATTCATCAAGCATCATTACTTGTCTTATGGAAATCAGATGACAATCACTCGCGCATAATAAGCAAACAGTTGATGCGTTGGACACGCTCATACAGACGACAAGGCTTGCAGGTTTATATGATCTCGTTTGACAATAATCGCGAAGGCTGGCTAGAAGCCATTAAACAAGATCGGCTGGCATTACTCCACCTATCCGATTTAAAAGGTAAAGAGTCGCCTCTGTTTAATGATTTTGGATTAACCAACATACCACAACTGCTCTTACTGGATGATAAGCGAGTTATTGTGAAACGCACTCAGGAGCTGGAAGAGCTAAAGCCCGCCATTCAACAATTAATAAAAAATTAATCCTATATTTGGGCGATTTATTTCTAATGAAATAACGGAACAAACTAATAAAATCAATTGATACAAAATATGAAACAGGGACTGTTTTTACTTCTGATTATTATACTGACTGGTGCATGTACCAGCAAAGATAAATATACGGTAAGTGGTCATATTGAAGGAGCAAAAGATAAGGTGCTCTATCTGCAACGAATGGATTTGAATGAAACCGTAACTGTAGATTCTTTTAAGATAAAAAATGGTGACTTTGAGTTTAAACAAGAGCGCTTGGCCGAACCTACTTTTTTAATTCTTAAACTAAGCACTAACAATTACATTACTTTATTGGCAGATACAACTGAAACAGTAATTGTAAATGCTGATGCCAAAAATCTTGAAACAACCTACCAGTTGCGTAATTCAATTGGTTCGGTTTACATTCAAATGTTCAACAAACGAATCCGCAAGCTTAATAAAGAATTAAACACATTAGTGGCCAAGTACAAGGCATCATCTGACAAAGAACTTAAGGCTGAACTGGAGGCTGAATATGAACAAAAACTGCAAGCTCACAAAGCTTTTGTTGGTGAGTTTATTATGGAAAATCCTCGTTCATTTGCAGGTTACTATGCATTGTTTCAAAATCTGGACGATAACTCGGTAGTATTAGATGTTTATAATAAAAAAGATCAAGTATATTTTTCAACACTTGCCACAAGCTTAAACCTTTACTTTCCTGAATCGGAAAGAGCAAGCCACCTTTATAACTACGTATTAGGTGCAAAAGTACAGCAGCAACGTCAGAAATTTACCAATGATTTGCTAGCATCTTCAGCTTCAGAAAGTGGCTATGTTGACATTGAAGCGCCAAACATTCAAGGTGACACCATTAAACTTTCATCACTTGAGGGCAAAACAATCATTGTTAACTTTTGGGCTTCTTGGGATGAAAAATCGGTGGCTGCTAATCGTCATCTGAAAAAAATGCACACTAAATACAAGAGTAAAGGTCTTGAAGTGTACTCTATTTCCTTAGATAAAAGTAAAGTACTTTGGGAGAGTGCAATCAAAAACGAAGGATACAACTGGATTGATGTAAGTGACTTACGTTACACTAACTCATTTCCGGCACAACTTTACAATGTAAAGCAATTACCTGCTAACTATATCATAAGCCCACAAGGCGAAATTATTGGTAAGAATTTATTTGGTAACCGATTAAGTGATAAGTTGACAGATATTTTGTAGGATTTCTTCACAGAAAATATAGCAAAAGCCGTAATCATATCGATTGCGGCTTTTTAATTATCAACGAATTACAAAAAACTATCATCAATTATACAAAGAGCAAATAGGTTTCGACTATTTTATATGTTTGTTCAACAATTGTTTACAACAATTTTAAGTTAGGAGAAACTTGATTTTTCTAATATCTTTGCCGTCACAAAAAGCTAAATAACATAATTGGAAACTGCGAAAAAGATATATTTTGCCTCAGATGTACACCTTGGTGCGCCTGGTATAAAAAACCACCGTACCCATGAGAAACGATTTGTTTCGTGGCTGGACTTTGTAAAAGACAAAGCATCTGAAATATATTTGATGGGCGACATATTCGACTTTTGGTTTGAATACAAAAAAGTCGTTCCACGTGGGTTCACGCGCTTTCTTGGCAAATTATCTGAGATAACAGATAGCGGCGTGCCGGTTCATTTTTTTACCGGCAATCATGACATCTGGCTATTTGACTATCTGGAAAATGAATGTGGTGTTAAAGTGTATCGGCAACCGGAAATCAGAACCATTAATAACAAAAGACTTTTTTTAGCGCATGGTGATGGTCTGGGTAATTACGATCGCCACTATAATTTTTTAAAATCTGTTTTCACAAACAAACTGGCACAATGGTTGTTTGCCAGAATACACCCTAACTGTGGAATTGGCTTAGCTGATTTCTGGTCGGGCAAAAGTCGTGAAAAGAACAATAAAACATATGGCGACCGTTACCTTGGCGATGACGAGGAGTTTGCGGTGCTGTATGCCAAAGAGTATATAAAGAAAGAAGCAATCGATTATTTTGTATTTGGTCATCGACATGTGGCTCGAACGGTCGGTGTGGGACCAGACAGCCAATTGGTGTTTTTAGGCGACTGGATACAACATTTCTCTTACGGTGTTTTTGATGGACACACTATGGAGTTAAAATATTTCGATAAGCACGAATAGTTTGATATTAGAAAAATAGTAAAAATGAATTCAAAGGCTGAGATTTATGCGGTAGCTACCGGAACGGGAAGCTATATTCCACCAGTAGTTAAAGCAAATGCCGACTTTATCAGCAACACCTTTTACAATGATGATGGTACCATTATCGAAACTGAAGGACAAGTGGTTGTTGAAAAGTTTGAGCAAATCACCGATATCGCCGAAAGACGATGTGCCGAGAAAAATCATGTAACATCTGACTTAGCCATGTTTGCCGGAAAGGCGGCTTTGGAGGATGCAGGGTTTGATCAGGAAAAACTTGACTACATAATTGTAGCACACAACCTGGGCGATATGCGTCATGGCACTATTTATCCTGACATTCTACCAACACTGGCATCTCGTGTAAAGCATAAATTAGGCATTAAAAATCCTAAAACCATTGCTTATGACATCACGTTTGGTTGTCCAGGTTGGACTCAGGCCATGATTCAGGCCAACTATTACATTAAATCGGGTGATGCCAAAAGCGCCTTAATAATAGGGGCTGATACATTAAGCCGAGCCATGGAGCCTCACGACAGAGATTCGATGATATTTGCTGATGGTGCCGGTGCAGTATTGCTGGAAGCATGTGAAAGCGAAACGCCTGTTGGTATTTTAAAGCATGCTGTTCAAACAGATACGGAAGAACACATCGACCTGCTACGCATGGATAATCCATACAATGAAGCACTAAAAGGAGAAAACCTGTTTCTTAAGATGTATGGTCGTCGTTTATATAACTACGCCCTAACTAATGTACCACAATTGGCAAAGGAGTGTCTTGATAAAAATGAGATGACGCTTTCCGATGTTAAAAAAGTACTTATCCACCAAGCCAACGCTAAGATGGATGAAGCAATATTAAAGCGTTTATTCCGCTTGTATGGTGAACGCAATGTTGATTTTAACGTAATGCCAATGACCATTAGCGAACTAGGTAACAGTAGTGTGGCAACAGTACCAACTCTTTTCGACTTAATTTGCAAAAATAAGCTCGAAGGCCATTCGCTTGAAAGTGGTGACAACGTTATGATGACTTCGGTAGGTGCCGGCATGAATATCAATGCATTTATGTACAAGATGCCTTAATCTACAAAGATCAATAGAATCGTTAGATAATAGATGTAAAACAGCCAATAGGACAGTCAATATAAGCTACTTATCAGCCAAAACAATGGTAAGTTCTGTTAATTCAATTGCATGTTTAAACAAAAACTATTATTTAATTGAACAAATACAAAGCAAAAGAGCAGCCTGATTTTCAAGCTGCTCTTTATATTTTTATCAGAATTTCTTTCTAAAAGAACTCCTCTTCATTCTTTAATTCTTCTTCCTGAGCATCACCCTCCTGTTGTTCACGCACTTGTTGTGCCTGCTGGTTACAGTCCATATTAACGTAGAAGTTAAGTGGCTCTTCAAATACATCCTCTTCAGTGATTCCAATTTCTTCATTGGCATACACATCCTTCATGAACAAAGCAAAAATTGGTAAGGCCATATTAGCTCCCTGTCCTAATCGAATCCCATCGAAATGAATATCGCGATCTTCACCACCAACCCATACTCCAGTTACTAATTGCGGTGTAACACCCATAAACCAGCCATCGGAATGGTTTTGCGTTGTTCCGGTTTTACCACCTATCTGACCATACATATTATAAGTATGACGCAAACGCCCACCGGTTCCCTGATTAACCACACCTTGCAGAAGATTGAGCATTAAAAAGGCGGTAGGCTCACTAATCGCTTCCCTCTTATCCGGATGGAAATCACTTATCACATTACCGTATCGATCTTCAATACGTGTTACAATCATTGGCTCAATATGCACCCCTTTATTAGCAAAAGTACAGTACGAGGAGGTCATCTCCATCAAACCAAAATCAGGTGTTCCCAAGCATAATGCAGGAACGGCATCCATGTGACTTTTAATCCCTAATTCGCTAATTGTATTGGCCACAGCACGAGGATTAAACTGCTTCATCACCCAGGCTGTAATATTATTATTTGAATTGGCCAGTCCCCATTTCAAGGTCACCATCTCACCGGCACGGGCGCTACCACTATTTCGTGGCGTCCAGGTTTTACCTCCGCCCAAATAAAAAGTCTGCGCAATATTTGGCACCAGGTCGCAAGGTGTAAAGCCTTCTTGCATCGCCAAAGTATATACAAATGGTTTTATGGTCGATCCTACCTGGCGTTTACCTTTACCGGCCATATCATACATGAAATGCTTAAAATTGGGGCCTCCAACGTAAGCCTTAACATGGCCTGATAATGGATCGATTGAAATCATACCGGCACGTAAGAAAAATTTGTAGTGATGAATTGAATCCAAAGGCGTCATCAAAGTATCACGTTCGCCCTCCCAGGTAAACACTTCCATGTCGTATTTTGTATTAAATACGCGCATCACACTATCCATGTCGGCCCCATTACGCTTTAATGAACGATAACGATCGGTATTTTTTATGGCTCGATCAATAATCTTTTCATAATCTTCCTCTGACAAATCCTCGGTATAAGGAGCTCCTGGCTGATTACGTTTTTCATCAAAAAACTTTGGTTGTATATCCTTACTTAAATGATTTTTAACTGCTTCTTCGGCATAATGCTGCATGCGCGAATCAATAGTCGTGTAAATCTTTAATCCGTCTTTATAGATATCGTATTTGGTGCCATCAGGACGATAATTTTTATTAATCCAGCCATAAAGTGGATCATTAAGATAACGTACACTATCCTCCAAAAACTTGTCCTCCATCCATGACGGATATTGCTCTCGTTGAGGCTCACTCGCGTTTAAAGCCAAGCGTAAATATTCTCTAAAATAAGGAGCTGGTCCTTCTTTATGATCAGCTCTATTAAACTTTAAAGCCAAAGGCATCACCGAAATGGAGTCATACTCATCTTGCGATAAAAATTGTGCTTTCAACATCTGATGAAGCACTACATTACGTCTGTCTTGAGTCAACTCAGGACGTCGTACAGGATTATATAAGGCCGGGTTTTTAAGCATCCCGATAATAACCGCAGCTTCTTCCACTTTAATGGAATCAGTGCTTGTATCAAAAAAAGTTTGAGCTGCACTCTTAATACCATAAGCATCGTAAATAAACTCAGCTTTATTAAGGTACATCGTCAATATCTCTTCCTTGGTATAACTTCGCTCAAGCTTAACTGCAATAACCCACTCCTTTAGTTTTTGAAACGCCCGTTCGATGGTACTTGCTGCCTGACCATGAAATAGCAACTTGGCTAATTGCTGAGTTATGGTACTACCCCCACCCGAACTTTGATCCTGCATAATGATGGTACGAAACATCACCCTTGCCAAACCGCGAGCATCCACTCCCGAATGATCATGAAAACGAACATCTTCTGTGGCCACCAAGGCATTAATAATATTTGGCGACAACTCTTCATAAAGACTAAAGCTTCTGTTTTCACGAAAATAATTTCCTAATAATTGCTGATCGCTTGAAATGACTTCGGTAGCCAAGTTACTCTTGGGATTTTCCAATTCCTCAAAAGTAGGCATGAAGCCAAGCATACCGTAAGATATCATCGTAAAGAGTGTGAATACAGACAGTATGCCTCCTACCACTATTATCCAAAATATTACTATCAGTTTGCGATATTTTGATTTTGCTTGATTCATCAGTTACAGGATAGTTTATAATACTTAGTTTACTTATTGGTGTAGCTCTATTAAAAAAATAGTAAAATTTTTATTTATTACTCTTTTTATTCATCGGTAACACAACACGCGCAATTCGCACCAATAATTGATATTTTGGTGTAAAAATAGTAAAATTTGATTGATAGAGCCAGGATAAGGTTTGCGTAAAGCGTTTTCATTTTTTAACATTGTGGCAATTTTGTATAATTTTGCGTGCTTTAAGAATAAGTGGTGTTTGTAAGACATAAGAGAGATGGGTAAAAAAACAACGGTTACAGAAGAGAATTTGGTGATAGTCGAGTCACCGGCAAAAGCAAAAACCATTGAGAAGTTTTTAGGCAAAGACTTTTTGGTGAAATCCAGCTATGGTCATATCCGGGATTTATCTAAAAGTGATTTTGGCGTCGATATAAATAATAATTATCAACCAGACTACATTGTCTCTTCAGACAAGAAAGATGTGGTTAAAGAATTAAAACAACTCGCTAAAGGTGCCAAGATGGTATGGCTCGCTTCCGATGAGGACCGCGAAGGAGAGGCTATTGCATGGCACTTGTTTGAAACGCTTGAGCTAAAAGAAGAAAACACTCGCAGGATTGTTTTTCATGAGATTACGAAAGATGCCATCCAAAAAGCCGTTGAAAATCCGCGCAAGATTGATGTTAATCTCGTAAATGCCCAGCAAGCAAGACGAGTCCTTGACCGTCTGGTAGGCTTTGAACTATCTCCTGTACTATGGCGCAAAGTAAAACCGTCATTATCTGCTGGTAGGGTTCAATCGGTAGCTGTTCGACTTATTGTTGAGCGCGAACGTGAGGTTTTTGCATTCAAACCTACATCATCCTACCGTGTTACAGCACTCTTTGAAGTGACTGATAAACAAGGTCGGGTAAAAGAATTAAAAGCAGAACTAAACAAACGTTTTAATACGCTGGATGAAACACGTGCATTTGTTGAAAAATGTGCTGATGCCCAGTTTCTGGTTTCGCAAATAGAGAAGAAACCAATGAAAAAAACGCCTGCTGCACCATTTACAACATCCACTTTACAGCAGGAAGCATCTCGTAAATTAGGTTATTCTGTTTCTCAAACAATGTCCATTGCCCAAAAGCTTTACGAAGCGGGTAAGATAACATACATGCGTACCGACTCGGTGAATTTATCTGACCTGGCCTTAAACATGGCCTCGACACAAATTACTGAGAAAATGGGTGCCGAGTATGTGAAAATCAGAAAATACAAGACAAAAGCGAAAGGAGCACAAGAAGCTCACGAAGCCATCCGTCCTACATACCTCGATAAAGAAACCGTTTCAGGTTCAGCCCAGGAAAAACGCCTTTACGAACTCATTTGGAAGCGTACCATTGCCTCACAGATGAGTGATGCACAACTCGAAAAAACAATTATACATATCAATTCTGATGGTGCTACCGAGAAGTTTTTAGCAACGGGTGAAGTCATCAAATTTGATGGATTCCTGAAAGTTTATATCGAATCAACTGACTCAGAAGGTGAGCAGGATGACAGCAACAGTGTATTACTTCCACCAATGAACGAAGGTGACGAATTAGCCATGTTAAATGTTGAGGCTCGTCAGCGATGGAGCCAAAAGCCTTCACGATACACAGAAGCAAGTTTGGTAAGAAAGCTTGAAGAACTAGGCATCGGACGACCATCTACCTACGCACCAACCATTTCTACAATTCAAAACAGAGGCTATGTTGAGAAGGAAGACCGTGATGGTAATGAACGCGTCTACCAACATATTTGGTTAGAAAAAGGTAAGCCACTTGTTGAGAGTGAAAAAACTGAGATTTCAGGAGCTGAGCGCAGCAAATTATTCCCTACCGATATTGGAATGGTAGTAAATGACTTCTTAATAAAATACTTCGACAACGTTGTATCCTACGATTTCACAGCTAAAGTTGAAAAAGAATTTGATGATGTAGCACTTGGAAATATTGAATGGTCTAAGTCTATTGATGACTTTTACAAGCCATTTCATGTAAAGGTTGAAGAAACTCTGGAGCAATCAGAAAAAAGTACTGGCGAACGAATTCTTGGCGTTGACCCAGCCAGTGGAAAACAAATCTCAGTTCGAATTGGTCGATTTGGACCTTTAGCTCAAATAGGTGTTTCATCAGAAGACGAAGAAGCCGAAAAACCGCGATTTGCATCCCTACGAAAAGGCCAGCACTTGGAGACCATCACCCTCGAAGAAGCGCTGGATTTATTTAAATTACCACGCACATTAGGCGAATTTGAAAATAAAGTAGTAGTGATTGGCATCGGTCGTTTTGGCCCATACATCCGTCACGATGGCAAATTTGTCTCTCTTAAGAAAGGGGTTGACGATCCGTTTGAAATCGACTTGGAAACATCTATTGAACGAATCAAAACCAAGCGAGAAGAGGATTTAAAGAAGATTATCAAGTTATTTAAAGAAGAGCCTGATTTACAAATCCTAAACGGACGCTGGGGACCTTTTATTAAATTCGAGAAAAAGAATTATAAAATCCCTAAGGATAAGAATGCAGAAGAATTATCTTTGGAAGAGTGCAAAGCTCTAATTGAAGCTGATACTAAAACAGCCAAAAAAGGTTCTAAGGCTGCAGCAAAAAAAACAACTGCAACTAAAAAGAAGGCAACAACTAAGAAGGCTGCAACAACAAAAAAGAAGGCTAGCGCTAAAAAAACCAAATAAACCCAAACTGTGACTGAAGACTGGATACACTATTTTGACAAACCTGACTTTCATACCTTTGAAGCATTCGTCGGCTCCAATGATGAACGATTAATCGATCAAATAATTTGTTTTCAGGATAACCCAACATGTGAGTGGAACGATATCGACATTGCTATAATTGGCATAACTGATTCACGAAACTCAATACATAAGGGCTGCTCACAGGCACCCGACAAAGTTCGGTCACATTTATTGGGTCTAAGAAAGCTGTCAAAAGAATTAAAGATAGTTGATCTTGGCAACTTAAAAGGCAATACCATTGATGACCGATACAAAGCAATTGAGGAAATCATTGCGGACCTAATTACTTTCAACACATTACCGATTGTAATTGGTGGTAGTCAAGACTATACTTTACCAATTGTTAAAGGCACCAAGCTAAAGGTGCCTGAATACAACCTGACACTTATCGACTCACAAATTGACTGGCTATCATCTGATCAAGATTATTCGGCCAATAGTTTTTTAGGATTTCTTTGTGAAAATGCTGATTCGCGTCCTCATGATCTATCGGTTATAAGTGCACAAAAATATTTATATAGCCAGTTTCAGGAAAATAAAATCAACGAACACGCCTTTGACATCCTTCGACTAGGTCAGATAAGGCAACTAGGGCATAAATTGGCCGAACCACTGATGCGTGATGCTGATGTGTTGAGCATAGATATGACCTGTGTACGCCAGTGCGACCAGCCAGCAAGACATAATGCAATGCCAAATGGTTTAACCGGTGAAGAACTTTGCCAACTTACCTGGTACGCTGGTCAAAGTGACAGACTTAAAGTTTATGGCATTTACGAGTTAGATACAGAGCTGGATATCAACCAACAAGGAATCACATTGAAAGCGCAAGCCATCTGGCACATACTAGAAGGCATAGCTTTACGTTATAATGATTATCCGGTAAAAGTACTGGACAGTTACCGACAATTCATTGTTTATCTTGAGGATTACGAACTTGAAATCAAGTTTTATAATAATCCGGATAACGACAGATGGTGGGTCGAAATACCTGGCGAAAAAAAACAAGCTGAAATAATAGCTTGCACACGCAATGATTTTGAAACAGCATCAGCAAATGAAATACCGGAAAAATGGTTTCGTTACATCCAGAAAAAGCACTTGTAATTAAAATTAAATAGCGCTTTTTCTGATTTATAATATTGAAAAATGAAACCTTTGACACAAAATTAGAGTATATATCCCCAGCATTTTGTCAGCTGGTAATAGTAAATGATTGATGCATAAAGTATATCAATCAGAAATGTAAAGAACTACGGTTCTATTTGTTAACACCAGCTTTTTTAAGGCATGGCTAGGAGAATAGTATTTTTTCTGTTATTTTGCGTTGCTTCTGTAACATGGGGGCAGCAATATCCACAGTTCAGTCAGAACATGTTTAATCAACTGACTGTCAACCCAGGATACGCGGGCACAAACGAAATGGTCAACGTAACACTGGGAAACAGACAACAGTGGATGGGCGGATTTGACGGAATGGCTCCAAGTACAACGGTATTCGGAGTTGATACAGAAATTAATTTATTGGGATGGAACAGCGGAATTGGTTTATCCATTATGAATGATGAAATAGGGGCTTTTACAAGTATATACTTGTCGGCCATCTATTCAAAACGATGGGAAACAGATTACGGTAAATTAGGAGTAGGACTCTCTTTAGGCCTCGTTAACCAAGGCATTAAAGGAAGTACATTAAGCACAATGCCGCAAGGCACAGGAGATTTTCAAGATGGTGGCTACCATTCTGAAGAATCATTTCCTGATGACGAAGGAATGGCTTTTGATGCTGGATTTGGAGCTTATCTTGATAACAAAGATTATTATCTAGGAATATCAGTGGCTCACCTTAATCAACCAAAACCTAAATTTAAGGACACATACACTTCTTACCTCGACCGTACAGTTTTTATTACCGGAGGTTATCGCATTCAAATGAAAAAACGACCAATCGTATTAATACCATCCATATTTCTGAAAACAAATATGTCGAGCTACCAGATTGACTGGAATATAAACGGCATATTGAAAGACAAGTATTGGGGCGGATTAAGCTATCGCATGCAAGATGCCATTGTACTACTCGGTGGAGTAGAACTTAATAATGGTTTGCGAATTGGCTATAGCTATGATGTGAGTATTTCGCAATTGAGCGGTGCAAAAAATGGTTCTCATGAAATTATGTTAGGCTACAAATTTGACTTAAGTCTCGAGAAAAGAAAGAAACAATACAAGAGTGTAAGATATTTATAGAATATAAGAATAAGTAAAAGAGTAATTCAGATATTAAGGCTATTATGAAGAAAGTACTTGCCATCAGTGTCATTTTAATCACCATCTTAACTGGATGCGGACAATCCAGCGGTGGAGAATTAACTGGCGTAGCACGCCGGGCCTCATTTTATGAACCAGACCCATACGGAATGTTATTTATTCCTCAGGGAAGTTTTAATATGGGACCAAATGATGTGGACATTGCTAATACAATGACCTCCCAATCAAAAACAGTTTCTGTTCGTTCATTTTGGATGGATGAAACAGAAGTAACAAACAGCGAATACCGCCAGTTTGTTTATTGGGTTAGAGACTCTATTGCGCGTCAGTTACTAGGTGAGCAATTTGAAGAATTTCTTATTAGCGAAGATTATTTAGGCAATGAAATCGATCCTCCATTTATTAATTGGGAAGAACCAATTGAATGGGATAATGAAGAGTATGCCGAAATTTTGGATGAGATGTTCTTACCTGAAAACGAGCGTTTCTTCAGAAGAAAAGAGATTGATACACGTAAACTCACTTATGAATACGAATGGGTAGACCTGTTGCAAGCGGCTAAAAGAAGTAACCGCTACAACTATGAAACCAAACAGTATGAAGGTGTTGTTTACGATCAAAAAGGCGAAGAACGTGAAATAACAGATCGTTCGGCTTTTATCATGAAAGATGCCGTAAACGTATATCCTGATACATTGTGTTGGATTGCTGATTTCACCTACTCATTTAATGAGCCTTGGACTGAGAAATATTTCTGGCATCCTGGTTTCGACGATTACCCCGTTGTAGGTGTTAACTGGAAGCAAGCAACAGCATTCAGTATCTGGAGAACTCAATTGCTAAATAACTACCTTAAGAGTAAAGGTGAACCACCGGTTAATAATTACCGACTTCCTACAGAAGCAGAGTGGGAATATGCAGCTCGAGGAGGATTAGAACATGCTATTTTTCCTTGGGGAGGCATGTACACACGTAACGACAAAGGTTGTTTCTTAGCCAACTTTAAGCCTTTACGTGGTCGATATGGCGATGATGGTGGTATGACTTCAATGTCCGTAGGTTCATATGCGCCAAATGATTATGGTTTATTTGACATGGCGGGTAATGTAGCAGAATGGACATCAAGTGCATATGACGAATCGGCTTACACTTTTACACACGATTTCAATCCTACTTATAAATACAACGCTTTACCAGATGATCCTCATGTAATGAAGCGTAAAGTACTTCGTGGTGGTTCATGGAAAGATGTAGGATTCTTTCTACAAAATGGAACTCGTACATATGAGTATCAGGATTCATCTACTTCTTTTATCGGTTTCCGATGTGTAAGAGATTACATTGGTGACTATTAATATCAATTTTAGGACGGTTATTGAAAAAAATAGTTCATTATGAGTATTTCGGAATTTGTTGAGAGCCCAGCTTATAAAAATGTAATGGGTAAAGTATACGGTCTTGGTGCAGCTGTAGTAATTTTAGGAGCACTTTGGAAAATTCTTCATTTACCTGGAGCAACGGCTATGTTGATTGCAGGATTAGGTACAGAAGCCGTGATCTTTGCACTATCGGCATTTGAAAAACCACACGAAATGCCTGACTGGGGATTAGTATATCCCGAACTACATGGCCTTGAGCCAAGAGGGCACGCAACTGGGAATGGTGGCGGAAGTGAATTAGCTGCCTTGGTTCAAAGTGGTAATTTAGAAGATAAAGACATTGCAAAATTGACGGAAGGCATTAGAAAACTTTCAGATACTTCATCTCAATTATCTGATTTAGGCAATGCAACTGTTGCAACAGATGCCTATATAAACAACATGAAAAATGCTGGAGAAGCAGTTGGTCAGTTTGCTACCCAACAGGCTTCTATGGCCCAAAATAGTGAAGCATTAGCTAACGTATATGCATCATCTGGCGAAAGTTTAAAAGCACATTTCGAAACGCTTTCTAACAACAACCAGTCATATGGTGAGAAATTGGGTGATGTAACTAAAAATCTGGCTGCCATTAACTCAGCTTATGAGTTACAATTACAAGGTGTCAACAGTCAGGTTCAGGCATCTCAAGCATTAACTGAAGGCTTAACTGAGATAACAGGTCAGTTTCAGCAGTCAGCCAATGATGCCAAAGTATACCGTGAGCAAGTGGCACAATTAAGCCAGTCAGTATCAGAATTAAATGCAATTTATGGCAATATGCTAAGTGCCATGAATATGGGTAACAAATAATCAAGAAGATCATTCTATTAACTGCTAATTAAAGAATATAACTATGAGTGGCGGAAATTGTCCCGAAACCCCCAGGCAGAAAATGATCGGAATGATGTACTTATTCCTGACAGCCATGTTGGCTTTAAATGTGTCAGGTGAGTTACTTCAGGCATTTCAACTGGTAGACGAAAGCATACAGGAAAGTATTAAAACGACCGATAAAAAGAATAAAGACCTCATTGATCAATTTAAAGCTGCTGAAGCTGTAAATGAAGCAAAGGTAAAACCCGCTCGCGTAAAAGCGGATGCTATAAAATCAGCTGCTGATTCACTTTACAATCATATATATGATTTAAAATTATTAATGGTGCACACGGTTGATGGGCCGGAGGCTACTTTGGACAATTACCTAAGTACCAGCAATCAAGATATTGCTCCTCAGATTATGATAACCGAGAGGAGCGGAGCGCGTAGTGAAGAATTGAAGAACAAGATCAATGCATACAAAGAACTTTTGATTAGTTATCTGGATGCGGAGACTGATACCGTAATGATTGCTTCATTGAACAAGATTCTTTCAACAGAACCGGCTGCTCCTTCGCAAAAAGGTCAAGTGCAAGTTTCGTGGGAAAGTCAAAAATTTGAGCACTTGCCGCTATCTGCATCATTTGCCTTATTAAGCAGTATTCAAAGTAATGTAAGAAGTACGCAAGCAGATGTAATGTCATCGCTTTTAAGTGGTATAGATGAGAATACATATAAATTTAATAATGTAAGATCAGTTGTTAAGCCTAGCTCATCAATGGTCCTTAAGGGCGATAAATATAGTGTTGAACTGTTTATTGCAGCAACAGATGATTATCAAAAACCACGTTTTGAAATCCCTGGCTATAGTATTGAACCAAACGAAGCAGGAATTGGAGTTTTAGAGATTCCGGCTAATAGAGTTGGTAAACAAAAATGGCAAGGAAAAATTTGGTTTAAAGATCCGAATGGTAAAGATATACCTTACGACATCGAACATGAATTTGAGGTGATGCAACCAAATGCGGTCATTTCACCAATGAAAATGAATGTTTTTTACGAAGCACTTGATAATCCGGTGGAAGTTTCTGTTCCAGGTATTTCAGCCAGCCAGTTAGATGTGACCTTCTCAAATGCAACTAAGCGTTCAAAAGGTAATGGCGTTTTTGATGTTAAGCCTAAGCGAGGTTTTGCAGGAGGTAAATCAATCGTTACTGTGTATGCTAACATTGCTGGTAAAAGACAACGAATTGGTAGTAAGGAGTTCCGTATAAAGCCACTTCCGTTGCCGTATGCCACCATAGCTGGTAAGAGTGAAGGAAAAGTCAGTAAAGGATTACTTGAAGCCCAAAGTGGAATATTTGCTGAAATGGGTCCTGACTTTGATTTTGAATTAGAATATAAAGTAACACAGTTTAGTATTGCAACTGTTAAGAATGGTTTCTTCCAGAGTAAGTTATCCAATAGTAATATCATGACTCAGGAGCAACGGGATCTTATTAGTGGATGTCCACGAGGTGCAAAAATAACCGTGGAAGAAATAAAAGCTATTGGTCCGGATGGCAGAAATAAGAAGCTGGCACCTTTAGTGATAACTGTTGACTAGGAAATAAAAATTAAAGACGATGAAAAGATTATTCTTTATCCTAATTGTTTTGGTAGGATTTGGTGCAGCTGATGTAGCAAACGCACAGGAAGTAAACACTGAGCTATACACCAAGGATCATGTACCAAACCGAAAGCCAATACCTTATGCACATGTGCGTGAAGCAGATGTATTATGGGCGAAGAAAATTTGGCGTGTGATTGATTTACGTGAGAAGATTAATTTGCCAATGTATTATCCAACCACACAAATGGATAATCGATATAGTCTGATTGACTTATTAATTTACGGCATTAAATACGAAGGTTTAACGGCCTATTCAACTTCTACTGAAGATGAATTTCAGGTAGCTTTAACGTTGGATCAGGTAATGCGTGAGATGGGGGCTGTATCAGATACACAACAAATTCGTAATGCTGAAACCGGATTGTACGAGGATAAAATAATCGAAGGTAAAATCCAATCGACAGACATTAAGCAGGTCATGTTAAAAGAGATCTGGTTCTTCGATAGAAAATATTCACGCATGGATGTACGTATCATTGGCTTATGCCCAATTAGAGAGTTCGTACCAAGTGATGCAGGTGAAAATGCTCAAATAAGAAAAACACAGGCATTCTGGATCTATTTCCCGGAAGCGAGAGGCTTATTCGCCCGTCATGAGATTTTTAACCCTCGTAATGATGCCCAACGACGTACTTACGATGATATTTTCATCAAGCGTTATTTCGGTAGCTACATCTACAAAGAAGCCAACGTGTA
Organism: Carboxylicivirga marina; assembly: GCF_016612505.1. Classification (GTDB taxonomy): domain Bacteria; phylum Bacteroidota; class Bacteroidia; order Bacteroidales; family Marinilabiliaceae; genus Carboxylicivirga; species Carboxylicivirga marina. The sequence continues at coordinate 23,556 of NZ_JAENRR010000018.1, forward strand.
TGATAACCGAGGTATTGAAGAATATACCGCAGGTATGGAAGCAATGATGGAATCAGAAAGAATCAAACAAAGCATTTTTGAGAAAGAACACGATATGTGGGAATTCTAATCAAAGGATAAAGTTTACTAGTCTAAATATATAAAGGGAGCAATTTTGCTCCCTTTTTTCGTTAAACATGGAATATTTCCTCGTCCAAAAAGATGTTTCAATGCACAAATAAGGCACAAAAAAAAGATGCTTTCAATATCTGAAAACATCCCTTCTATATATCTATACTTGTTGCTCTAATTCTTAACCAGCGTGCCGATATTTTCACCTTTTAGCACTTTAATAAGGTTACCCTTGGTATCCATGTCAAAGACAACAATATCGAGCTTATTCTCTTTACACATGGTGGTGGCGGTTAAATCCATTATTTTTAAACCACGATTATAGATCTCATCAAATGTAATCTCATCAAACTTAGTAGCTGTTGGATCTTTTTCCGGATCAGCTGTATAAACTCCATCAACACGAGTACCTTTTAACATCACATCGGCTTCAATTTCAATACCTCTTAATGAAGAACCTGTATCAGTTGTGAAATAAGGATTACCAGTTCCGGCAGCTAATATCACTACTTCTCCTTGTGCCAAGGCCGCCACAGCTTTTGGCTTATCGTAATATTCACCTACCGGTTCCATTCGAATAGCTGTCATCACACGGGTTTTAACATCCATTGCCTGCAATCCAGATTGTAAAGCCAATGCATTAATAACGGTTGCCAACATGCCCATCTGATCACCCTTATAACGATCAAATCCTTTAGATGCACCGCTTAATCCTCTGAAAATATTTCCTCCGCCAATAACGATACCAACCTGAACTCCCATTGCAACAGCATCTTTAATTTGCTCAGCATAATCGTTCAATCGCTCTTGATCAATACCATATCCTTGCTCTCCCATTAAAGATTCGCCACTTAGTTTTAACAGTACTCGTTTGTATTTCATCTTCTTTTATTTGTTAGTTTTCAAGCATTCAAAGATAAGAAATGATTATGAAGAAAATAGTGAAGCAATTACTGTAAAAACCTAATGAATCATTATCATGACACAAAAAAAAGAGCAAGAAACCTGTCTCACTCTTATTTAAATCTTTTTCGATATTTCTTATTGCAACATTTCATTCAGCCTTTTTTTAACCTTACTCCCATCCCAGCGTGCTGCTCCTTGTTTCTTCATCACCACCTGTCCTTCGGGTGAGATAAGGAAAGAAGCCGGAATACTACGCGATGAAAAAACATCGGGTTGGCGACTACGCAATACATATACTGGAAAGGTAAATTCTTTTTCGGCCATAAAATCGCGAAGAATACCTTTTGACTCCTGACTAACCAGTATAAATGCCATGTCATTTTGGTACTCGTCATATAATCGTTGAATTGAGGGCATTTCGGCAATACAGGGTGGACACCAGGTGGCCCAAAAATTAATAAAAATAACTTTCCCCTTTAACTCAGAAAGCTCAACCGAATTTCCTTCTAAATCTTCTACCCGCCATTGATAATCATTATCGGTCAAATAAGTAACTTCCTTACTCTCGCGAGGCTGAAACATGCTATAACGAATAATGGTTGACTGAACAACTTTACGAGTGCCAGGAATTAACATGGCGACAAGTAATACGGTAAATAAAAAGTCAAACACGATGCCAAGTACCGTTTTCTTACGTCGGTATTTATACCATTGTTCTGCCCAAAATCCTTTCTTCATTATCCAAAAATTATTGTTTGATTATAACAACATATACCTATTAAGGTTTTAAAACAAATACTTCCACAACGAACCGTATTGTTTTATACCAGCATTTACCTCCACTTTTACCCAGCTATTTCCTTTTACCAATCCTGCTTTCTGCCTAAAGCTATTTATATTAATTGTTAAGCGATGTGCTGTACCAGGCATTAATGTTAATGGAAATACATCACTTTGAGCATTTCCTTTTATTCTGAACTTACGCACTTTTTTAAATGGGATGCCAAATGCCAACACAGGCGGAAAGAATGTGAGGCTCTCTTTAGTCTGATTATTAATCATTATGGTTGCCACTCTTGCTTTCGTTATTTTATCACGACGCATTCTGATGGATACCCAAACAATAGACGGTGTAAGTTTTTGCAGCCATCCGCGTTTAGTAGCCACATATACCAGCAAAACCATTCCCATCAGCAAGTACAAAGAAATCATCTCAGGATTACGCTCTTGCTTTTCTTGCTGTTGTTTGTAATAGATTTCATTTAAGGGTTTTAGTTCAGTATCGTCATTTTCGATAGCTTCTTGCTGAGTCGATTCCTGAGAACTTACCTTTACTTGTTCAACACGTCCACCCTTACTGCAGATTTGCATCATCAGCAAAAAACCTAATCCAACAAGAATAATCAATCGGTTTTGATGATAAAAAGCCTTTAATTTATCAAAGTTCATCATTTAGGTATAGGTTGGAAAGAGCTCTAAGCCTTTATAATTAATGTAATATTCACCATCCTTTACTGGCTTGGCCATTTCTTCTTTTGTCTCCCCATTGGCATTAGCAATACCTACACTTGCAAAATAACAGATGGCCTTATGTTTATTACCATGCTTCATCACCTCTGCGGCTATGTGAGGCAATAATAATCCCATATCAGGATATGCTTCTGTACGCACCACCACAAAATAGCGTTTATCATCTTTGGTAGCTAATATTTGTGGATTAACATCTGACTCTTTACGAACGTTTAGCACCTTATATCCCTTATCAACCATATCTTTATAGACTACCTTAATACCCAAAAAATGTAATTCTTCGGTAGTCAACACCTGTTCATTTCCCATTCTCACATTATTTAAAGCCACAAAATTGGCATAAATAACTCGAATAGAAAAATGACTACTGAAAATCAATGATTAAGGATAAAGTGAATATTTTATCTGCCTTTAGCTCTTTACAGTCCTTCGATTTGATAGTAACTTATAATGGCTTTTATTAGGGTTGATATTATAAACACTTAAATGGAGGGAAAATTATGCCACTGACACGTCTAGAGAAGTATCTGGATTTGGAACACATTAACTACAAACGCATTGTTCATTCCAGAGCCTATACTGCACAAAAAACAGCCGCCTATTCGCATATCTCGGGCAATGAAATTGCGAAAACTGTGATGGTAAAAATTGATGGTAAACTGTGTATGGTCGTTATACCAGCATCTTTCCAAATTGATTTGAAGGAATTACAGCGCGCCACCGCTGCCAAAAACGTACGCTTGGCCACCGAATCTGAATTTAAAGATGCATTTAAAGATTGTGAAGTAGGTGCACAACCACCTTTTGGCAACTTGTATAACATGGAGGTATTTGTGGCCGAAAAGTTAACAGAGGACACAACTATTGCCTTTAATGCTTGTAATCATGCTGAACTCATACAAATGACTTATAAAGATTATCAGCGTCTTGTTCATCCGACTGTTGTAAAAATAGCCAGAACAAACATTGCCGAAGCCTAATAGCGGAGGCTCTATAATAATTACAATTCCATCAGATGTAATGTGAGATGTTTAGAATGTCCGGCATCAATGTGTTTACTCATTATGCCGGGCATTTTTTGTTTACCAATCACCGGCTTGCTTGGCAGTATAGGACATAATATTCACTTTCAGAACAAGTGCTTTATTTAAAACTGCTGGTATGTATTCATTATTTTCCTTTCCGTGCTGTTTCATAATTACGTCAAAACCAAATTTCTTACCTTCATCATCGGAAATAATTTCTACTTCACCAGTTCCAATCACAGAGCGATATCGCGTTGTCCATTGACATGATACATCACCTTTTACTACTTCACTGTCGTATTCTATTTCAAAACCAACCTTATTATTCTTCCTGATTAAATCCAGCTTGCGGCCTTCTAATGCACAATGAAAATAGAGCTTACCATCAGCATAGCCATAATTCATTGGTACGATATAAGGGAAATGTTCGTCGTAAATGGCTAAACGGCAAACACTCGATTGTGACAATATTTGATGGATGATGACAGCATCTTTTATTTCTCTTTCTTTGCGTCGCATAATCGTAACATTTGAATACAAATATAGCTACCTGCAAATTATATCGGTAATCGAATGCTTTTTTAATACCTTTAAACCCGATGAGTACCAAACTAAGTATTATACAAGCAGACAAAAGCCCTTTCTTTTATGGCTACATTATTGCCATAACCGGTACTATTGGAATATGGGCCAGCATTCCCGGACAAACAGCCGGAGTATCAACTTTTACCGATCCGGTTAAAGATGCATTAATGTTAACACGCGATCAGTTTAGCCTGGCATATATGTTTGGCACTTTGTTAAGTTCCATTGCATTAACCAAAGCAGGAAAATTGTATGATCAATTTGGAGTCACCAAAACAGCAGCCACATCTGTACTTATTTTGATAATAACCTTATTGCTATGCTCTGTATCACCAATCATCGCAGGTCAAATTAGTCTTATTACTGGATTCAGCCATTGGACGATTCCATTTGTATTAATGATCGTTTTGTTTTTCCTGCTGCGTTTAAGTGGTCAAGGTGTTCTTACCATGACATCGCGCAACATGATTATGAAATGGTTTGACCAAATGCGTGGTCGCATTAATGCTTTTAGTAGTGTAAGTGTCTCCCTTGGTTTCTCGGCCTCTCCTATCTTTATCGATTATTTAATTCAACGATATACCTGGCAAGGTGCCTGGCAAGTGATGGCAGCAGGATTAACCCTTGTTCTGATAATGATTTTGTTTTTTTATAAAGATAATCCGGAAGCGCATGGACTGCATCCGGATGGTAAAAGTAAAACCGATACAAAAAAGAGTTTAAATGCAGAAGACTCAAAATCATCAACCTTAAAAGAAGCCAAACAATCCCGAAGTTTTTGGATGTATGCCCTAATATTAGCCTTTCATGCATTTTTTGTGACCGGGTTAACCTTTCATGTGGTGGCACTGTTTGCCGAAGCAGGATTATCGCGCACCGAATCCATTAGCATTTTTCTGCCAATGACAGTGGTTTCTGTGATCACATCGATAAGCGCCAATTTTATCAGCGATTGGATACGATTGAAAATATTGCTTTACCTGATGATACTCGGTGCTCTTGTTGGCAGTGTTGGCTTACTGATGCTTCAAAATGCACTTGCCACTTACCTCATCATCATTGGCCTTGGCATAACCGGCGGTTTATTCGCAGTAATTAATGCCATTACCTGGCCTCGCTTTTATGGACGAAAGCATTTGGGAGCTATATCTGGCAAAGCCATGTCGATGATGGTTATGGCTAGTGCTTTGGGACCCTATTTCTTTAGTCTGGCTAAAACGTTGACCAACACATTTGCAACCATTGCATACATTAGCTTGGCCTTTGTTATTGCAATTGCTATTGGCTCATTAAAAGCAAATCCGCCAAAGAAGACAGTTCAATAGACTATCAACTTAAGGCGGATATAAACTAATAATGAGCTGTTTTTACCTACGCTGTCAAACGCTTGTTATTTATTCAATAGTGAATTTATTTACTCAACTACAAGGCTTACATCCATGGTAAAATCATTACTAATGGCTTTATCGCCCAAATTATCGAAGAATGAACCTGAACCATATCGGATACCATATAAAGTACGGTCAACCGTGATGGAAGCAATGTAATCATTATCTTTTTTCTCGATGGTAAATTCAACAGGATGCACCTGACCTTTAATGGTTAACTGCCCTTTAGCTGTAGCTTCATTATTTTTAAACTTCGTAACCGAAGCTAATGCCAAAGTTGCTGTAGGATATGTTTCAACACCAAAGAAATCATCTGAAAACAAATGACCAATTAGTTTCTTATTATACTCTTCATTCTCAACATCGATATTGGTCATGCTTTTCATATCAATCACAAAATGACCTTTCTGTATATGACCTTTTTTAAGCTCCAGGCTTCCTTCTTTCAACTTAATAAAGCCATAGTGTGATGATCCTACTACTTTTGTTCCAGTCCATTTTAAAGCTGATGCTTCAACATTGGCCTTAACTGTTTGTGCATTTGCACTAGCCACCATAGCTATTATTGCTAATACGGTAATTAAAATTCTTGCTTTCATAATTTATTGTGTTTATTATTTAAATATTCATTGGAACATCCATTATTAGGATGCGAGCTGCTGAGTTTGTTTCAATTGTAAAGGTTTCAGTATCGGTAATACCAATGGCATCACGCGTACTAAGAAGCTGCCCTGCCACTTTTACTTCACCTTCAATAACCATGAGGTAAACGCCATTACCTGGCTTCTTAATTTCATAGCTACCTTGCCAGTCTGGATCCAAATCTCCCATATGGAACCAGGCATCCTGGTAAATCCACACACCACTATCATCTGCCTTAGGACTTAATATCTGGTACAATGTGTTTTTTTGTTCCACCGAACTCAATGATATTTGCTGATAACGAGGTTCAACATTTCGCTGATTTGGGAAAAGCCATATTTGAAACAGCTTTAATTCATCATCATCACTACCATTAAATTCACTATGAAAAATACCCTTTCCGGCGCTCATTACCTGTACTTCACCACTTTCGATGTAAGAAGTATGTCCCATGCTATCTTTATGCGCTAATCGCCCTGATAAAGGAATGGTAATGATTTCCATATTATCGTGTGGATGTGTATCAAATCCTTTTGCTGGTGCAATGACATCATCGTTCAAAACGCGTAATACACCAAAATGCACACGCTCAGGATTATGGTAATTGGCAAAACTAAATGAGTAATTCGCTTTCAGCCATCCATAATCGGCTCCTCCTCTACTTTCTGCTCTAAAAATTTGTGTTTGCATGGCATTGTGTATTTGTACATTGCAAACATACGACAGACTATAAAACAAGTAATTACGAAAAACAGCGCATTGATTATAAAAATCAGACCTTATAGTCTTTTATTTGAGATTTAGACTGTTTATCCCATTTCTCGTACCGACTGTCGAAAGGCGATAGGTGATTGTCCGCTTATTTTTTTGAAGAAAGATGCAAAATGCGAAGGCTCTTCAAACCCGAGTTCAAAAGCCAACTCTTTGCCCGACATCTCAGTAAATAGCAAAAGGCGTTTGGCCTCAATCATTAGTTTATCCTGAATGTACTCTTTGGCTGACTTTCCGGTTTTCGTTTTGACATATCGATTAAGATAATCGCTCGATACAGATAACAACTCGGCATATTGTTGCACTTTATGTATTTGTTTATACCGACGCTCGATATGCTGTTTAAATTCACGAATTAAACGGTTGCTACTCGTGTCGTACTCGGCATTTAGCTTAGCCAGATTACATGCACCAGAAATATTAATGATAAACAGTTTGAGTAATGCACCTAATGCTTCATACTTAAAAAAGTTATCGCCATTCTGATAACTTTTCATTTGCTCAACTATGTATGTGAGCGTATGCAGTTGTAGCTCATTTATGGGCATGGGTGGCGAATCGCCAAAAGAATTGTAAAGGTATACCCGATTAATTAACTCCTCTGAAATGCCATTTTGCATTAAAAAGGTTGAACTAAAATTTATGACATAACCATTGGGGCGGCTATCACTTAAAAACTGATGCACCTGACCCGGATACACAAAATGAATGGCAGCGCCTTCCAACTGGTATTCCTTAAAATCGATGATATGAACGCCACCGAGTTCTTTCTCAACTAAAATAATGGTAAAATAATCATGTCGGTGAGGATGATCCATTAATTCTGGTTTCCCTTCCAGCATATCATGTATATCGGCCGTTGACTTAATGATAAAATCAATTGCTTCACCATTATTTTTAGCCAACTGAAAGGTTTTTATCTGATTGTGGGCATTCACCTTATCCATTTAATACAAAACCAACTTTAGGCACATTTTCAATCGATATGGAAGCATCTTCCTTGAGGTATTTCCTCAGTTTGGCTATAAAAACATCTAAACTACGACCATGGAAGTAATCATTCTCACCCCAAACGGCAATTAATATATCCTCACGTTTTACAATCTCATTCATCGTCAGACAAAGAATCTTCAATACATCGCATTCCTTTTGTGTGAGACGTTTTGAAAAGCCATTTCCTTCCAGGTTCTGATTCGCCGAATCGAAATGATAAGTGCCAATTTCAAACTTGCTTATTTCCTGTTTGGGCTGTTCATTTTGTAATTGTATACGGTTAAGAATGGCCTGTATGCGGCAAAGTAGTTCATCTTCGTCAAAGGGTTTAGTAATGTAATCGTCTACACCCAAGCGGAAGCCCTTAATTTTATCCTGCTTCATGGAACGAGCTGTCAGAAAGATGATGGGTACTTTTTTATTTTCCTCGCGAATATTTTCAGCAATGGTAAAACCATCCATACCGGGCAGCATTACGTCCAGTATACAAAAGTCGTATTTGCCCTTTCTGAATGCTTCTAAGCCACGCTTACCATCTTTATACAATTTTACATCAAAACCATTGGATTCGAGAAAATCGACCAACAGAAAACCCATGCTTATATCGTCTTCAACCAATAAAATCTTAGCCATTATTCAAAGGGTAACAAAATAGTGAAACATGTTCCTTTACCTTCTACACTTTCAACAGATATCTGCCCATTGTGTTCTTCAATTACTTTCTTAACAAAAGTTAATCCCAGGCCAAATCCCTTCACATCATGTACATCGCCGGTTCCAACTCTATAGTATTGATCAAATATATATGGCAGTTCCTTTTTTGAAATTCCAATGCCCTTATCACTTACTTTGATGCATAAATTGTTTTTCTCCTCCGATGTATTGATGCTAATGTTTGCCTGCTCTTTACTGTACTTAATGGCGTTATCCAGCAGATTTGACATCACCAATGACAAGCGACTATTATAACTATTCAAATGATGCCTTTTAGCATTATAGGATGCTTTCATCTCTCCGCCTTTTTCTTCAATACGATAGGCAAATGACCTCATCAACTGCTCAATTACCTCTTTCATATCTATTTCATTACGCTCGGCTTCGCTATTGGTATCGCAAGACAACTTTAATATATCTTCGACATGCGATTGCATACGCTCATATTCATTGATAACTACTTGTGCATAATCACCCGTCTTTTCCTGATTGCTTTTCTTTTTCAGAATCATATTGGCCGCTAGTCGGATATTGGCGAGTGGCGTTTGAAACTCATGCAACATGTTATTAACAAACTCACGCATGTGTGTCATGAGAGCTTGCTCACGCCGAATTAAACGAAGCAGTATGGTATACGAAGCGAGTAAGAACAAAATGATAATAATAGACATGAAAAATAAACCGCTCATTTCGGCCAGAATAAATCGATTCCTATCGGGAAATTGCAAGCGCAGTCGAATGCCTTCGCGCTCCAACAAACCATTTAGCGTTTGCTGATAACATTTTGGTCCCCAAATTAAAGATGAGTTTTGACCAATTAAAGTGTCGGTAACAGCAAACGTATAATTAAGCGGTAGGTTATATATCTCTAGTTGCGAGTGAATGATACTATCTACTTCGGCACTTTTTCGTCGGGCATTGATACAATCATTACCGCACAGAAATTTATCCATTTCGGGGCACAGACGATTACCAATCTCATCACGGGCATCTTTCAAAGCCATTACCACCCGGTGATTAAAATTCTTCTCTTCTAATCGGGCAGCTCTTACGATATAATTGATTTGAATAAACAACAAAAGGGCTAAACCAATGAAAGTAGCGATTGATAAGCCATAATATTTTTTGTTCTTCCCCATTTTTCTAAAGTACATATTCTAATTAATGCCTCAAAATTACCAAAATAAAAGACCTAATTGTCTTCTTTTAACATCGTCTTAACAACGATTAACAAGTCAATAACTTACCTTTATCGATATCAAACTTACATTTGTATTATCACAAACATTTAATTAATATTTAAAACACTTTATTATGAAGAAGACATTAATCCTTTCGTTCCTTTTTGCTTTTACTTTGGCAATTGCTTCACCTACAATGGCAGCTACTATTGATCAGGAGCCTCAAAAAAAGGAACAAACAACGGACAAGAAGAAGAAAAAAGAATGTTGTTCGGAGAAAAAAGCCTGCTCTGAGAAGAAAGCTTGTGGCGAGAAAAAAGAATGCTCTGGAGAAAAAAAGAAAAAAGGATAATTGCAGTAAATTTTATTGCTATCTAAAAAAGCCACTTCATTCGAAGTGGCTTTTTTTTGCATCTTTCGCAACCTAACAAATATCATCACGTATGATAGTATTACTTTTGTATATTCGCAATTTCATTTAACGTAATCACGATCACATTTTGAATATTACCTACTTTTACGTTAGTGAATAAAAGAGTACACAAGATTTAGGAGATACATGATGGGAATGGATTCATTTATTGTCAGGTTTGTTATTATTTTAGTAACAACTGGCTCGGTTGGTTATTTAATTTTAAGATTGTTATACAAGGGCAGTATCTTTTTCAGGATTGGTGCCTTGTGGATGATTAATGTGTTTTTAACCGTGATGAACAGTCGTATTCATTACAACCATCCAGATGCCTATCCTTTCTGGGCTGCTCTTCTGTGTGGCATAATTGTCACCGTTATTATGCAATACATTGTTTATCTGCAAATTAAAAAACCACTGGGCAATATTACAGAAAAGCTAAAAACCATTGCATCGGGTCAAATATCTCCTGAACAAGTCAAATACACAGCGCCTATTAAAGGTGAATTATTTGAAATTCATAAGGCCATTAACAACCTGCAAGCCAAGGTAGGCAGTGTTATGACTGAAGTGAGCACATCGGCCAATGAAGTTAATCGCATGGGCAGCAACCTCAATGAAACAGCTAGTGAAATATCATCGATTGCTAATACGCAAGCTTCTGGATTAGAAGAGATATCATCAGCCATGGAAGAAATGGCAGCTAACATTGAAGCCAATAGCCAAAATGCAAATGCAACCAAAGAAAATTCAAACCAAGCCAGTTTATCGGTTGATGAAAGCTTCGCTAGTACGCAGCAAGCTTTAACTTCAATGCAACAAATCAACGAAAAAATTAAAGTGATAGATGAAATTGCTATCCAAACCAATCTTTTAGCATTGAATGCAGCCGTTGAAGCCTCACGAGCAGGTGAAGAGGGACGTGGATTTGCAGTAGTTGCAGGCGAGGTGCGCAAACTCGCCGAACGTAGTAAACTCGCAGCTAAAGAAATTGACGAATTCTCGAAAAAAGGCAATGAGGTTGCAGAAACAGCAATAGAAAAATTAAAGTATACCGTTCCTCTTATTAAGAAAAATGCCGATTTAATTGCAGAGATAGCTTCATCAAGTGAGGAACAGAACCTGGGTGCTACGCAGATAAATAATGCCCTTCAGGAAATCAACCGTTCAACACAAAATAACGCCGCCATTTCAGAAGAAATGTCATCGAGTGCCGGCCAAATGGTTGAACAGGCAGCTTCATTAATTAAAAAATTAGGTTTTTTTTCAAATCAGGGAAAGTCAATCAAAGTAAGTCTTAACCGTTCCAGTATGAAAAAATGTTGGACGCAAGGCTACATCATCAAGTAATATATAATCATACGTTTTCACAAGTCACTCGTTTTTTGTTTGCCTACACTATCTCATAAACGATTAATAACCAATTATAAATGATATCAATCCATCAAAAAATGGCTCATAACCATTGTAGAATGACAGATGACCAGTCATGAATGAAAATAAATTGGGCATCAACCAAATCTATATGGGCATCAGCGATTTTTATGCGGGAATAAATGATTTCTAATTGGTCATCAACGATATATTTATGGGAATGAATCAAATTAATGTCATCAGTAGCCATTTCTACACAGTCATGTGTCAGTAATAAGTGAGAAGTCATTACAAGAGAAAGCGTAAAAAGAATGGCTTCTTCAGAAGAAAGGCGCGGGTGTAGTCACTAAAAATATTAGCTGAAATATCCACTCACGTTTCATTCTGAATATTTATTACTTTTATGCCAGAAAGTAAAAGTGTGAAAAACGATCAAGTAGTTGACATACCCGGATTGGGAGAAGTCACCATTCGTCAGAGTGCGAAGGCTAAACGTATTAGCATTCGTTTAAAGCCTTTCGCAGGTGTAACCTTAATTGTTCCTCAAGGCGAAAGCATCAAAGAGGGCATTCGTTTTTTACACGAAAAACAAGCCTGGATTCAAAGCAATCTTCAAAAGCTTGAAGAGAAAGAACAAAAACTGACCATTTTTGATGAGCAAACCGAATTTAAAACCCGCTCATTTGCCTTACGAATCAGCAAACATGCGCACCCAAAAGTACGCTTACAGTTAAAAGAAGGCATTCTACAAGTTAATTATCCGGCTAACATGCCTGTTTCAGCACCTGAGGTGCAAGAAGTGATTCGATATGGCATTGAGGAATCGCTACGACTTGAAGCTAAAAGCTTTTTACCAGGACGATTGGCATGGTTAGCTAAGCAGCACAATATTCGCTATCAGAACGTGACAATTAAGAATCTGAAATCACGTTGGGGTTCATGCTCGTCAACTAACAACATTAATCTGAATCTACATTTGATGCGCCTGCCTGGCGAACTGGTAGACTATGTACTTTTGCACGAATTGTGTCATGTGCACGAGAAAAATCATGGACCACATTTTTGGGCGCGATTAGACATCATGTGCAATGGTTTGGCCAGGCAATTGGACAAAGCCATGAAAGATTACCAAACAAAAATTTATTAAGATGAACTGGGAGCAATTATTATCCACTATACGTACCGGACAAGAAGAGAAAAAAGAAATAAATCACGATCGCACACAGTTTCAGCGCGATTATGATCGCTTAATCTTCTCCTCTCCCTTTCGTCGATTACAAGATAAAACACAGGTATTTCCTTTGCCAGGAAGCGTGTTTGTGCACAACCGCTTAACGCATAGCCTTGAAGTGGCTAGCGTGGGTCGCTCATTAGGAAATAACATCTCATCGAAATTATTGCAAGCTGGCTTGGGAAATCCCGACTTAGTGGCTGAAATTGGCTCAGTTGTAGCGGCAGCCTGTCTGGCTCACGATTTGGGAAATCCTCCTTTTGGGCATTCAGGAGAAGAGGCCATTGGCCATTATTTTACCAATGGCGAAGGATTACAATTTAAAAACGAACTAACAACTTCGCAATGGACCGACATTACTCGCTTTGAAGGCAATGCTAATGCATTACGAATGCTCACTCATGCTTTTAAAGGCCGACGTAAAGGAGGCTTCGCAATGACATACACTACCATCGCCTCTATTCTAAAATATCCCTACGAATCGGGCATTGGCATGAAGAAATTTGGCTATTTCCAATCAGAGAAAGCCATATTTGAACACATTGCTCAATCGCTTGGTCTTAAACTGATGGATGAAGAGAAAGGCATCTATGCCCGTCATCCTTTAGTATATCTAGTTGAAGCTGCCGATGATATTTGTTATCAGGTAATGGACATTGAAGATGCGCATAAGTTGAAGATTCTTTCTTATGAAGAAACTTATCAATTGCTCACTGCCTTTTTTGATAAAGAAACCGAAGCTCATGAATTTGTAAAGATTCAGGAAATATTTAAAGAAGTAACTGATAAAAATGAGCAGATGGCTTTTTTACGCGCGAAGGTGATCGGAAAATTAGTGAATCAATGCACTGATATTTTCTGGAACAAGCACGAAGCCATACTTGAAGGTACTTTTAGAAAAGGACTAATCGACCACCTTACAGGAACCGAACTCGAAGCCATGGAAACTTGTAAGACAACAGCTTATAAACGCATCTACAAACATCCATCGGTGGTTGAAATTGAAATAGCCGGCTATCGTATATTGGGCACCTTGCTCGAAGAGTTTATTAAAGCAGTAACAAATCCAGACGATTTCTATTCAAAGATGTTATTGCCATTTATTCCTGAGCAGTTTGCTACAAATGAGGATACGCCTTTATATGAAAAAATTCAATCGGTTCTGGATTTCATTTCGGGTATGACAGATGTTTATGCCTTGGATTTATATAAGAAAATAAGCGGGATTGGGCTGAAATAAGCTGAGATTCAGATTTTCAAACTTTCCATTTATCCGTCAATAGCTACCATATTTCCAGTAGTAACTGACAGATATATATTCACAATAGTACTTCATTGATTGTGAGGTCATATTTGTTTCATCTAGTTTTAAACAATTAATTTTATACACATGAAACAACTGACTATTTCCCTCATCTATTTGTTCTGTCTTTTGTCTTTACAGGCAGCTAATACACCTCTACCAGACCTTAATTCCCTTAAAAAAGGAGATTGGTTTGAGTTGGAATGCACTCAAATAAACCAACATAAAGATTTCGGAAAAGATGGAAATCCATGGAGCGTGGAAGGCAAAAAGCAAGTATTTTATAAAATCACTGTTTCGGATAAGCAAGGTGATCTACTGCAATTATCCTGTAAGATAGATAGGCTGCTAAATATCTTTGAATATAAGAATGACTACATCCTTTACGATACCAATTTTCCGATGTCACCAAAGCAAAGCACTGCTAATTATTTTATAAACAAAGACTCACTAATCATTAAAATTGACCTTAATAAAAAGGAAATAACTGAGGAAAATTATCAATTCGAAAAGGAATCACTGAATTTTGAATGTGAGTTTATAAAAAAAGGTTTTCTTAAATACGGACTTCCAACTAGAAGCACTTCAGAAATTGAGATCAATACCAAGGAGTTATATGAGAAATCAGTGATCACATATATTAATAATTGGTTGAAATACGGTGATACTAGAGTAAAAACAAGAAGTAGTCAGGTTCTGTATTATGACAACTGGAGAGAATGGGATGAAATGCGTATTACTAATGCTTCTTATACACTCATGCATAATGTTAATGTTATCTGCCATATCAACAATGCTACAGATAGCACAATAATAAATTTCAAAACAAGCGATGACCAAAAGATTAAACCTATTTCGCAAGATGGTAATAAATTTCGATTTGCCTTTTTTATGCCGAACCCACAATCTTGCTGGATTTACCTGAACAATAAAAGCATTGCATTATCTTTAACACCTAACGATTCGTTAATAATAGATATTGACGAAAGTAGCTTTCCTGAAAAAACAAAGTTTTCCGGCTTAGGCAGTGCAGCCTGTCAATGCACATATGAACTTAGAGAAGATTACTGGCAAAATTATTACTTTAAATGGGCTGATAAAAGTATGATTGATTTAGCCAAAACTTTTGAGCAAAGACAAAAAAAATACGAAGCTGTATTTAGCAAATACAAGAACCAAATGTCTCGATTCTGGAGAGAAAGCAAACAAAAAGACTTGCATTATAGGGTGGCAACAGAACTATTCATCGCAGTGAATATAATGATGAAATGGAATGAATTTGAGGGTAATTTGGGTGAATTACAAAAACACCTTGAAAGCAAACACCTATGTAAAATAACCCCGATGATTGACTACTTATATTCCTCGGGACATTATCATACTTTTTTAGAAGAATATATAAAGTATCAACAACTTTCTATCTCCAGCAATAACTTTTCAACAAATATCCTGAACTTCGGTTATGAAGAGAAGCTTTTACTTACTAAGATGATATTTAGAGGTTATCCTAAATATTATTGTTCTCAACGTATTATTGCAGAATATTTACAGGAGAAGCCTTTAACCGAAGCCCAAAAGGAATATGACTGGTTTAGATATCATTGTCACGCACCTAAATTTAATGCTCAGCTCAAGAATATATATGATCGAATGGAAAAAATCCAGGCAGACCAATCCATTAAAGATTTGAATATCTCCATTGCACCATATCTTAATTTAAAAGAAAAAGCTGATGGTTATATCTTATTGAATATGAACAATGCAATGATATCTTATGAATGGGAGGAGAAGGAAATACGTAAACAAGATAGTATTTTCACTACTCTTGGCTTCGAAAAGAAGGCCGAAATTGTAGTTGTTCGCAGGAACTTTATCAAAGAAAAATGGGCTAATAAACCTAAAAATTATAGTGAGAATGTAAAGATTTATTTTCATGAAAAGGATAGTTTAATCAAGGATACTGAAATATTAAAAACAGGTGTCAATCGTTATATGTTGCTACGAAATGACGGCACCATCTTGCATAATAATATTAATACTGGCGCAGGTTCTTTTAGTTCGTCGGATTTTTACGATGTTCTATTAGAAGATTTGAATAAACCAGAAGCTAATAACCAAGCCGACACCCGTCGGCTTGGTTTTGCAATATTATTCACTCTATTATTTTCTGGATTGATTGCTTGGGGCTTTATTAAAATTCGAAGTCGCCAAATTAAGAAAAAAGAAGAAAGCTTTAGACGACTGGCTGAACTTGAATTAAAGGTTATTCGTTCACAAATGAACCCTCATTTTTTATTCAATGCACTGAGCTCTATTCAGCATTTAATTAATAAAAATAAGATTGAAAAGGCAAATATATACTTGTCACGTTTTGCCGATATGATGCGCTTGGTATTGAACAATTCAGCAAAAGAACTGATTTCATTGGCCGATGAGTTAAAACTAATTCAAAATTATCTGGAGCTGGAAAAACTTCGGGTACCCTTTGAGTTTAATTTAATAGTTGATTCACAACTAAATCCAGAAGAAGATGAATTACCCGGCATGCTCATACAGCCATTTGTTGAAAATGCAGTTGTACACGGCATTGCTCCCAAACGTAATGGCCATATAGATATTCGCTTTACAAAAAACAAACATTACTTAAAATGTGAAGTTGTTGATGATGGCATTGGAATTAACCAGAGCTCAACTCAAAATAGCGGAAACGGAAAAGCCATTAAAATGATACAAGAGCGGGTAAATATTGTAAATTCACAGTCAGATCATCCATTTTCGGTTCAATTAATCGACAGAAGCGAAGAAGAAGATTGTTCAGGAACCACCGTTTTAATTAAAATACCAATTTAAAAATGCATTCAATAACATCCATAATCATAGATGATGAACCTGCAAATTGTGAAAACTTACAATTGCTATTGCAGAAATATTGCCCACAGTTAGAAGTTCTGGCTTTGGTAGTTTCAATAAATGATGCTTTGGAGAAGATCATACAATTGAAACCCCAATTGTTATTTTTAGATATTGAATTGGTAGAAGGAACGGGGTTTGACTTGCTTGAGCAACTCCCCAATAAAAACTTCGAGATTATTTTTGTAACAGCTTTTGATAAATATGCTTTGAAGGCCATAAAGTTTTGCGCCCTTGACTATCTTCTGAAACCAATTAATATCACTGAATTAATCAAGGCCATAACTAAAGTTGAAGAGCGGGTAAATGATGAGCGAGATAACATTCGTATGCAAGAACTTATTCGAAATATCGGAACCCCATCCAAACGTATTGCGCTACCCATGGTTGACAAAACGGAGTTTATTGAAGTGGAAGCTATTTCACGATGTCAGGGCGATGGTAATTATACACATGTGTACCTAAAAAATAGTGAAAAACACCTCGTGTGTAAATCCATGAAGGAATTTGATGAGCTTCTATCTGATTACAATTTTATTCGCACCCATCAATCCCACTTGATTAACCTAAACGAGATAAAGGCTTTTGTAAAAACCGATGGTGGTTACATTAAGATGAAAGATGGTTCATCTGTAAGCATCTCACGACAAAGGCGGGAAATGGTTATGAAAGTGCTGAAAAACATGCATTAATTATATTGAACTCACTCTGCTTTGACAATCGAAATAAAAAATGCCTTAATAATGGGATTGTGAGTAATATAATTATCAATAAGTCAAAGGTCTCTTTTACGGTCATTTAGAAATATCTCTACTTAATCCCAATTATCTGCCTAATAAGTAAACTCATTTATAACGACTAAGTTTTACCATCAATTTTGTTATCCAAAATTGGGTACAACTATGTCGGGATTAACCTGCAAATGAAATTGACTGAATTAAATACGATGCATATGCAGGTTAATACTTGTTATTCAACTAATCATTTAGTTTATTTGAGTAGCAAAATCAAACTCTATGAACCTGATGACCCAATTTACCGTTATTGCTGTGCTGATTATTTTTAATACCAGTCTTAATGCACAAACAAACGTTCAGCTGGATCTGGCTGAAGGCAATTTCGAAACTATCATTAATCAGCTTTGCGACAAAGCAACATCCATCTCGCAAACAGAGCGCTATTATTTAGCGATTGCATACCAGTCAACCGGCTATCCAGATAAAGCTATCGATTGTTTACTAAAGGACTCAACTAACTTATCAATCCAGCAATTAGACTTGTTGAGCCGGAGTTACATGAGCAGCGGAAACTATAGCAGGGCCTTACCTATTTGCAAAAATCGCTATGAAGCCGAACCCGACAATGTGATTAACCTTTTGCGATATGCCGAAATCAACCACTTTTATAAGGATCATGATGCCAACATTAAGTTACTGAAAACATATACCGAACATGATTCAACCAACCTAAGTGTAAATACTCTACTGGCCGAAAGCTATGAAAAAACGAACGTTAAAGATGCTGCTATTTCTATTTATAAAATGATATTAGAGCAACATCCTGACAACCAAAAAATAGCTCTGCGATTAGCGAATGTTTATTACCGCCAAAAAATGTATGTTGAGTGTCATGACCTTTGCATGCCATACATTGACAAATTGGATAACAACAAGAACTTCTTGCTCGTAGCCGGATTAGCTAACTTCAAAAATGGTTCTAATCACAATGTTAAAGTCATGTTTAAGCGTCTGGAGGCACAAGGCGACAGTTCATTTCTTACTAAAAAGCACTTAGGTATTGCCTTATATCGTCTCGAAGATTTTAACAATGCCATTTCATACCTGAAAGCAGCTTTTAAAATAAAAGATATGGATCCTGAAGTGGCCTTCTTCTTAGGTTCTGCATTGGGGCAATCAAACCAGCCTCAAAAGGGAATCCATTATCTATACTTAGCCCAACAATTAATTAAACCATCACCGGTACTAATGGAAAAGACACATGTGAAGCTGGCCATGATTTATAATGATATGGGTAAGAGTAAAATTGCCATTAACCACTACCACGAAGCATTTAAATACGATAACAAACCACAATATTTGTATCGTCAGGCTTCTATATATGATTATCAGTTAAAAGATGCTGAAAAAGCACAGGAAATGTATCAACTATTCATTGATGTCTTGCCCGAAGAACTGAACCCTAAGAAAGGCAACGAGCGATATGCCATTCAATTAAAAGATGTGGCATCTAAACGATTGGCAAGCCTTAAAGAAGAAGATTTCTTTAAAAATGGCATTTAACCTCCGATATACTGTCATCAATCATACAACAAACAAAAAGATGACCCGAATACTCGAGTCAGCTTTTTTGAGAATAAAACTAAACAACTAATTATCTTATAAAGCTTTTAAAGCTGCATCATAATCAGGCTCATTAACGATATCATCTACTTGCTCGCTATGAGCTACTTTACCGTTTTCGTCAACCACTACTACAGCACGTGATAACAAACCGTTTAATGGTCCGTCAATCATTTTCACACCATAATTCTGGCTAAATACTTCATCTTTATATTCCGATAATGAAACCACATCATCTAAACCTTCGGCACCACAAAAACGAGCATGAGCAAAAGGTAAATCGCGTGATACGCAAAGCACAACAGTATTATCTTGCTTTGACGCTTCGGCATTAAAACGACGAACAGACGCTGCGCACACACCCGTATCAACACTTGGGAAAATATTCAGAACCACCTTCTTGCCTTTAAAATTGGCTAAAGAAACTTCGCTTAAATCAGTTTTAACTAAAGAAAACTCCGGAGCTTCTGCTCCAACTCTTGGAAGATCACCTGCAGTTGCTACCGGTGAACCTTTGAATGTTATTTTTGCCATTTTGTTCTATTGTTTTGTTATGATTCCTAAACAACGTCCATGCACTTTTGTTTGAAAAAAAATAAAAAAATGGCTGAAAACATTGATTGTCTTCAGCCATCGCTATGATAATGTTATACTTAAAACCTTATAATATTATTCTTTCTTTTCTTCGTCAACTATGGCTTTCTGAACTTTTCCCTCATTATAATAGGCGAAAAATGATACAACCCCGATTACGACGATGGTGTAATAGACAAATGCCGGAATTGGTACCGGATCACCCTTTGCATACGAATGCATACCAGCTAAATAATAGTTTACGCCCAGATAAGTCATGATAACTGAGCTAAAACTAATCACCGACCAGAAATTAAAGGTGGTTAAACCACGCATACCTGGAATAAATCGCATGTGTAACACAAAGGCATACACCAATATTGTTACAGCCGACCAGGTTTCTTTCGGATCCCATCCCCAGTAGCGTCCCCATGATTCGTTGGCCCAAACACCACCTAAAAAGGCACCTATGGTTAAGAAATATAATCCAACAGTCATCGACATTTCAGCAATGGATGATAGCTCTTCAACTGTTAACGAGAAAGCTTTGTTGGTTTTTGACGATTTAACGCCAAACAAAATGAGGTTTAAAAACCCTAACAATGCACCCAGGGCTAAGAATCCATAACTAGCAGTAATGATTGCCACATGAATGGTTAACCAATACGATTTTAATACCGGAACTAAATTGGTAATTTCCGGGTTCATCCAACTCAAATGTGCTACCATTAATATAATACCAGCAAAAAATGAGGTAACCGATAAAGCAATTGGACTTTGTTTGCTAAATAGTAATCCGGCTAATAAGGTACTCCAACCAATGTATAGCATGGACTCATAACCATTACTCCATGGTGCATGACCAGATATATACCATCGTAATGCTAAACCTAAAGTATAGGCTGCAAAGGCAACCACTATTAAAACCAAACCTCCCTTAACTATCCATTTAAACTGCCATTTTGGATTTACCAAGGTTGTTAACTGGAAGAATAACAAGATGATTCCAAGCACTAAAAAGTATGGCATCAAGCTCATAAATAATGAGCTATTGTTATAGAATATCTCTATCGATTTTTTAGCGTCTGATGGCAGAATCTCTGCACCATACTTCATTTGATAATTGGCAATAGCGGTAATGTAGCTAGTTTCATTAACCTTATTGCCCGATGATAATGATTCGAGGTACATACCAAATAAGTTACGCACCAGCAAACTATCTTCCTGAGATGCATTTTCAGCTTTTGCACCGGGCGTTAGCCATGTTGCCTGCTGATCGCCTGGTTGCGGAAATAGCTTTAAGAAGCTACCCATTCGCGACATATAAAACACATTAATTTGCTCATCAACCTTAACTGCCTCCTGTTCCAGTTTATTGCGATAAGCAGGTCTCTTACGATACGAATCTTCTACCAATGTTCGTATTTTATACTGACCATCAGCTGTAAAGAAATTCTTGAAAGCTGCCTTTTTACTGCTTATTTGTAACATGCCTTTTAAGTCATCGTGCTTAACGGTAATTAAAGGTACAGTTTGCCAGTAAGTAGGGTCAATCATCATACTAAGCACTACTCTATCAGCCGACCAGCCCTTAAAGGTGTGGTGCTTAGCTAATTTACGAATCACTTCACTATTTAAAGTATTAAGTGGCTTCATTCGCCCACCATTATCCTGCACCCAGAGTTGCCCAAACTTCTCAGCTGATTCCTGGGTAATACGATGAGGCGGATTGAGTTCATTGCCCAATAATGGCATGCTGACAAAAGCCAATAACAGGATACTTAAAGCTTGCTTCTTTTTATAGATTTCGGATGTTCGCTTAATTAATTGTCTAAAGCGTGTATTTGGTGCTATCAATGCGCCAAACATACCGAGTGTCAATAACAAATAACCAAGGTAAGTCAATAGTGTACCCCACATATCTCGATTCACCGATAAAACAGTTCCTTTCTCATCCATATCGTACGATGATTGGAAAAAACGATAACCGTGATAGTTAAGAATGTTATTCATAAATATGCGCCTATCCTCTTTTAAGCCTGTTCGCTCATCCATTAATGTTACTTCGCTGGCAAATGAACTTGGGCTTTCGCTACCTGGATAACGCTCTAACTCGAACTTATTAAGGTACAATGAGAATGGAATATGAATAATTTTAGCTCCATATGTCACCGTGAATTTGACACCATCAATTTCTTCTACTATTGGTTTACCCAATACATCTTTTTGCCCAAACACAAAGAAATCTTTACGTTTCCCACCTAATTCAGCCACAAATTTAATGGCATCGGGTAAGCCTCGTCCCTGGTCTCCTTCTACTGATACTGGTTCCACGCCGGCACTCTCCATATAATTTGTTAAAACCATACGAAGGTCGGCAATACTATACAAAACACCATTAAACAACTGATGAACTGAATCAGCTGCAAATGTTTGACTTGTGCCGGATTGCATTTGCATCATACTGGCATCAACAGCCGGTTTATAATATGGCGCCCCATCTTTAACACTCAAAATAATAGATTGTCCGTCTTCCGTTTTTGGATTAAATGCAACGCGATGATTGCCAACTCTTACTTCTTCTCCCTCAAACAAAGAAAACTCCTGGCGTCCTGAAGCAGATGACAATACCAGACTAATCGCAGGTTTACCTCCCGGTTTTTCAACTGTGCGCGACATGGCTTGTGGGATATATACATCGCTTCTAAGTTTTAACTTGCCTTTGGGTGTTGAAAAGCTACCTGAATATTCATTAGGACTAACAATTGAATACAACACATGGTCTTCATCTGTTTCGCTATAATCGCCTGACTCCACCTGAACTTTCACAAATTGCTCACTGGATAATATCTCATTTGACTCCTCACCTTCTCTAATGTGCATCATGCCTTCATAACCAATATATCTTGTAACTGCAGCACCAATAATTATAATTAAAAATGACAGGTGAAAAACCAGCCCTGGTAATTTTTTTTTACTAAAACTCTTGAAGCTTATCAGATTCCCAATCATATTGATGGCAAGCAACACAAATACCATCTCAAACCACCAGGCATTATAAACCAGTGCTTTTGATGCATTTGTGCCAAAATCATTTTCAATAAACGTTGCTACTCCCAGCACAGCCCCTAAAAAGAGCAATAAACTACCCATTAACCAATAAGCAGTAAGAAACTCAAACAGTTTTTTCATATTAATATTTAAATTCGATTCTCTGTTATTTACAACCTTATGTGTATACAGTTACTTTAAACACTAAACACAAATTAAAGTTGAAGTCAAAATAGCAAATAAGATAAAAAAATCTGAAATTAACTGTTATTTTTCACAATCCGCCTACACAAGTACTAGAAGCATATCGACTATAAAAACTGTTGAGCAATCACGACAATCGGAAATATGCAATGAAACTATCTCATTTTTTTTAAGATTAAATAAGTACTAAAACTCATGAATATAGAGTGCTTAGCAACTTGCACAACTAAAGGCTTTTTTGTTGCTTTGCAACAATTTTTGGGGAACATAAATAAGTATTATAAAATAGTAAAATGAAAAGAATTCTGACCACACTGATTGTAGTTGTTTTAACAACAATGGTGTTTGCACAAGAAGAAAAGAAACCATTTAAGGTAGAAATACATGGCTTTGTTGGTGTTAACGCATACATGGATACGCGCCAAAGTGTTTCAGTACGTAACGGAAATATCTATTTATTTCCAAAGTCAGCGTCGCTAGATGCTGAAGGCAATGACATTAATGATGAGGCTTACTATGATATGGATGCTGCATTCAGTCGCTTTAATATTGGTGTTTCTGGCCCTGAAGTATTTGGTGCTAAAAGTTTTGCCTTTATCGAAGGTGACTTCTTAGGCGATAAAAATCCAAATCATCAAGATGTCAACTTCCGCCTTCGTCATGCATTTATCCGTCTTAACTGGGATAAAACCAGCTTATTAGTCGGACAGTACTGGCATCCTTTATTCATCACTGAAAACTTCGCCAATACGGTTAATCTTAGTTGTGGTACTCCTTACCACCCGCTTAACCGCCAACCAATGATTCGCTTAGGTTATCAGCTAACGGATAAAGTTGAGGCCATTGGTTTTGCCATGTCGCAAAATGACTTTTTAGATAAAGGTATGCATGAAGCATCGGAAAACTCACTCATTCCTGAAATGGCTCTTCAGCTTAAGTTCAAAAACAAAGGATTTTTTGCTGCAGTTACCGGAGGTTTCAAAGCACTTAAGCCAGCATTGGTTGACCCAAACACTGGTATAAAAACTGATGAGCTAGCTAAAGGAAGCTACTTTACAGGTTCTATTAAAAATGATTTTGGCGCATTTACATTTAAAACCGAAGCTTTATTCACAGCAGGAATGACCAATGTGGTAATGCTAGGTGGTTTTGCTGAAAAAACAAATCAGCCAGGCGAACCACGCAAATACACAGCTATCAAAAACTTCGCTTTTTGGGCCGACATTGAGTCAAATGCCAAGAAAGTAAAACCAGGTGTATTATTTGGCTACACTGAGAACCTTGGCGCGTATGATAAAGCAACACCTTTGGCAGGGTATACCATTGGTGGCAACATCGCCAATATGTACTCAATCGTTCCCCGAGTGAAGTTTATGGCCACACCAAAAATATGGTTTGGCGTAGAATGGATGTATGTAGTTGCGGCGTATGGTGATTCATATGATGAATATGCAAAACCTGTTGAATTAACAGACTACAGCAACAATCGTGTAACAGCCAGCATGCGATATACATTCTAAAAAAATGTACAGTATGAAGCAAAAATTAGCAGTTATAGCCATTTTAATGATTATTGCCGGCTTTGGCATGATTCATAGTACCACAGGCATAATGGAAATAGTTAGTATGCTATTAATTGGCATAGGTTGTGCTTATCTGCTATTTTTGTTGCTGACAAATAAGTCTGAAGCTCGAAATTCGAAGACCGAAGACGACTAAACAACATATAATGTTCTCAAAAGAAGAAGCAAAAGAAATACGACAACTATTTTGGCACAAACTTGAGAGCCGCACTCGTCGTCTTCCGGGTCAGAAAGGGAAGAAAATCAAATGGATTTTTGACGAGACTGGTATCAAAGGCCTTGATTTGCGGTTTGACATAAATCGTCAGCGCGCCATTGTTGCTTTGGAAATAAACCACCGCAATGAAAATCGTCGTTTGCAACTCTACGAGAAGCTTGAGGCCTGCAAGAGCATCTTTGAAACGCAATATGAAGGTCCCTTAACCTGGGATTATGTATACACCAAAGAGGAAGGTCGAGACGTATGCAGGGTTTATGAAGCATTATCGCCAGCCGATATGTATCAAGAGGAAAAATGGCCCGAAGTGATGAAGTTTATGATCGATCGAATGATTCGTATGGAAAAAGCATTTCTGGAAGTAAAAGACTTTTTACTTCATGATGAGCTAGGACAATAAAGCAAACTAAGATTTTAAGATATGAGGCTTATCCATTTGGGTAAGCCTTTTTTGTACACCAGGCAATGATGCTCATTATCACTAAAACCCTGTCCTATCTCTTTCGAGTAAAATGGAAATTCCAGGGTTAAGTTCGAACCCGCATTATGTTCCAGCATGTGATAAACAATGGCTTTAACTGCGTCATGTTTCGAATAAACATCTGCACAATGAATTAACGATAAGCATTTTTGAGATTTTAGAATAAATGCTCCGGCAATCATCGAGTTACTTTCATCATAGGCAGCATAAAGCCCGGCACTTTTATAACGCAAGGCAAAACTCACAATCTTTAGCAAGGTCGGTAAATCTGAACGTTCTGAATAAACATTATCGCGCTTGACAAAATCAATGTATTCTGTGCCATTTAAGGCCCTAACCACTGTCAACTTTTTCGCTTTATAAGAATCAACAACAGATTTCATTTCCGGACTGAAATTCGACTCTATTCGAGACAAATCTTCAATCAAATCCAACACACTAAACTTTAAAACATTGCTAATACTTAACCCTGACTTCGGAAGCTTATTGTGAGCATTCATCACTAACTCAAAATTTCTATTTGGAATATGCTCCAACATCAGTTTGCCATCCTTTTCAGGCAAAGGCTGCTGGTTTATTATTCCCAAATATGGACTCCAATATGGTGAGTAAACCCTTTTAAACAAGCTATTTCTTTTAAGGGGCAATGGAAGTACTGCAAGGTAATCATCGGCCACCACAGCGCCCCAATCATCGCATACAATATCTAAATACCACGATTGTGCAAATACATGCCCGTTAACAGCCTTTTTAACGCATGCATCCCACAAATCATGATCTATTTGTTCACGTTTACAGTATTTAATTTTCATATGCTTCAAATCATGCCTTCATCGGCATAGCTATAAAAGGCATTATCGGTAACAATAATATGATCCAGAACAGGCACATCCATAATACGCGCAGCCTCACTCATTTTCTTGGTGATATTGGTATCGGCATCGCTTGGCTGTTTATTGCCGCTCGGGTGATTATGACACAAAATAATGGATGAAGCTAAATGCTCAATGGCCGATTTAAGAATAAGCCGAACATCAATAACAGTTCCGGCTATTCCCCCTTGGCTTACTTTGTTTTTAGCTATCACTTTATTGGAACGATTGAGTAAGAGCACCCAAAACTCTTCGTGAGGCAAATCGCCCAAAATGGGCTGAAAAATAGCGCACACATCTTTGCTACAGGTAATTTTTGGTCGCTCTTCACCATCCTGCAATTTGCGCCTTCGCCCTAACTCTAGCGAGGCAACGATACTTATAGCTTTTGCTTCTCCAATGCCATGGTAATTCGCTTTTAGGTCAGTCACCGTTTTTTTACCCAAAACGTTTAAATTATTCTGACAATCACGAAGTATTTTCTTTGATAATTCAACGGCACTTTCTTTGGCGCTGCCCGAACCAATAAGAATGGCTAATAATTCTGCGTCGGACAATGAGGGTAATCCTTTATAAATGAGCTTCTCACGCGGTCGATCTTCTATTGCCCATTCTTTAATGCTAAGGTGTTGGTAGGTCTCCATCTATTTTTTCTTTTACTGAAAAGATAGAAAGGCTCAATGAGAATGTAAATATCAGATACGAAAAAAGCTCTTCTTTATGAAGAGCTTTAAGCAGTCCCTAGGAGAATCGAACTCCTGTTTCAAGGATGAAAACCTTGCGTCCTAACCACTAGACGAAGGGACCTTAATGCCTTTTGAGGCAAAAAAGTTATAAAAGCAGTCCCTAGGAGAATCGAACTCCTGTTTCAAGGATGAAAACCTTGCGTCCTAACCACTAGACGAAGGGACCTTATACTGTTGATTAAAGTGCGTTAACGTGCTTTGTTAACTTAGACTTTAAATTGGCAGCCTTATTCTTATGAATAATGTTTTTCTTAGAAAGCTTATCAAGCATAGCAGTAACTTTAGGAAGTAATTCCTGAGCTGCTTCTTTCTCAGATGCGCTTCTTAATGCTTTCACAGCGTTACGAGCAGTTTTTGCAAAGTATCGGTTGTGAAGTCTTCTTTTCTCTATCTGACGAATTCGCTTTTTCGCTGATTGATGATTTGCCATCGTTCTACAATTAAAAATTGTTATTCTTTATATCTTAGCAGTCCCTAGGAGAATCGAACTCCTGTTTCAAGGATGAAAACCTTGCGTCCTAACCACTAGACGAAGGGACCTTATTTGCCTTTGGACAGTACTATTTGTCTCAAATGCGGATGCAAAGATATATCAAATTAAAATCCCTCCAAATTTTTTTATTAAAAAACATTCAAAAAAATACACCAAAACACCACATACTGCACGTATCCTATTATCCATCAGTAAAATAAATCAACTAATAAATCTAATCAAGACAATTTACTCTTAATTAATTTGCACACAATTCGATTATTACTTTACTTTGCATGCAGTGAAAAGTGGAAAGATTTGGCTGATTGCAACCACTTAAAAAAAGTGCTAAAACGCAAATATCGTTTTACTTCCCTCTTTTCACATATCAACTTAAGTTTAACTTTTTATCTGCCATTTAAAATAATGCAGATTTTATAATGTTAATGATATGGGATATTTATTTACATCAGAATCGGTTTCTGAAGGACATCCGGATAAAGTAGCTGACCAGATTTCAGATGCTTTACTTGATAATTTTCTAGCCTTTGATGCCAACTCAAAGGTTGCTTGCGAAACATTAGTTACTACAGGTCAGGTTGTTTTGGCAGGCGAAGTGCGCTCAAAGCATTATGTTGATGTGCAGGAAGTAGCGCGCAGAGTCATTAACCGCATCGGATATACTAAAAGCGAATATCGCTTTGATGGCGATTCGTGTGGTGTTTTATCGGCTATTCATGAGCAATCGGCTGACATTAACCAGGGCGTTGAGCGTGAAGAGAAAATGGACCAGGGGGCTGGTGATCAGGGCATGATGTTTGGCTATGCTTCGAAAGAAACAGATGATTATATGCCTATTTCGCTTGAACTATCGCACCGGTTATTAATGGACATGGCTGATATTCGTCGCGAAGGAAAAGAAATGACTTACCTACGTCCTGATTCTAAAAGTCAGGTAACAATTGAATATGGCGACGATAACCAGCCTAAGCGTGTTCATACCATAGTTGTTTCAACGCAACACGATGACTTTGATGCTGACGAACCAATGTTGGCTAAGATAAAAGAAGACGTTCGTAAGATTTTAATCCCACGAACTATTTCGCAATTACCAGAGCGAGTGCAAGCCTTATTTGATGATGAATACATTTTACACGTTAACCCAACAGGTAAATTTGTAATTGGTGGGCCTCATGGTGATACAGGTCTTACGGGGCGTAAAATTATTGTAGACACCTACGGTGGTAAAGGTGCTCATGGAGGTGGCGCTTTCTCAGGTAAAGATCCTAGTAAGGTTGACCGTTCGGCAGCTTATGCCTCGCGCCATATTGCTAAAAACATGGTAGCAGCAGGTATTGCCGATGAGATTTTGGTGCAACTATCATATGCCATTGGAGTTGCCCAGCCTGTTGGCGTATTTGTGGACACTTACGGTACATCAAAAGTTGACTTGAGCGATGGTGAAATAGCAGTTAAAATTGCTGAGGTCTTTGACCTTCGCCCGGCAGCTATTGAAGAGCGTTTAAAACTACGCAACCCAATGTATGAAGAGACAGCTGCTTATGGTCATATGGGCAGAACTCCACGAACTGTTAAAAAGGTATTTGAATCGCCATACTTTGGAAAAAAGGAGTTTGAAGTAGAATTATTTACATGGGAGAAATTAGATTATGTTGATGCTATAAAGAAAGCATTCGCTTAATTAAGTTATAAAACCAATAGTAAGCCTTATTGTTGGAAGATGTATATCTTCCTGACAATAAGGCTTTTCTTTTACTTTCACACCCAAATATTGTGGTATAGGAATTATTACGAACAGGGCAATCTATATTTTAAATATTATTTCATATTAACCTAAAATCTCACTGAATGAAAAATCTATTCATTACCCTAATCGTGGTAATCACATTAAGCTCATGTGCCACTCACTCTGGAATCATAACTGGTAATGCTTCTATATCTGATGCTAACTTTAATATTAAGGAACTTGCTATAGACACTGCTAATACACAACTCGTATTTGGAATTGGAGGACTAGGCAAAGACGCTTTAGTTCTGAAAGCTAAAAGAAATCTTTACACCAATTATCCATCAAGAAAAGGGCAAGCCTTTGCCAATGTATCAGTAGATATTAAAAGGTCGTTTTATCCATTTGTATTTAATACAAAGGCAACCATTTCTGCCGATGTAATTGATTTTAATACTGCACAAGAAGACTCTTCCTTCATAGCTTTTAATGAAAATTTCAGCAAAGTTTTTGACAGTCCCTTTGAGGCCAATCAAAAAGTTATTTAATACCTATAACAGTACATCATCCAAATTCCAAATTAGTGAGACAATTAAATTTCATTACAATGACAGGATGCATAGCGTTATCAATGAATGACCCCGGAGCAAGAAGTGGCGTTTGCTACGCAAACAATTATATTTTCGACCCAAGGGTCGAGGAATAAAACAACATTAGATCCAAGTCATTAACGATGATGTATTAATTGTATATGCGTATATATCTAAACCAAATAAGCGATTAATCAATGTCAAAATGAAGGATGTAATAGAATAAAAAAAGAGGCAGCCAAAGGCTGCCTCTTTTTTTATCGCTTAAAATATGCTATTGTTTCTTTTAGCTTCTCTGCCAGTTGTGTTAAGTGCTCTGAATTATTGGTAAATATCGACGCTGACCCGGAATTCTGCTGCGTAACTTCATTTAATTCCTGGATCGCTTTATTGATCTGTTCGGCCCCACTTTGTTGCTCATAACTTGATGCAGTAATTTCTTGCACAAGCTGTGTGGTTTTTTCAATTTCAGGAATAATCGCTTCCAATTGTTGACCCGATTTTTCGGCAGCCTCTACACCATGTTGGGTTAAATCAATAATCTCAATAGCGGCTTTCTGCGATCGTTCAGCCAACTTTTTTACTTCAGATGCCACAACAGCAAAACCTCTTCCCTGCTCGCCTGCACGTGCCGCTTCTACGGCTGCATTTAAGGCTAAAATATTCGTTTGCTTGGCTATCTCTTCAATAATCGTAATCTTTTCCGAAATCTCTTGCATTGACTGTGTAGTATCCTTTGAGCTTTCGAAACTTTCTTTGATACCATCAGCTGAATTTAAAGCAATGTTTTCGGTTTGCTTCGAGTTCTCACTATTCTGCTGGATGGTGGCCACCATTTCTTCCATAGATGACGAAATCTCTTCAGAGGAAGCAGCCTGATTAGAAGCTCCTGCCGATAATTGATTAGATGAAGATGCCAACTCGACACTTGCAGAATTTATGGCGTCTGAGCTTTCAAATATTTCACTCATAATACTTTTCAGATTATCCACCATATCTTTTAACGCACGACCTAAGTCTCCCGCTTCATCTTTTTGCGCATCATCAACATCAATTTCAGTCAACAAATTACCATCAGCTATCTCTCGGGCAATGGCTGCACTCTTAACTATTGGTCGCACAATATTACCTGCCGTTAAATACACAATAATGTACAAGATTATTAAACCAATAATTCCAATAAGGATGCTACGATAAAAAATGCTATTGGCACTTTCTAAAATCACCTCTTTGGGCACTTCAATACCCAATGTCCAGGTAGTATCTATACCTTCAAATGCAACCGAAGTAAATGATACATAGTTAACCATTCCGCTTGCCGGATTGGTATATTCAAAACTATAGTCGTTTTTGGTCAGGGTTTTGGCCAGGCCTGTTTTAAAATCATTCGACTCGTATTGGATGGCTTCAAATAGTTTTTGTGCCACCAAATCGGTATTGGAATGCGCAACAATACTTGTATCCCGCGATACCAAATATGAAACAGCACCTTCGTACGGATTCATATTCGAGATTATCTTTGACATATCATTGAGACTGATATCAACACCAACCATCCCTAGAAATTCACCATTTTCATTCTGAAGTGGTGCAATAATGGAGGTCATTATTATACCAGCTAACTCTTTGGTAACTACATCGTAATAGGGATCCCAAATGTCAGCAGCATTCTTTTGTCGCCCCTGATAATAAAGGCTGGTAAGGTTTTCATTATTCATGTCTACCTCTTCACTGGTTTGATTGAGCTGACCATTTAATCGAAAGACCACATTTCGCTGCCGTCCGTTTTTCATCGGATAGTTCGAATCAAGAGCCTTCAGCTCCCAGATTTGCCACGTCGATAAAAGCTCCGGATTATTTTCTAACCATCCGTATAAAATATCATCGAACACTTTACGACGATATGTTTCGTCCATGCCAAGATAATTGTGATAACTATCTCTTATAGTATTTGTTGATACAACAACTTGATTGATGTCGTTCTGAATAAGATTACTTGATGCCTTGAGATTTGCATCAATAATTGCTTTGGAATCTTCTAAAGCATTTTTCTTTAAACTGAAACTGATATAGCTAAGCGTTGCTCCATAAATTAAAGTAAACGATACTAAAATGTACAACAACAACTTACTTTTCAGGCGTAAATTAATTCTGCTCACAATAAATAGTTTTGGCGTTGAATGGATGTAGCTAGACTAGATTCTACGTGTAAAAGAAATAAAAGTTTTAATTTTTGCAAATGATTTTTAACATTTTTAAACATAAAAGCCCGACCATTTGGCCGGACTCCTCCTCAATCTACTTAACCCTATATCAATATCTATTTCACCAATACCACTTTAAAGCTCAGCTCAAACTCATCATATATCATTTTGTCACCCAGATTATCAAAGAATTTACCTGAGCCATATCTCACATCGTATTTAGTTCGATCAACCATTAGCTTCCCTGCAAAAACGCCATTATTTTGAGTCACATCAAAGCTTACCGGATGCGTTTTACCTTTGATGGTTAATTCACCACCTATTTTATAGTCTGTTCCATTAGGAGTTACAGTTACCAACTTAAGTGTGCTTAAAGCGTGTTTTTCCACACCAAAGAAATCATCTGATTTTAAGTGCCCTACCAATTTAGCGTTGTAATCTTTATTGTCAATATCAGAACAAGTAATACTGTTCATATCAACCACAAACTCACCACCTTTCAACTTTTTACCATCCATTTTAAGACTACCCGATTTTAACGAGATATTACCTGTGTGCTCACCTGTCACTTTTTTTCCTAACCAGGTTATTTGACTTAATGATGTATCAACAACTTTTGATTGGGCACTAACAGCAACAACAAAAGCCAGCATAGCAATAGCGGAAGTTATCTTTTTCATAACTGTGGTTTTTAATGAATAGTAAGCAATTAAAAAGAAAACACTGCCCTTAAGTTAAAAGTTCAATTCTTCTTGTTAAAAGTTTGTTAACAGACAATCAAAAGGGTGAGACAAATGTTCAGCAACCAAAGCTCTACGTATTCAACACCAGCTAACTATTCAGCTGATACACTACTAATTAACGCATGCCATACACTAATCAACCATAGTTTTATAACTCTATATTAATTGGCCAAAGTGAGTTTTCATTCCTATTTTTATAATTCATTAATATCCAATTAATCCTGTTTACATGAAACCCATAAAGTTTTTCCCATTTATTATTCTCGCCATTTTGCTAGGCGGGTCAACGCCTTCATCGTCCATTTACAAAAAAGGATGGATTGATTTTAATAAAAATGGCAGAAAAGACATTTATGAGGATTCGTCGCAAACAATAGAAAAAAGGATCGATGATCTATTGAGTCAGATGACCATGGAAGAAAAAACCTGTCAGATGGTGACACTTTATGGTTATGGTCGAGTGGCTAAAGAGGAACTACCTGGTGCCAATTGGAAAAATGAACTCTGGAAAGATGGCTTGGGAAACATTGATGAAGCATCTAATGGTGTATACAAAGATGCACAATACAAATTTCCTTACGACAAGCATGTATGGGCACTGAATGAGATACAAAAGTTTTTTGTTGAAGAAACCCGCTTGGGCATTCCGGTTGAATTTACTAACGAAGGCATTCGTGGATTAAACCACTATCAGTCGACATCAATGCCAGCACAAATTGGCATGGGTTGTACCTGGAACAAAGACTTATTACATCAGGTGGGTGTATGTATTGGTAAAGAAGGTTATGCTCTGGGTTATCACAATATATATTCTCCGGCGCTTGATGTAGCGCGCGACCAACGCTGGGGCCGCATTGTTGAGTGCTTTGGTGAGGATCCATTCTTAGTGGCTGAATTGGGCTTACAGGTTTCAAAAGGCATACAGTCGCAGGGTGTTGTCAATACGCTTAAACATTTTGCCATATACTCAGCACCAAAAGGCGGACGAGATGGACATGTGAGGCTCGACCCACACATTGCACCTCGCGAAATGCATATGGTTTATCTTTATCCGTTTAAGCGTAACATTATGGAAACAAGCACTCTTGGCATAATGAGTTCTTATAATGATTACGATGATGTTCCTGTTACTGGCAGCTACTACTTTTTATTTGACCTATTGCGTAAAACATATGATTTCAAAGGATATGTAGTGTCTGACAGCGATGCGGTGGCCTGGATCCACTCCAAACATCGCGTTGCAGAAACCTATAAAGATACAGTACGTCAATCGGTGGAAGCCGGACTAAATGTACGTACCACATTCAACCATCCAAAAAACTTTGTAGAACCGCTACGTGAACTAATTGAGGAAGGTGCTTCATCAAACGATATCCGACTAAAAGAATCCTTTGAAATCAAATAATACATCACATATGAACTTAAAACTATTATCAATAGCAACAGTAATAAGCATTGGTTCACTATTTGGTTGCCAGCAAGCAATTACACAGCAGGAAGATATTCTGCAATACGTCAATCCGTTTATTGGAACCGGTTTTCATGGCCATACTTTCCCTGGCGCTACAGTGCCATTCGGAATGGTACAATTAAGTCCGGACACGCATCTCTTGGGTTGGGACGCCAGTAGTGGTTATCACTACGATGACTCTTTGATTTATGCCTTTAGCCATACGCATTTAAGTGGTACAGGCATTGGCGATTTGGGAGATGTGGCTCTATTACCATACTCCAATTCCAGCGAAGCTATTCCGGTAGCCAGTTTCGACAAATCAAGCGAAAAAGCATCACCCGGGCATTATGCGGTTCACCTTAACAACTTTGACATCGACGTTGAGTTAACCACAACATTACGAGTAGGCATGCACAAATATTTATTTGCAAATGAAAATGATCGTAACGTAATGGTCAACCTTGCACATGTGTTACAGGCCAACTGGGGTAATGCCATCACCGGTAATGAGTGCAAAATAGTTGACAAACAAACCATCGAAGGAATACAGCGTTCAACCGGGTGGGCCAAAGATCATCTGGTAGCCTATCGTATAGAATTCTCAGAGCCATTCATTCAAAAGCAAGTAGTAATAAATGGCAAGGACACTAATACAAATGAAGTTGACAGTAAAGACGCTCAAATCCATCTTAAGTTTGCCAAAAGCAGCCAGGCTCTTATAGCCAAAGTGGCAATATCGTGCGTGGACCCAAAGGGTGCCGAAAAAAACATGCAAGCCGAGCTCTCGGGGTGGGACTTTGATGCAACCCTTAAAAATGCAAAAGCTGAATGGCATCAACAATTACAGGGCATCCGTATCGAAACAGAAGACAAGGTAATCAAAACTAACTTTTACACAGCCCTTTACCATAGTTTGATGGCACCATTCATATGGCAAGATATTGATGGCCGTTATCGTGGCATGGACAAACAAATTCATCAGGCACCTGAAGGACACATTAACTATACTGTATTCTCATTATGGGATACATTCAGGGCTTTTCATCCATTAATGACAATTATTAATCCTGAAAAAGCGGGTATTTGGAGCGAAGCACTAGTTCAAAAATATCATAAAGGTGGCATTTTGCCCAAGTGGCCATTAGTAAGCAATTACACAGGTACAATGGTGGGCTATCCGGCAGTATCTGTTTTGGCCGATGCAGTTGCAAAAGGTCTGGCTCCTGATAAGCTTGATGAATGGTTAGAAGCATCGGTACAATCAGCTACCTGGCGACAAGATATTGTTGAAAAATTTAAAGGCACACGCGAAGCTAATGTGATGCTTCCACATATCTTTTACAAAGAAACGATTGGCTGGGTGCCGAGCGATTCAGTTGCCGAATCGGTTTCATATGGTTTAGAGATGGCTTATTACGACTGGTGTGTGGCACAAATAGCAAAAGCAGCTGGCAAAGATGATGTAGCTAAGGAATTTGAAGCCAAAAGTGAATACTACAAATTTTATTTCGACAAAGAATCGGGTTTAATGCGAGGCCGAAACCACGACGGCTCATGGGTAACACCTTTCAGGCCTCGCTATTCAAGTCACGAAAAAAGTGATTATGTGGAAGGAAATGCCTGGCAGTGGAGCTTTTTTACGCCGCATGCCAACGATGGCTTGATTGAATTGTATGGTTCAAAAAACAGATTTGAGGCCATGTTGGATACCCTTTTCACCACCGACTCAACCATTGAAGGTGAACATGCTTCAGGTGATATTACAGGACTAATCGGACAGTATGCGCACGGCAACGAACCGAGTCACCACATGGCATATTTATATAATTGGACTGATTCACCTTACAAAGCCAATGAGCGACTAGATCAGATAATGCGTGAATTTTACCTGCCTGAACCGGCCGGCATAATTGGCAATGAAGATTGTGGTCAAATGTCGGCCTGGTACGTCATGAGTGCATTAGGTTTTTATCAGGTATGCCCTGGCGATGCGACCTACACTACCGGACGACCAATCGTTGACGAAGCGACCATTGAATTACCCAATGGTCAGTTAACAATTATAGCTCATAACAATTCAGCCACCAACCTGTATGTTGAAAAAACAATATTAAATGGTCAGGAACTCAACGAACCGTTCTTTACGCATGAACAGCTTATGCAAGGTGGTCAACTGGAATTTTTTATGACTGACATAAAACAAACACACAACTAAATCCAAATATGAAACGACGTAATTTCATTAAGCAATCGAGCCTGCTTGTTAGCGGGGCTCTATTAGCGCCAACAGCGCTTAAGGGCAACGAAAAGGCTGTTGATTACCAATCGATGCGACCAACAGAAAGCAAGCGCTGCTTTAGCAGCAAAGAAGTTGAAAAACTGATAAAAAAGGTCAAATCAAATATCGCTGACCCGGAATTAGCGTGGTTGTTTGAAAACTGTTTTCCGAATACGCTCGACACTACCATTGACTTTGAATACATTAATGATAAACCCGATACCTTTGTTATCACCGGCGACATTGATGCTATGTGGCTGCGTGATAGCACAGCACAGGTGTGGCCATATATGCCTCTCATCAAAAAAGACAAGCAACTGCGAGAACTCATTAAAGGGCTTGTTTACAGACAAACCAAGTGCATATTGCTAGACCCGTATGCCAATGCTTTTTACAAGGATGTTACTAAAATATCTAAATGGCAAAGTGACAAAACACAAATGCTGCCAGGTATTCATGAGCGTAAATGGGAAATTGATTCATTGTGTTACGCTGTAAGATTAGCCAATGAGTATTATCAAATCACTGGCGATTCAAGCATTTTTGATGACGATTGGCAAGAAGCATCGCGCCTGATACTTCAAACCTTTAAAACCGAACAACGCAAAAATGGTACAACGCCATATACTTTCAATCGAACTACAGGCCAAATGTTTGACAGCCCGGTTCATTGGGGCATAGGCCGTCCTATTAATCCGGTTGGTTTAATCTGTTCTATGTTCCGTCCATCGGATGATGCCAGCTTGTATCCGTTTTTGATTCCATCCAATATATTTGCTGTAGTTAGCTTAAAACAGATGGCTCACATCCATCAAACCATAATTGATAATCAAACTTTTGCCGATGAATGTAATTCACTGGCCAATGAAGTTGATGCAGCCATTAAAGAATTTGCCGTTGTAGAGCACATGAACTATGGTAAAATATATGCCTATGAGATTGATGGCTTTGGCAACAAAGTATTTATGGATGATGCCAACGTACCTTCATTAATGTCCTTGGCTTATTTGGGCGCACACCAGCCAGATGATGCATTGTATAAAAGAACGCGTGCCTTTCTATTGAGTGATAATAATCCATACTTTTTGCGAGGTAAAGCGGCCGAAGGGCAAGGAAGTCCACATACGGGGCAAGTGAACATCTGGCCAATGGGCATTATACTGCGTGCCATGACCAGTAACGATGATAATGAAATTAGTCAATGCCTCGAAATGCTTAAAGCCACACATGCCGGTACAGGATTTATGCACGAAAGCTTCAATAAGGATGATGCCAATAAATACACGCGTGATTGGTTTGCCTGGGCCAACACCTTATTTGGTGAATTGATTGTAAAGCTCTATCATGAACGTCCGCACGTCTTAAAAATGTCATAATACTAATAACCCGAGTTCGATTAAAATTAAACAGCTCAGATTTATGTCGAACTCGGGTTAATAATAAAAGCTCTTCAACGCTCATAAACCCATCAATATATTGAAGAGCTCACCCAACTGACATTTCCATTAAAACTCTATTCGATAATTTATTACAGGGGAAAGTGCCCATTGGTAACCTTCTTCAATAATTTCCTTGTTTGGATGCCTGTAATCATAAACAACCGATTGCGCATTGCTTATATTCTGAATATCTAACTCTAATGTTTGTGTGCCAATAAGGACATCAGCACTTAAAGAAGGTTGCATAATGTTCAAAAAAAATCTAATTATTTCAATCAAAACACCATCTGTTTTGTTGTACTTTTACACAAGTAACGTTTTGTTTTATCAAACCAATTATTCATCGACTTAACCCCTATTATGAAACACGTTAAAAAAAGGCATTATGTGCTAATAACACTGGCACTGATAATCTTCTTAGTCCTTTTCTTCCTTTCAAGTATCATTAAAAACTATGTAAACAAAAACAGTAAGGAACTGATTGGTCGCAAAGTTGAATTAGCTGATTTGAGCTTTAATTATTTCAGGGTGTCGCTTAGTGCAACTAACCTGATGGTATATGAAACCAATGAAACAGATACCTTTGCCGGCATACGAGAGCTGACTGTAAATTTTGACCCTACTAAACTCATTAAAAACGAGTATTCGTTTTCAAGCATCTTAATCGACAGTTCTTTTATCAATATCATTAATGACGAAGATGGTTTTAATTTTAACGATTTAATACCGGAGTCTGATTCATTGGAAGTTGAAGAAAACAATGAAGAGTCAGACACTCCTTTTCGTTTCTCCATTCACGACATTAAAATCCAACATGGGCACGCCAGTTTCGATGACAAAACAGTAGATACGCAATTCAGGCTGGTCGATATTTCACTTGACCTGCCAAAAATCGCCTGGGACAGTGAATCATCCAGTGTCGGCATCAATTTTGAATTTGGAAAACAAGGCAATGTGAGTATACAGGCTGATGTTGACCAGATTAGAAACGAGTATGATATTGATTTCAAATTGAACCAATTAGAGTTTGGCAACATCACCAACTATGCCAAAACGATGATTGATATTGGAGGTATCAAAGGTTATTTGAATGCCGATCTAAACTTTAAAGGAAGCCTGGTAAGAACGAATGAAATTAATATTAGTGGCCAAACCAGTATTGAGAACTTCAGCCTGTGGGATACAGCTGATAAGGAGGTTGTTAATCTGGAAAAATTAAGTGTGGGCTTAACCTCGATTGACCTGGCCAACGAAAATTATCAATTATCACATATTGCGATAAATAAACCTACCATCACTGCAGAGTTGTATAAAGACATGAGTAACATCGAGCGCCTATTGCTGCCTGTAACTGAAGTTGACAGCACCATACAAGCAGCACCAATTCAGGCAGAAGCAGATACCTCTGATCACCTATTTTATTCGATTGATCATTTATCTGTTTCTGAGGGTGAAATTATTTTTGCCGATCACACGCTTTATCGCCCATTTCAATATGATATTAAAGAAATAAATGTCAATATCGACAATATTAATCCCCAAAATGAATCTGTTCCTGTTAATTTTTCAATGAACATGAATGACCAGGGAACAATGGATGGAACATCAGCCATAAACATGATTAACCCGGCTATTTTCGAAATGGAAGCTCATGTCAAACGTCTTCGTCTTATGAGCTTTTCGCCTTATACTGAATACCACATTGCCAGGCCAATTACTCAAGGTGATATCACCTACGACCTGAGCATTAATATGACGCCAACCCATATGGCTAACAATAATGATATTGTAATTAAGGAATTAGAAATAGGCAGTAAAACCCAGCATGAACCACAAGTTAAGGCTCCGGTGAAACTGGGCTTATATCTGATGAAGGATCCCAAGGATGTAATCACCATTCATATGCCAGTTGAAGGCAATCCTTCGAACCCGAATTTTAGTGTTCGAAAGCTGGTATGGAAAGCCTTCTCAAACCGGTTGGTGAAAGTAGCCGCCTCGCCATTTAATGCATTAGGTAATTTAGTTAGTACCAGACCTGAGGAATTGGAAAACATACCAATGCCATATGCACAAGATTCATTGTTGGCTGATCAAAAGCAGGTTTTGGATAAAATTGCACAAATCACCGAAAAGAAACCACAGCTCATTTTTTCATTTGAGCAACAAACTGATCCGGATGAAGAAAAAGCAAGCATGGCAATTAAAGCAGCGAAAAAAAGAATGTTAGCAGAAAAAATGCCCCTTAACACTGAACAGGATATAAGCAATTTTAATACAGCATTGGCTCAATTAGAAGATAATGATGCCGCATTTCTGGCATATATCTCTAAAAACATAAGCAATGCCGACACTATGGAATTGACTCAATCGTGTATTCAACTAATTGGAGAAGATGAACTCGATGATGAATTTCAGAAACTATTGCTCAATCGAAATGCTTTTCTTCGCTATTACCTCATTGAAGAAAAAGGTGTTGATTCGACGAGTATTGAAGTCAACACTGCTGACTTACGTAATCTGCCAGAAGAATTACGAAGTTGCAATTATAAGGTGGAAGTATCTGTGAAGTAATTAGCTAGTACAAACTATTTAATAGCAATTTTGCCCTAATTATTTTTTCTCTAAAGCCGTGATGGCCAAGGTAGATAGCGTATTAAACAAAAACGTTTATAACGCTATTGATTTACAACATATAAAAGCCGCTAAAACAGTTCATTCATGCTGTTTTAGCGGCTTTTTCACATTCTTCAACTCACTTTTTAAAATCAGGAAAAATCACATAACTGCTTAAAACTACTTCGGTAACATAGCGGGTCTGCTTATCTTTATCTTCGTATTGTCGATGAGTTAATCGTCCTTCAATGGCTACTTCATTACCTTTCTGAAGGTATTTTTGTGCTATCTCAGCCTGCTTGCCCCAAGCGATAATATTGTGCCATTGCGTTTCTGTTCGTTCCTGCCCGTTAGCTCCAATAAAACTCTCATTGGTAGCTAATGTGAATTTTGCCAACTTACGTCCATTATCGAATGCTTTTACTTCAGGATCCATTCCTAAGTTTCCTACTAACTGTACTCTGTTCCTTAAATTTGCCATGACTCATAATTTTTAAATGAATAATAAATTGATGAAGCAAAGATGAAAGCATCTGCAAATTGAAGGCGGTTAATAATTGCTTAAAGTTGTTTATGTTTCGTTTAAAACCGCTTGTAATTACTTTAAAACGTTTATATATTTACATATCTGACACTTACAAAACCAACCCCAATGTCTGAAAAAAGATTATGCCCGGTATGTAATGACCCGATAATAGGTCGAATAGATAAAAAGTTCTGCTCCGACCAATGCCGAAATAGTTTTAATAACCGAAGGTACAGCAGCGAAAACCTGCTGGTTCAAAAGGTGAATCGCACATTAAAAAAGAACTATAGTATTCTACAATCGTTAAACCAATCGGGTAAAACCAAAGTAAAACGCTCTAAGTTACTTCAGGAAGGTTTTGACTTTAATTATTTCACTAGTATTTACACCACTCAAAAAGGTGCCAGCTATCATTTATGCTACGATCAAGGTTATTTATCCTTAAGTGACGAACTATTTTTACTAATTCACTGGGAAGGGTAAAAAAAACAACAATCAATAAATTATCAATAAGAAGTTGTTTATGAATCCCTTGCCAACCGAGTTCTTGACGTGCCATTATTAACTCATAAACTATTCCTGAAAAATGGTTTGATTTAATGATTATTCTCCTATTTTTGCATCCGCATTAACATCGGAAATGCAACAAAACACACGGGTGTAGCTCAGTTGGTAGAGCACTGGTCTCCAAAACCAGGTGTCGGGAGTTCGAGCCTCTCCTCCCGTGCGTATTAATCCTGACTTCGGTCGGGATTTTTTTGTTTATTGTCATATGAACTATATCAATCGAAATAAGTTCATATATTTGAAATCCATCACGGAGAGGTGACAGAGTGGCCGATTGTGCACGCCTGGAAAGCGTGTGTACACCGCAAGTGTACCGGGAGTTCGAATCTCCCTCTCTCCGCAGCTTACAGAAGGTTGACAGACGTCAACCTTTTTTTTATAGTTGCACTTTGATTAATCATCACTCAGTTAAGCGTGAAAAAATCAGCCGGATTATCG
Source organism: Carboxylicivirga marina (assembly GCF_016612505.1). Lineage (GTDB taxonomy): Bacteria > Bacteroidota > Bacteroidia > Bacteroidales > Marinilabiliaceae > Carboxylicivirga > Carboxylicivirga marina. The sequence continues at coordinate 65,789 of NZ_JAENRR010000018.1, forward strand.
TTAATGAAACTGCAATTCATTATTTAGAAGCTGTTTAAATTTTGTTTTTGTGAATTATTTTGAATGAATTAAGTTCTCAGATGAGACAAAATTGATGCGAATAGCATCGCTATTTAAAGAAATTTAGCTGAAATATGAGGGCTTAAATCGTCAAAATAAACCGAAGGATAAAACTTAAACAGTTTCTTATATTTACAAGAAATTTCCTAAAGCTTCTAAAAGATAATATTCATTAAACACACATCATGATTACTAAGGTCCTGAAAGTTGCCATTAAGAATAAGATAGACGAACTACAATCAAACGTTAACAACAAAGAACAAAACGATGCTTTTGAGCTCTTTAACAATGGGGCAGTTACACCATTAAGCCAATCTATCGAGTATTTTGATTATCATATTGAGGGAGTAGATGAACCCATTGCCATTTGTTTTGAAGCAGTATATGATGGCGAAAATAAAGTAATTGATTTTGTGATATCCTGCCAATCAGAAGAATGGGATTCATATAGCTATGCCTGTTTATTACAAACCAAGGAATTGTTGTCTGCCAATCAAGGTAGTATTGAGCATAAAAAATACAGCCGTGAAGGAATGATTAGAAGGGTTTTGGCAGAACGTCAGCAAAAAGCTAAGCGTGCTGAATACAGAATTAAATGGGCAGATAACATTTATGGCGACCATGTGTTAACCAATGAAAATGGGGTTAAGTATAGCATTTTTTTGCGCGACTTTGATAACGAAATAGGCTATAGTAACAGTAAAGACTCAGAGGTGAATAAACTGGGCACTACAAAGCACATCATGTATGCCTTTGAAATGATTAAAACAAACAAAAGCCTGTATCGCCGCTTACGTAAAACATGTCCTTTTATTGAAGTGTACCTCGACCCACTGAACGACTATCGTGTTAGCTGGTTTTATCCAAACGAGATGTCGAACGACCTGAGTGATTTATTGAATAAATATTTTAATTCAAACCAGGTTGTTGAGGATGATCAAATACTGGAACTGCACCATTTTTTTATTGAAGCTGAAGCTTTTGACAATATTGTTATTCGACCTGAAGTAAAGGAGAAATACAACAACACACTTGAAAGCAGAGCTTTAAAAGCAGTTGCACAAAACTACCAACCTGATTTTTCTTCCATAAACGCCACTTTATACGATTATCAACAAGATGGTATTGTATTTGCCGCATGCCGAAAGCATGCCATAATAGCTGATGAAATGGGTCTCGGTAAAACCATTCAGGCAATTGGAACAGCGGCATTAAAAAAAGACCTGTTTGGTTTCGAGAAGACCTTAGTGGTTTGTCCCGCATCGTTAAAGACACAATGGAAGAGTGAAATAGAAAAATTCACTGAGCTGGATGCTGAAATTGTATCTGGCACACCCGATGAACGTGCGCTTCAATACAAAACCAGTACGGCCTATTTTATGATCGTTAATTATGAGATGGTGCTGCGCGATCAACTGGCGATTAATCATGCACAGATCGACTTCATGATACTGGATGAAGCACAAAAGGTTAAAAATTACGCCACTAAAACGGCTTCAGCCATCAAAAACATTAGCCGAAAACACGTGCTTATTATAACCGGTACGCCAATCGAAAACAAATTGATCGATCTCTTCTCACTGATGTCAATTCTTGATCCTCATCTGCTAGGACCTCTGTGGGAATTTTCTTACCAACATTGTCTGTTCGATAATTTTAAACCCAACAAAATAAATGCGTATTACAACCTATCGCAACTTAAGGAACGACTAAAACCGGTTTTACTTCGCCGTGAAAAAAGAAAGGTTCTTGAGCAATTACCAAACATACAGCAACAAGATATTCCAGTTCGAATGACTCCCTTGCAGGCTGACTATCATGCCTCATATGCAAGTGGTATTGGACAGATAACCCGTAAAAAGTTTCTTACACAATTTGATTTACAACGCCTGTCGCAGCTCTTAACAGCCATGCGCATGGTGTGTAACTCCTCTTACCTGGTTGATGAAAATACATTTGAGTCACCCAAACTGGAAGAACTCAAATATATCCTGCTCGAAAAACTGGATTTGGCCAACCAGAATAAGAAGGTGATTATTTTCTCGGAATGGGTGAAGATGCACAAACTGATGGGGAAAATGCTGCTCGAGAACAACATCGGTTTCAGTGAGTTAAATGGCAGTGTCCCGTCTAATAAACGAGGTGAACTCATCAAGAAATTCGAATCCGATGATAAGTGCAAAGTATTTCTGTCGACCGAAGCTGGAGGTGCAGGCCTTAACCTGCAAGTAGCCGATATATTAATAAATTTTGAACTCCCCTGGAATCCGGCCAAAAAGAATCAACGCATTGGTCGTATTGATCGCCTGGGACAGAAAAGTGATAAGCTATCGATCTTCAACCTGATAACAGTTGATTCTATCGAGCAAAATATAGCTTTAGGCTTATTGGTAAAGCAAAACTTATTTGACAATGTCTTAAATGAAGGGTTTAATAACGATTTTGTTGATTTTACCGAGAAGGGACGAGGGCAATTTCTGGAACAGATGAAAGAGCTGGCCGGAGCCTTTGAAGAAGCGCAGCAGGATGTTGTGGAGCCAGAAGTGAAGCCAGACGAAAAAAGCCCTGAATATACGCTCGACGAATTCAAGAAGGAACACGAAGATGAGTACCTGGTACCATTTGAAGAAGATGACTCAGAATACAAACAGCCACAACTACCTTTTGATGAAGGGGATGATAAACAGGCTGTAATAAACAAGACCGGGGAACCCGAAACTGAGGATAAACCATCTACTGAAGATGCCACCGTTGAAACACAAAAAGTAGCAGCGCAGCAAATGGAAGATGTTTTAAACAATGGCATGCAGTTTTTATCGGGTTTAATGAAAATGGCAACCGGTAAGGATGTTGGTATCGAAGAGCAGAAAATTGAAGTAGACCAGGAAACAGGCGAAGTAACAATGAAGTTTAAAATGCCAAAGTTTTAACAGCAGACAATGTGATGTAAGTATATGGTATGATTTTAATACAATATAAGGGCTTACGTCGCCAGAATAAACCCAAGGATAAAACATAAACATTTTCTAAGTCACAGAGTTTATCAATCAAAGCGAAAATAACTCTGTGACTTTGTGTCTCTGCGTTTATTCTTCTATTATCTGCAATTACCAACATTCATTATTTTTCAATATAAGCAAAGCCTCATCCCCAAAATAATCCTATTTTCGCAGGACTATAGCAGGCCTATTATCTGACAGTCTATGGTCTATTCATCTAACAGTCTATATCAATGATTACAGGAGAATTAAAATCGCAAGTTGATAAAATATGGGAAGCCTTCTGGACAGGTGGCGTTTCCAACCCACTAACCGTAATTGAGCAGTTTACCTTTTTGTTGTTTATCCGCCGATTGGATGAGAAACAGCGACTGGACGAAAAGAAAGCCAGCATAGCCGGTATTCCTCTCCAAAATGCCGTATTTACCCCAGCGCAAGAAGCCATACGCTGGAACAGCTTTAAGCACAAAGATGCCGAGAGCATGTTTGCCTTGTTTACCTCCCATCAAGCGGGTGGTGTAAATGTGTTTGACCACATGAAACAGGTGGGCGAAGCAGGTGGTGTGTTTGCCGAGTACATGAAAGGCGCCACCTTTATGATACCAACACCACGATTGCTGGATATGGTGGTGCAGATGATTGACAAGATTCAGATGGACGACCGCGATACCAAGGGCGACCTCTACGAATACCTGCTGAGCAAGATAGCCACAGCAGGCACCAACGGACAGTTTCGCACGCCGCGCCACATTATTAAAATGATGGTGGACATGGTGCAGCCTCACAAGGAAGAGCTGATATGCGACCCCAGCTGTGGCAGCGCCGGCTTTTTGGTGGCCGCAGGCGAGTATTTCCATGAGAAGCACAAGGAGTGGTTTCACGAGCGTGACTTTCGTGAGCACTATAACACACGCATGTTTTCGGGCATTGAATTTGACCCCACCATGTTGCGCATTGGTGCCATGAACCTGCAACTACATGGCATTGAAACGCCAACGCTTATTGGTAAAGATGCCCTGAGTGAAAGCAACAGCGAACTACGCGAGCAATATTCTCTCATACTGGCCAACCCACCCTTTAAAGGCAGCCTCGATTACGATGCCGTGGACGATGCCATCTTAAAAACCGTCAAAACCAAAAAGACCGAACTGCTGTTTTTAGGCCTCATGCTGCGCATGCTAAAAACCGGTGGCCGCTGTGCCGTGATTATACCCGATGGCGTACTCTTTGGCAGCTCCAAAGCCCACAAACAGATACGACAAGAGATTATTGAAAACCATAAGCTCAATGCCGTAATAAGCATGCCAAGTGGGGTGTTTAAACCCTATGCAGGCGTTAGCACGGCAGTGTTATTCTTTACCAAAACCGGTACAGGTGGCACCGATAAGGTATGGTTTTACGACATGCAGGCCGATGGTTTTTCATTAGATGATAAACGCACTGCACTGACCAATGGCGAATCCTCCACCGGGGGAGGTGCCCAAAGGGCGGAGGGGGAACACGCCAAAAACAACATCCCCGACATCATCACACGCTACCACTCCCTTTCCCCTTCAGGGGCAGATGCCGAAGGCAGAGGGGCTACCGAAGCCAAGCGCCAACGTACCGAACAATCCTTCCTCGTACCATTCTCCGAAATTAAAGCCAATGACTGGGACCTGAGCATTAACCGCTACAAAGAAATTGTGTACGAAGAGGTCGAATACGATGCACCCGAAACCATTATAGCTGATATTAAAGACTTGGATAAGGAACGTGCCGAGGCACTTAAAGTATTGGAAGGGCTGTTATATGAGTAAATGGGAAAATGTTGAGATAGGTAGTTCAGGGTTGAAAATTGCAGATGGAAATTATTCTGCAAAATATCCAAGAAGTGAAGAGTTTATCGTAGAAGGAGTCCCGTTCATCAGAGCAAATAATTTTAAAAATAAAACTATTCAAGATGAAGATATGTACTTCATTAGCCCAGAAAAACACGCTGAATTAAAAAAGGGGCATGTTTTGCCAAATGACGTACTCATAACAACTAGGGGTAATATTGGAGAAGTTGCAATAGTGCCCAAAAGGCATAATGATTCAAACATTAATGCGCAGATTGTTCTACTAAGAAGTTATGGAAACTTTCACCCTTTATATTTATTACATGTTTTAGGGTCTAATTTGGTTAAAGAACAACTCCCTAAACTTACAACAGGTACAGCATTAAAGCAATTACCTGTAAAGAACTTAAAAAAAATAAAAATCCCCCTCCCCCCGCTACCCACACAACAAAAGATAGCCGCCATATTAGACGAGGCCGATAAGCTGCGCCAACTCAACAAACAACTCATTGCCAAATACGAGGCCCTGAGCCAAAGCTTGTTTTTGGAGATGTTTGGCGATTATATACATGACAAGAACTCTAAAAAGAAGATTGAAGATATCGCTAGCTTCATAGATTATCGTGGAAAAACACCAGAAAGGGTTGATAACGGAGTGCCGTTGATAAGTGCAAAATGTGTAAGGCCTGGGTATTTTGATAAAACAAGACTTGACTTTATTTCCAAGGAAACATATAGTAAAGTAATGACACGAGGATATCCCAAAGTAGGTGATGTATTATTTACAACAGAAGGAGCAACATTAGGATATACTTGTCGAATACCAAATGGATTTAAGGATTTCGCAGTTGGACAAAGACTTATTACATTACAAGTAAATGAAAACTATAACGCAATAACTCTTGATTACATGCTTAATTCTGATACGTTACAATTCGAAATATTCAAACAAGCAACAGGTAGTGCGGCTAAAGGTATTCGCTCTGCAAAATTTGCAAAGATTTTAATTCCAGTTCCTCCTCTCCTCCTCCAAAACCTCTTCGCCCAACGCATTCAAGTCATTGAACAACAAAAAGCACAAGCGCAGCAGGCATTGGCCAAAAGCGAAGATTTGTTTAACAGCTTGCTGCAGCGCACGTTTAAAACAATTGACACCTAACAGGTTTTTAAAACCTGTTAGGTGTGGGGTGTGGTAAACTTCACAATCAAATCAATAAAAATCAATAACTATTAAAATACAACCATATGATACTACCAAGCATCGATAACTTCAACATCACCGATGATAACACCATCCTGGATAGTGAATACGGTATTAACGACTATGTGCGCGAAGCACTGGAGGAAGCCTACCATCTGGCCAGAAAACCCAAAGCAGCCAATGTAAAAAAGCTAAAAGGCTATATTAAAAAATACCCACGGGTGCCCCACTTTAAAAACTACCTGTCGGTATGCTTCAGTGACACGGGGCGCGATGCCGAGGCTCAAAAGGTGATTGAACTCACCATTGAGCAGCACCCCAATTATTTCTATGGCCGCCTCAACCGAGCTAATATGTACCTCGATGAAGAGCAGTATGAAAAGATACCCGAGTTATTGGGCGAGGCCATGGATTTGCCCAGTCTATACCCACAGCGCCCGGAGTTTCACATCGACGAAATCAAAGGTTTTTACTTTCTGGCCGTGCGTTATTATCTGGCCATCGACAAAGAAGCGGAAGCTGAGCACTGTTATCAGTTTTTAAAGGAGGTAGCACCCGATTCTGAATCGAGCGACATGGCCTTTAGTGCCATTCAACACCACAACATGCAAAAGTCGCTGCAACGCATGGAAGAAGCGCACGAAAAGCGTATCACCCTCGACTTTGAGGCGCCGGCACAGCAAAGCACCCAAACGGAGGCTCCTGAGTTTACGCATGCCGAAGTAGAGGAATTGTACCATTACGATACTGGCTTCTATAAAGCTTTATCACCTCGCCTGCTGGCTTTGCCACGCCATAGCCTCATAGCCGACCTGGAGCTGGTGTTGCGCGATAGTATCAATCGCTTTAATCATTTTGATGAACTATGGGAAAATGAAGAGCTAGACCTAGACTTTGTGATGCATGCCCTGTATTTGCTGGGTGAGCTCAAAGCCAAGGAGAGTTTACCGGTGGTATTCGAAGTCTTATCGCAGCACGAAGGCTACTACGATTTATACATTGGCGAATGGATACATGAGGACATGTGGGAGCCCATTTATAAAATGCACAATGCCACCCTCGACGATTACCAGGCATTTATGCTGCAGCCCAACAAATACACCTATGCCAAAAATGTATTGATTGTGTTGTTGGAGCAAATAGCCGTGCACCAGCCTGAGCGTAAGGAAGAAGTCTATGAGTGTTTTAAAAGCATGCTGGAGGCTTACAATCAATGTTCGCTCAACGATAATATTATCGATAGTGACCTTATTGCTTTTATAGCATGCACCATGGCCGACATAAAAGGCGCAGATGCCGCGCAATACCTGCAGCCCTTATTTGAAAAAGGGTGGGTATCTGTCGAAATATGTGGCAGTCTTGAAGATTTGCAAAAAGAACGTCGTCGTCAACTAAGAGAGTTACCACTGTCTACTCTGGATGAGTGTTACGACAAGCTGGAATCGTGGCATACAGAAAGTCCTGCTCCGGCATTTGACGATGAAGATGACGAAGAAGATGATACGCCCTGGGGCATGCCAGAGCAACCCATCGTTAATGATGTAAAAACAGGACGCAACGACCCTTGCCCCTGTGGCAGTGGTAAAAAGTATAAAAAGTGCTGTTTGAATAAATAGCAGAACGTAACATATCAACACCTAACAGGTTTTAAAAACCTGTTAGGTGTTGATTTACATCAAACAATAAAAAATAGTTCTGCACTTATCATCTGAATTTTATAATTTAGTTACACCAAACCTATAAAATTCATTCGATGAGCACCATACCGCTGAAACCCGGCATTTATTACCACATCCACAACAGAGGTAACAACAAAGAGAATATTTTTAAAGAAGACAGGAACTACCTTTTCTTTCTCACTAAAGTTAAAAAATACCTACTAGACATCTCCGATATATATGCCTACTGCCTGATGCCCAATCATTTTCATCTGGTATCAAAAATAAAAACACACGACGCATTACCATCAGAGTATCAGACAGGCAAAAAAAGGATACACCAACCATTCTCCAACCTATTTAATGCTTACACCAAAGCCATTAATAAAGCAACTGGCCGCACCGGAAGTTTGTTTCAAGAGCACTTTGGCCGTCATGTAATTAACGATGAAAAATACTTGCAGAATATTATTATATATGTGCATCTCAATGCGGTTAAACACGGATTTACTGATGATTACAGGAAGTACAAGCACTCATCATACCACAGTTTAATTAGCGAGGGGCATACGCACCTTCAGCGCCATAAGGTCATGGACTTATTTGGTGATAAGGAAAGTTTTATCTTTTGCCATCAGGCACAACAATATCATCTGACACATCATTTAAACGAAATTGAGAATGAGGACTGCTAAATGATACCGTATATTACCAAACAGGTTTCGAAAACCCGTTAGGCATAGCATGCTTCTCTAGCTTCTGCAACAACACCCACTGCAGTACGTCACCACTATACCGTACGGTACATCACCGTTATACCGCTCGGTACACTGGCAACGTACCGAGCGGTACATTGCCTATTAACCGAGCGGTTGAATAGTTGCTTCCCATAAGCAACGCTATTGGCTATATCAAATGCAATACGCAATAACAAAACTACAATTCGCAACAACACTATCTAACAGGTTTTAGAAACCTGTTAGGTAGTGTATGACGTGCATACTGTTACATATATCATCTTTTTTGCTAAATTAGTTGCGTTTATCAAGTCCCGCAGATTTAATGACCAACTTCACATTCCTCCAGGCACATCATAAAAGCCTTTCCAAAAAAATGGAAAAGGCCGAGCAGCGTGTTAATACCGAACCTGTATCAACAGCCAGCTATTGCCGCCTGGTACTGGAGGAAGTGATTCACCGCATCTACGAATACGAGTACATCGAATACCCTTACAACAAAGAGCTGGTTAACCTGATGAACAACGAGGAACTCAAACGATTGATTCCTTTTGCCCATCAAAACGGTATTCACCTGGTGCGAAAAACGGGTAATAACGCTGCGCATTATGGTCGTAAGGTCAATAACAAAGATGCTCTGCAAAGTCTTAAATACCTTTATGGCTTTTTAAAATGGTTTGCTGGAACCTACAGCCCTGAAAAGATGACCCTGCCCGGTGCTTTTGACGAAAGCCTGGTACCTAAGCTGGGAGCCGAGCAACGCAAGCTTAAAGAGCAACAGCTCGAAAACCAGAAAGAGCAGGAAGCCCTTCAGGCGCAGATAGCCCAACTACTGGCCGAGAAAGAAGCCATACTTCAGCAGGCCAAAGAAAGCGAAGCATCCCTGCATGCCTATAAACAAGAGGCCGAGCAAGCCAAAGAACTACTGCAACAGCAAAAGGATGAGCGCCGTGTAAAAGCACCATCGGAATATACCGAGGCCGAAACACGCCTGCACCTCATCGATGCCAACCTGAAAGAAGCAGGCTGGAGCGAACTGCGTGAAGGTCGCGAACTGGAATACCCAGTGAAAGGCATGCCTGTTACAAGAGATAATCCGCATGGCAATGGTTATGCCGATTACGTATTGTGGGACGATAATGGTAAACCCCTGGCCGTTATTGAAGCCAAGCGCACCTCTAAAGATATTGAAGCAGGCAAGCACCAGGCTTTTCTGTATGCCAACTGCCTGGAACAAATGCATGGACAACGCCCACTCATCTTTTTTACCAACGGTTATGAGATAAAACTCTGGAACGATACTTTCTATACCACACCACGGCTATGTTTTGGTTTCTATACCAAGGATGAACTGCAATGGAGCATCCACCAACGCAACACACGTCAGGATATCCGTAAGGCAAAAATCAACCTCAACATTGCAGGACGCCCCTACCAAACGGAAGCGATACAGCGTGTAGCGGAGTCCTTTGTAGTGGATGCCCCCAATGGCTTGATGGGCAATAAACGTGAGGCTTTATTGGTAATGGCTACCGGTAGCGGTAAAACACGAACAGCTGCTGCTCTGGTGGATGTGTTTATCAAACACAACTGGGTAAAACGCGTGCTCTTTCTGGCCGACAGAAACGCTTTGGTAACACAAGCTAAAAACAGCTTTGGCGAACATCTGAAGGAATGCACCGCCATTGATTTAACCAAGGAGAAAGAAAAAGATACCACAAGACTGGTGTTCAGCACCTACCCCACCATGATGAACTGCATCGACAATGCGCGCCAAGGCGATGAACGCTTTTATGGTGTAGGGCATTTTGATATGATTATTGTGGATGAAGCCCACCGCTCAGTCTACAATCGCTACCAGGCTATTTTCGATTATTTCGATGCGCTTATTGTTGGCTTAACAGCCACGCCAAAAGACAGCATCGACCACAATACTTTTGAACTGTTTGCTTGCAGCAACGACGACCCAACTTTCTCATATGAGCTGGATGAAGCGGTACCCACCTACCTGAAGCCTTATAAGAACATTGATGTCTCCACCGATTTTATGCGGGAAGGCATCAAATACAGTGAACTGACGGAAGACGAGAAAGCACAATACGAAGAAACCTTTCAGGATAAAGCCACCGGTTTATTCCCCGAAGAGATACAGGCCAATGCCATGAACAAATGGCTATTTAATAAAGATACGGTCAATAAGGTGCTTGATACCTTGATGCAGCATGGCTTAAAGATTGAAGGTGGTGATAAAATAGGCCGCACCATCATTTTTGCGGTTAATCAGAAGCATGCCAAATTTATTGAAGATTGTTTTACCGAACGCTACCCCCACCTGCCAGCAGGATTTATCAGCACGGTGCATAACAAAGTGAGTCATGCACAAAGCCTCATTGAGGCCTTTTGTGACCAGCACAAAGAAAACCTGCCACAAATAGCGGTATCGGTAGATATGATGGATACAGGTATTGATGCACCACGTGTACTCAACCTTATTTTCTTTAAAGTGGTGCGTTCCTATGCTAAATTCTGGCAAATGATAGGCCGCGGCACACGCCTCTGCCCCGATGTGTTTGGTCCGGGAGAAGACAAGGAACACTTCCTAATTTTTGATGTGTGCCAGAACTTCGAATTTTTTGAACTGAATAAAAAAGGTGTTGATACTAACCTGGCCAAGCCCATTACACAGCAGATATTTGAAGCTCGCCTGCAAGTGTCACGACTACTGGCCGAAACAGGAGAAATGGAAAATGTAGAGTTAGCCACTAGCTTGCTCAACACCTTGCACCAGTCCATTGTAACCCTTAATAGGGAACGCTTCCAAGTAAAGATGAATCTGCGCTACGTAGAAGAGTTTGAAGAGCGAAAGCGCTGGAATAATCTGAGTGCAGATGATGTACACCAAATTGAAGAGTACTTGTCTGCTTTACCTATTCCTGAGAGCATCAATGAAACAGCACGGCGCTTCGACCTGATGATGCTGAAACTGCAACTGGCCAACCTGCTAATGCTCAACTCAGAGAAAGGTTATCACGAAAACCTGGTGGAAATAGCCAATCAATTAAGTAAAGTGTATACCGTTCCACAGGTATTACGTTCCAAGCCGCTTATCGAGCAAATGAAAGACCCGGATTTCTATCAAAAGCTTTCGCAAAAGCGCATGGAAGAAATACGCGAAGAGATACGCGAGCTCGTTTGCTACATCGATCGTAAAAAGCAAACCTCCTTCTACACCAACCTGGAAGATTCAGAAGTAATACTTGGCGCCGCCGAGCCTTATGTGCCATCACATAACCGTAGCATTTATAAAGAGCGGGTTGAGCGCTTTATCCGAGAAAACAAGCACCAGCTAACCATCACTAAGCTGTCTGGCAATATCCCAATTACTAATGATGAACTCTCTCTTTTGGAGAAGATATTATTCGACGGCCAGGAAAGAGGCTCTAAAGAAGACTTTGCTACTGTTTTTGGCGAACAGCCTCTCGGTACTTTTATCCGAAGCATTATAGGCTTAGATTCAGCAGCCGCTCAAGATGCTTTTAGCGAGTTTCTGCAAGTGGGTAAGCTGCAAGCCGATCAAATGACTTTCATCCAGAACATCATTACCTACCTCACTAAAAACGGCACTATCGACAAACGCATGCTTTTTCAGCCACCATTTACCGACATGAATGACCAAGGCCTATTTGGTGTCTTTGATGATGCTGAGGCTGGCAGAATCATCCATATCATCGATGAAATCAATGAGAATGCGGTGGTTGGGTAAATGACAATAACCACTCGCTACAACAATAATAACCCGAGTTCGATTAAAATTAAACAGCACAGATTTTATTAAATGACTGATATACAATATAAATTTTTGAAGCATAGCGAGCTATGATGATGGAATTTAGAGAAGTAGATCAGTTATTGAATGAAAAGCCTGACTTTCCACTTGCAAACAACTGTTTTCTTCGTCATATTTGCTTACCATAGCCCGCTATGCCTTCGCAAAGATTCCTTGAAACCAATTACTTACAAGCGGCCTGAGCTATTAATTTTATGTCGAACTCGGGTTAATAGTATATCACGATTCTCCAAAGTGAGTTTACTCTCAAGGGCACTGCTTATACACATTAGCCGAAAACAATTCCTGTAATTATTTGTTTACAAACTGCACTTAACTTTTAAAATTCAAGACATTAACACGCCTTAACTATGCAGCATCTGGTAATTCTTGATATTTAAATCTATATTTTATAACCATAAACTATAATCTCATGAACACAAAATTCTCTTATTTATTGACATTGCTAGTCGTATTTTCAATTAACAGTGCACTTGCTCAATTCACAATCTTTTCAGGGCCTCTACATGGTTCCTATAACAAATTTGCTGATGACATAGTTAAAATAGTTGGCGAAAAGGAAGGTATTGAATTAATTAATCAACCAACTCACGGCAGTGCTGCCAACTTCAGGTATTTAATTGATCCTGATAACGAAGCTAAAATGGTTTTTATCCAGTCTGATTATTTTAGCCTAATGCAAGCGCAAGACCTGGTTTATAACACTCATAAAACAGGCGCATTAAAAATTGTAATGCCATTGGCCAAAGAGCAAATTCATATTTTCACTAAGAAAAGTACTGGAATTAAAACACTTGAGGATCTAAAAGACAAACGCCTGGCAGTAGGCACTGATGATCAAAGCTCATCTTTCACTGCTGAAATCATTAGGAAACGCTCTAAAGTTGAATGGTTTACGAACAAAGTAAATTACGACCAAATGTTAAAACGTATCGCTAGTGGAAATGTTGAAGCTGGTATTATGGTTGGTAGTTCTCCACTCGAAATGCTCCAAATCAACCCTCAGGTTATGGTTGACGGATTAGTTTTATTACAACTTCGAGACTTTAACGGTTGGGCCAAAAGTTATGAAAACGACGTAATTAAAGCAGGCGAATACGAATGGCTTGAAAAAGATATCGACACCTTTTCATTAAGAACTTTATTGATTGTGAATGAGGACAAGCTAACGGAAGAAGATAAAAAGGTGGTTGAGGCCATTGAGGCAGGAATAGCCAAAAACATCGCTATCTTACAAAAGGAAGGTCATCCAAAGTGGTCAACTGTTGAAATTGAAAGTGGTGCTTCAGTAGCTCCGGCAGCAAAGTAGATATTTTAAACATTCGCGGTTGACAAACAATAGTATTGCAACCAAAGACATATAAAATAAAACCCGTTATTAAAACATTTGTAATAACGGGTTTTTTATATCCAACTCACTTAGTTATTTTTGAACTTATAACTAACCCCAAACATAAAGAAATGAATTGCCCACGTTGCCAGGAACAATTGTTTATTTCTCATATTAACGATTGCAAAACATCCATTGAAATTGATACTTGCCCAAATTGCAAGGGCATATGGTTTGATAAAAATGAGTTATCGCAAATTGACGATATAATTGAGCCTACTTTTATTGAAATAAGGCACATTCCAAACAAAGATGTGCAAATGGAGACCTTACATTGTCCATCCTGTAACAATTCTCCCCGTTTACAAAAAGCCATTCATCCACGCGATAGCAAAGTCATTATTGATTACTGCCCCTATTGCCATGGTATTTGGCTCGACAAAGGTGAATTAGAGGCTATTCAAAAAGAAACCTGGATAGTAACACTGGGTAAAATTGCCAAACGACTTGTTTTAGCTTCACGATAGCTATTTATTTTTCCCTCATTTTGGCAAATCAACCTCTCAATGGGCTGAACATTATTATATTCATGATAGCCGAACAGTTTTAAATGATTAACATACAGTATGCTATTTGATAAGATGAGGGCTTTTATTTACTTTCATCCTTAACAAACCTTACTATATGCGACATTTACTAGTCATACTTCTGAATATTACTCTTCTTTCAGGCTATATCAAAGCTCAAGAAACCCCTCACCACATAAGCAATACAGCCATATATGATTTCATTGATGAATTGGCCAATAAAGGTATTATCGAAGTAAATTCGGCCATTAAACCTTACTCTCGACTAACCATTGCGCAGGCACTCAAAAAAGCCAATGAACATCCATCATTAACCAAACGCCAACAGCAAGAAGTATCCTTTTACCTGAAAGATTTTAATAAAGAATTAACTATTGGAAAAGATTTCGACAAACGTTTTGATGTTCTTTACCATAGTGACTCACTTTTTAAAGTTACGATAAACCCTATTTTAGGCGGGCAGTTTTTTAATAACGCCCAATCAACAGAATATCATCGATGGGGCGGTGCCGAATTCTATGGAAGCATTGGTAAACATGTTGGCATCTACGGAAGCTTGAGAGATAATCACGAATCACGTTATTTAGGTGGTAGCCAATATATATCAAAGCGTCCAGGAGCAGTTTATAAAGGCGATGGTGATGCGAAAGATTATTCAGAAACACGCGGGGGCATCACTTACTCATGGAATTGGGGGAGCATTGGACTCCATAAAGACCATATTGCCTGGGGGAATGGCTACAGCGAAGCCAGCATAATTACTGGCAAAGCACCTTCTTATGGCTACATCTCATTTTCAATGACTCCAACAAAATGGCTGGAATTTAACTACATGCACGGATGGTTAGTAAGTGAGGTGGTTGATTCATCGCGCACCTATCTGGTATATGGAGGCGATCGTGAAGTGTATGCCAATAAATTTATATCGTCTAACATGTTCACCATAAAACCAATGAAGAAATTATACATTTCATTTGGCAACTCAATTATTTACGGCGATACCGATTTCAACCCCACATTTATGGTTCCTTTTTTATTTTATAAATCGGCCGATCACACCTATAATTCTTGGGATAACTGGGTGGGCCATAATGCCCAAATGTATCTCGATATTAGCAGTCGACAGATTAAAAACCTACACCTCTATACTTCAGTTTTTATTGATGAAATAGCCTTAGGGCGAATGTTTGACAAAGAAGAACAATCAAATCATATTGCATTTAAAGTAGGAGCAAAAGTTAATGACTTACTGCCCAACACTTCATTTACTGCCGAATATACACGTGTAAGGCCCATGACGTATGAAAATTTTGTTCCATCAATAACTTTTAAGAGCAATAGTTTTATGCTAGGCAGTTATATGCGAGACAATGCTGAAGAGTTATATCTGGCTGTTGGCTTTAAACCCATACTCGGGGTCGATATTATCGCCAACTATACCTGGATGCAAAAAGGGAAAGATTACATGAAAATACTCAACGATGGAGAAATTGAAGAACATCCCGAAATAAATCCAGAGCACGAACGCAGAGGCTTACCCTTTATCAATGAGTTAAGATATAAAAATCAAAGCCTCACACTAAAAGCCTCCTATCAAGTTGTTAATGATGCTTTTATATTTATTGAGGCAACCAAAAATGAATTCTCAGGATCTGACAAAGAGTTATACACTAACCCATTTTATCTGGAGGGTGATAACATCCTGTCCTTCGGGATGAACTTCGGATTCTGATATTTTTCCTAATTTAACGGCTCGAAAAAGGCAATATGGAACAAATCAGAATGGTAGATCTTCAGGCGCAGTATAATCGACTAAAGCCTGAAATAGATAGTGAGATAGCCAAAGTCATTGAGCAGTCAGCATTTATAAATGGTCCGGCTGTAAAAACTTTTCAGAGTAAGCTTGAGAAGTACCTAAATGTTAAACATGTTATACCTTGTGCCAATGGCACCGACGCTTTGCAAGTGGCTTTAATGGCTCTTGGCCTAAAAGAGGGCGACGAAATTATCACATCAACATTTACGTTTATTGCCACTGTTGAAGTCATTGCATTACTCAAACTTACTCCTGTATTGGTTGATGTAGATTTGGATACATTTATGCTAATTCCTGAGCAAGTTGAAGCAGCTATCACTGATAAAACAAAAGCTATCATACCCGTTCATTTGTTTGGACAAGGTGCCGACATGAACCAGTTAATGTCTATTGCTGATAAACACCAACTTAAAATAGTTGAAGATGCAGCACAGGCCATTGGCAGCAACTACCAGTTTAACAATCAAATCCAAAAACTAGGAACCATTGGCGATGTAGGATGCACTTCTTTTTTCCCGTCTAAAAATCTGGGATGCTTTGGCGATGGAGGTGCCTGTTTTACTAACAATGATGAGCTGGCGGCGCAAATGCGTATGATTATAAATCATGGTTCTGAGAAAAAATATTTTCATAAAATAATTGGCATCAATTCTCGCCTGGACACGGTACAGGCAGCTATTCTGAATGTAAAGCTTAAAGAACTTAATGATTTCAATACCCGACGTCGTAGGGCAGCCGATTTTTATGATGGTGCATTAAAAGACCATCCGGAAATAATAATTCCGGCTCGTACACAAATTTGCACACACACTTTCCATCAATACACACTACGTATTAAAAATGGGAAACGTGATGATTTACAGGCTCATTTAAAAGACCAGGGTATTCCGTCAATGGTATACTATCCTGTACCATTACACCAACAGGAAGCTTTTGAACAATTTTTGAAAAAAACACCTAACTTGCCTAATGCCGTTTTATTAAGTAAAGAGGTATTATCTTTGCCAATGCACACTGAATTAACCAACGAAAAATTAACATTTATAACCGATGCCATCTTGGCTTTTTTTGAATAAACCATATGGATGATCAAAACTATTTTGTTCATGAAACCGCTGTTGTTGACAACAACTGCATAATACATAAAGGTGTTAAAATCTGGCACTTCTCGCATATTATGACCGGTTGTGAATTAGGTGAAAATTGTAATTTAGGACAGAATGTAGTGATTTCTCCAGATGTGAAGCTTGGTAAAAACGTAAAGGTTCAAAACAATGTTTCTATTTACACAGGCGTTATATGCGAAGATGATGTTTTCCTTGGCCCCTCAATGGTATTTACCAATGTAACCAACCCTAGAAGCGCAGTTAACAGACGGGGACAATACGCCAAAACAATTGTGAAAAAAGGAGCCACCATTGGCGCTAATGCAACAATTGTTTGCGGACACGACATTGGTGAATATGCCTTTATTGGAGCTGGTGCTGTAGTTACCAAAAGCATCCTTCCGTATGCATTAGTTGTTGGGAACCCTTCGAAACAAATAGGCTGGATGAGTGAATTTGGTCATCGGCTAGAGTTTGATACTAATGGGATTGCTTTGTGCCCCGAAAGCAAAGAGAAATACAAATTAGAGAACAATACAGTAGCGAAGATAATAGAATAGATGGTTTCAAAATCGAAAATACAATTTGCAATAATTGGTCTGGGGCACATTGGTAAGCGCCACGCCGAAATGATTAAACGTAACAATGATGCTGAACTGGTAGCTGTTTGCGATATTAAATCGGCAGTCGATCTATCGTGGAATGAAACCATTCCTTTTTACAGTGAATTAGCTGAGTTACTAAAAAATCATCCCGAAATTGATGTTGTTAATATCTGCACACCTAATGGTCTGCATGCCAATCAGGCAATTGAAGCACTAGAGGCCCGAAAGAATGTTGTTGTTGAAAAACCAATGGCATTAAATAAGGCAGATGCTGAAAAAGTCATCTTCAAAGCATTGCAAATGTCGCGTCAGGTATTTGCCGTCATGCAAAATCGTTACTCTCCGCCAAGTGTATGGCTCAAGCAAGTCATAGACGAGGAATTACTGGGCGACATATTCATGGTACAGCTTAACTGCTATTGGAACCGTGATGATCGTTACTACAAAAAAGGAGGCTGGCACGGAGATAAAGAGCTGGATGGTGGAACGTTATTCACACAGTTTTCTCACTTTGTAGATATCATGTACTGGTTATTTGGCGACATCACCAACATAAAAGGAAACTTTAAGGATTTCAACCATAAACACTCAACCGATTTTGAAGACAGTGGCTTTGTTTCCTTTGATTTTGTAAACGGGGGCATGGGAGCTCTTAATTACAGCACATCTATTTGGAATAAGAACCTGGAAAGCAGCATCACTATTATTGGCAGCAAAGGAACTGTAAAAGTTTCAGGACAATATATGAACGAAGTTGCAGAGTGTAATATTGAAAATTATACCATGCCACAACTTGAGCCATCAAACCCGCCCAATGATTATGGTCCATACAAGGGTTCTGCCGCCAACCATCATTTTGTGATAGACAATGTGGTAAATGTACTTAAAGGCGATGGCAGCATTACCACTAATGCACTTGAAGGACTTAAGGTAGTAGAAATGATTGAACGAATTTACAAACACAAACCTTCTGAATTATAAAAGACTCGACTATGTTAAAAGAATTACTTGCCAAGGAGAAGAAGTTATCGGTTATAGGGCTGGGATATGTTGGTTTGCCAATTGCATTAGAATTTGCCCGAAAAATGTCAGTGATAGGTTTTGACATTAAAGAAGACCGTGTTGAATTGATGCGACAAGGCATCGACCCTAGTAATGAGTTGGAAGCTGAAGCTTTTGATGGTTGCGATATCGTTTACACAAGTAATGCAGCCGACTTAAAGGAAGCCAACTTTCATGTAGTAGCTGTACCAACTCCCATCAACAATCACAATTTACCAGACTTAAGACCTCTTCTTGGGGCAACACGTGCAGTTGGTAAAGCATTAAAAAAGGGGGACTATGTTGTATTTGAATCTACAGTATACCCAGGCTGTACCGAAGATGATTGTGTACCTATTCTTGAAGAAGAATCTGGTTTAAAGTTTAATATTGACTTTAAAGTTGGTTTCAGTCCTGAGCGCATCAACCCAGGTGATAAAGAACATACCTTAACCAAGATTTTAAAAATTGTTTCAGGTAGCGACGATGAATCAGCTCAGGTTATTGAAGATATATACGCAAGTATTATTACAGCAGGCATTCATAAAGCCAGCTCAATAAAAGTAGCTGAGGCTGCCAAAATAATTGAAAATACTCAACGCGATGTAAACATTGCCTTGATGAATGAGCTTTCATTAATTTTCGATCGCATGGACATCAATACTTTTGAAGTGTTGGAGGCTGCCGGAACCAAATGGAATTTCCTACGTTTCTTCCCCGGCTTAGTGGGAGGTCACTGTATTGGTGTTGATCCTTATTACCTCACTTACAAAGCCAATGAACTCGGTTATCATTCTAAAATAATTACCGGCGGACGGTTTATTAACGATTCAATGGGCGGCTATGTGGCCAAAACTGTTGTTAAGAAGATGATTTCGAATGGTAATAAAATCAATGGAGCAAAAGTATTGATAATGGGTGCTACTTTTAAAGAAAACGTGAGTGACATCCGTAATTCAAAGGTTGCTGATGTGGTTAATGAACTTAAATCATTTAGTATACATGTTGATGTTGTTGACCCACACGCTTCATCTGATGAATTAATGCATGAATATGGTTACGACCTAATCGATGAAATTAAAGAAAAATACAACTCGGTTATTGTTGCCGTTAACCATGATGAGTATGCTCAATTGGATGAAGATTATTTTAAATCAATAATGGTTGACGAAGGTGTTTTTGTGGATGTCAAGGGTATCTTTAGAGATAAAATAAAAGAACTGACATACTGGAGTTTATAGTATTGAGAAAGTAATAAGCATAAAAAAACGGTGTATCTGGAAAATATCTGATACACCGTTTATTCGTTCTGTAAACCTATTCTGTTGGTCTACCTGGTCACTTTCATCATTACTTGTCAAATTCATAACTGTACTCTTTACCGCCTGAAACTAATGAAACCTGATATTCACCTGAAGGAAGATTTGTTAAATCAAACATTCCAGAGTAAGTACTCTTTGTAG
Source organism: Carboxylicivirga marina (assembly GCF_016612505.1). Lineage (GTDB taxonomy): Bacteria > Bacteroidota > Bacteroidia > Bacteroidales > Marinilabiliaceae > Carboxylicivirga > Carboxylicivirga marina. Next base: position 86,059 of record NZ_JAENRR010000018.1, read on the forward strand.
GTAAACTCGAGTTATACAGCTCAGTTCCAAACTTATCATCAATAGTAATACTTAATGCAGCATTATCAAAGTTCATGTGACTCACATAAAGCTTATCTTCTGCTACTCTAAAAAAAGCTTTTAACATTTCACTTTTTTCAATAGTTCCTTCAGTTTTAACCAACTCGTGGTTTTTAACTGTAAATTTCTCTCGTGACGATTCACTTTTGCTTGTCAAATGAATTGTGTAGTCACCATCCTCAAGTGAAGTTAAATCAAATAACTTCTGAAACGAAGTGGCTCCACTAATTCGCGAACTAGAATAAAGCTCATCTCCACTTGCATCAAAAATCTTTACTCGGTAGTTTTCAGACGCATCATAGCGAGCTGTAATTACCGCATAATCAGTTTTTAAATACGAGTTGATAAAAATCTTTCCTTTTGCAAAAGCTCCCGCGGGCAATAACGCCAATAAGGCAATCGGCAAAATCCTCCTAAATACATTTACTTTTTTCATAGTAAAACAATTTTAAATAGTTAATAATTTTAATTGACCCCCTCTTTGTTGTGGGGTACGATGCAAATGTAGAATGTTTTTTTTAATTCATAAGTAAATTTTAAGGGGTATTTTTGTTAAATAATCAAAAAGAACACTTTATGCATATCTTTTTAGGGGGTCTGCGAGTGAAAAATAATTTTTTTAGCATTTTTACTCATAAATGATGGGGGTTAAAAAATATTATTCAGTTTTTAGTCTTGATTTATAGAAATAATCGCAAATTAATACTCCAAAGTCGTTTTTTCAGAATATTGATATTGTGGGAATGCATTGTAAAAAGTGTAAAAAAAATCGTTTGTTCATTAAGAAAGTGTTAAAAACACATAAACATCTTGTATTTTAATGTCTATTTGAAATCACATTTACCTTATACGTTTCGAATTATTACATTTTGTTATTAGCATTATTCGGTTTGTTGGCTGAAAAAACAACAGGCATATAACGAACTCCTCCATTTTTAACTCGTTTAATGTATATTAGTGTATGCCATATCAAAAAGACTATATATTACGAATGATGGAAATGATGGCTGAGATGATTGCCCTTTTTCTTGGCTTACTTAAAAAAGGTGATTTACAACAGGCCAGCAAGCGACTAAACAATACCTATCGTGATTTCCTCAAACAGGATGCTGCCTTCTTTAATAAACTACCAAAAGAAGAATTGACACATAGTTTATTGGAGAAGCATCATTACACTCAGGAACACTTAAAAGTTTTGGCCGAACTCTTTTATGCCGAGGGAGAACTTCTGATAAAGCAGAATAATTCAGATAAAGCAATAGAGGTATTCAAAAAGTCTTTATACATCACAAAGTTCGTCGAAAAAGAAAATGCCACATTTTCGCTAACATCCAATAAAAGAACATTGACTATTAAAAATACAATAGCCTTTTTATCTTCTAAAAAGCATTAATCGATATAATCCCGCTTTCATCCACATAAATAAAACATCTGTCTATCAAGAAAAGCATCAGGGTATTTAATCTATAAATTTATAGGTAGAAACAAATACCCACAAAATGGACAGACGGAAATTTATCACCAAAACAGGCCAATCATTAGCCCTGCTAAATGTGGCTGGCCTTGCCAGTGCATCGCCAATTAAAACTGCTAATCACAGCGATATTGCACCAGAAAACATCATTTACCGAACACTTGGTCGAACAGGCCTAAAAGTAACTGTTGTAAGCATGGGCGTAATGAACGCAAGCATTCCCGGATTAATTGTTCGTTCATACGATAAGGGTGTGAGGCTATTTGATACGGCCTGGTACTATCAAAATGGCATGAATGAAAAGATGCTTGGCGAAGCGTTGGACAAAAACCAATTGCGAAACGATGTTAACATTGTGACCAAAATATATTTAAAAGAGACTGAGCGAGATCTATACCAACCCGAAATAAAACAGTTGTTTATCGAACGATTTGAAGAAAGTCTGCATCGCCTAAAAACCGACTACAGATACTTTTTGGCAAGCCAATATTACATTAAGATAAGAGCTTTAAAAGTAACACCCGAAAGCACAAAAGCAATGACACAAATAAGCAATCAACTTGCTGAGCAATTAAATAATAAGACCACATTTCCCAATGAATTCAGGCACTTCCCTTTAAAAGGAAAAATGGTTCTGTATGGGTTAGAGTGGGTAAGCCCAAGAATTACCCTATGGCCTTGGCTGGTGAGCCATAAAACAAGGTTGTATATGACGTTTAAGAATCGTTTTTTGTTCGAGCGAAGTGAGTTTAAACGATTCCAGTCATTCAACCGTAGTTTTATGAGCTTAAGCAGGCTTAGCCAAAGATTTTTTTGCTTGCGTTTTTTCATCTTTGAAAAAATGAAGTCGGGGTTTGGGGTTGAAAACCCCAGAATGATATTAAGAGTATTACCCACTAAATATCATATTGAGCCGGAAAAATTAAATTCAGTGAGAAATATTTTAACGAAAATATTTTAGGATACCCATTCCTCAGGCATTCGTTTGAAGTCAGTTATCAGCTTAACGATCAGAAATACACATTATTTCTACTTAAAGGCAATGATGAAACAGATGCCCAAGACATGCTGGAAGCTTATATAGCCGAAACAAAATCGGAGATAAAGCCGGCAGATGCCCTTTTCATAAACATAAATGACAGATATACAGGAGTTGGTAGCTATTGAAAAAACGCAATGCAGTTAATGTTTAAACGTATCAAAAAATATGACATGACATTTGAGGAATAGGAAATTATTAAAGCAGCGTAATTGAAAGAATTGAGAATTAATATTATGAATTTGAAAATTTGTGACAACTCAGGTTCTCCAAAGCGCTTTTTCAAAATCATAATTTTTTCACGAGAGTGTGAATAAAATTACACCTAT
>NZ_JAENRR010000190.1 GCF_016612505.1 Carboxylicivirga marina
TTTCGGCTGATTTTATCGCCTGAAAATACTAATACACATCTGTATGTCAAAGTTTTAATTTATAGAAGTCCCCTATATTAGCTTGACCTATAAAAGAAAGTAGGTATGAGTCCCAGTGAGTATGTTGAAAACAATAGAATAAATTAATTCGCATCATTAAATACCCTCTGACTATCACATGACAATCGCATTCAAAGAACCCCATTGAATTTCTAAGGGTTCTGACATCAGCAACGTAGATGGGTACCTTTCAAGCGAAGTGAACGTAGAATTAAAAGCTGTTTGTAGATTACTGCTGTTTTAT
>NZ_JAENRR010000191.1 GCF_016612505.1 Carboxylicivirga marina
TTCAGGTAATAATTTACCGCTGAGCTCACAGAGAACACAGCGGTAATTAATCATTATAACTAAACAACATGAACACTAGTGTATTAATACCAATTACCTATGCCACTACGTGTACCTACTGCATGCTGCTAGGCTTATTTTTGGCTTAACTTCGTTATCGCTATAATCTATGTGTCGGGCCTACAGCCCTAATAATTGTGTGCTATTTTATATCACAGGCCGTATTTCACTGCGTTCAAGTGGCCTGTGCTACTACCTTAATGCCTTTCAGGCAATACGTGCAAGCCCTTT
>NZ_JAENRR010000192.1 GCF_016612505.1 Carboxylicivirga marina
CAGAACACTCTTCGGGCTGTATGGGAAAAATATGTCCAAACCCCAATAATTGACTTTATGTAAGTGTGCTTGCGACGAGCATAGGGCAAAATACGGGTCTGAATTCGGACTTTTGTCAAATTAATGAACAATATGGCGGTTGAAGATGACTCCTTAAATTAAATATTGAGTCCATTTCTTCTTAAATTTGGTTCATGAATTATTCAGGCTAAATATTTCAAAATCAACTACGTTACCAATCATTTCTAAAGGATTGCCAATTGCGGAAAGCTTTGTGACATTTTC
>NZ_JAENRR010000193.1 GCF_016612505.1 Carboxylicivirga marina
TCTATACATCTAATAAAAGTAAAGCCTTTTATCAAAGGCAAAAGCAAGCTCCTTTTAAGAAGTATCACGAAATTAGTCTTTCACCCCACCACTGGCTCCATTGCCAGACAGGCCACCGCGCTGTCAAAACGCTGTTTTGAATGGTGCATGAGTCTGACGATAATTTCCAAGGGTTCTGACATCAGCAACGTAGATGGGCACCTTTCAATCGAAGTGAGCGTAGAATTAAAAGCTGTTTGAAACCGATGATAATCGGGTGAGTTCTTTTAATTCAGT
>NZ_JAENRR010000194.1 GCF_016612505.1 Carboxylicivirga marina
ACTGCGTAGAAGTGGGAGAGTAGGTCGCCGCCTTTTTTTAGAGAAATCCGATATTCATTATGAGTATCGGATTTTTTTGCGTTTATATGGTTTTGTGTAAGGTAGGAGTAATATGGTTGATGTATTAATTGTGTATCATCAATCATATTTCTAATATATTGATTCATTGTATATTTTATATGCCGATTATTTCTCAAGTTACTTTTGCTCTTTTCGTTCCAAAACTGGACCACTATTGCAGCGGTTATAATTACTTTTAGTTCCTTGCTGCCTAT
>NZ_JAENRR010000195.1 GCF_016612505.1 Carboxylicivirga marina
GGAGCTACGAATCGACCTAAATGTGCCGGCTCACTTTTGCTTTATAAGCCATTGTTGGTAGCTGTTGTTTATATTTTCATTGACTTATTGTCTCCATTTCTCAGTCAGCATAATACTAAATGCACTCCCCAAACCACTATAGATCTTACTTTTCTATATTTTACTGTCAAAAATTCAATGATTTACACCGTTACATATTATAGCGCATCTGTAACAATACTATGCGCAAGCGGGAAAATCCACTGAGAGGTCGGGGAAATTG
>NZ_JAENRR010000196.1 GCF_016612505.1 Carboxylicivirga marina
AGAAAGTATACAAAGAGTCCGCTGACGGCAGCACTCGATGACCTTTCTAATCTTATTCACTGAATTAAAAGAACTCAACCGATTATCATCGGTTTCAAACAGCTTTTAATTCTACGTTCACTTCGACTGAAAGGTGCCCATCTACGTTGCTGATGTCAGACCCCTAGGTAATTCAATTGGGTTCTTGGATGGCGCGTTGGCCTGCCGGAAAGTGACGGCCAGTGATGGAGTGAATTATCTCTTCTTGTAATAAT
>NZ_JAENRR010000197.1 GCF_016612505.1 Carboxylicivirga marina
AGAATCGGACCACCCAGTAGCTAGATGTGGACTTTCGAGGCCTCGGACCCCGTTCCAAGTCCGACCGTCCCTTTCTAGGCCATTGTGCCTTTCTTCGGCGTTTTGGGACGGAACCAAGAAACCGAGTCTGGGGCGTCACCGTTCGGCTTTTGTGGGCAAGAAACTTCGAGATCACTCAGAATCGGACCACCCAGTAGCTAGATGTGGACTTTCGAGGCCTCGGACCCCGTTCCAAGTCCGACCGTCCCTTTCTA
>NZ_JAENRR010000198.1 GCF_016612505.1 Carboxylicivirga marina
ACACACTATCATCTTCAAAGCCATTAACAAAGAAATTCATAACAAACCGAGCCTACAAGAAATACTTATCGATACAAAATAAGGTGCAATGCTCCTTAAACCACAAAGCAATTGAAAAAGAGGCAAAACGAGATGGTTTTTTTAACATCATCACCAATGTAAAAGATATGAAGGCTGGCGAGATAGTCTCAAACTACAAGGAACTATGGCGCATTGAAGATGCATTTGGTGAGATGAAAGGCTATTTGAAAAG
>NZ_JAENRR010000199.1 GCF_016612505.1 Carboxylicivirga marina
ACACACTATCATCTTCAAAGCCATTAACAAAGAAATTCATAACAAACCGAGCCTACAAGAAATACTTATCGATACAAGATAAGGTGCAATGCTCCTTAAACCACAAAGCAATTGAAAAAGAGGCAAAACGAGATGGTTTTTTTGGCATCATCACCAATGTAAAAGATATGAAGGCCGGCGAGATAGTCTCAAACTACAAGGAACTATGGCGCATTGAAGATGCATTTGGTGAGATGAAAGGCTATTTGAAAAG